>DUNU01000015.1 GCA_012839185.1 Clostridiales bacterium | reverse complement strand
TATGGTAAATATGGCAACAATTTCAGTTTGAGTTCCCTATGAAATTACACTGCTCTCAAACCTTATTGAAGTTCAAACGGCAAAAGATACAGTTTGAGTTCCCTATGAAATTACACTGCTCTCAAACCAGTTGAAGGCTCAAGCCTTGTAATCATTGTTTGAGTTCCCTATGAAATTACACTGCTCTCAAACCCAAACACGATTGAATTGATAATCATCTGTGTTTGAGTTCCCTATGAAATTACACTGCTCTCAAACTTGCCGATTAACAAGGTAGCAAGAGCGGAAGTTTGAGTTCCCTATGAAATTACACTGCTCTCAAACTACAGTGGAACGGTTTGCAACGGCTGGAATGTTTGAGTTCCCTATGAAATTACACTGCTCTCAAACACAGGTCAACGAATGATTTTATATTGCTTGTTTGAGTTCCCTATGAAATTACACTGCTCTCAAACAAGCAGATCCACAAATTAGCCTTAGGGTTAGTTTGAGTTCCCTATGAAATTACACTGCTCTCAAACTAAACACCGCTTGACTAATTTGAACGATAGTTTGAGTTCCCTATGAAATTACACTGCTCTCAAACATATTGAGGGAACTAACGGCACGGGTAAAGTTTGAGTTCCCTATGAAATTACACTGCTCTCAAACCTCTTCTCTTGGCGTTATACTCTTCTCTATGTTTGAGTTCCCTATGAAATTACACTGCTCTCAAACACGGTGGCGGTGGCGGAAAGATTGATGTCGGTTTGAGTTCCCTATGAAATTACACTGCTCTCAAACTATCTCAGTTTGCGTGTCCCAATTCTTTGTTTGAGTTCCCTATGAAATTACACTGCTCTCAAACCTCAAACCTCAAATCAAAATTCGAGGCAAAGATGTCCTGTAAACATCCGAGGATGAAGTGCAAAGGGAAACAAACAGCATTCAACAAATTTCGCAAAGGTCACGGTCGATTATATACCTTTTCTCAGGTCGGAGAAGTTCATGCTCCGCACCCTCAAGCAAGATGACATGAAAACCGTGTCCCAACACTGTTTTCATAAACTCTTCCGCTTCCTTGTTGTCAACAAAAAAACGCAGATTTACGGTGATAAAGAGTTTTTCCCTGTCAAATTCCGTGACCAACTGAATATAGTTGATTATCTTTTCGCAAAGAAAATCGCAATCATCTTCAATCATAACGCCGGATGCCTTGATGATTGCACCTATATCAAGTTTAGTATAATTGATATCGCAGGAAAAATCAAGTGAAAGTTTTGTAAGATAATCAGAAATCCTGCCAAGAAGCTCTACTGTTTCGGCATAATTATCACCGTAAATCGCTTTTTGTTCCAACTTGGCAATGATTTTTGTAATCAGTGGTTTTCTGTTTATTTCAAAGGGGAAAAATTCGGTCAGTAATTCCGCCGTTTTATCGGTACGCAAAACTTTATTATGCTCGGAAACAACAAACTTTCCTTCATATCCGCAAATCTGTCCGCTTATATCATTGAGGATATTAGCAAATAATGTAGGGTTTTCAATAACTACGGTATTGACAAAACTCTCCGTCGTATCGAAACAATGATCTATTCCGGGAAAAATTACATTCACAAAATCACCGTCCTTTCGGTTGTGTCAATAACGTCATTAGTCCATTCACCGGTTACAAATTCCATCTTTGAAAATTGTTTTTCCGTAACGGTGAGCATTTGGACAAGTCCTTTTTCAGGACGGTTCTTTCGCACAAGTGCTTTTACGGAATTTTCAACCGAAGGGGTAGTGAGCAATTTGCAATAGACGGATTCCTGCATCATAATGAATCCGTTTTTTAGTAACGCTTTTCGCAGTTTTCTGTAGCTGCGTTTATCTTCAAGCGTCTCTGTAGGTAAATCAAAAAACAAAATAAGTCGCATAAATCTGAATGAACTCATATACTTATCAAATTACTGTCAGCTTCGATAAATGAAAAGTGTTTTATCAAAGACGGATCGTTGTCATTTATTGCATCAAAAACACTTCTGGTATAAATTTTTATCGCATTTGAAACCAACTGCTTTGCGTTGCCTATTCTTACATCCTGTTCCAATATCCGCCAAAGTTCATGTTTTTGCTCTTTGGAAAAATCAGATGTATCTATAGAATAAACACTTCTGTCTACAATCACACGATAGGGTTCCATCAAATCACAAGCGAGATTGAAATGGTTAAACATGTTGTTGTGAAATATACCCAACTGAGTTAAATAGCCGTTTGCAGAAATTTCACGATTAAAGGCGGAGAGAATAAGGCTGTACCCGTAATTTAAGGCAGCATTAACAGGAGTATCTTCACTTCTGGTAAAATTCATTCCGAACAAAGCATTGAAGTAAACCTTCGCCGCATGCCCCTCGCGATTGGTTACGTCGTTTAATTCAACTTGCCCGATATATGACATAAGCAATTCTGCCTCGCGGTCTTTTTCAAGTTCTTTCAAAAAGTCCGCCTGATTTCTTATTTTCTCGCTTACGATTTCTCGCCAGACGGCTGCTTTGATGTCGTCCGACCATGTTATCTGTGTACGAATTTTTGCGGAGCTGTCGTGACTTCCGTGATGCGGAACCAACTCACCCGCCGGATTTCTCTTTGAGTCACAGAATATCACCCGCACTTTTTTCTCAAGCAAGGTTTCAAGAAGACAGCCTGTTATTGAAACTGCGGTATTTTCAATTATGAGTATTGCAATTTCATCAACCGCTATCTTCTTTGTTTCAAGACCTCTGACGGTCATAAAGCCCATCTTATAGTCAAGTTTTGCTTGATTTGAAATTATCACCGTTCGCCAACTCATAAGATTTCAAGAAGATTGTCTGATTTTTTCTGCCATAAACCGGAAACGGAGGAGTCAATTATTCGAACATCAGAGTAGTTCTTTTTCCAGTTTGAAACGGTCACGCTGATACGTGTCTCTGCCGCTCTTGCAACACCGCCGATAGCTGTTAAATCAATACCTGAGGCAAGACGACCGAAAATCTGATGAATATTGAGCAAGGCTTTTGCCTGTTCGACAGCGGACAGATTAGAAAACTTCTCTTCTCCCTTTATCAGAGTTTCAACCGGATTATTCAAACGCTTTTTGTAAATGTTATTCTGCAATTTATGAATATAAAGGCGATAAAGCTCTAAGTTTTTTTCAACGGAGACATTATCGTATTTTTCATCGTAGATATGATTCGGCTTTTTGGCGACCTTCTCAACAAGCATTTCAAGTTTTTTAAGATAGTACTGCCAGAATTTATTATCTGAAAACTGAATACAAGATTGTGCAATCAGCCTTTTTCCGCCACCTGAAATTCCGGATATGCAAACTCTGAAACCATCCAATGAAAGAACAGTGTTCACCTTCCAAGGACGCATTCCCATCGGGAATTTAACGCTATCAACATCTTTGCCGAGAATATGCTTAAGACGCTTAAAGGAGTATTCTTTTGCAAATTCGGCATCGTCGAGAAAACGTTGTCCATGTAAGAGTTCAACGGACATAATCAGTGTATCTGATTTTTTCCCAATTGTATATCCTACGGGGATATAGAACATCGCTCCCGCTTTGTTGTAGCCACCGTATTTTTCCGTAGGCATTCCTTTTTTGAGTGGTGTCAGTCCGGCAGCAGCGGGGACAGGCATTTGGTCGAACAAACCACCTTTTTTGAAAAATGCAAATTTCGTAAAATGAGCGTTGTTCTTAACCGCGGTAGCCTTGACTTTTGCAAGCATATTTTCGCCGTCCCATACGGTTACTCCATTACAAATAACCGGACGTGTGAATAATGTTTTCGGCTTGACACTATATCTTTCATTGATATTAAACCAACGTTTTGTAAAACGCATATTATAAACATTTCCGCAAACAATATTCAGATAAGCATCAACTGCGTGATGAAGGTCGTTAAATGTTCGGGATTTAAGCAGATCGAACTCCTGTCTGAAATCTGAGGTAAGTTTCGCCTTGCAATAAACAATTTCTGTTTCAGGCAGACGTTCTTTTAGCAATGTTGCTATCGCCTTGGTAGATTGCGAGGTTTCAGTCATCTGACGATTGATGAATTGATACTTTTCCTCTTCGGTAAATGCGGTTGCTCTTGTCAGACGATGGTATTTTTCATCACTTATCAATTTTGCTTTATTGAGCATTGTCCAGAATGAATACATTCTTGTGCGAATATTCTCAACGATGGGATAGGTATCACCTTTTGCACCGTTTGCCGATGAAAGCACAAGCACCATATTATTTATAATGCTGTCATCTTTTACGAATGATTGCGGATAAATATGATCAATGTCATATTCTTTTGTTCCGAGTTTTTCTAATTCCAATGCTGTTCCGGTGTACATACATTTACCGAGTTGCAAGTAGTATAGGAAAAGTTTATCGCTTTGGAGTTTGTTGTCGGCATAGTCTCCCATTGCTTCAAGTTGTGCTTTCAAAACTTTTACATCTTGTCCGCAGTTATCATAAAGGTCAAGAATTTGTTGTTTTCTTGTTTTTGTGCGTTGTCCTTTCTGATCAGGTCTTGCACCACGTGTCATTTCTACAAATATCTTTTGGGGAGCACCAAATGCTTTAGTTACATCATCTAAGATAGCAAGTGTCCTGTATATCGGTCTCTTAACGGCATTTGAAACATACATTTCGTCCAATCTGTCGGAAAGAGTTATGGGATGCTCGCTATAATAATCGCGTTTGATGTTTTCAATGGTATCTATATAACCTAAATCTGAAGAGAGGAGTTCCATCAGATTATTCTGTGTATTCCTTAGAGCTTCAATTATTGACATTGCTTCACCGGTATCATTGCATACAACACCGTAAATTTCAGTAAGGAATTTTCGAGAAAGACGACCGAAATCTTTAAGCTTTATTCCGGTGATATATTTGCGATCCGCTTCGCTGATATGCGGATAATTTGAAGCCAACCACTTTCCTAAACGAGTTTTGTCTTCGGCATAAGATGCTCTTTCAATAATTCGTTCAACATCGTTGATTGAAAGCGTGCCGGAATCTATAAGTCGTCGAAAAGCAATTTGCGGAGCAAGATTTGAGTTGATGTTAATGTCTATACCGGTCAGTGCCTCCGTATTTCCCTTTTCAAGAGCACCAACGGATACCAGAAAATCAACGAGTTTCTTCTTGGTTACTTTTTTATTGGTCATAAAAAGTTCGTTGTATATACGTTGTTTCAGTTCAACGGAAATATTATTGCCGTTTATCTTAATGTTGTTGATTTCATTAAGAACGGTATACTCGTGATAAAGAAGCGAATCTTTCGGTAAAACCGGCTCGCCGGGAAGATAAGTGCAGGTATTGGTCATTCTCTTGATAAATTCCTCTTCACTTGCATCAAGGTCAACTTTTTCTTCAAAATTCCAAGGATAAATCTTTCCTTCAGCCTTCCTTTGAATCCATGCAAAATCGGAATGCTTGTTAAGCGGACCGACAAAATAAGGGATTCTGAACAGAAATACGGAAAGAATTTTTTGCGACGGTGTGAGATTATCCTCATCTTTTTGTGCAAGGAAAGGTAAATACAATTCGGCATTTTTTAGCAATGCATTTAACTCATACCAATATAACTGATGGGGAATAACGCGGTTGTCCGTAGTCTTTTGTTTCGGCATAAATGCATGTAACTCAAGGCGGGCTTTCATATCATCAAAAGCCGCAGTATCTTCGCTGTCCGGGGTGATGTTTTTTATAATCCCTGACACGAATTTGTTAAATGCTTCACCATTGACAGTATTCCACTTCTTATCTCGTTTTTCGTCTGTATGATGAGTATAACCGGGGTAATTATCCTTGCCTAAAGTTCTGAAAACGTCATCATACTTTTCCGGTACGTATTTCCTGATTATATGTTTCAGCAAAGCAAGATCCGACTTATGCTGTTCATAAACGGCTATTTTTGATTCGGAAATACAACTTGCATCACCGAGGACATCGACAAGTACAGACCAATCATAAAGGTTTCGCAATGCAGCAATTAAGGAATAGTCCTCGCCGATATTTGCCTCAAGTTCATCAAATTTCTCTTCCTCTTGACCGAGCGAAACAGAGCCGAAATCTTCATATTCGTCATTCGCAAATATATCTTTGCACTTTACAGAGCCTCCTGATAAAAGACGTACAATCGCATCACGACTAAAGGGAAAATCCTCGGTAGGTTCTTTGGAGGGTTTTTTGCCTTCGTACAAAAGTGCTACAAGCTCTTTTGATTTGGCAGTAACTCCGAGTTTCTTTTTGAGAATATCACCTATTTCAACAACCGAATCGCAGTCCCAAGGCATGCTGTATTCATTTGAAATAAAGTAATCACGGAATTCGTCATAAACCTTTGTAAAGTCCTTTACAGAGTCGATGTTTTCCTTATCAATATTACTTAGGAAATGACCTCTATGTGCGACAAGCCACGCACAGGCAAGATAGACAAGACGAGCATCATGAGGCTTGTTGCTTGTCATTAACTCATATATCAGATGGTGAATTGTCGGATATTTCTCATGATAATCCTTGTCGGTGTAATCCTTATCATTGAACAAGGTATAACCCCAACCGGCTTCATCTCTGAAAAGGTGGGCAGACTGTATTCTCTTGAAAAAATCGGGATCAGATTTGCTTATCTCTTTCGCAAACAGTTCTTGAACGAGCAATACACGCTGTTGTCTTCTGTCAAGCCGTCTTCTTGCTGTACGGAAGTTACGTCGTTCGGCACTCAGAGATGCCTCATCAAAAACAGTAACTCCCCATGCCGGTTCACCATGGAATTTCAGCAAATTATATTGGTCATCACATGTTGCATAACCAACGGAATTTGTACCGATATCAAGTCCCAAATAATAATTTTTCTCGTTTTTCATCTTGACAAATCTTCCTTTCTGTGATATATTACTATTGTAGTTTTGTAGTCCCTATGAAATTACACTGTGAGTTCAAATAAAAGTTTACTCAAATCGTCGGGCAACCGACCGCACAGTGTGTGCATTAAGGATCTCTTAAGTGAGATCTTTTTTTGTTTTATGGATTAAAACATTTTGTTCACAAGTATTATTACTCCTATGTATATATTAACACATTAATAATAACTCTTTTTGTTACAAAAATCAAGGGCTAATATTAAAAATTCTGACAAAAATGATTAAATATTTATTCTTAACCCTTATGATACACTTCAAAATGAAACCGATCACCTGTGGATTCATTAGTAGAACCGACTTAAGCAATGAAGATTCTATGTTTTTGTACAATCTGATTTTCCAAAAGTGCGAGAAAAGCTTGAAATAAAGCTTTTTCTCACATTTTTGGGGACAAACTAATATTTCAAAATAATATCACAAAATTATTAATAAATCTATCGCCTGTCTCATCAGTGCAAATACCTAAAATAATTTATCTCTCTTTTAGAAATATTATTGACGAAATGGTGGAAGCGATATATAATGTAATTAATCTTGTTGTTTTAATTATTTTTGGAAAATCATGCGTTATTATTTAGGATAAATTCAGTCTATTTAATGCATAATTCTTGCTATTTTACAATTTTGTAGCCTGCCGATTTATAAAAATATGTAACAAACATTTGCTGAAGGAATTAAATATTTAATTATAGGGATTGATATGGAAAAGAAAATGGACAAACCGAATGTTATCATCATTATGACCGATGATCAAGGCTATGGTGATCTTAGCTGCATGGGTGCGACAGATTTCAGAACACCGAATATTGACGGACTGGCGGAAAACGGAATACGATTTTCTTCAATGTATTCGGCTTCTCCGGTCTGTTCTCCGTCGAGAGCCGCTTTGTTGACGGGCAGATATCCCGGCAACGCAGGTGTGCGTGCTATTCTCGCCGGACACAGACGTGCTTCCGGACTTAATGACAGCGTGCCGACTATTGCGACAGCGTTGAAAAAACTCGGGTACACAACCGGTATCATGGGCAAATGGCATCTCGGGTTAAAAGAAGATTGCCGTCCGAACTCGAACGGATTTGATGAGTTTCGGGGCTTCCTCGCAGGTTGTCTCGATTATTATTCTCATATCTTTTATTACGGGATGGCAGACGGTGGCAAAAATCCCATTCATGATTTGTGGGAAAACGATAAGGAAGTATGGGAAAACGGCAAATACCTAACAGAAAAAATAACCGAAGACAGCGTTGACTTTATTCAAAGACACCGATCGGAACCGTTTTTCCTTTATGTCGCATATAATGCACCGCACTATCCGATGCATTGTCCGCAAAAATATCTTGACAGATTTCCGGACTTGCCTGAGGACAGAAGAATTATGGCTGCTATGATCAGTGCTGTTGATGACGGTGTAGGCAGTATAAGAACGGAACTCGAAAGACATGGGTTGCTTGAAAATACTATTATCTATTTCCAAAGCGATAACGGTCCTTCAAGAGAATCCCGTAATTGGCTTGACGGAACGGAGGATTTCTATTACGGCGGCACAACGGGTAAATTCAGAGGACATAAATTCAGTCTTTTTGAAGGGGGTATCCGCATTCCAGCAATACTCAGTCAATACGGCAAAACAGAGGCAAAAGTTGAAGACAAGCCTTTTATTGCGACTGATATTTTCCCGACAATTCTCGACGCCTGCGGCGGAAATCCCGAAGAATATAAACTTGACGGCATTTCGCTGTTGCCACTACTGAAGAACGAAAAAGCTCCGGAACACGGTTATATTTTCTGGGAAATGGAAGAACAAACAGCCTGCAGAAATGGGAAATATAAGCTTTTGATTAATCCCCGTGCCGCGGAAGAAGAAAAACCCGTTGCTGATGTGTTCCTTGCCGATCTCGAAAACGATCCGTCGGAAACAACAAACCTCGTCGAAATACTTCCCGACATCTGCGAAGAAATGAAAAACAAAGCTCTCGAATGGAGAGCCGGAATAGAAAACACATGGGAAGAAAATTTTGCGAAAAACTATTCTTTGACAAGGTAATTGCCATCAATTATATAGCATTGAACTATCAATCTGAGAATGTAAAAAATAATATAAATGGCAACAAGGCTTGCAATTCTCTTTAATAATTTAATGAATGAGGTGGTATTTTGGAACGTTTTATTCTTGATCAAATTAAGCCAACATTACAGCATTTGCCGAAAAATCTTATTAAATCATATTTCATTCCGCAATCAAATAAAGAAACAATCGATTTTAAAGAAAAATACGGGTTTTTTAAGGGTGTTTGCCATCCGAGTGAAAATTTCGATCAGCTGAAAAACGCAAATATTGAGTGGACCAGATTCGATTCTCCTTTTCCTTTTGACGATGAGGGGCACGAAACCGTGGCATATATTGAGTTCAAAAACAAACTGCGACGCTTCCAAACTAATGGCATTAAGGTAATGGTTGTAACTCCTTTTCCGGACGCATTCCTTGCACACGGCATGGATGTACGGAAAAAGGAAGATCACCCGAAAATAACTGCGGTTGCGGAATTTCTCGTAAAAGATCTTAAAGACCTTTGCGGAGCATTCCAAATTGCAAACGAAATCGGTATTCCGCGATTCACGTTGCCTTTTTCGGTAAAAGAAGGTGCGGAATTTATCGGAATTTGTGCAAAGGCAATGACACCGTACAAAGGTGATTTGCCTATATGTTACAACTGTGCTGGTCCTCAGGTAGACTTAAATATTTATCTCAAACCTTATATGAATTATTTCGATTTCGTCGGTATTGATATTTATATGGGTTGTTTCTTTTTCGGCACAATGTGGCTGTTTGAGGCTTTGCTTCGCTATCTCTATGCGATGACCGGCAAACCCATCATTCTGTGCGAATTCGGATATATCAGTGGCGGTGTACCGAAAACTAAAAAAGAAAAACTTGAAATAATAAAATCATACGGGGCAAAAAACAAAAGAGATGCTCGCAAAAACATCGAAGCATTCATTGAAAATATGCCTGAAACAATGCGTAAATATATTAAACATTGTGCACAGGATTCGAGCCGTTACGCAAATTATGTTTTTAGGTCAGAATTCACAAATCATTTTTACAAAGAACTTCCGAAAACCTGTGTTATTCCCGGTTATCATCACACTCCGGAAGGGCAAGCGAAGTTTTATCGTGATATTATCAAAAGGCTGGCATCTCTCGATTTTATGTGCGGTCTTATAGTTTACTGCTGGCGGGATGATGAAAGATGCTATGTCTGTGGGCAGTCGGATTGTCCAACTGAAACTCGTTGGGGACTTGTTACTTGCGATGAAAATGAAAAACCTTCTTACTTCGCGGTCAAAGACGAGTTCGGAAAAATATAATTATGTCTTGTTTCGCAAAATCAGCTCCTTACAATTTAAGTATACTTGAATAATCCTTTTCATTCAAGGTGCAAAACATAACAAACTATTCTCTTGATAGTGATGATAATATATTGACACTCTATTGTTTCAAAAATGAATTATTAAGAAAGATAAAAAATCAGAACTTGCCAAATTATTAAAAATATGCCCTCCAATATTGGATTAACTTATACTATATTAATAGAATATGCGACACCATGCAATATAAAATCTAAGAGGTCAGCAACGTGGCTATCCTCTTTTGCTTTCGGTGTATACTTGCATAATAATTAATGTTGACAAAACAAGCACAGAGTTAAAGTGATATTTTTCACTCCGCTATTTTTTCAGCATAATCCAGACGAATAATACTACCGGATTTACACTGATATGCTATCCGACCAATAAAGCCAATATAATTTATTGACATATCGGAATGAACAGCAAAGAATGAATTCGGCTGTTTTTCAGTTGGTTTTGTGCCATCTGGAAATGTGAAGCCCTGATTTTCAACATCTTGCAGAAAACGCAAAGCCGTCTGATTGTCGGCAAGGTAAACAAAAATAGGTTTGCTGTTGCTTTTTGCAAATTCTGAAAGGTTAAACATTATATTTCCTCCATATAATTTATTACCATACAGAATACAGAGGAAACGAAAAATCCCATCGTTACCGACAGGATTTGAAAATCAATAATTCATCACCCCATCGATCAAGCATTAGCACCTTACCTTTCGGCAGGTTGCTGTGCGGTCAACGGGCTTGTCCCTCACGCACTCTATATGGTGATAACAGTATAACATAAAATTAAAGAAAAATCAAGTATTTACGGTATTTTTTCAGATTTTCAGCAAAAACTTCATAGTTATAATCTCATTCTATCGGTTTCACATCATTCTTTCTTGCTAAAAGCAAACAACTCCGAGAGCAAAAACCCTCGGAGTTATCTATGTTTAGAATGTAATGGATTTAACAGGTTCGAAGGTTTCGCCGATTTTGTAGGCATCAACACTACGTTCGGTAACGACTAAAATATAATCATTTACGATTATACCGCGAAGGATTTGAGTGTAATAGTAATAACTTTCATTGGGTTCGATATTTGATGCGGCATAGAATCCGCCACCGACCAATTTTCCGTCAACAACCGAGAAAGTCTGGATACCTTTAATTGATGTTGAATAATACACATTATCCGTATATGTTTGGTAAATCTCTACAGGTACACCAAAAAGTCCGTTCTTGCCAACTGTGAATGCACGACTTGAAAAATTATAGATACCGGCACTTGCAATTGTTATTTTGTCGCCTTCTGTCGGATTGGACATATCGGATACATCAAACAGACTGAATTTAGTTCCGCTGTTAAGACCGTCCTCCGTGCCGTCATAACCGATACCTATCATATATTCGCCGTAGGGATGAAGATAATCAGAAAATCCGGTGATTTTTAATTGTCCTTTTTCAATCGGATTTATCGGGTCTGACATATCAAGAACGAAAAGCGGGTCGGTCTGCATGAAAGTTACAACATAAGCCGTATCTCCCATAAAACGAACACCCTTGACTTCTTCGCCCGCTTGAAGTTCGTCAATCGAACCGACAATATTCAGAGCTTTGTCAAGAACAAAGACTGCGGAGCGGACATTGAAATCGGTATCTCGTACAGTAACGGCTGTTCTGAAATATCCCTTATATTCATCAAGAGCAAAACTGCCGTTTGCAACTCCGGGAATTGTTCCGTCTGCGGTAAAAGTGATTGAACCGTCAGAAATATCGAATTTGAAGATGGTTGTTGAGGAGTAAACTTCATATGTTTCACCCGTAGAGGAAGTGAATACCCTTTTTTCTTCACTATCCCCATTCCAGCTCCAACTCCAGTTTTCACTTGTTACATAGAGATTATCTCCGTTGCAGAAAATCTCATTTGCCGTACCCAAAATCGAAAGAGCTTGTTCTTCACGTGAGCCGTCAAGAGCAACACTTAAGAGATTGACATATTGAGTTGATTTATCATCTAACACAATGATAGAATCACTATTCAAATATTTCTCCCCTTCTTCGGTAATTACAGACGGTATACAGGTATTTCCGCTTGTCCTCCCATTATATACCGACCAGATATCTACGTAATAATTATTGATAAGAATAAGATTTCCATTGATAAGTCTGCTGTCAAGATTTGTACCTTTGGTTGTATAGCGAGCAGTTTCAGCAATATTTTTAATATCGCTTATATCATAAATAATTACACCCGAATATTGAGTAGCAAGCCAAATTTCTGATTCTTCTACGTCAAATTCAATGCCCGTTTCCTGTTCAACCGGGTATTCTTCTTTAGAATAAATGTAATAGTCTACGATAATTGCTAAAGTTTCTCCCGACAGATACATATCCTTGATGTTGTATCCGCATTCAGTCTGCTTTTTCGGGATAAGGGTATTTACATGAACAGGATCTTCAAGGTTATTGATATCGATAATCTTAATAGCATCTTTGTAAGAAGAATAGGGCATATAAGCATCAACCATCCGCAAAGCAGGGTAAGAATAAGTTTCAGAATTTTCATCAGAATTACTGCTCACAACGAAAACATATTCACCATTTGTTTTGATTATATCCGCTTCATCAATACCTTCAACCTGTAAATTGGTTTCCGAAAACTCTCGTTCTCCGTTACTTGCACTATCATCAGGTTGCGGAGATTGTGTTTCTGCGATTTCCGCACGAGTAGCATTGATTACTGTATCTTTATAATACATACCATCAAAATACCCACCTTGCTCAGTCAAATCTTTTGCCTGATTTGTAAAAAGCTTCAAAATACCGTCATAATCATCAAAAGTCTTGCTTCCATCAGGATAAACGGGGGTAAATGCTAAGGGCTGATAAGTTTTTACAAAAGAGTCAGACGTATCTGTCGGTTCCACGGTTGACAATTCGATTTGGGATACAGGTATGGTCTGAACATCTGTAGGCGGATCAGTGGATTCGTACCAATCAGGTAATCCGATAAGTCCCAATGCATATCGGAGAATATTCCTCGCATCGCTTAGACTTATTTTCTCATCATTATCCCAATCCGCCAGTGTTACATCAAATTCACCATTAGTTTCTAATCCCATCGCATGTCTTAAGACTAATCGTGCATCGCTTGCATTGACATTGTTGTCGCGGTTAACGTCGCCGATAACAAATCCCTCAGTTGCTGAAACAGGGGTTATAATTACACTTACGAGAAGGCTGATTATCAAGATACCGGAAATGAGAAGCCCCGGCAATGAAAGGATGCCTCGTGATTTAATTTTATTTTTCATTTAAAACGCTTCCTTTTATATAAAATTCTTTTTTTGATTCTTAAATCTAAACTGGTACAATCTCTCACTTTGTTTATCATAATTATTCTTTCGCTGGGGAGTTGAGCAGTCAAACTAATTTTTGAAATATTTCTTGCGAATTATTAGCCATTCTTACGAAACAATTATATCACCTAATAATGGATTTGTCAATCATTTATTATTAAAATTTATGCAAAATCGAAAAAGACATTTATCATAAATAAGTATTATTGTCAATAGTTTTTCCGAAAATGACAGCCGGGAACATTGAGAATCATTTTTCATTTTAGGAAACCAATAACAATTTTCTATTTTTCAAATTTGTGAACGAAAATCTCTTAAGAATATCTCGCAAATTAAAAAATGACTGTGTCTTCAAAACCGCAATGCACAGTCATTATATTGTTTACCGAGTTAATTTTCTTAATCTTCCCTGAATTTTCACATAAAATCAATCAAGATCATTCTCTAAAATCATGCTTGCTTTATCGATAAAAAATCAAGCCTGATTCATATGCCGGAGAAATCGGGATCATAAATTCGTAACTGTATGCTTCAAAGCCATATACTTGCAAAACATCATTCCCCAGATATTCTATTGTTGCACCTGCAGACAAAGCCATTACACCGTTTGTGTAATAAACGGTTCCCAGGGTTAAAGTTTTACCATCAGGCGAAACATTATATGTCGCTTCCGCGTATGCCAAGCCTTCAAGATAATTTATGCAAAGGATTATTTTATCCTTACGGATTCGTATGTAATCATAGAATTCCCATTTATAATCCATATCTTCACAATATTTTGAATAAAACTTCCCAATGTAATCAGGGAAAGAAACATTATCCGGTGTTTGTCCGGAATAAAGTTTTACATAATCACAACTTGCATAACCATATATTCCGTCAAAACATACGTAATAGAAATTATTATACTTAGCACCATAATCAAGTACATATAGAGTGCTATCCTTGGGCATTGTGTCAATTATATCGCCATCGTAAGCCGAATTTCGAAGATTTAAGTCATCTCTTTTTGTATTAACGTAAGCCTCAGCCCACCCTTCATTGTTATACGGTGGATTTGTATGTATCGGTGCCACAGTTGTCTTATCGGCTGTAGTAGCATTTGCGGTAGTATTTATTGTGGTCGTTGTGTCATTAGATTCCGTTTCAGTCGTGGAATTTGGCAAAACTGACGGTTTATCTTTGTTTTTAACCAATACAATTGCAATTATGGCGGCAACAAGTAACACAATTACGGCACAGAGAATAGGGATAATTACTTTTTTGTTATCTTTTTGAACCGGAACAGATGGTTGATAAGCAGGAATTGGTTGATACACCGGAGTTGGCTGTACAATCTGCGATTTAACCTCAACATTGGCTTGATTTGTTGGCGAAACTTTAGCACCGCATTTCGTACAAAATAAATCAGCACCCGATAAAGCATTTCCGCACTCAGCACAAAATTGCACATTCTCTGTTTTGAATTTATATCCGCAATTTGTGCAAAACAAATTATCAGCAGAAATACTGTTATTACAAGACGGACATATCCTTGTTTTATTTTCAAAACGATGACCGCAAGAACTACAGAATGTACTGCCGAATATAACCTGATTATTGCATTTTGGGCAAATCGTATAATTCATATTTTCCATAGCAAACCTCATACGGTATTTTTGTTGATTATACCATAACCTTTTAGATTTTGCAACAATTATTTGGGAATAAATATAAATATTTTTTCACTTCAAAAACAGTAATTTATAAAATTAAATTTTCAATAAATCTCTTTGTAAATCATGATGTGATAAACATTGAATAACCGATGTTTAATTTACAGAAGATTAGCATTAAAACAACGCTACTGACATAATAAACCGTAGCGTTATTCTATTTTTATCCTAATATTTCAACCTGTTGATTATTCTGCTTTTGAGAACATATCCTTACCGACTCCGCAGAGGGGGCATTCAAAATCGGCGGGCAGGTCTTCGAACTTTGTGCCGGGAGCGATACCGTTATCGGGATCGCCGATTGATTCATCGTATTCCCAGCCGCAAACATCACATACGTATTTCATGGTTTTTCTTTTTCCTTTCTGTAAAATTATTTAATTAAGAAGGGAGCCTGATAGATTATCATGCATCTCCTTATTTAGAAAAATAAAATATGTTGGGAATAACGTCAACTCCAAAAGTCGCAATTCCCATTCTGAACATCGCTTTGGCATGAATTCTGTCGTGCCATATAAATCTTCTCAAAACCTTTGCAACACGGATGGGTTATCAAAATCAATCCTTTATCTTTTCAAAAACTTCAGCACCGTGCTTGCAAATAGGACAGATAAAATCATCTGGGAGATTTTCGCCTTCGTAAATATATCCGCATATAGTACAGACATATCCTTTTTTATCTTTGGTTTTAGGCTTGGGTTTAACATTATTCTGATAGTATGTGTAAGAAATTGTTTCCCTGTCGGAAATCACTCTTGCCTCCGTAACGAAACAAATAAACATTCCGTGAGTATCCAAATCCACATACTGTTCAACTGTTAAGGACATATAGGCATTGATATATTGCGGTAAAATTACCAAGCCGTTATCGGAACGAAGTTGTTTACTGTCATCGAACTTATTGACATTTCTTCCGCTTGCAAAGCCGAATGTTTCAAAGATACTAAATGGGGTATCAACCGTCAGACAATTTATATTCATTGTTTCCGTCTGTTTAATCACATGGTGAGAATAGTTATTCTTGTTGATTGTAACCGCAATTCGATTAGGCGTGTTGGTTACCTGAGTTACCGTATTGACAATCATACCGTTGTCTTTCTTGCCGTCGTTACAAGTTACGACATAAAGACCGTAACCGATGCGGAAAAGTGCTGTATAATCATTCTTGTTGACAGCGGAATCCTGTAGAGAAATATAGTCTTTACATAATTCTTCCGCCAATAAATGAAGTTGCATTGAACTTTCTTCATTAAGTGCGGACATAATCTTAACCGTTGCTTCGGTATATGTCAGATTTTTGCAATTTTCCAACATAGAACGCATCGTTTTAGTTGCCATAGGTGCCCAACTTCCGTTTTCAATAAAAGAAACTGTACGATTGCTGAAATTACGCTCTGTTAAATGCTCGATAAACTCCCGCATAAAAGGGAAAATATCTGCATTATAGGTGGTTGTTGCAAGTACTAATTTGCTGTATCTGAACGCATCTGCAACAGTTTTTGACATGTCACAGCGTGCCAAATCATTTATAACAATATTGGGGCATCCGTTTTGACGCAACTTATCTGCCAGTTGAAGAACCGCTTTTTTGGTATTGCCGTAAACAGAGGTATAAGCAATAACAACACCCTCTTCTTCGGGTTGATAACTTGACCATGTCTGATATATCCCGATATATTGTCCGAGATTTTCTTTGAGAACAGGGCCATGCAGGGGACAGATGGTTTGAATATCCAAGTCGGCAGCTTTTTTAAGAAGATTTTGCACCTGAACTCCGTACTTTCCGACAATGCCGATATAATATCGTCTTGCCTCAGATATCCAATCTTCCTCAACATCCGCTGCACCGAACTTTCCGAAAGCATCGGCAGAAAACAAGACCTTATCGGTGCTGTCATAGGTAACTATAACTTCGGGCCAATGAACCATCGGAGCAGTAACAAAAGTTAGATTGTGGCTGCCGAGAGACAAAGTATCACCTTCTCCGACAACAATTCTTCTGTCTTCAAAGTCAACGCCGAAAAAGTTTTTCATCATTACAAATGACTTTGCAGACGAAACAATTCTTGCATCGGGATACATTTTTGCAAATTGAACGATATTCGCAGAATGATCCGGTTCCATATGCTGAACAATAAGGTATTCCGGCTGACGGTCGCCCAACGCATTTTGAATATTATCAAGCCATTGATGAGTGAAATTCGCATCCACCGTATCAATTACCGCAATCTTTTCGTCAATAATCATGTATGAATTATATGACATCCCGTTCGGCACTGCATATTGTCCTTCAAACAAATCAATTTCATGATCTTTTACGCCGATGTATTTTATATCTTTGGTTATTTTCATTTATTTTTCCTTATATAAATAATTTTCATAAACATAATATTGGCAACTGCTGTTTTAAGCGATTACTTTATTGTGTTTATATCATTATATTTTTACTTTCTTTGTTACTTAAGACAAGGTCTCAACCCCATATAATTTTTCTCTTACCCATTTTATTCATAGGGTATTCTCTTATACGAATAACATAATCTAAATTTACAAAAGATTCGTTTCCTTCTTTTTCAATAACAATTGAATTGTCGACAACTTCCTTCAGAATTCCATCGACAGTTCCGGAAGCAACCGTATTTATAAATACATCTTTACCTAATAATCTTTTTGCCAATTCCTGCATTTCTTTATCTCCCTTTCTTCGTCTTATTTTCGCTTCAATATATTTATCCGCCTCTTTATTATTCAAATATAACATAAAGAAAACAAGAAAAATCAAGAAAAAAATAATCCAATCATTATTCATAAGTTCTCTCCTCACATCAATATCTGCAAATTTTGCATATTATATCTGTGTATCTCAGCATATGGTTGCTAAAACTATAATTTTTCAACCTCTTCAAGAAGTGCAAAGAGGAGATCTTTTTCGTCTACTTTTCTCAGAACTTCCCCATGGCTGAATATGATTCCGCATCCGTCTCCGCCTGCAACGCCGATGTCTGCTTCTTTTGCTTCTCCGGGGCCGTTGACAACACAGCCCATAACCGCAACAGTTATATTTTTCTGACAATTGCGAAGAGCATTTTCAACTTCTATTGCAAGCCCGATTAAATCAATTTTTGTTCTGCCGCAAGTGGGACAAGACACAAATTTTACACCGTTTTTACGAACTCCGACAGCTTTCAATAAATCAATCCCCGCATACACTTCCTCAACGGGATTTGCGGTAAGAGACACGCGAATGGTGTCGCCAATATTATGAAGCAAGAGTGAACCGATACCTGCAGACGATTTAATAAGCCCCATCCTTGAAGTTCCCGCCTCGGTTACGCCGAGATGAAGAGGATAATTCGTTTTTGCAGAAAGCAATTCATAGCACTTAACGGTATTTGAAACATCGGAAGATTTAACTGAAAGTACAATATTATCAAAATCAAATTTTTCGAGTAATGAGGCGTGATATAAAGCACTTTCAACCATCGCTTCGGGGGTTGGCCCTCCGAATTTTTTTAATATCTCCTTTTCAACAGAACCGGAATTTACACCGATACGAATAGGAATATTCTTATTAAAACAAGCATTGGCAACTGCCTTAACATTTTCATCGGCACCGATATTGCCGGGATTTATACGAACCTTGTCAACGCCTGCTGCAACGGATTCAAGAGCCAATCTGTAATCAAAATGAATATCGGCAACAATCGGAGTTTTGACATTTTCTTTAAGTGCAGATACGGTCTTTACGCTTTCCATATCAGGAACGGCAACGCGTATAATTTCACAACCCGCTTTTTCAAGTTCAATCGCTTGTGCAACACATTTTTCAGTATCTCGTGAAGGTGTATTTAACATTGACTGGACGGGAATATGTTTTTTATTAAAATCATCTCCGCCGATAAACAGACTACCTATTTTAACAACCTTAGACACAATATCACCTACTTAAACAAATAAATAATGTCTTTGAGAGAAATCACTGCGATAAGTGCAAGAAGCAAGATCATACCTGCTGCGTGAACATAGGCTTCATACTTTTGCGGTATCGGTTTTCTGCGTATTGCTTCAATTACCAAGAAAAACAGCCGACCGCCGTCAAGAGCCGGAATCGGAAGGACATTAACCATACCGATATTTATTGAAATAAACGCCATCAGGAACAGCAGATATTCAATTGCCGCCTTGCGTTCCTCTTTATCATCACTCGAAATATCGCCTGCGGCATCGGAAATAATCTCCATTGTCCCGATAGGTCCTGACAGATCTTTCAGTCCGTATTTCCCTGTTATCATATCAAGCAGCGAAAGTCTGACCATATTTTCGGTTGCAATAGTTTCTTTTAAGGTATAGGAAAGTCGATTGAAGAAATTAGGCTCCTCTCCCAAAAGCCAGAAGTCACGAATTAAAATTGTTCTCCCTTCGTATTCTTCCTGCGGGAATTCCACCTCGACAAGTTCGATCTTTTTGCCGTCACGCTCAATAGTCATATCAACATATTGGTCATCACCGCGAGTTAAACAATATGCCATATCCGTAGCAGTAAAAATACGAGTACCGTCAATTTTGATTATCCTGTCCCCTTCTTTAAGGTCACAGGTTGCACTGACTGCATTATCATCAAATCGGGCTATTTTTGTCGTTCCGACCAAATCAGCCGATGAATTTAATATGCCGAAAATAATAAAACCCAAAAGGATGTTCATAGTCGCTCCTGCGGCTACGATAATTATTCTCTGCCAAACTTTCTTGTTGCAAAATGCACCGCTGTCCTCGCTGTCTTCATTTTCCCCTTCCATAGCACAATAACCGCCTATCGGGAAAAGTCGCAACGAATACTTTGTATCGCCCTTGGTGAAACCGAAAAGACGCGGTCCCATGCCTAAAGCAAACTCATTAACTTTAACCTTAAAAAGTTTTGCAAAAACAAAATGACCGAGTTCATGCACAAATATAATAATACCAAAGAAGACTATTGCAAGCAATATTTGCCATATCTTTGACCAAATTTCTGCCATTATATCAATCTCCTAATTTCCTCGTCGAGTGTGAATATATCATCAGCGGTAAAATACGAAACATTCGGAGCAATATCAAAAGCCTTTCGGATTTTCTCGCCAATCTCTAAAAATGAAATCTCACCTTTTCGGAATTTATAATTTGCAACCTCATTTGCGGAATTTACGGCAGCAGGATAAAGTCCGCCCATTTTTACTGCTTTTCTGCAAATACCGAGACAATCAAAAGCCTCATAATCCGGCTCAAAAAAGCTGAGATTTGAATGTTTCCTGAAATCAAGTTCCTCAACAGGCGAAGAATAGCGATTCGGATAAGTTAATGCGTATTGGATAGGAATACGCATATCGGGAACACCCATCTGAGCAAGAATTGAGTTATCATCAAATTCTATCATGGAATGAACAATGCTTTCACGATGAACGATTATATCAATCATATCTTCCGTCACATCGAAAAGACGGACTGCTTCAATCAGTTCAAGCCCTTTATTAAACATTGTTGCACTGTCTATTGTAATTTTCGCACCCATATCCCAATTCGGATGTTTAAGTGCCTGCTCAACGGTAACACTTTTTAGTTCTTCACGCGTTTTCCCGAAAAACGGACCACCGGATGCGGTCAAAATGATTTTCTTTAACGCTTTATTAGGTGGTGCCGCTTGTAAGCATTGGAATATCGCAGAATGTTCACTGTCAACCGGTAAAATAGGCACATTATTTTTTTTAGCCAAATCAGTAACCAAATGCCCGCCTGCTACCAAAGTTTCTTTATTGGCAAGTGCAAGCGTCTTTCCGGCAGATAATGCAGACAAGGTTGGTTTCAGTCCTGCAAGTCCCACTATTGCATTGATAACAGTATCTGATGAATCGGCTTCGGCACATTCACATATACCTTCAACACCTGAATATACCTTAATATCAGTATCGCCCAAACGAATTTTCAAATCATTTGCAGATTTTTCATCAAGCATTGCAACCATTCGAGGCTTAAATTCACGAGCTTGTTGTTCGATAATGTCAGTATTTTTGTTTGCAGTAAGAGAATCAACTTGATAACGAAGCTCATCAATGCTTTGCGACATGCGAACAACATCAAGGGATTGAGTGCCGATTGAGCCTGTTGAGCCTAAAATGCAAAGTCTTTTCATAATGCAATTCCCTTAATATAAATCTGTAAAACAGCATACAATACCGCCAAAACAAATATCGTGGAATCAAATCTATCCATAATTCCGCCGTGTCCGGGCATGAGTTTTCCGAAATCTTTCACATTGAAATTACGTTTCATAATACTTGCTGAAAGATCGCCAAATATGCTTACAATAGGCAAAATGAACGAAACAGGAATTAAAAAACGCCAAGATATAACAGGACTTTCGCTTGTAAAGAAAAAGTGATTCATCACCAAATATGCAAGAATATTTACAATGGGCACACTTAATACACCGCCGATTGCTCCTTCAATTGTCTTTTTCGGTGAAATATTCGGACAAAGCTTATGCTTGCCGAATTTTGAGCCGACAAATAAAGCAAATACATCACTTACCCAAGAGCAAGACATAGCAATTAAAATTATAAATACGCACATGCTTTTCTGCGGGAAAAGGTCAACATTGGTTAAATATAAATCACGAAGACGAGCAATAATCGAAAAACTCTCAGGAACGGCGATACTGGTAAATATTACAACTGCTGCTTTGGAAAAATCTGTATTTTTGAATCGAAATACCATAAAAACCAACTGTAATATCACATACAAAATTAAAGCCGGTACAGCAAATTGAGAGATTTTCTCAACAATTTCAAGAGTATTCTTGTAATTTACAATCAGTGGTATTGTAATAGCAGATATATATGCTAAAATACGCATCGGTACATTCTTAAGTCCGATACAATTCATTATCTCATGCACGCTCATTGCACACAAGAACACGAGTGCAACGGCAAATACTGGCGTAAAAAGTCCGGCTAACATGGCTGCAAATACTACAGCAATAACAGCACCCGTAATAATTCTTTGTTTCATAATTATTTCCTATCCCAAAATATCAGAAAGATTTTCAAGTAATGCTTTTGCAATATCGGGCTTATTCATTGTGTAGATGTGAACATTCTTAATTCCGTTTGCATAAAGACCTATGACCTGTTCTGTTGTATATGCAATTCCGGCTTGCTTCATAGCATCAGGATTGTCGCCGAATTTATCAACCAACATTCTAAAACGACGCGGCATAAACGAATTTGAGAGTTTTATAGCTCTATCAATTTGGTTTCCGTTGGTTATTGGCATAATACCGGGAATGATCGGGACATTAATTCCGGCTTCTCGAAGTTTCCACATATAGTTATAGAAAATATTATTATCAAAAAACATTTGTGTTGTTAAAAACTCACAACCGGCATCAACTTTTTCTTTTAAATGTGCAATATCCTCACGATAATTTTTGCTTTCAATATGTATTTCGGGGTAACACGCACCTCCGATGCAAAAGTCTGCACCGCTTTCTTTAAGATCCCGTACTAGTTCTGCTGCATATTGATAATCACAACCACTTCTGTCGAGCATGAGTTCCGGAGTTAAGTCACCTCTTAAAGCTAAAACATTCTTTATTCCTGCTTCCTTAATCTCCTTTATTCTTTGATGAATTGTATCCCTGTCGGAAGAAATGCAGGTCAAATGTGCAAGAGTGGGAACACCACAGGTTTTCATAATGTTCTGAGCAATATCAAGAGTATACTTACTTGTACCACCACCGGCTCCATATGTTACACTCATATATGCCGGACGCATCTGAGCAATTTCCTCAGTAGCTTTTTTTACACTTTCAAAACTTGTATCCGTTTTCGGAGGAAATACTTCAAATGACATTGTCAGTTTATCACTTTTTAATAATTCAGTTATCTTCATTAATTTTCTCCTTTTATGTAAACACTTATTCATTATAAATTATAATGTATTTACTTGTATTTGTCAATAAAAATAAATAAATTTAAAATGTACTTTACAAATTAAGAAAAATTGTATATAATATATAACGAATATGAGTTGGAAGGTGAAATGATGAAACCTATCTATAAGACGATAATGCTTAAAATCAGCGGCGAAGTATTAGGTGGAAAAGTCGGTGCAGGAATTGACTATGAAACCGTATTCCCCATTTGCGACGCAATTAAGACTTGTACAGATGCCGGTGTTCGTGTTGCAATAGTTGTTGGCGGTGGAAACTTCTGGCGTGGTCGTGCACACACCGATATGGACAAAAGCAAAGCCGACAGTATCGGTATGCTCGCAACTGTTATGAATGCACTTGCACTTGCTGATGCACTTATTCAAAAGGGAGTCAATGCAAAAGTAATGACTGCATTCGATATGCCTAAAATTGCTGAATTATTTACGGTCGATAAAGCTCGTGAATATCTTGACAAAGGTTTTGTAGTTATATTCGGTGGCGGTACAGGAAATCCTTGTTTCTCCACAGATTCAGGTGCTGCTTTAAGGGCTATTGAAATCGGAGCGGATATTTTCTTTAAATCAACTAATGTTGATGGTGTTTATGATAAAGACCCAAACAAATATCCGGACGCCGTTAAATATGACAAAATCTGTCAGACAGATATTCTTGCAAACGATCTTCGCGTTATGGATGCAACCGCAGCAGCATTATGCAGAGAAAATAATCTTCCGATACTCGTATTTAACTTAAATGACCCACAAAACATTGTTCGCGCTGTTTCAGGTGAAAATGTCGGAACAATCGTAGAATGCAATTAAAATTTTAAGGAGATAAATATGGCACTCAAAGAACTCTACAATGAAACCGAAGCCTCTATGGACAAGGCTATCAACGCACTCAACGGTGACTTCAACACAATCCGTGCAGGTCGAGCAAATCCTGCCGTACTTGACAGAATCTATGTTGACTATTATGGCACGGCTACCCCTATCAACCAGCTTGCGGCAATTTCTGTATCAGAAGCTCGTATTTTAGTTATTCAACCTTGGGACAAGTCTTCATTGACAAACATTGAAAAAGCTATCCAGCAATCCGATTTAGGCATCCATCCGCAAAATGACGGTGTTGTTATTCGTCTTACCTTCCCACCCCTCACCGAGGAACGCCGTAAAGCATTAACCAAGGATGTGGCGAAGATGGCAGAGGACTACAAAATTAACATTCGTCAACGTCGCAGAGATGCTATTGATAAACTCAAAGCAATGAAAAAAGATAACGAAGTTACTGAAGACGATCAGAAACTTGGAGAAAAAAGAATTCAAGAAATAACTGATGACTATATCAAACAAATTGACGAATTAGCAGCCGAAAAAGAAAAAGAAATTATGGCAATATGAGTAAATCATCTGACTTTACCATATTACCTTCACATGTCGGTGTTATAATGGACGGAAACGGCAGATGGGCGAAACTTCGCAATCTGCCCCGTACCGCAGGACATAAAGAAGGAGCCGAAACTTTTCGTAAAATTGCAAATTATGCTTGTGATTTAGGAATACCCGTAATCACATTTTATGCTTTTTCCACTGAAAATTGGTCACGTCCGGAACTTGAAGTAAATGCTATAATGGATCTTTTCCGCGACTATCTTGATGAAGCAAAAGAAAGACAGGCGGAAAACGAAGAACGAGGGATGAGAGTTCGTTTTATAGGTGATTTGACCGGTCTTGATGCAGATATATTTGAAATGGCAATGGGCTTGACAGATTTGTCAAGTGATAAAACTCGTATTACGGTTAATGTTGCCGTAAACTACGGCGGACGTCAAGAGATATTAAAAAGCGTAAAAGAAATCGCTTCTCGTATTCAAGGTGGCGAAATTGTGCCCGATGATATTGATATAAATATGATTTCAGACGGACTTTATACCGCCAATTTACCCGATCCGGATTTAATTATCAGACCAAGCGGAGAATACAGATTGTCAAACTTTTTAACTTGGCAAAGTGCGTATTCGGAATTTTGGTTTTCTGATATACTTTGGCCTGATTTTACTGAAGAGGATTTTGATGAAGCTCTTCGAGCTTTTGAAAAAAGAAACCGTCGTTTTGGCGGAATTTAAGAGGTTAATATGAATAATTGTGATTATAACCGTAACGAGAATTCAATAATTACTTACATTAATCAAAATATCACAATTATGGACGGTGGCATGGGAACACAACTCCAGTCCTGTGGTTTATCATGCAATGAAAAAACTGAAAGTTGGAATATTTCGCATCCGGACGAAGTGCAGAATGTTCATTTGAGTTATCTTAAAGCGGGAGCAAATATTATTGCTACCAATACTTTCGGTGCAAATCCGCTTAAATATTCCGACGATGAACTTGAAAATATCATCACTTCTGCAGTAAATATTGCAAATTGTGCAAAAAATGAGTATATAAAAACTACCCCCCATACGCAAGAAGTTTTCATTGTTTTAGACATCGGACCTTTGGGCAAACTGTTAAAGCCTCTCGGTGACTTAGAGTTTGAAGATGCGGTAAATGCTTTTGCAAAAATTATTAAAATCGGTTCAAAACTGAATATTGATGCCTTATTTTTTGAAACTTTTACCGATAATTACGAGACTAAAGCCGCAATAATTGCCGCTAAAGAAAATTCCGATTTACCTATATTTGTTTCAAATGCTTATGATGAAAACGGAAAACTTTTATCCGGAACTTCCCCTCGTGAAGCGGTTACAATTCTCGAAGGTTTAGGTGCAGACGCATTGGGAATGAACTGTTCTTTAGGTCCTAAAGAACTTATTCCGATAGCAAAAAAATATTTAAGTTATTCATCAACACCCGTCATTCTTAAACCAAATGCCGGACTGCCTGTTGTTGTTGACGGAAATACCGTTTTTAATACCACTGATGACGAATTTGCAGAAATTGTTGCAAAATTAGTTAAAGACGGTATTCGTATGTGCGGCGGCTGTTGCGGAACTACACCCGAATATATAAGGAAACTAAATTCAAAAATTGAGAATATTCAACCTGTTCCGATAGACAAAAAAAATATTACTTCGGTTGCAAGTTCTGCAAAAACTTGTATATTTGACAATAAATGTATACTTATCGGCGAAAGAATAAATCCGACAGGCAAAAAGAAATTAAAGCAGGCACTTATCGAAAATGATGATGCCTACATTCTCAATGAGGCATTGATTCAGGTCGAAAAAGGTGCAGATATTCTTGATGTCAATGTCGGAATTCCGGATATAGATGAAAGCGAAAAACTACCGAATCTTATAACAAAAATTCAATCGGTTACTTCCCTGCCGTTACAGATAGATACCTCTGATTTTAAGGCTATGGAAAAATCCATGCGAATATATAACGGAAAACCCTTGGTCAATTCAGTCAGCGGCAAACAATCATCTATGGATAAAGTATTTCCGCTTTTAAAAAAATACGGCGGAGTTCTTATTGCTCTGACATTGGATGAAAACGGTATTCCTGAAACTGCAGAAGAACGTGTTGAAATTGCTAAGAAAATAATAAAAGAAGCGGCTAAATATGATATTAGCCCTGCTGATATTATTTTTGACCCGCTTGCTTTAACAATTAGTGCTGACGCAAACAGCGGAAAAACAACCCTTAAAGCAGTAAAAATGCTTAATAATATGGGCTTAAAAACCAGTCTGGGAGTGTCAAATATTTCATTTGGTCTCCCTAATCGACCTGAAATAAACCGCACATTCTTTACCTTATGCTTAAATAACGGGTTAAGTGCAGCAATAATAAACGTAAACAGCGAAGAGATGATGAACGCATTTTTGTCATACAATGCGTTAAACGGTCTTGATGAAAATTTTGAAGAATACATAAATAAAAATATTTCAACATCTCAAAAAACCCAAGCCGTAACAACTGAAAATACGCTTAAAAATGCTGTATTCAAAGGGCTTTGTGATGAAAGTGCCGATTTAACAAAATCACTTCTTAAGACCTGTGAACCTCTCGATATAATAAACGAACACATTATCCCGGCACTAAATTTAGTCGGTGAGGAATATGATAAACAACGGATATTTTTGCCCGGACTTTTGATGAGTGCAAATGCAGCAAGTGCTGCTTTTGCCGAGATTAAAGCATTTTATCCCGACAGAAAACCGACAAAAGAAAAAGTTGCTTTGGCAACAGTAAAGGGAGATATTCACGATATAGGGAAAAATATCGTAAAGCTGATGTTTGAAAATTACGGTTATGATGTAATGGATTTAGGCAGAGATGTTTCCCCCGAAACCGTGCTTGATTGTGTTAAGAGAAACGATATAAAATTAGTCGGACTGAGTGCATTGATGACAACAACCGTTCCCGCTATGGCAGAAACTATCAAACTAATCAAATCAAATGTTCCGGATTGTAAAATAATAGTCGGCGGTGCAGTTTTGACACAAGAATATGCAGACGAAATCGGTGCGGATTTTTACGCAAAAGACGCTTTGACCGGAGTAAGAATCGCTGAAAGTTTGCACTGAATATGCTTTCAAAAAGTTAGGAGGAAAATATGATAACAGGAAAAAATATTGTCTTAACCGGTTGCGACAGCGGAATCGGTTTAGAGGTGCTTAAAATTCTCGTTAAGGGCAATAATCACATTCTCGCAGTTGATAAAAATATAGATAACCTTAAAAAATTTGATCCCGAAAAAGTTACAATAATGCAAATTGACGTATCTACACAAGAGGCTGTTGATGCAATTTTTGTAAAAGCGGAAGAAATATTTGACTTTATTGATATTTTCTACGCAAATGCTGGCTATCCTTATTACGAAGAAATGAATTACACCGATTGGAATCGTGTTTCGGCTATGTTCGAGACAAATGTTTTCTCTCCTATCTATTCTTATCAGAAATACGTTAAATATTTGGACGGCAGAAAAGGTGTTATGGCAATAACCGTTTCTGCTATCGGGGAAATGGCAATGCCCGGATTTACGATATATTCATCTTCAAAGTTTGCCATGCACGGATTTCAACAAGGCGTTCGACTTGAAAAACCCGATAATGTTCAGCTTACTTGCCTTTATCCCGTTGCGACAAATACTAACTTCTTCCGTGTCGCAAATGATATTCAATTCAAAAAACCTTTCCCCGTACAAGAACCTGAATTGGTTGCAAAAAAGATGGTTGAAGGTATTGAAAGCGGAAAATCAAAGGTCAGTCCCTGCTTGCTTTTTGACATATCGAAAATTCTTATGGGGATTATTCCTCCTGTTCGTACAGTATATTGGGGATTGGAAAAGAAGAAATTTGCTGAATTCAAGAACAACATTAAAAACAAAACAGGGGTAAAGTGGGATGAATGATATACTTTTTACTCCGAAAAATATCGGAACTTGCGAAATAAAAAATCGAATTATTATGGCACCCATGCTTATGGGCTTTGCCAATTTGGACGGCACACCTACCAATAAACTGCTTGATTATTATGAAGAAAGAGCAAAAGGCGGTACAGGCTTAATTATTACCGAAATTACTCGCGTCAATGACAAGCATGGTTCAGCCGCATTTGCACAACTTTCCGCATCAAGCGATGAAAATATCGAAGGCTTGTCAAAATTAGCAGAACGTATACATAAGCACAATTCAAAAGTTTTTGTTCAACTTCATCACCCGGGACGACAGAATATCGGGCTTTTGGTCGGCACTGTTCCGCTTTCAATCAAGGCAGAGAATTTAACAAAAGGACTTTATTCCAAAATTCTCTTTAAGCTCACTCCCTCATTGGGACCGATGCTTATTAAAAAGAATATTACACCCTCAAGTGTTGCTCCTTCCAAATGCGAGCCTGCATATTTTTCCGGCGGAAAAGTTCGTGAACTTACTCATGATGAAATCTTAGAACTTGAACAAAATTTCATTGATGCAGCCGTCAGAGTAAAAAAATCCGGTTGCGACGGTATCGAGCTTCATGCTTCTCACGGCTATTTATTTCAACAATTTTTCAGTCCGGTTACAAACAAACGCACTGATGAATACGGCGGAAGTTTTGAAAATCGTATGCGGTTTATTAAAAATATTATTACCGGTATTCGTGAAAAATGCGGTGATTTCCCCCTTGTTGTTCGCCTGACAGTTGATGAATTTTATGATAAAATCGGACAAAAAGGCAAGGGCTATAACCTTGAAGAAGGATTGAAAATAGCAAAAGCACTCGAAGATTTGGGTGTTGATGCAATTGATGTTTCAAGTGCCGGATATGATACCTTTAATTATTGGCTTGAACCTGTTTCTTTTGAATGCGGTTGGAGAAAATATCTTGCAAAAGCAGTTAAGGATGTTGTCAGCATCCCTGTTATTGCAGCAAACTTGATACGTTCCTCCGAACAAGCCGCGGCTCAAATTGAAGAAGGAACTCAAGACTTTATCTCTCTTGGTCGTCCTCACATTGCAGACCCACATTGGGCAAATAAAGCTCAAAACGGAGACACTATCAATCGTTGTATTTGTTGCTTAAATTGCATTGAATCAATGCAGAACAACGCTTATATCGGCTATCACGGAGAATGTGCCGTTAATCCTTATGTCGGTAAAGAAAATACAAATATGCGTATTAACGGCAGACGCAGAAAAATCGTGATTGCAGGTTCCGGTCCCGCAGGTCTTGTCGCTGCTTATCTTCTTGCAAAGCGTGATTTTGATGTAACGATAATTGAAAAATCAACCAAAATCGGCGGTCAGCTAAATCTTACAAGTGCATCACCCTCAAAGGAAAAAATCGGATGGTTTATTGAAGATTACAAAAATCTGTGCGACGAAAACGGCGTTGAATTTAGATTAAACACTATTGCAACACCCGAGATTATTGAAGAATATAATCCTTGGGCTGTGATTCTCGCAACAGGTATCAAGCCGATCAAACCCATATTTGACGGGAAATATGAGTATAAAGACCTGCTTACATTTGAAGATATTTTAAGCGGCAAAATTACTCCAGAGAATAAAAAGGTGGCTGTCATTGGTTCCGGAATGACGGGTCTTGAAACTGCTGAATACTTAAACGACCATGGATGCAAAACCATTGTAATTGAGATGGCAAGCAGTGTTGCACCCGGCACTTGGATGCAACATGTTGATGATATTATACCCAGACTAAAAAATGCGGGTACCGAAATATATACAAATGAAAAACTTATTTCTGTGTTCCCTGACAAAATTATCACTAAAAATACCATAACGGGTGAAAACACAGAACACCATGTTGATATGACCGTTTTAGCCTTAGGCACCACTCCGGATAACTCCCTAAAAGATGAGTTAAACGGCAAGGTTAAGCGGTTGTTCAGTATAGGTGACTGTACAAAACCCGGCAGAATTGCAGATGCTACAAAAGCAGCATTTGAACTTGTTAAGAGTATCATATAAAATAATATCCGTTGCCAAGCAGCGGATATTATTTAATTCAACAACGTAAAGCCGATTTAATTACAGTTATTTAATACCCTATAGCACTCAGCGGGATTATCACTCATAATACAGTCCGCTCCGGCATTTTGTAAAAGCTTCATGTCCTCGGGGTTATTTATTGTCCAATACTGAACAGCTATGTTATTTCTATGAGCATAATTTACAATCTTGGCATTTCCTAAATGAATCGGATATTGATTAGCAGGAATCTGAAGAGCATCAAACTTAAAGTAGCCGGGTTTATGCTTGATATTCAAAAGTGCGGAGAAGTAAAACTTTATTACTTCATTAACCCCTGCCGAGCGAAGCATATCAGGATATACTTCCTCCATATATCGAGTAATTTCATTATGGAATGTACCGATAATTGCCTTGTCAAGCAGACCTAATTCTTTCAGAATCGCATATAATCTGTCGGCAGCATCACAGCCTAATTGTTTTTCGTTCTTAATTTCAATAATATAATCGAAATCTCCCTGAGATTTAAGATAGGAAAGAACATCATAAGCACGTGCAACACGAAGGTCATCGGGAACATCTTCCCCACGAAGTCCCTTATAGGGAGTTGAGCCGTCAAGAGCAACGAAAAATTCACCTAAATTAAGCTGACGAAGTTCCTCATAAGTATAATCTTCTGCATGGATATCAGTTGCATTAAAAAGCTCACAAGCATCTGATGTGCGATCAAAAGTATCATCATGCAGAATGATAAGTTCTTTATCTTTTGTAAGATGAACATCAAATTCAAAAGTATCGGTTTTGAAATCTTCAGACTCGATATTTCCCCTAAATGCCATCATCGTGTTTTCGGGGAAAATATCTCCGCCGGAACGATGTGCGGAAACCAATGTCTTGCCTAAATCGGTAATAGCGGGATTTGTCATGCTGTCATCTTTTTCAATCGGTTCATCCTTCCAATCATGTCGGAATAAAATTGCAAGTCCGCCTGCAACAACACCGACAGCCACAACACCGATAGCCAATGTCTTCAAAATCTTCTTCATAATGTTTTCCTTTCAATTTTTTCTTTATTATACTACACTTGAATGATATTTGCAAGCATAAAAACATATAATCTCCAACGGAAAAAGGCTCAACAAAGCGAGCCTTTTATATTACAGAATCAATTTTTTCTTTCTGCAGAATAGTTTACATCAACAGACTTCTTAAAAAGCCTGTAGTCATACTTCCCTCTCCACTGGTCTCCGCAAGTAACCTTCTTATGGAAATCATCTTCTGACAATTCAACAAATATTTCAGTTATTCCATGAAGTTCACCATCTTCATCATATACCGTATCCCAAAATGCATGATGACCGATATATTCGACGTTTTTCGGAATAAACATATATGTTAAATCCTGGTCATAGGAAAATGCATCACTTTCGATACGTGTTAACGAATTGGGAAGCGAAATGTAAGCATCATCGGGAGTTGCAATGTATGAATAAACATTTGCAAGACGAGTTGACTTAAAAAAGCCGAGAGTTTGGATTTCGATCAAAGTATCAGGAAGGTAAATGTTCTTTATTTCTGCATAGTTGAAAGCCAATTTACCGACAATTTTTGTTTCAAGAGGAAGAACATAAGTGAGAACATCCTTTTCATATTGGGCAAATTCCGGAGAATCTTGTGCTGGTTCTATTGTATATCCGTATTTTTGACGCAAATATTCATCGTGATTTATAGGATAACAAATGACTTTGCTTAAATCTTTTGTATACAAAACTCCATCAATATCACAATAGTTCTCATTTGCATCATCAACAAATATTGCCTCTAAATTCCAACAGCTGTAAAAAGATTTTCCGTCAATAACCTCAACATCCTTACCGATATTTATTATTTTAATCCTTTCATCACAGTTAAAACAATACTCACGGACAGCACTTATTGGTTTGCTCTCATCTTTTTCAAAAACATAAAAATCGTCATGGTTTTCAGATTCTTTCTCTTTCAAATAACGAACATTAAGACAGTAGTCGATATCAATTTCTTCGGTATCGACAGTATTCGAAAACTTAAAAAATTCATAAGTTCCGTTTCCAAGATCTTTATATTCAAAAGTTTCACTTGAAACTGCTCGAACACTAAAATAAATGGACAGAAAAACTGCAATAACAATCGCAATAACAAGCAAAGCACGCTTTATTCCGGCATTTTTATATTCTCTGTTAATATGCGGTGCAGCTAATCCCGGAATTTGATAAGTCCAGATTTCATCTTCGGGAATATCAAGTTCGATATCTTCAATAATTTCATGCTTGGTCTTTTCTTCGTTCTTTTTCATATCAAGACCTCCTAACCAGTAAAGCTGCCGGAGATGTCATCTCCTTCTTCTATCGCTTGTTTTTCAGTTACTTCCGCTCGCCGTTTTAGCACCGCCATAACTTGACGGTGTTTCTCTGCATCATAGTCCCACAACAAGAAGGGAATTGTCATTAAGAAGAAGCCAATTACATCAATTAAAATCGGAATAACAACAATATTAACCCTTGATTCATCTATAAAGAGAACATCCCAGTTACTGTTAAATCCGAATTTCAAAAGCAGTAAGGGGATAATCAAACTTACAAATGAAGTAATCGGACCGGTAAACCAACCGAATATACCTGCGAAACTTTCAAGGCGTTCACCTGAAATATACATCTGATAGTCCCTGATTCTGATAGCCATATCACGATCAATTGATTTAGGCACTGTCTGAGTCATTTCCATAAATATGAGAACGATTACACAAACTGTACCACAGAGGATAACATTATCCCGACAGAACACCAAAGCCAAAATTACAAGTGAATAGCCGATTGCACGAGAAAGCTGGAAGAATATCATTACCTGCTTATACGAAAATCGTTTTATAAAATATGGTGTAAAGAAATCCGGTGGAGTGCCGGTGAACGCTACCAAAGTAACAAGAAGCGAGTATGACAGTCCGGATAATCTGAAGGTATAAAGATATAAAATAGTGGTAAACGCAAGCATTCCGTTGCCCAAAGAGTCAAGTAGTCCGACTATAGTCAATATCCAATGATACTTGTTGCTCAATACACCAAATAATCCGTCCCAGAATTTTATTCCGACCTTTTTTTCAAGAGGAGGCTGCGGTATCCGTTCTTGAATTCGTGGGGCATATATAACAGTTATAACAGCAAATATCAAAAAAACACCGGGAATCAAATATCTGAAAACATTTATATCTGCCCATTCATATCTGAAAGCACCGATAGCAGCAGGGATGATGATTGCGATCAGAGAGTGGAAAATATGAGATATTTTAATCGGATAGGTGCGAACCAAAATTCTTTCTCTTGGATTGGGAGAAATATTTTCAGCACATGTCTCAAGATAATTTCCAAAACCGTAGCAATTATATATTGCAAATAATAAGTTTGCTACCCAAACACGAGTGGTTACATCGGGAATTTTATAGAAAGGAAGCCAGCCGATTAAAAATACCATTATTGTTTTCGGTACAATATCGGAATACAAAGAATATTTGTACCTTCCATACTTGGGAATCAATTTTTTACGCCAGAAAATATTTCTCATACCGACATAGCCGTTATAAAAAATATGCGTACCCAAAATCTTTATCGCCGACGCACAATTTATACCTTCTAAACCGTTGAGATATTTAACAAGAGAATTTGTAGGATTAAGCATTGGTGTGAAATTGATAGCAATCATTGCAATACCTATTGCCGTCAGTGAAAAATAGATCGCATACAATATCCTCTCGGTCTTCTTTTGCATAAAACCTAAATTATCGCAAACAAACCACCAGATCAAAGTCCAGATATAACCGAGTGGCATATTGATAATGCCGATAATAGAATAGGTGAGGTACGGCAGCTTGTAATGATACATCATCAAATAGCAACCTGCCCAGAAACCTATATAGGTTCTGATTGTCTTTTCTCCTGCATAATTCGCACCAACAGCAAAGATTACATCTTTGTATTCCTTATACGGAACATAATTCCCCGGTGCAGGTTCTTTCCAATGAGTCCTTATTTCCTTGTAAAGACCCTTTGCTTTTTCAACAAATTTAGCCATTTATTCCTCCTTGTAGTTTATTAAAAATTTTGCCATTAAATCACCGTTTGCATCATAGCTTTGAATGGCAAGCACACGATTTTGAGAAGGACAGAATATTAGTTTTTGACCATACATACCACCTTTGAAGAAAATAATTTCATCGGGATCACTGTCAATCGCATAACGGTTTTCAATTGAAGTCTTAACCCAGTTTTCTGATAAAAGATGAACACCGTTGTACACACCACCGTTAAGATAAAGCTGTCCCATTTTTGCCATATCGGGAGAACCTATATATAAACCTGTTCCTCCCATAGAATATCCTTTGGGGCAATGACTCCAAGCTATTTCTTGAAAATCCATCTGAAAAAGTATTTTTTTCCATAAGAAATCTTCAACATTATCACCTGTTATCTTCTCAACCACTCTTGCAAGAAGATAATACGCTCCGTCAGTATATTTTCTGTCAGTTTCAGGAGTATATAAAAGCGGATATTCAAACATATATTTCAGGTAGTCTTCTGAAAATTCACTTGATTTCTGACAATCGATATCTAAAAACCCGCCGGGTAATCCGATTTTATGCGTTAAGCAAGTAGAAACGGTCGTAATATCCCATCGCTCATCAATATTTTTAGGCAGTTCATCTGCAAAAATATCCGTAATCTTATCCTTAACGGAAAGCTTGCCGTCATCAACCAGAAGTCCGATAGCAGTCATAGTGAAAAATTTTGCAACTGAATAGGTATTTTGACAATAGTTTGCCCTGATACGTTCCAAAGTCTCTCTTTTTCCATCATGAATTTCAGTGGCTCGAATAATGTCAAACGGTTGTTCGTCCAAAAACTCAGCAAAGTTTTTGAGAAATCTGCTCAAGAATACACCTCTTTCTTTTTGTATGTTTTATAGTATTATATCATAAAAATTTTGATTTGTCTATAAGAAAATACTTGAAATTTATACAAACTTATGTTATAATTAGTTTATTATAATGCAAGAGGTTTGTGCGTAATGAAAAAAATTAGATTATTCTTTATTATATTATTAAGCATATCCATCATCAGTTGTTTTAGCGGTTGTTCGTTGACTGAATCCAATGAAGACGAAGTCCAACCTTATGTTGAGAGTAAATCGAAAAATGTAAAAGTTCCCGATATTCTTGTTAGCCAAATTAAAGGCGAAAAGCTCGTTATACAAGACGGAGCTAAAGAAATTACTGCCGAAATGCTTGCAGGAAAAACCCTTGTTTCTATTGATATTCCCGCAAGTGTTAAATTTATCGAGAAAGATATTATTGATAAAAACACTGTTATCATTTGTGTTGATAATTCCTATGCTGCTGATTTTGCAAGTGAAAACAATTATTGGTACTACAAAACATATTCAACCCTTGATGAGAACAATAAACGCATCGAGAAAACCGGTCTTTTCAGCAATGAAAATATTGAAATCTCTGATACAAATCCCGCGAACAGCCTCGGTTTTCTTCATAATCCTGAGGGCGAAATCTGGATGCAAGATGCAGGTCGTATTTTTGCCTATGTTAACGGTCTTGTTGATATAGTAAATGAAGGAAAACCCTACATCTCTTTCTCAAGAGATTATAAAGTTGATGATGTTGAGCTTGCTCCTATCGGGACAGACGACGATTCAGCAATACAACTTCTTCGCTCCGCAAGAAATATACTTCGCAATATATTCCTTGATAATGCAAAATCCGATGAGTTTATGCCGGTTCCCGAAGTAGTTGAATTTGGCGAGGAGAACTTTGATATAGTCGCTATAGATGAAATTCCTTTCAGTGATGAATACCTCAATGATGACGAATTTTCTGCTTCCTGTATCGAAAGTGATATCATGTATAAAATCTTAATTAATTTAGGTAAGATTGAAAGCGAAGCTCTGTATGAAGGTGCTTTCGGCTGCATTCCCACTATCACCCCAAAAGAAATTACCGCTGAATTTGATAAGCTCTCAGCTTTTGTCGATGTTGCAGACGAATATGAAACAAAAATTGCTGATTGTAAAATCGAAGTTATGGCAGACAGAATTACCGACCAACTTGAAGAGCTTAAACTAACAAAGATTTCTTATATCACAGCAACTGCAAAAGGTGTTGGAGATTTTGAGTATTTGGGAGAGTTTGAAATCACATTTAAGTTTACTGATATTTATAAAATCGGTTGTGACTGGACTGCTGATATTGAAGAATAATTATTAGAATTAGCCCTTCGGGGCTTTTTTCTTTCTCAGCCTATTTATTGATTTTATAATTTGAGATGTTTTCTCAAATGCAAACAAAAACTGCCCTCAAAAAGAGAGCAGTTAATATAGTCAATTAATTATTGCACTGTTGTAATTTTAATATCAGGAGTTATATCTTATTCAATCTTTTCTTTTAGAAGTTTCATTTCCTTTTTAAGTCGTGCATTATTTAAAACTTCCCATAAGGGGAAAATAAGCCCCCCTTTGAGCCTCATTGATGCTTCGTGCATGGAGGCATAATAAGCAACTCTAAAATCAGCAAATTCAGATAGTTTATAGTTTCTTTTATATGTTTCATACAAACCATAGGCATCACCCCACATATTGCGAAGTTGGAATAAATCATATTCCCTGTCAGCCCAAAGACTTCCGCATGGGTCTATAAATGCAGTAAGCTTTAGAGTTTTCGGATCAGCCATAATGTTCATTATATTAAGGTCGCCATGAATAAGTACTGGAACAGTGTTGTCTTCAGGCAGTTTGTTAAAAATTTCCGTTACATCATAAAGAAGTTTCAAGTTTTTCTTGCTGTACTTTCCTTTTTCAGATAAATCTTTCAAAGCTTTGAGCCAAGGTTCCTGCTTTTCTTTTTTATAGTATCCTATCCAACTATCATAAACAGGGTCAGATAATTCACCGAATTTAATATTTGTAACGCTATGCCATTCAAGCATACCGGAAATAACCGTATCCGCAAAATCTTGTTTTTGTTTCTTGCTTTTTAATAAAAATAACGGATTTAATACATTCTTACCATCAACAAAAGTCATTGCTAATATAGCATTTTCCTCATCTTCATAAGTAAAAACAACCTTAGGCATCGTTACTTTTGTATTCTCTGAAAGAATATTAAGCTGTTGGGCTTCTACATATTGCGAGCCTTGTAATCTATAAGCTTTCAGTGCAAGTTTTTCACCATTGTCAAGAACTGCCTTATAAACTCTGCCGAAACTGCCGCCGCCGATAAACTTTAATTCATCAACTTTCTTATTTAGTTTTTCAAAAACAATTTTGGCTAATATAGGTCTTAAATGTTTGTCGCTGTTATCAAGAACATTTATCATTTTCTCCACTCCTGTTCCTCTATAAGTATGTATGCTTTTTATCTATAAACTAATCAGTTTACCAAATACGAACAACTTAAATGATTTTTACTGACTGCTATGCTTAAAAAGTCTAACTTTGAGAATGTATTGAATAGAAAATATTTGTTTATTTCTTTTTTGCTTTCTTAACAACATTAAGAGCTTCGGTTATAGGAACAGTAACCGTCTCTTCATAGCACGCAAATGTTTTCTCCAGATGTTCTTCTTTCGGAGCTTTTGTTATTAAACTCACAACAGGAACGATGATAAGCCCAACAACCATTGCAAATGCACCGCAATTAATAGGACTTTTGAGAATTTCCGGGAATGCATCCTTAAAGAACATATTGGAAAGCATTATTCCGGTACCGCTGATAAATGATGCAATACATGCAGGCTTTGTAACACGTTTCCAATATAAACTGTAAAGGAAAGGAGCTAAAAACGCACCGGCAAGTGCACCCCAAGAAAGTCCCATAAGCTGTGCAATAAATGAGTTTGCATTCTTATGCTGATTAATAGCGATAACAGCGGAAATAACAATGAATACTGCGATAAAAATTCTGATAATGAGCATGTTCTTCTTATCATCTTTTTTATTCTTTAAAAACAGAGGAACAATAAAATCAAGAGTCAAAGTAGAGCTTGAGGTTAATACCAAAGATGCAAGCGTTGACATCGAGGCGGAAAGCACCAATACAACCGCCATTGCAAAAATTACATCGGACAGACCTGAAAGCATTGTCGGAATAATTGCATCAAAGCCTTCATTTGCAACATCAACATTAAATATTCTGCCGAAACCGCCTAAAAAGTAGCAACCGCCGGCTATTATGATAGCAAATAGAGTGGAAATGACTGTACCCTTATTGATGGCATCCTCACTCTTGATTGCATAAAATTTTTGCACCATCTGAGGAAGTCCCCAAGTACCTAAAGAAGTAAGAATTACAACAGCGAACAAAGATGTCGGATCCGGTCCGAAGAAGGAAGCAAATACGCCGGGAGAGGTTGATACAGAAGTATCTGAAACATGAGCAAGAGCATCAAGTGAGCCGAGAAAACCACCGTTTACTTTAAGGATGGATACAATAATCATAACTATACCAACCAGCATTACTATACCCTGTATAAAGTCATTTACCGAAGCTGCCAAATATCCGCCTGCGACAACATAGACAGCAGTAAATAATGCAACAGCGATTATACAAATTGTGTAGTCAATGTCAAAAGCCATACCAAAAAGACGACTTAAACCATTATATAACGATGCGGTATAAGGAATTAAGAATACGAAAATAATAATGGAAGAAATAAGCTTCATTGCTTTTGAATTAAATCTCTTTTCAAAAAACTGCGGCATTGTGGCTGAACCTAAATGCTGTGTCATAACGCGGGTACGACGACCTAATATTACCCAAGCAAGAAGTGAGCCGATTAAAGCGTTACCAATACCAATCCACGTTGATGCAATACCAAAACGCCAACCAAATTGTCCTGCGTAACCTACAAAAATTACAGCGGAAAAATATGTTGTTCCGTATGAAAATGCCGTCATCCAAGGACCGATAGAACGACCACCCATAACAAAACCGTCCACATCGGTTGCTTTTTTACGAGAATACAATCCGACACCCAACATTACACCGAAAAACACTACCAGAAACATTACTTTAATTAACATAGCTTTCTCCTAAATAAAAAAATACAGACGACCTCGTATAACGCAAACAAGGCCGCCTTAATTTTCTGAAACTTGCTAAATCTCAGATTGGCAGCCGATAATATAATAATAAGAGTAATTTGAGCTCAAAAGATTACTTTTAATTGCCATTACGACTGCCCCCTTCTTTTATATTGCACAAATTATAACACTATTCATCATATTTGTCAAGTATTTTTTCAAAAAATGACAGACAAAATGTCTGCCATTTATATTAACCAAAGAATTGACCAAAGAAATCTTCAAAATTAAAGGGATAGCCACCATTATAACCGCCTTGATAACCTTCATCGCCATAATTACCACTTTCGTCTGACTGATTATCATCGGCAGCGTTTGCCGAAGTGATTTTTTCTTCAACTTCAATTGTAAGAATCATTTCTTCGCCACTTCTATATATGCTAAACTCAAGCTCATCTCCGACTTTGCTCTCAGCAACTATTGCAACAAGCTCATCACTTTTTGAGATTTCCTCTCCATTTACCGCAGTAATAATGTCATTAACCATTAAGCCTGCTTTATCAGCGGGTCCGTCTTTGGTAACTTCCTTAACCCCTGCACCTGCAGGAATGCCGTAACTTGTTGAGTTTTCGTCAACGGTCAACACTGACACGCCGATATATGGTTTTGAAATATATCCCTTTTCAATAATGGATTCAACTATTGAATATACCTTTGAAATCGGGATAGCAAAACCGATATTGTCAACAGAAGCCTCAGAAGAGGAGCCGCTATATTTCGCGTTCGTAATACCTATAACTTCACCGTACATATTAAATAATGCACCGCCGGAATTACCTGAATTTATCGAACAATCTGTTTGGATAAGTTTCATTGTAACACCATCAGAGAATGTTACATCTCTGTCAATGGCAGAAACAACACCTTTTGTAAGAGAAAAAGTAAGTTCCCCCAAAGGATTTCCGATTGCCACAACTTCATCACCGACATTGATCTCATCAGAATTACCCAAAACAACAGGCGTTAAACCTTCTGCCTCAATCTTGATTATTGCAATATCATTTGATTCGTCATAACCGATAACCTTTGCTTCATATTCTGTATCATCGAACATGGTAACTGTTACTTTGTTTGAATCTTCAATTACATGATAATTCGTAAGAATATATCCGTCAGCTGTAATAATAAAACCTGAACCGGCGGCAGCTTGATTCGTTCTGTATCCCCAGTAGTTGACTGTAATGGTAGTCGTAATACCAACTGTGCTTTGAACATTTTGAGCATAAACTTCAGCAGCAGTATGGACTTTTGAGGTATCAACTTCATTTATCTCAATTTTAACAGGCTCTCTGTTTCCCTTATTTATCTCAGTACTTGTACCATTATTTGATGACTTTGAGCCTCTTGATAATGATGCACCGAAAGCACCCGCGATAAGCGAGCAGACAATCACTAAAATAATAAGCGGTACCATGCCGATTTGATGCTTTTTCTTCTCCTTCTTTGGCTTTGAAGGGGTTGGCGGAGCAACAGGAGAAGTATATGGATTGTAGGGAGGACGATACTGCGGAGATTGATTATATATCGGTGGAGAATAAACAGGAGGCGACTGATTTTCAGGAGCAGATGTTTGTTCAACAATCGGCTCTTGTGTTATTTCGGAAACTGAGTTATCCTTTATCGGGTTAATATTTTCATTGAATTCTTCATTCATTTTAATCACTCCTTTTTGCTTATTCTACCACCGAAATTTTAAAGAAACCTTAAAGAATATTTAACAATCTGTGAACTTTATCTAAAGATTGCTCTGAATATTTCTTGGAAAAGTACAAATATTCTTGAGCTGCGAAGTTTGAATAAAAATCTTTCAAATCTGGCTTCAATGGACATATCTTGAACGTATTCGGGATACTCCACTCCCTTGTCAATTACGAGTGCCTGAGTTAATGTAATACCGCCGTCACCAATAATTTGAGCACGAACATACAAGAAATCTTCACTGCCTTCAATCGTATCAAGGTCAAGGGTATATGTATATTCCCCATCATTTTCAATATCAAAAGTCAAAAACGCATTGCCGTTTGCTACAAATGAAATGTTGTTTGTGTTATCAACTACAAAATTGATTTTATGTCCGTCAACTTCGACTTTCTTAAATTCAGGAACAGGCAATCCGCAGTTTTGAACATCAAAACCTTCAGCAGGACCAATTCTGTCGTCTGCTCTTGCCGTATGAGAAACCATAAAGAAAGCACCGCTCTGCATGGTTTTCTTAATATTCTCAACATTATTCTCTTCCATCATAAATATGGAATATGAAGAATCAACCTTATTGAATGAATGAGCATCGTTGTTTGAGAATCCGATAATATTCCTTCCGTAAGGCAATGTTTTCATCAAAAGATTATCCCAAATTCTACGAGTATACCCTTCTGTTCCGTTATCTTCATTAAACACTTCTATCCCCAGACAAGTATCGTAACGAAGCAATATGTCGGCAAACATATTCAGACTCTTTTCATCATCGGCATTATTCATGTTCGAATTGGTTTCAAGCCAATCTCCCGGATGGTTGATAATTGACAATCCGCCGATTTTATCAACTTGGTTTACTGCATATTCGAAACCATTTTCATATCCGAAATTCGCATTGCCGTAATTATGCGGCAAAAAATATCCGTTAACATGACTTTTGGAAAGCGTCAATGCGTTAAGCTCATTTCCTCCGGTTACACAAGTCATACCAAAGCCTCTCTCGGTTCCGTCATAGAGAGGATAAGTGCCTGACAAAACACCCTCATACTGCTCATCTGTCAAGGGGACAACTTTGTTACCGATGATCTGTTGATATGCATACAAAATTCTTTCAACCGGCTTTTTATTCCATTCAACACCGGTTACACCGTGATCAGTCATTGCAAGGAAATCAAAGTTTTGATTATAATGCTCCAATATCATCTCATTGAGATTTACGTCTGCATCACTTGCGGTTGAATGAGTATGAAGATTGCCTTTATATGCCTTGTAAGCACCTTCACCTTCCCATATTACGTCTGCGTAAGGGGAAATAATCGTGTAATCATTTTCTGCCGAAATACTTAAAACAAAACAAGATGTTAAGATAAGCATGGAGAGAATGATTGAAACTGTTTTTCTTAGTTTAATTTTCATAACATACCTCTTTAGTTATTTATTGAATATATTATAATATTATAATTCGAATTTGTCAAGGAAATAAAAAAGATCGCTTAATTAAAAACGACCTTTTTTGTTTTAATAAATCGGGAATTTTGCACAAAGTTCAGCAACCTGAGCTTTAACTCTTTCTTTATTACCCTCGAAATCATCAAGTATGTCAGCGATAAATCCGGCAATTAACTTCATTTCATCAACACCGAAGCCACGAGTTGTAACAGCAGGAGTACCGATACGAAGACCACTTGTAATAAAGGGACTTTGAGGGTCATTCGGGATTGTATTCTTGTTTGCTGTAATATGTACTTCATCAAGATCTTTTTCAAGTTCTTTACCTGTTACATTGTGACCAAGCAATTTAAGGGACATAAGATGATTATCTGTACCGCCGGAAACAATGTCAACACCGCGAGATTTCAGTTCATTACATAGAACTTGTGCATTATCAACTACTTTTTGACCGTAAACCTTAAATTCGGGAGTAAGTGCTTCGCCCAATGCAACCGCTTTCGCTGCGATGATATGCATAAGAGGACCACCCTGAGTGCCGGGGAAAATCGCTTTATCAACAGTTTTTGCATGCTCTTCCTTGCAAAGAATCATACCCCCACGAGGGCCACGTAAAGTTTTATGAGTTGTGGTTGTAACTACATCTGCGTAAGGAACAGGAGACGGATGAACACCGGCAGCAATCAAGCCTGCAATATGAGCCATATCAACCATTAAATATGCACCGACTTCATCGGCAATTTCTCTGCAACGCTTAAAGTCAATTATTCTTGAATATGCAGAAGCACCGACAACTACCATCTTTGGTTTACATTCAAGAGCAATCTTTCTCATCTCGTCATAGTCAATCATTTCGGTTTCATCATTGACACCATAAGGAACGATATTCCAATATTTACCGGAAATGTTTACGGGAGAACCATGAGAAAGATGACCGCCTTGTTGAAGATTCATACCCATAACGGTATCACCGACATTCAGAAAAGCAAAAAATGCAGCCAAATTAGCATTTGCACCACTGTGAGGCTGTACATTTGCATGCTCAGCACCAAAAAGAAGCTTTGCTCTGTCACGTGCTAAATCCTCAACAATATCAACTTTTTCGCAACCGCCGTAATATCTTTTTGCAGGATAGCCTTCTGCATATTTATTTGTCAATACACTGCCTGCTGCCTCTAAAACCTCTTTAGAAACAATGTTTTCCGATGCAATTAACTCAATATTGGCACGCTGACGTGCAAGTTCTGCGTTAATTGCATTAAATACTTCGTAATCCATATCGTTCTCCCGATTTAATAATTTACTGCACTAATCTTTTGAATATACTTTTACATAGTCAACTATAAACTCACCCTTAAATCCTGCAGGATTATTTTTAAGATGTCCGCTCCAGCCAAATTGAGGAACAGCAGATATTCCGTCAACTTCACAAGAAAGCAACATATATTCAGGGTTTTGAGATACTCCGCCAAATGATGAAGAACCGACTTTTATACCATTGATATATATTTGATATTCATCCGGCGTCCAAAGCAAACCATAGGTATTATAGTTTTCATAAGGGTTATTGTCAAGCTCACAAATGCAAATATTTGTCATTCTGGTTTCTATTCCATAACCGTTATAATGCAAGTTGCTTGTAACAATATAGCCTTTTTTGCCTAAATGATAAAATGGAGATTCGTATATATCTATCTCTGTACCTTGTCTGCCATTTCCAAAGACATGATGTACTTCCGCATTCATCATCCAGAATGCTGACCATAATCCATGCCCTTTCGGTAAAATACAACGACATTCAAAATACCCGAACGCCTGTTCGAATTTGCCTGCGGACTGAAGCCCTGCCGTATACCAGCCCGGACCAAATTTCCCGTCAGTTTTGTATTCGGTGGTTATAATCAGATTCGAATCTTTTACGGTGCATTGATTTATATCCCAATATCCGCCTCGGCGGACACCTTCGCCATGAGATGACCAAATATCTGTGTTCAACTCATTACCTTCGAAATGATCTTCCAATGTAAGATGATATCCGGTTAAATCTAACTTTTCCGTATATTTGGAAATCTTTTTTCTCTTTGCAGGAACTAAAAAAGCATGACCTATTGCAGCAGCAAGATTTGCAACGCCACCCCAAAACTTACCCATTAATAACCATCTCCTCTACAATTTTTGCAGCAGACATAACACACTTTTCACAAGGTCTTGAAGCATAGTACTCAAAAGTTCTTGCTCCGACCGTGACAACAGAGTCTAAATCCTCTTCAACACCCATCAATTTATTACAATAGCAAGTACCCCAAATTCTTTCAAACTCCCGAATTAAAGCTCGAGATTCGTTGTAAACTCGTGCTTTTTCTTCTTGATTTTCAGCAATTGCATTTCCATGAAAGAATCCATAAACCATAAGCATTCCGATGACCGCACCACACATTTCTCTTCTGCGAGCAAGCCCTCCGCCAAGAGGACCGGAAATCTTAAAAGCAATATCTTTATCAATATTCATTTTGTCTGCAAACGCACCAAATACAGCTTGCGAACAATTATAGCCTTGACGAAATAGTTCTCTTGATTTTTCTTGATAATTCATAACATTCCCGTTTCAGAAAACAATGTTTCTTTGAAAAGGACGGGCATAAAGTCCGTCCTCAAAATTTATTCTTCGTCTGTGTCAAAAAGCTTATCAGCATTAGCTGCAAGTTCATCAATGGAGATGGGTACAGGTTCATCATGTGTTTCATCAACACCATCATATTCTTCAACAACTTCTTCCGGAACATCCATAAGAGCCTTGCAAGAGAGACTGATTCTCTTCTTATTAAAATCAATATCAATAATTCTTGCACGAACAACCTGACCAATTTCAAGTACTTCGGAGGGTTCATTGATTCTATGATTTGTAATTTCTCCGATATAGATGAGACCGTCAATACCGGGAATAATGTGAGCAAATGCACCAAAGGAAGCAAAATTTGCGATTGTAACATCACAATCTGTGCCAACGGGATAATCTCTCTTAAGAATTTCCCACGGATTATCTTCAATTTTCTTATGACCCAAAGAAATCTTTCTCTTTTCAGGATCATAGGACTTAACAAAGACTTCAATTTCCTGACCAACAGAAACTATGTCCGACGGATGCTTAAATCTTTGCCATGAAAGCTCACTACGGTGTACTAAGCCATCTGTTACACCTAAGTCAACAAAGCAACCAAAATCGGTGATTGACTTAACAATGCCGGTAAATTTCTTTCCTACTTCAATGTCAGCCCAAAACTGGTCGCGAAGTTCTTTTTTCTGATCACGGAGAACTAAACGGATTGAACCGATTGCTTCTTTTCTGCCTCTGCGTTCACGAATATCAATAATCTTAATATCAACATCCTGATCACGAAGCTCGGCTAAAGCTGCATCGATGTCATCCTGTCTGTAGAGAGTAGCATGAGATGCGGGAACAAACACGCGAACACCTGAAACTGTAACAACTACACCACCCTTGATAACATCTGTTACCTTGCCGTGAAGCACTTCATCATTTTTGTAGGCATTGGCAATAATTTCCCAATTCTTAACGGAGTCGTAAAGACGCTTTGAAAGCTGAATGGTGCCCTCCGAATCGTTTGTTCTCATGATTATACAGGTGATCTCATCGCCGGGCTGTAATTCAGCTGCCGGATCGGCGTTCGGGTCATTGGAATAATCCTCAAGGGCAATAATTCCTGTCTGCTTTCTTCCGACATCTACCTGTATTTCATTAGGCATGATGTGGAGCACGGTTCCTATGACTACTTTGCTGTTTTGATCGTCAATAGCTTCAATAGCACATAAGAATTCCTGGTTAACTTCTTCTTTGATAATGTCGGACATATCGTCACGAACCTCCTTATTTTGGGAGCGGGAATTTCCGAACCCTTTGCGTACATACGTATTTACAGAATACGTAACAAATATTATAACATATAAAATGAATTTTGTACACACTTATTTTCGGAAAAGTTATGTAGAATTTTCAACTTGTTTTTTGTATACTTTCAACAAATTATTCATTTCATCGATAATATTTGAGGGAGTTGACGCACCTGCTGTGATACCGATAGCAGAATACTTTGAAAAGTCAAATGATTGTAACTCCTTGGCTGATTCAACAACAAGTGTTTTCGTATTCTCCTGACATACATCACCTAATTTTTTAGTGTTTGAGCTATTTGAGCCACCCAATACTATCATCAAATCACTTTCTTTTGACAGCTTTCGTGCCTCTTCTTGTCTGTCTTCGGTAGCTTTACAAATCGTATTGTAAATAATAGCATCGGGTATTTTTTCTTTAATATATTCAACACACGATTCAAATACAACAACATTAAAAGTCGTCTGAGAAACAACGATTACTTTTTTGCCATCAAAACTGTTATATCGGACTATATTCTCAAGCTCATCAAGATCCCCAAATATCATACACTCGCCTTTGCAATAGCTTTTTATGGCAACGACTTCGGGATGAACTTTATCACCGGCAATCAGTGTAACAGTGTCATCTGCGGTGTTTTCATATGCGATTTTTTGAATCTTGCGAACAAAAGGACAAGTGGCATCAATATATTTTATTTGTCGTTTATCAAGCTCGTTTTTAATTTCAAGCGGAACACCATGAGTTCTCAATACTAAAGTATAGTCTTCGGGAACTTCGTCAATTGATTGAGCAATAATTACTCCCCGTTGCTTTAAGCTGTCAACATAAATGGGATTATGAATAAGAGAGCCGAGGGTAGCAACTTTTGTTCCTTCAGCTATCATTTTTTCAAGCATATCAACCGCACGAGCAACACCAAAACAGAAGCCTGCCGTTTTTGCTATTGTAATCATAATTTATTTACCAAATCGACAATTATATCTGCCGTTTCGTCAATAGTCATGCCACTTGTATCGATTACTATTCCGTCTTCACTGGGCTTTAACGGAGCAATCTCTCTGTGAGAATCGTTATAATCTCTTTGGATTATTTCAGCTAAAAGAACATCGAAATCAACGGGAGTACCCTTTTCAATAAGTTCATTATAACGTCTTTTTGCCCTAATTTCGGGAGATGCGGTTAAAAATATTTTAATTTGTGCATCAGGAAGAACAACAGTGCCTATATCCCTGCCATCCATTACACAATTATTTTCTGCGGCAAGATTTCGCTGAAGGTCAAATAAGAATGCCCGCACTTCGGGAATTTTTGATACATTTGATGCTGCCATTGATGCTTCCGGCAAACGAATATCAACTGAAACATCTTCATCTCCGATATACACATGTTGCGTTCCATCAATAAAGCGAATTGAAATTGAAAGTCCGTCAAGAGTTGAAATAACACCCTCAACATCGGTAGTTTCAATGTTTCTGCGTAACGCATTGATCCCTACCGCACGATACAAGGCTCCAGTATCAACATAAATGAATCCCAATTTTGCTGCAGCTGCTTTTGCCGCCGTGCTTTTTCCTGCACCGGCAGGACCGTCAATTGCAATGTTTATCATAATTCTTCTCCTTAATATATACTGCTTCCAGCGAGTTTTCCGGTGGAAAACGCAATTTGTAAATTATAACCTCCGGTATATGCATCAACATCAATCACTTCACCTGCAAAATATAAGTTTTCACACCATTTTGACCGCATAGTTTTCGGATCAATTTCGTTAGCTGATACTCCACCGGACGTAACAATCGCTTCTTCAATCGGTCGAAAACCTTCAATTGTCATTGTCATACATTTTAACGTTTCAACCAAATCGGAACGCATTTCTTTTGTTAACTGATTAGCTTTAATATTTGGATTCAAATCAGCTAAATCCAGCACAACGGGAATCAATGCCTTTGGTAACAATTTAACTAAAGCATTGTTTAATGTCTTATTTGCAAATTCGGCAATGTCACGAAGTATCCTTGCATCAAGTTGTTCTCTTGATAATGCAGGCTTAAGGTCAAGTTCAATAATATATTGACCGCTTTTACAATCACGGATATGCGAACTTGCCGAAAGAATAATCGGCCCCGATACTCCGAAATGAGTAAAGAGCATTTCACCGAAATCCTTATAAATTTCGGTATAGGTGTTAATATTGCGAATGGAAATACTTACATTACGAAGAGATAAGCCTTGCAAATCAGCACACCATTCTTCCGATATTTCAAGGGGAACCAATGAAGGTTTAGGTGTGATTATTGTATGACCGAGTTCTTTTGCCAAAGAATAACCGTCGCCCGTTGAACCTGTCAGCGGATATGACATACCACCTGTGGCAACGATAAAATCATCGCCTGATATTTCTTCATTATCTTCCGTAATTACAGCTTTGATAATACCGTTTTCTGTATTAAAATGTTTTGCTCTGCCTACAATAATCTTTACCTTATTTTGTTTTGCAAACTTAACAAGAGCATCGACAATATCAACTGCCTTTTGAGATTCGGGAAATACCCTGTCACCTCGTTCCACTATCAATGGAACACCAAGCTCTTCAAAAAAATCCATAGTATCTGCTGGCATAAAGCGAGTAAATGCGGAATATAAAAATCTGCCGTTTACCGGAACAGCTTCGATTAAATCGTTTATCAGGGTAGTAAAATGAGTAACATTACACCTTCCCTTGCCTGTTATCATAAGCTTTCGTGCCGGTCTGGGATTTCGTTCAAGTAATATCACTTCATTACCGTTTTGTGCAGCAAATCCCGCAGCAATCAAGCCTGCCGCACCTGCTCCGATTACTATTACTTTACTCATACTTTGCCTTTCAAATAACATCCGTTTCATTGTATCATACTTGATACAAATTTGCAAGAGAAAAAACAGTTGACAGGAAATTATAAATATGATATCATTTGAACATAAACGGGGCTGTAGCTCACTTGGGAGAGCGTTCGGTTCGCATTCGAGAGGTAGAGGGTTCGAATCCCTTCAGATCCACCAATAAAAAAGACCGTTAATTTCGGTCTTTTTCTATGTTATCAGGAATTTATGTGCAAAATCTTGCTTTACAATGCATATACTAAAACAAAAACTCAGGATTTTGCTTTCTTATTTCAAACATTGCTTTCGATGTTTTAAGAGCGATATCAGATACATAATTGTATTCAGGGTAATTATCTTTCTTTTCGATATAATTACGAAAAGCTTTTGCCTCGCAAGACATAATGTATGTACGACTTAAATCTTCGGATAATATTTTTTCTATACCATCGGAGTAAATTACTTTCATATTGTTAAGTTGTGATATTGACGGAATAAGTATCGTACCGTTATCTCCGAAAATCTGTGAATATCCGTAACTTTGTGCCACTTTTGAATAATTCAAAGTAACCTGTTTGTCCGGATAATTAAAAACAGCGACACCGTGACTGTCAGCACCGGTAGACATAAAATATGAATCCGCCTTTATTGTTTCGGGAACACCGAAAAGTTCAAGTGCCGTATACACGTTGTATATACCGATATCCATAAGACAGCCGGCAGCCATTCTCGGATTAAAAATATTTGGGACAAAATCAGGGGTAAGAAGTTTATATTTTGATGATAATTGCGAAAAATCGAGATGTGCAGATGTGATATTTCCGATAGTTTTCATGGTGTCTTTCAGAATTTGCAGTTCGGGAATATGCAAAAACATAATGGCTTCCATATAAACCAAATCTTTTTCCTTTGCAAGAGTTTGAAGTTCAGAAAGCTGTTCTGGAGTAACAGTAATCGGCTTCTCACATATTACATTTTTCCCTGCATTCAGTAATAACTTTGACTGCTCATAATGAAATACATTCGGACTTGCGATATATACCGAATCAAAATCTTCGGAACACGCAAATTCATCAAGGTCATCAAAACAAAGCTTGCCACCAAATTTGGCTGCAAACACACGTGCTTTAATAATATCTCTCGAATATGCACCAACATATTCAATACCCTCTACGGTCTGTGCCGCTTTCACGAAATCGGCAGTTATCCAGGAGGTTCCTATTGTGGCAAGTTTTATCATATTAACTATTTATTTATAACTGCAAGAAGCTCGTCAACCTTATCTGTCTTTTCCCAAGATAAGTCAAGGTCTGTTCTTCCAAAATGACCGTAAGCAGCAAGAGGCTCATATATGGGTTTGCGAAGGTCAAGCTTGTCTATAATAGCTGCAGGACGAAGATCAAATACTTTTTCGACAGCTTTTGAAATCTCTTCGTCAGAAAATTTACCGGTACCGAATGTATCAACCATTACGGAAACCGGATTTGCAACACCTATAGCATAAGCAATTTCAATCTGTGCTCTATCCGCCAATCCTGCAGCAACAATATTTTTTGCAACATAACGAGCAGCATAAGTTGCACTTCTGTCAACTTTTGTCGGATCCTTACCGGAAAAAGCACCTCCGCCATGTGAGGCATATCCGCCGTAAGTATCGACTATAATCTTTCTTCCGGTTAAACCGCTGTCGCCTGCGGGACCGCCGATAACAAATCTGCCGGTAGGATTAACAAAATATTTTGTATCGTCATCGAGATATTTCTCAGGAATAATCGGCTTAATAACATGTTCAATCATATCTGCCCGAATCTGCTCACAAGTTGCATCCTCGTCATGTTGAGTTGAAATTACTACTGCTTCAACGCGAACGGGCTTATTATTTTCATCATATTCAACAGTAACTTGTGTTTTTCCGTCGGGACGAAGATAAGAAAGAGTGCCGTCTTTACGAATATCGGCAAGTCGTTTTGCAAGTTGCTGTGCAAGCGAAATGGGAAGCGGCATAAATTCGGGCGTGTCTGTGCAAGCGAAACCAAACATCATACCTTGATCTCCCGCACCGTAAAGGTTATAATCGTCTTCTTCTCCGCATTTATGTTCCAGAGATTTAGATACACCCATATCAATATCAGTCGACTGTTTATCGATATTAGTAAGTACCGCACAAGTATTTCCGTCAAAACCATATTCGGGATGAGTATAGCCAATGCTGTTGATTACACGTCGAGCAATTGCGGGAATGTCAACAACTGCTTTAGTTGTAATTTCTCCCATAATCAAAGTCATTCCGGTAGTTACAATTGTTTCACAAGCAACACGAGAATACGGGTCTTGTGCAAGCATGGCATCAACAACTGCATCGCTAATCCGATCGCACACTTTATCGGGATGTCCTTCCGTTACAGATTCGCTGGTAAAAAATCTTTTCATTATGTAATCCTGCCTTCGTTTTCTATAAAAAAATGCTCACCAAGAGATGAGCATGATACCCTTATCTCTCGGCTTAAACCGTCGGATTTGGCACCTTGCAAATGTAGGTTGCTGCAGTTTCATAGGGCCGTTCCCTCCACTGCTCTTTAATAAGGTGAGTATTTAATTTGATTTATTGTACATCATTATCCCTTTTTTGTCAATAGCAAATCAATGAAATTACAGTACTATTTCCTCATCGGGTAAAACAACTTTTTTACCTTCACAATGGAATTTATCAGCCATAGAAACATCAAAGAGTTCGCCCGGCTTGTTGTGAATGGGAATTGTCGTTTTTGCCTTTATCATTTCGGCACATTTTGATGCTTCAACGGGATCCATGTTGTAAATTCCGTCGGTCGGTAAAATTGCGTAATCAATATTCATATCAGCCATTTTTGGCATAAACTCGGTAGTTGAAGTATCGCCGGCAGCATAAATTTTCAGCCCGTCAATTTCTATGATATACCCGACACATTTATCAATAGAATGATTTTTATTGGTAGCCGGAACAGCCGTGAACTTAACATCTTTTTCAACAAATGTCTTATAATCTCCGTTTACCAATGTATCTCCGCTTCTGTACACCTTGCATGAATCTTTACAATTAACCTTCTCAACAGCGGTATGGTCATAATGCTCATGCGTAATTAAAATTAAATCAGCGGGAACATCATAGCCCTTACCTGCATAGGGATCGACGTAAATTACTGTACCTTTATCAGTTGTCAAACGGAAACTGCCGTGACCTTGATAATACATCTTTGCCATAGTGTTGCTCCTTTGATTTTATTTTGATATACTGAATTCTGTATTTATATTTCCTCACCATTGGACTCATCTTCAATAAGCCTCAATCCGGCTGTATCTGTTACAGGTAATGAAAAAGTAACAGCTTTTGCTTTTGTATCCAAACCTGCTTTTTCCATTATTGCCTGCATAATTGCATTCTTACGATGAGTTCTTGATACAATAAATATCATTTCCTTCTCACTTGCAAGAGTAATTCCGAGGAATTTTTCAGCTTCTTTCATACCAGTGCCTTTTGCATGAATGATTGTCCCGCCACCGGCACCGACCTCTCTTGCCGCATCCATTACCTGACCACTATAACCTTGATTGCAAATAACTACTATAAGTTCATGATCTGTTTTCTTCAACTCAGACACCTCGCCTCTTTGATAATTAAATCCACCGGTAAACATTTTAAGTTCCCTGCCTCCACCGATACTGCTCATGGGAACGGTGAACGCTATTCCGGTACCGGGAACGTCTATTTTCATTTTTCTTTCCAATGTTCGTTTGGATGAAAACCAAGTTTCATCATCAACAACCGCAAAACATACAGCTCTTTCTTTCTCCGCCAAGCCCAACAAATCAAGTATTTCATTGGCAGCCGTACCATGCCCCAATGTAATATAATTGATTAAAATATTATTTGTCCGATAGAGCGAAATAAAATCAGCAAGACGATGTCTGTCTGTAATCGTAACCATCAAATGTAACATAACTGCCTCCTACATCAACTCGATGATTGCGTAATCATCTACATCCGCCGTAACTGTTTCAATGTCTGCACCCTTTGCTTTCATTTTATAAACCACACCGAAAATTTGCATAGTTATAACCGGAGTCATTGCAACCATGGCAACAGCACCAAATGCATCCGATGCAATATTTCCTCCTACCGCAGCACAAGCACCCATTGCAAAAGCGACTAAGAATGTTGCAGTCATAGGTCCTGACGCAACGGAACCTGAGTCAAAAGCAATCGCAGTAAATATCCTCGGAACAAAGAAGGACAGCAAAAAAGCAATAAAATATCCCGGAACAACTAACCATAATATAGAAATTCCCGTAATTGCTCTGATCATCGCTAAACCAACAGATACACTTACACCGATTGACAGACTAAGATTAAGGGATTTTCCGGAAATCTGTCCGTCAGTAAGTTCTTCAACCTGCTTAATTAAAATAGGCACAGCAGGCTCCGCTTTTACAATGAAATAACCGATAAGCATACCAACCGGAACAACAATCCATTTAATGCTATACCCTGCCAAGGCACTGCCTAAAAGGTAACCTACCGGCATAAATCCGACATTGACACCTGTTAAAAAAATCGATAATCCGAAAAATGTGTATAAAACACCGACAACAATCCTTTTCAACGCTCTCTTTTCAGCAGAACGTGTGATAAGTTGAAATACACCATAAAAAACACACAAGGGGAAAAGTGCACTTGCCATTTCCTTAAGATAAATTGGAATTTCCGACAAAAACATCTTACTTAGCTCAAGCGAATGTTCAACATTCGGAACCAATGTTTCTGAGAACTGAATTGAGTCCGGCTTAAAAATAACTCCAAGAAGAAGTACTGCTACAATCGGACCGGCTGTACATAACGAAACCAAACCAAAACTGTCATCTGCAGCATGTTTATCCCTACGGATTGAAGAAATACCGATACCAAAAGCCATAACAAAAGGTACGACCATAGGTCCGGTAGTAACACCACCTGCATCAAATGAAACGGGTAATAATGCTGGCGGTGCAAATATACAAAGTATAAAAATTATGGCATATGAAATTAACAACAGCGTGCGTAAAGTCATGCCTATAAGCATACGAACAACCGCCAGCAACAAAAACAAACCGACACCGCATGCGATGGTCAAAATCAAAGTTTTAGGCGGAATTGCCTGCATTTGCCCTGCAAGAACCTGCAAATCAGGCTCTGTTATTGCTATCATAAATCCGATTGCAAAAGTCAAAATCAACACTAAGGGTAATTTCTTTGATGCAGTAATTCTTGCTCCCAATCTTTCTCCCATAGGTTCCATTGCAAGTTCAGAACCTAATGAAAATAAGACCATACCAAATATCAATAATGCCGACCCAACCAAGAAAGTCAGCAACGTGCCTGATTCCAGCGGTGTAATCGTAAAAGATAATGCTAATACAATAAAAACAATCGGAAGCACTGCTGCCAGTGATTCCTTAAATTTTTCAAAAAGTCGGTTCTTAGTCATTTAATTTCCTTATCAGATTAGCTCATGATTTTTAAGAGCTGTTTTTAGAATATTCAGATTTTTTTCGTTCATACCAACCAAAGGCAGACGACAAGGTCCAACGTCAAATCCCATTAAATTCAATGCTGCTTTAACAGGAATCGGATTGACATCGCAGAAAAGTGCATTGCATAAATCCAGCCATTCAAGCTGAAGTTTTGCCGATTCGTTTGTTTTTCCCTCAAGATAAAGTGTCGGGATGTCGTGAGCAATTTTAGGTGCCACATGTGCCAAAACTGATATTACACCACTTCCGCCTAATGACATTATCGGAACAATCTGATCGTCATTGCCACTGTAATAATTTAACGTATCACCACATAACGCAACCGTTTTGGCAAACTCGGAAAGATTTCCACTCGCTTCTTTTATTCCGTTTATCCTTGGATGTTTTGAAAGCTCGAAATAAGTGGAAGGAGCAATATTTACTCCCGTTCTGGAGGGGACATTATACACAATCATCGGAAGGTTTGTATTATCTGCCAAGAAGTTATAGTGTGTAATTAAACCATCCTGACTTGTTTTGTTGTAATACGGAGTAACACAGAGCAAAGCATCTGCACCGCATTTCTCCGCCTCATTACTCATCCATACAGCGTGTGCGGTAAAATTGCTTCCGGTACCGGCAATTACGGGGACTCGTTTTGACGCAGCTTTTACAGCAGTTCGAATACACTCAACATGTTCCGGATCTTCAAGCGTCGGAGCTTCACCGGTAGTACCGCAAACTACAATAGCATCTGTACCATTACATATCTGATAGTCAATAATTTCCTCTAATTTTGCATAATTAACCTTTGAGCCGTCAGCGGTAAAAGGTGTAACAATTGCAATAGCAGAACCTGTAAAAATTTTGGTTTTCATAACAACACCTCTATGAGACTGTGTAAAAAGCATTCACCTGTAACCAATTTAGTCAACAAATCCTTTTGCACAAAGAAGTTCAGCCATCAAAACCGCACCACCTGCGGCACCGCGTAAAGTATTATGAGAAATGCAAACAAACTTATAGTCGTATTGCGTATCTTCACGAAGACGACCGATAGATACCTGCATTCCATTCTCATTATCACGAACTAACTTTGTTTGTGGCATATTATCTTCTTCATAATATTTTAAGAAAATTTCAGGAGCAGAAGGAAGTTTAAGTTCTTGAGGAGCACCCTTAAAGTTTGTCCAGATATCAAGAATTTCATCCTTGGTGGGTTTCTTGTCAAAACGCACAAAAACAGCGGCAAGATGACCATCCGATACGGGAACACGTATGCATTGTGCAGTGAAATTCGGTCTGCCTGCAAGAGCGATTTCTCCGTTTTCAATCTTGCCCCAAATCTTCAAAGGCTCTTTTTCGCTCTTTTCTTCTTCACCGCCGATATAGGGAATGCAGTTATCAATCATTTCGGGCCAAGAGTCAAAAGTCTTTCCTGCACCGGAAATAGCCTGATAAGTTGAGACAAGAACATCCTTTACCCCAAACTTCTCATCAAGCGGATAAATAGCAGGAACATAGGACTGCAAAGAACAGTTGGATTTAACAGCAATAAATCCTTTCTTCGTTCCTAATCGCTTTCTCTGGTCATAAATAACATCTGCGTGAGCATCGTTAATTTCGGGAATAAGCATCGGCACATCGGGAGTGAATCTGTGGGCTGAGTTATTTGACATTACGGGAATCTCTGCTTTCGCATAGCGTTCCTCAAGAGCCTTGATTTCATCTTTTTTCATATCAACAGCACAGAAAACAAAATCAACAAGTTCTTTCATCTTGTCGATGTCTTTATCTGCATCGAGGATAATCATGTCTTTATATTTTTCAGGCATCGGTGTGAGGATTTTCCAACGATCACCGACAGCTTCGGCATATGTCTTGCCTGCAGAGCGAGAACTGGCAGCAAGAGCCGTAACCTTAAACCACGGATGATTTTCCAAAATCAGAGCAAACCTCTGACCGACCATACCTGTTGCACCGATAATACCTACATTGTACTGTTTCATAAATGTTTCTCCTGAATAAAAAAAGCTTGAAATTCTACACCGTTTGGTGTATACTAATATATCATAACATATTTTCAATTTTTAGTCAATACATTTTCGGAGTTCAAATGAAAAAATCGGACTTTTTTTACGACTTACCCGAAGAGCTTATTGCTCAACATCCGTTAAAAGAACGTTCTTCAAGCAGATTGCTTTACATGGATAAGGCTACGGGAAAGATTGAACATCTGCATTTTTACGACGTTGTAAAATTCTTAAAACCGGGCGATTGTCTTGTATTAAATGATACAAAAGTCTTACCCGCAAGAATATACGGTATAAAAAATCCCACCGGTGCAAAAGTTGAATTTCTATTGCTTAAAGATATGGGTGATGATGTTTGGGAATGTATCACAGGTCCCGGTAAACGAGCAACAAAAGGCACAAAATTTGATTTTTGTCCTCAAATGACGGCTGATATTGTTGATGTTCTTGAAAACGGTAATCGACTTGTTAAATTTAATTATGACGGAATATTTATGGATATTCTCAATGAAATCGGAGAAATGCCGCTTCCCCACTACATTACGGAAAAACTTCAAGATAAAGACCGTTATCAAACCGTTTATGCAAAAGAATCAGGCTCCGCAGCTGCACCAACGGCAGGATTTCATTTTACACCTCAACTTCTCGATGAAATTAAAAATAGGGGAATAAACATAGCCTTTGTTACCCTACATGTCGGAATTGGAACATTCAGACCGGTAAAAACCGAAAATGTTGAAGACCATAAGATGCACTCTGAGTTTTATCATATTCCTCAAACTACCGCTGATTTAATCAATAGAACAAAACAAAACGGCGGAAGGGTTATTGCCGTCGGCACAACATGCACAAGAACGCTTGAATCCGCTGTCAATAAAGATGGTTTTCTCAAAGAGGTATCTCAAGATACAAATATTTTCATATATCCTCCATACAAATTTAAGTGTATTGACGGACTTATTACAAATTTTCATCTCCCCGAAAGCACCCTAATTATGCTAGTATCCGCATTTGCAGGGCGTGAAAATGTACTTAATGCATACAAAATCGCTGTTGAAGAAAAATATCGATTCTTCAGTTTTGGCGATGCAATGATTATTATCTGACACAAAAGGTGATTTTTATGAAAGTTGTTATCAAAATCGGAACTTCAACATTAACACATGAAGCCGGTTTATTAAATATTCGCAGATTTGAAACTCTATGTAAAGTAATCAGTGACCTTAAAAATTCCGGTCATGAAGTTATTTTGGTTACATCAGGTTCAATCGGTATGGGTGTGGGCAAACTTTCCATGTCCAAACGTCCCGAAGATATCCCCACAAAACAAGCAGTTGCAGCAATAGGTCAGTGTGAGCTTATGTATGTCTATGACCGTCAATTTTCCAAATACAATCACACTATTGCACAAATTCTGATTACAAACTCCGTTGTCAATGATGACGAAGCACTTAACAATTTCCGCAACACCATCAATCGTTTGCTTGAACTTAATGCATTGCCAATTATCAACGAAAATGATACTGTTTCCACTGCTGAATTGGGTATCGGAGATAACGATTCATTGGCAGCAATAGTTGCCACAAGCATCGGTGCTAATTTGCTTATTTTGCTCTCAGACATTGACGGGCTGTATGATTGCAACCCCAAGACTAATCCCGATGCTGTTTTGATAAAAGATGTCTATGAAATTGATGAAGACATTCTGCAAATGGGTGCAGGCAAAGGCTCCGAGCTTGGCACAGGCGGAATGAAAACTAAACTGCTTGCAGCAAAGAAAGTTATGGACGCCGGCATTGATATGGTCATTGCAAACGGCTCAAATCCGACTGTTTTGTATGATATTGTTGAAGATAAGGATGTTGGCACAAGGTTCTATGGTAAAGCCTGACCAAATGTTTTAAGAACAGGAGAAAATAATGACTACACTGGAAATATTCAAAAATGCACATGCGGCAGTTTCTGAAATACGGAATCTGTCAACCGAGATAAAAAATGCAGCCATTGAGAATATGGCAGTCGAACTGATTAACAGTACCGACGAAATACTTAAAAACAATGCTATCGATATTGAAAAAGCAAAGGGCGTAATTTCAGATGCCATGATTGATCGTTTAGCATTAAGTGTTGAGCGAATTGAAGGTATGGCAAAGGGTATGCGAGAAGTTGCCGCCTTGCCGGATCCAAATGGTGAAATATTAGAAACCGTAACACGCCCAAACGGTCTTGTTATTGAAAAGACTTTGGTACCCATGGGGGTTATCGGCATAATTTACGAAAGCAGACCGAATGTTACAAGCGATGCTGCTGTCCTATGTTTCAAAAGTTCTAATGTATGTGTGTTAAGAAGCGGAAAAGAGGCGTATAATTCAGCAAAAGCTATTGTAAATGCTCTTCGTCGCGGTCTTGAAAAATCAAATATAAATCCAGATGCAGTTCAACTTATTGATGATACTACCCGTCAAAGCTCTATTGACATGATGACTGCAGTCGGATATATAGATTTGCTTATTCCCAGAGGCGGAAAAGGTTTAATTCGTGCTTGTATTGAAAATGCAAAAGTTAACTGCATTGCAACCGGTACGGGAATTTGTCATATCTATGTTGAAAAAACAGCGGATTTTGATATGGCACTTAATATTATTCACAATGCAAAAACTTCTCGTCCTTCTGTATGCAATGCTTGTGAGGTTTGTGTCATAGATAAAGACATAGCTGCTGATTTCCTACCGAAACTATACGACAAACTCACAAAAGATACGCCAAATCCCGTAAGAATTATCGGTGATGAGGAAGTTTGTAAAATTATTCCTGCAAATCCCGCTGATGAGGATAGCTTTGATACCGAATTTTTAGATTACATTTTGGCTATTAAAATTGTCAACTCATATAAAGAAGCCGTTGAACATATTTCAATTCATGCAACCGGACACAGCGATGCAATAATATCAAATGATGCTGTTGCTACCGAATATTTCTTAAACAACACTGATTCTGCCGCAGTATATGTCAATGCATCCACTCGTTTTACAGACGGCGGAGAGTTCGGTTTGGGATGTGAGATGGGAATATCAACTCAAAAACTCCACGCAAGGGGTCCGATGGGACTTCGCGAACTTATGACATATCACTATGTCGTAAAAGGAAAGGGGCAAATTCGATGAAATACGGTTTTATCGGTGTCGGGAAAATGGGTTTGGCTCTTGCTGTTTCGGTCTTAAAAACTGTTGACAGTAATAATGTTATTGTTACAGACACAAACTTAACCGCCAGAGATGAATTTGTTGCAAAATATAATTGTAAAAAAGGCTCAATTGAGGATGTTATCACTTTCGCAGACTACATTGTTCTCGGAATAAAACCTCAGGGATTAGAAGATTTAGCAAACGAAATAAAACCTTTGTTAAAAGAAAATACCGGCATTATTTCAATGCTTGCAGGCACATCAATACAGAAAATTGAAAACTTGCTCGGTAATCGCTCAATATTCAGAATTATGCCCAATATCCCCTGTGTTATCGGTAAAGGTATGCTTATCTGTGCCGGTAATAAATTGATTTCAACCCAAGATATACAACAAATCAAAACTGATTTTTCAAAAGCGGGTGAAATTTGTATCATCGAAGAATCAAAAATTGATGCAGCATCTGCCGTTACCGGAAGTGGTCCTGCCTTTGTCGCAGTAATGATTGAGGCAATGGCTGATGGTTTGGTGGCTTGCGGAATTCCTCGCAATACGGCATATATTTATGCTGCTCAAACCATGTACGGAACAGCCGGTCTTGTTACGGAATACGAACTTACACCCGCAGAAATTAAAGATATGGTGTGCAGTCCCGCCGGCACAACTATCGAAGGAGTAAATGTCCTTGAGAGCAGTGCATTTCGAGGAATTGTAATGGACGCAGTCCGAGCAACATACGAAAAAACAAAAAATCTATAACGGAGAAAAAATATGGCTGATATCTGGCATGACATGAATCCGAAAAGAATTTCAGCCGAAGATTTTATAGCGGTAATTGAAATTCCAAAAGGCTCAAAGAAAAAATATGAACTAGATAAAGAAACCGGAATGCTTATACTTGACCGTATTCTTTATACATCTACGCACTACCCTGCTAACTACGGCTTTATCCCGAGAACATTCGGCGATGACGGCGATCCGTTGGATGTCCTTGTTCTCTGCTCATCCACTCTTGATCAACTTACTATGGTTCGTTGCTATCCAATAGGAGTTATTACAATGCTTGACGGTGGCAAAGTTGACGAGAAAATTATTGCCATTCCGTTTAACGATCCTAACTACTGTACTTACAAAGATATATCTGACCTACCTCCGCATATTTTCGAAGAGATGACTCATTTCTTTTCTGTATACAAATCTCTTGAAGGCAAGGATACAGTTGTTGACGAAGCAACAAACAGAGACAATGCTATCGCTGTAATTCAAAAGTGTATTGACAACTATAGAAACTGTTTTTGCTGATAAGTTATTGTGATTATTTGCCATAAATGTTAATATTTTGTAAACTATATTTCGAGAATGTTGCTTTTTTGACAAAATGGTGTAATATATAGATAACATTTATCCGGAGGATATTCTTAAATGGCTCAAAAAGCAGAATATCGCAGTGCAAAAAGATCTAAAATCTTAATAAAAAAAGCTTTTGCAGAACTTCTTCGCGAAAAGAAGATTGATAAAATTACTGTTACAGATATAATTGAACGTGCAGGAATTAGCAGAGGGACATTCTATGCACATTATTCTGATGTTTACGGACTTCTGAACGTAATCCTCAATGAGGAGCTTAATCTTTTTTCCGAATATCTTATTGCAAACGGTGTAATGGAGATTGTTCGAGAGCCTGAATTTGTTTTTACTACACTTATGGCTTACATTGACCGCGATTTTGAATACTACAAAGCTCTGTTTTTGGCAAAAGACAATGTGCTGTTTCTGAGAGAATTACAAGAACGACTTATAAATGTATTCAATGATGAAGATTACAAGAAAAACCATGCTGGTGAAACCAACGAACAAATCAGTGAAGTCAAATTATATGTGATTTTCTATACTACTGCTATTGCTACAGTTTTAACTAACTGGCTCAACGGTACGATCGAGGTCAGCCCTGAGAGACTAAATCAAATTCTTTCGGATATAATCCGAAACACAGTCGGACATATTTACGAAGATGAAGGGGAAAAAGACAAAAAAAAAGAAGAAGAGAAATAACCACCGGTTTTTCGGTGGTTATTCTAATTTTTTAGAATAAGTCGATTTGCAACTCGCTTCAACAACAATAAAATAATTCCGGATATTAGCAAAAAACCAATAGTTTCAATAAGCAATATCAAAGACGAATACTGCGGCAGCATCAAAGCAGGCAATGTTAACAGGATAACAATAATTAGAGCAATGAACATAAAAATTCCGACTGTTACATTTTGTTTTATCGCTTTAACTTCATCTCTTGCATTCAGTCTCGGATTTATTGCATCAACCAAAACACCTGCAAAGGCAATCAGAATATTAAGCGAAATCGGTGATATAATCAAAAGAATTGAGCCGAAAGCATCAGAAACTCCAAGTCGTATAGTTAAAACTATTGCAAATAATGAAGAAATTAGTGAACTGGCACTTGCCAAAATTATGTGATTCAACGCTTTTGATATAAGCAAAAGTCTTGGGTTTATGGGCAGAGAACTTACAATCCAAAAACTCTTACCTTCAACAGTTATTGAGCAAGCCGATATAAAAACCGTTGACATAAGCATCATAATAAGCACACAAAAGGTAGCAGGTGTAAGTGGCATCATTCCGAAGGATGTGGAGAACAACAAAACAAAGTTAGGATATATTGCAAGAACTAAAAATATGATTGGTGTAAGGATAACTCCCAAACCTGCATTAAGAAAATAGACGGAAGACGACAAAAATCGTTTTCTTTCTTTTTTTATCAATGTCCGGACAACCGACGATTGATTATAGTCTTCTTTTTTATGCTCAAATTTCTTATTTGCTTTTCCGTTTGTCTTTACATTTAGCTTGCTAATGTTTTTTGATACAAAATATAAAATGATAAGAAACAGACCGACTATTATAAAGATAGAAATTGACAAGTATAAAAAATTGTTTTCCGCAACTGTTTTTCCAAAATAATATATCGGTTTCAAGTAGGTTGAAAAGACATTTGCAACCTTATCCACATTGTCAGCAAACACTCGAATGATTGAATTAAAGCCATAATAGACAACAAAATATCCAAGCATCATTATAACGGATAACACAGTGATAACTGCGGATTTATTTTTGAAATTTCGTGTAACTCTCTGCAAAAATGCAGCAATAATGAATGATACGGTTAATGTAAATATTCCAAGCAGAAAAAAGGCTGTTACAGCAAAAATATAATGGGAAAAATTCAGTTTTTCAAACCTTGCCCAAACTACTATCGCAGGAACATATGCCGCTGCCTCCCAAAGCAGAGAATATACAAATATTGACATCAATCTCGAAAGAATAATATCACGAGGTTTTATCGGCAAACTTAATAGCAAATCATTATCCTTCGGCTCAAACACCCTGTACTGAACGGTAAATACTGAGCCCATAAATGTGATAAAGAATGCTAAACAAAAGACAACGGAAAGATATAATGCAGGTTCAGCAAAAGCTATGATCTGATTAAAGGTGTTTGCAAACGAAAAAGAGAAAAACACAAAAACATACAGCATAACAAGTAGACTGATTATTCTTGACGAAACCTTCTTTTTCCCTTTTGTGTTTGTATTAATCTTTGCAGTGAAAATTTCAATAAATCTCAGCCTAAGCAATTTCCAAAACAAATTATCACCTACTTCGCAATAGTGTTACTGTAACACTGCCGACAACATTATTTATATTATATGAAGAATAGAATTAGAGCAAACAATCGGTATTGTTCTGCAAATGACACCAAAAACAATAATATTAAAAACGAGAGTTGATTACAATTAAAACTCCACTCATCTTATAGAGCAAAAAATAATAATATTATCAAGCACACTGCTAAAATTTGCATTGCAGCTTTTAATCATAATCGGCAAAGTCAGTTTAATTACTCAGATATAGAAATCCTTTGTTCCAAAAAGTTTAGTTTTCTGCTCTGAATTCATAAATAAATCCGTCGGTTACCGGAGTTTTATCGACATTGCTTACAGCATATTCGCCGTTAATATAAAAAGCCCAATGCATTCCGTCTTGTGCTTGGTCAAGAGTTATACCATTTACGGTTTTTACTAAAAGTCCGTCTTCGCTGACCTCTCCGTCGATATATCCTTTTTCAAGTAATATCTCTCCGACAGTTTCATAGTCAGTTGAAACAGCAAATGCTTCAGTATTTCCGTCAGGGTCATAAACAACTAAGGTAAATGACTTATATTTCAATTCTGTTGTGCTTTCAATGTTTTCATCATCATTAGGCTTTGTATTTCCTTTTGAACATGCAGCAAAAACAGAAAAACACAGAATTAAGACTAAAAGCAAAACTAATTTTTTCATTTTTAAACTACAAAGACGGGATATAACCCGTCTTATATCCTAATTATTAATTTTTTTGAATCTCAATAGATTCCATGACATTGCAGATAGACTGCATTTATATTCCCCGTCTTCAAAGACAGGCAAATCTGCGGCCTTAGGGCTTACAACTTCTTTATTAACAGAATTTGTTACAGAAGGTTCATAACCGGAAATCTCGATATGTTCAACGGGAATATATCCGTCAAGACACTGCATTTCGATTGCTAAAATGCCCTTTTTCTCCATATCACGATTGATTGCGAAAACATTGACATATTCCTCGTCTTCGGAAAGAATTGAAACGGTATCAATATCGGGAACGTCCGTATATTCACGGGTATCATGTTTTGTTGAATGTGATAAAGCACGAAGGACTTTGCCTCTGCCATATTGAGAAACATATTTATAGGGATAGAAAATCGTCTGTCGCCATGCTTTTCCGCCGTTTTCTGTCATTATCGGTGCAATAACATTGACGAGCTGAGCAAGACAAGCTATTTTTACCCTGTCACAGTGACGGAGCATTGCATTCATCATAAGCCCGACAACCAAAACATCGGCAAAATCATAAATATCCTCAAGAATATGCGGTGCTTCACTCCATCTTTCAAAAGGAGCACCGTTTGAATGATACCAGACATTCCACTCATCTACCGACAAATTGATTGTTTTTTTGCTGTGTCTCTTTGCCTTGACAAAATCACAGACAGCAACAACATCTTCAATAAAACCTTCTAAATCCACAGATTTTGCAAGAAAGTTTTTTACATCGCCTTCATTATTATTGAAATATGTATGAAGAGATACATAATCAACGGTATCATAACATAAATCTAATGTTTGTGCTTCCCAAGCACCGAAAGTCTTCATGCTTCTTGCAGAACTTCCGCATAAAACGGTTTCAATCGAAGGGTCAACCATCTTCATTGCACGAGATGCGGAATTGGCTTTAAGTCCGTAGTGGTGGGCTTCCATATGACCGATTTGCCAAGGTCCATCCATTTCATTTCCAAGACACCAAAGTTTGAAATCATGCGGTTCAAAAGTGCCGTTTTTAATACGAAGGTCGCTCCAATATGAACCTGATTTATGATTGCAATATTCAACCATATGACGAGCTTCATCAATACCTTTTGTTCCTAAATTTACCGCCATCATTGCTTCAGTATTTGCTTTTTTACACCATTTCGCAAACTCATCGGTACCAAATTGATTGGTTTCGGTTGTGCTCCAAGCAAGTTCAAGAGTACGAGGACGAAACTCCTTTGGACCGATACCGTCAGTCCAATTATAACCGGATACGAAATTTCCGCCGGGGTAACGAACTATCGGCACATCAATTTCTTTAATCAGGTCAAGAACATCCGTGCGAAAGCCGTCTTCATCTGCAAGCGGATGATCGGGTTCATATATTCCGTGATATACCGCTCTGCCTAAATGCTCAATGAATGAACCGTAAATCCTCTTATCAACATCACCGATAACGAATTCTTTATTAATAATAATCTTTGCCTTAACCATTATTCTCCCTCATTATCTTTTTTAGCTTTCTTCTCAGCCGTATTAATCGAGTTTCGGAATACGACGAAACGTTGGTAAATATATTCCGTAACCAAGTTTGCAAGCATTGTAACAATTTCAACCAAATAATGATTTGCACCGTTTTCAGTTGCAAGGTGTCCCAAATAGGTAGAAACGGGCGTGAATACTGCGTAAAATGCAGCAACTTTAAGCATTGCTATCGGAATATTATTTGCAGATTTGAATGTAAATTTACGATTAAATGTAAAATTCCATATGACAGATAATGCAAGAGAAACCAGATAACAAATCCAATACGGAAGTTCCTTTTCAAATAATCTCGGAGGTAGTTCAGTCAATGCGGTAAAAGAACCGATTTGAATAATTCCGGCAGACGTTGAAAATAAAGCAAATTTCACCATCTGAATGATGTTTTCTTTTTTAGATAATTTCTGTTCTGACATAGTTTCCCCCTATTCTTCGACACAGACTTCTTCAAGACAAAATTTACCCTTACGATAAGGTTCTCTGTCTATCCAAGCACCATTTGTAAAATCGGGAATTGGTACGGGCATACCGCCCATAGCACAACTTTGCTCCGAAAGGCAAGTGATAACCATCCAAGTTGCCGTATCATATACGTCAATCGGCGGTTTTACATCATTGATTACTGCTTCGGCAAAAGCGGATAAAACCAAAAAATCCATGCCTCCGTGACCGTGATTTGCACTTTCCTGCTCATATTCTTTCCAAATGGGATGTTCATATTCAGCACGAATTTCATCAACAGGAGCCCAATTATGGCTGCCGTATTTTTCCTTAAATTCGGGAGTATCCAAGTAAAAACCTTTATCTTCTTCATACATTCCCTTTGTTCCCTGAACAACATAATCACGGGAATATGGACGAGGAAGTGAACAGTCATGATGTAATGTAATAGTTTCACCATTCGCACATTTAATCATGGACGAAACAACATCACCTTGACAAAATTCGTAATTGGCATCTATATCATCTACACCTTTGTTTTTGCGAATCCAATCACGAAGTCCTCTTGTTTTCGATGGGATGGATGAAATAGTCAAAAGTCTGTTGCCGCGGTTAATGTCAATAAGTTTGCAAATCGGACCGAGTTGATGTGTCGGATAAAGGTCACCGCATCTGTGCTTAAAGTTGACCAATCTGCCATGACGAAGTTCTCTGCCCATGGATATTTCATCACGAAGGTCATGACGGTAACCACCTTCAAGATGAACGACCTCTCCAAAAAGTCCCATCTTATACATGTTAAAAACCGCCATCTCTGTACGGTCATAACAACAGTTTTCAAGAAGCATACAAAACTTGCCGGTTTCTTCTGAGGCTCTAACCATCTGCCAACATTCTTCAACGGATGCAGCACCGCCGACTTCAACACCTACATGCTTGCCGGCACGCATAGAATCAACTGCAATACGGGCATGCGTTATCCAGGTTGTTGCACAGAAAATTGCGTCAATATCATCTCTCTTGAGCATTTCTTTGTAGTCAAGATAAACCGCCGGTTCATTTCCTGCAATTTCTTTTACAATATTAAAACCGTCTTTTGCACGATCTTCATATAAATCACAAACTGCAACCACGTTTACCCCGGGTACTGCCAAAAACTCACGAAGCATACCGCTGCCTCTACCGCTTAAACCTATAACACCAAAATTTGCTGTTTTCATAACTGCCTTCCTATTCAAAAAAAGTCGTTAATAATATATCAGACAACATAATAACATGTTCATCCGAAAATTTCAAGCACTAAATTATTTATTTTGTAAAAATAATGCTTGACCTTTTTTAAAAAAAATGGTATAAATGGAACATAATTAAATTTTCATAAAAATAGCTAAAATTGAGCAATTTATGTGCTTGTATTTCACGGACTGATATCCGTAAAATATTGTATCATAATCCAAAAAAGGAGTTAAAAATGCATAAAAGAAATTACGGTCTGTTCACAGCGATCACCATGATAACCGGTATTGTTATCGGTTCAGGTATTTTCTTCAAAGCAGACGACATTCTCAGATACGCTAACGGAAATGTATGGCTTGGCGTTATCATCTTCGTTGTGGCGGCAATAGCCGTTGTCTTCGGTGCACTCTCGATTTCTCAACTTGCCATTCGTACCGACAAACCCGGCGGACTTGTTTCATATGCTGAGGATTCCTACGGTATAGGTATGGCAACAGTATTCGGTTGGTTTGAATCATTTCTCTATCTGCCTACACTTTCTGCCGTTGTTGCCTGGGCATCGGGAATCTATTTAAGCCAAGTTTTGGGCTTTGAGGGTTTCTCAGTTACAAGGAATACAATCATAGGTGCAATAGTCCTGACTTTCCTCTATCTTGCAAATGCACTCTCGGCAAAACTCGGCGGCTTCTTCCAAAACGCATCAATGGTTATTAAGATTATTCCGCTTATCCTTATTTCTGTCATTGGTTTAATCAAAGGAAATACCGGCGAAATGTTGACCGGAGCATCCGGAGATGCATTCACTTCAAGCATCAAAAATCTCGGCTGGCTCGCCGCATTCGGTCCCATTGCATTCTCTTATGACGGCTGGATTGTTTCAACATCAATTTGTCATGAAATCAAAAAATCCAAAAGAAACCTACCTCTTGCTCTTACTGTCGCTCCGATTTTTGTTCTCGTTGTATATGTAGCATATTTCTTGGGTATCACATCTTATTTATCTCCCGAAGTTGTTATGGAATTAGGTGATGATGCTATCAGTGTTGCCTCAAATCAACTCTTCGGCGATTTTGGCTCAAAACTTGTTCTTATTGCCGTAGTAATCTCTATATTGGGTACTGTAAACGGCGTTGTTCTCGGTCTTATCCGACTTCCCTATTCCCTTGCACTTCGTAACATGATGCCTGCATCAAAGATATTTAAGAAAGAAAACAATAAATTGGGAGGAATGCCCACAAACTCCGCAGTTCTTGTCTATGCTCTTTCTATGGCATATCTTCTTCTTAACCAGCTTTTCTTAAACAGCAAAAATGATTTTGTATCCGGTTTGGACATTTCCGAAATTTCCATTTGCGTTCTTTATCTTCTCTATATCATCCTCTATGTTCATGTTATTCAACTATGGAAAAAAGGAGAAATCAAAAACATATTCCTCGGACTTATCAGTCCCATCCTTGCCTCCATCGGCTCCCTTATCATCTTCTCAGGTGCTTGTGTAAAACTTGCTTTCATTCTTTATGCGGCAATCTGTATTGTATTTATTCTCGCTGCATTTGCATTCTATAAAAAGAATGCTGATAATATCATCCTTAAAACAGATGAAGAATACCAAGCAGAGAGAGGTCAGGAATAAAAACTCTCGATAAAACACAAAAAGAGGTGGATTTTTCTCCACCTCTTGCTTATTTTATAATTTTTACCATGTTTTCTTTTCGTTCTTTCGGTTCAGGGTTTTCTGCCTTGTAACCGACAGAAATAGCAATCATAAACGGATTTGTTTTCGGAATATCCAAAATATCATACCACTTATCAGCAAATTGTCCACCGAATAATTCTCGAACACTTCCGATTATTGCTGTACCCAAACCTATGCTTTCCGCTGCAATCGCAATATTTTCAACCATAATTCCCGCATCCATTGCACAGGAATTTTCACTGTCTGCAAACAAAAATATCATTGTCGGAGCGTTATGATGAACAGGATTTTCATTATAACGGGTATAAGCGGGGGTATCCCAACCGACAGTTTCCTTGAAATCAAAATTCATCTTGTCAAGAATATCTTTACCTTGTAAGACACGAATTAACAAAGGTTGTTTATTTCTTGCACTCGGTGCCCAGATTGCCGAGTCGAGCAAAATATTCAACTGTTCGTCAGATATTTGTTGATCAGTATAATCTCTGATCGTTCTTCGTTCGATTATTGCTTTAATTGTTTCATTCATAATATCACCTCATATTCATTATACCATAAAAGCATAAAAATGCAAGTCATAATACTTGACATTTGAAAGTAAAAATGATATTATATATCCATATTATAATGGAGTTATATATGGAAATAAAATTACCGACTTCAATAAAAAAACTTCTTACTCGTTTTTCCGATAACGGATACGAAGGATATTTGGTGGGCGGATGTGTTCGCGATTCAATTCTCAAAAGAGAAAACTTTGATTGGGATATTACCACAAATGCCACACCCGATCAAATTATCGAATTGTTCAACGATTATCGCACAGTACCCACCGGAATTAAACACGGTACCGTCACCGTCGTTACTGACAAAATTAACGTCGAAGTTACAACATATCGAATTGACGGAAACTATAAAGACAATCGTCATCCGGAAGAAGTAATATTCTCAAGAAATCTTACCGATGATTTATTAAGACGGGATTTCACGATAAACACCCTGTGCTATAGTATAAAAGAAGGGTTTGTCGATAAACTTGGCGGTTTGGAGGATTTGGCAAACAAGATTATCCGTGCCGTAGGCGAGCCGGACAAGAGATTCAATGAAGACGCTTTGCGTATTATGCGTGCGATTCGCTTTGCAGCACAACTTGGATTTGCTATTGAAGAAAAAACAAAAGAATCCATTTTCAGAAACAAGCACCTCCTTAAAAACATCAGTGTGGAACGTCTTGCCGCTGAACTTATAAAACTTTTATGCGGCGAATATGCCTGCGAAGTTTTAAGCGAATACGGACCTGTAATATTTGAATTTATTCCCGAACTTGAATGTGAATATAAACACGAACAAATAGGCAAAAAACATGCTTATGATATTTGGAATCATACTTGTCATGCTATTAATAATATCGAAAAAGACAAAATATTAAGGCTTACCATGCTGCTTCATGATATCGGCAAAGTTCCGACTGAAAGCTTTGATGTAGACGGTAACAGCACATTCAAAAATCACGCTGCTGTCGGTGGAGAGATTGCATTAAAAGTTCTTAAACGACTTAAACTCGATAACAAAACCGTTGATACGGTTTCTTATCTGGTCGGTATTCACGACAAACGTGTTCCGCTTACAAAAATTGATGTTAAAAAGTATTTGCGTGATACGGGAGATGAAAATTTCCTTCGTATGATGAAAATACGAAAAGCGGACAGAGGAGCATTGTCGGACGGTTTCAATGACATAAGCCATGAAGTTCAAAATGCATTGTCTTGGTATGCTCAAATCAAAGAAAATAATGAATGTTATTCATTAAATCAACTTCATATTACAGGAAATGATTTAATAAAAATCGGCATTACGGGTGAAAAAGTCGGAGATATGCTAAATACAGCTCTTGATGCCGTGATTGAAGAAGTTATTCCAAACAAGAAAAAAAATATATTAGACTACTTGGAGGATATGTTATGCGTAAAGTAATCCCGCTAAATTTCGATTGGAAATACAACGAGAAATTTGAGCCTGAAATGTTCAAAAAGTCATATGATGATTCTGACTTTATTTCCGTTGACATCCCCCACTGCAACAAGGAAATTCCGCTTAATTATTTTGATGAGCGTATGTTCCAATTTGTATCTTGCTATCGTAAAAGTTTTACACTCCCTGCCGAAGCATATAAAAACGACAGAAGAGTTTTGCTTCATTTTGAAGGTGCGGCAAACTATGCCGTAGTTTATCTTAACGGCAAAGAAGTCGGCTCTCATAAGGGCGGATATACCCCATTTACATTTGATATTACCGAATTTATCAACACAAAAGAGAATGTTATCTCCGTAATGCTTGATTCAACTGAACGCAAAGAAATTCCTCCTTTCGGTCATATGGTTGACTATCTTGTATATGGCGGAATATATCGCGAAGTATGGCTTGAGATTGTTGAAAAGGTCTATATTGACGATATTTTCATTCGTACTCTTGATACTCTTGCGAGCAAGAAAGTTATCGACGCTGACATTTCATTCTCTGATTTTGCAGAAGGTAAAGTAAATCTTGCCTTATTTGACGACGAAAAAGAGATTGCAAACCAAACTTGCAATGTCAAAGGTAAAAAGTTAAACATTAAATGGCGTCTTCCCGACTTAAAACTCTGGACACTTGATGCTCCACAACTTTACACATTTAAAGTAAAATATGAAGAAGATGAAAAAAGCGAAAGATTCGGGTTCAGAACTGCTCAATTCAAGAGAGACGGATTTTACTTAAACGGCGAAAAATTGCAACTGAGAGGTCTTAACAGACATCAGTCATATCCTTATGTCGGCAATGCAATGCCGAAATCTGCACAAGAGGCTGATGCTTTATTGATGAAAAACAGATTGGGCTGTAATTTAGTTCGCACGGCACATTATCCCGACAGCATCCATTTCTTAAATAAATGTGATGAAATCGGTCTTTTGGTATTTACAGAAATGCCCTCCTGGCAGCATTTGGGTGAAGGCGAATGGAGAGAAAACTGTCTTGAAAATATTCGCAAAATGGTGCTTCGTGACCGCAACCATCCTTCAGTCATCCTTTGGGGTGTTCGTGTAAATGAAGGCGTTGACTGCGATGAATTCTATACTGAAACAAACAAACTCTGTCGTGAGCTTGACCCAACTCGTCAGACCGGCGGTGTAAGGAATATGCCCAGAAGCAGCCTCCTTGAAGATGTCTACACCTATAATGACTTCTCTCATAGCGGCGGCAAAATCACTCTGCTTCCTCCTGCAATCGTAACAGGCGTAACTGCTCCCTATCTTGTTACCGAATATAACGGACACATGTTCCCCACAAAGTCATTCGACAAAGAGGGAGTTCGCACGGAACATGCTCTGCGTCACGCAAGAGTTCAAAATGCCGCTTACGGCAACAAGCGAATTTCAGGAGCTATCGGCTGGTGCATGGCTGATTATAACACACACAAAGACTTTGGTTCGGGCGACAGAATTTGTTATCACGGTGTAACGGATATGTTCCGCATTCCTAAACTCGCCGCTTCCGTATATGCTTCTCAACAAGATGAGTTCCCTGTTATGGAAGTAAGTTCATCTATGGACATCGGCGATCACCCCGGCGGGTTCAGAGGTCAGGTTTATATCTTCACAAACTGTGATTATGTCAAGGTTTACAAAAACGGAAAATTAAAGAGTGTTGTCTATCCGAACAAAAAGATGTTCCCACACCTTGCTCACGCTCCGATGACTCCCGATGACTATCTGGGTGACGACCTTAAAACAGTTGAAAATCTAAAAAATCTACCCGCTAATTTACTTCGCGATGTTATCGTCAGGGCAAGTATGGACGGCTTCCTTATTCCTCCGCAGTATTACTTAAAACTCGCAGCCGGTTTCTTAACTTCCGGTAAGACTTTACCGCAGTTTATTGATTTACTTACAAAATATGTTGCAAATTGGGGAGACGAACAGATTACTTATACATACGAAGGCTATAAAGATTCCAAGCTTGTTAAATCTATCACAAAGACAGCCTGCAATAGTGTTGACTTTACCGCCACCCCCGATTCAACCGAACTTTATCACGGCGATACCTATGACGTAACAAGAATTGAACTTGAAGCAATCGATCAGAACAACAATCGTCTGACCTATGCAAACAACGCTGTTTCAGTTAAAGTAAGCGGCGGAGAAATAATCGGTCCCGATAAGATTGCCTTTATCGGCGGTGTTCGTGCTTTCTGGGTACGTACAACAAAGGCAAATACGGAAATTAAGGTAACAATTAAGGTTGAGGGTATGGGAACAAAGACGCTCACGCTCAACGTTAATTAAAAGGAATTTATGAGAAAAAGTGGTGTTTTAATGCACATCTCGTCGCTTCCGGGTGATTTTTCATGCGGAAGCTTCGGAGATGAGGCAAAGAAATTTATTGACAAGATAAGCGAAGCGGGGTTTTCATATTGGCAGGTACTTCCGTTTAATTTAGTTGACGAATGTAACAGTCCGTATAAATCATATTCCGCTTTTGCGTTAAATCCTTATTTTATCGACCTACCAACTCTCCATAAAAAGGGCTTATTGACATCAGATGAATTAAATTCTGCACGTCAGCAGCAACCTTATTCCTGCGAATTTGTCCGTCTTTATCATACGAGAGTTGAATTGTTAAGAAAAGCAATTCCTCGCTTGTCGGATGAATATAAAAAGAAAATTGCGGAGTTTGTTGACAAAAACAAATATATCGAGCAGTTTTGTCGTTTTATGTCACTTAAAAAACTCAACAATGACAAAGCATGGAACGAATGGACTATTCATGAACCGAGTGCTGAAGATGTTTTCCTTTGGCAGTTTATAGAGTATGAATTGTTCTCACAATGGTCTGATATTCACGCTTATGCAAAAGCAAAGAACATAAAGATTATCGGTGATATTCCGATATATGTTGCATTTGACAGTGCCGATGTTTGGGCAAACAAGGAGCAATTTTTGCTTGATGAGGACAATAAACCGTCTTGTGTTGCAGGTGTTCCACCCGATTATTTTGCTGCAGACGGTCAGCTTTGGGGTAATCCAATTTATAATTGGGATTATATGAAAGCTAATGATTTTGCTTGGTGGAAGGACAGATTGACTGCAAATCTTGCACTTTTTGACGGTGTACGAATTGATCATTTCCGTGCATTTTCTGCATATTGGTCTGTCCCCTCAACCGCTAAAACAGCGAAAGAAGGTAAATGGGTTAAGGGTGTAGGCAAAGAATTTATTGATGCCGTTTCTGAAATTACAGATAACAGACTAATTATCGCTGAAGACTTGGGAGATATTGACGAAGATGTAGTAGAACTTGTTGAATATTCAAAGTTTCCCTCTATGCGTGTATTTCAATTCGGCTTCTTGTCCGATGATGACAGCACTCATAAACCTCACAATTATCCGAAAAACTCCATTGCATATACCGGTACTCACGATAACAATACTCTGCTCGGTTTTGTTTGGGAATTAAACGAATGTGACAGAAAAAACATGCTTGAGTATTGCGGATATACAAGTCCCGATTGGAATAATGGATATGATAATATTCTTCGCACAATATTTCAAAGTCACGCCGACACCGTAATATTACCAATTCAGGATTTACTCGGTTACGGCTCAGATACCCGTCTTAACATTCCCGGAAAAGCTGACGGTAATTGGCAATTTCGAACTACAACCGATCAGCTTAACAGTATAAACTGGAATAAATTTAAGCGTTTTAACGAACTCTACAAAAGATAAACAAAGGGGGGTGTTCGCTTGAAATTCAGACGATTTTTGCCGTTTGTGTCAATTATGACCGTGCTGTGTGTTTTCTTGACAATAACGGCTGCCTGCAATTTATTGGGCGATATGGATAACGACGGACGAGTAACAACTGCGGACGCCCGTCGTGTACTCAGATATGCCGCAGGGCTTGAAACAGCATCCGCTGAAATATTGAAAAAAGCAGATGTAAATAATGATGGCAAATTGACCGTTTTAGATGCTCGAATTGTTCTTCGTGTTTCATTGGGACTTCAGTCTTTTCCCGGCAAAGACGAAATAGCAATCAATGCAGATTCTGCCGCATACACAGTTGAGGTCAACGCTATGGTCGGTCAGAATGACAGTGTAGGCTCAGGCTTTTTTATTTCTGAAAACGGCACTTGCGTTACTAACTACCACGTAATTAAGGGAGCATCTTACATAAGTGTAAAAGACAAAGACAATAACGTTTTTAACATAAGTCAGATTCTTGCCTATGATGCGAAGCTTGATATTGCCGTCATGCAAGCTGATTTTTGCAAATCAACTGCCGCTGTATTAAATTACACAACACCGATAATAGATTCAAAATGTTTTGCATTGGGAAGCCCTGACAGAGAAAGTTTTACGTTCTCAAGTGGAAAGATTATCGGCTTAAACAAACTTTTACCTGAATCGCCGTATACCAATTTTATCTTATCAAGTGTCCCAACATCTTATGGTTCATCAGGTGGACCTCTGATTGATGCATTTGGTCAGGTTATCGGAATTACATCACGAATTGCAAATAAAGATAATGAATATAACACCTATGCTTTACCGCTAAGCTATCTTAATAAGCTTGACTACTTCCCCACTCCCTTGAGCATTGCCGGTTTTGCAGCAAAAACATACCATACGACCGGTCTTTATATTGACAAATCAACTGTTGCACTCGGTGCCGGCGAAAATGCTGTTATAACATTAACTCTGACCGGTCTTCCGGACAGCAGTCTTGATTTTACTTGCGGTGAAGGAATTGAATGTGCATTTGATTCCTGGTATCAGGACGGGACAATGATTGACCTGAATATAACAAATTTGGGAATTACAGATAAAGACACTTATGTCAGCATTACAGTTGACACAGCACCCACCGAGAGTGCTTATATTGTTGTTAAACTTTATTAACGGAGATTTTCACTTATGTGCGGATTTGTTGGCTTTGTAAATAACGAAGCGGATAAGATTAAAAACGAACAGACAATTCATGATATGGCGGACAAAATCATTCATCGCGGTCCCGACTCAGACGGATACCATGTTGATGATGATGTATCATTGGGCTTTCGTCGTCTGAGCATTATGGATTTAGAAGGCGGAGACCAGCCGATATATAACGAAGACGGGACTTGTGTTTTGGTATTCAACGGAGAAATATATAATCATAACGAATTAAGAGAAGAACTTAGACTGAAAGGTCATGTTTTCAAAACTCATACCGATTCGGAAGTTGTGTTACATGGTGTTGAAGAATATGGTCCCGCATTTGCGGAAAGACTTCGTGGAATGTTCGCTTTTTTGGTATGGAATACAAAAACCAAAACTTTAATCGGAGCCAGAGATATTTTCGGAATAAAACCTATGTTTTACTATGATGACGGAAAATCATTACTTTTCACCTCCGAAATAAAGGCTTTTCTTGCACATCCCGATTTTGTAAAAGAATTAAATCGTGATCGCATTCCCGACTATCTTTGCTTTGAATATATCCCCTCAAATGAAACGATGTTTAAGAATGTGTATAAAACAAAGCCCGGCACATATTTTGAATATAAAGACGGGGAAATGAATTTTAGTGAATATTTCCGTTTTGAATATAACATAGATAATTTCAAATCACTTGAAGAATGGGAAAATATTATTGCCGATACTTTCAGAGATTCAGCACATCGCCATTCTCTTGCCGATGTTGAGGTGGGCTGCTTTTTATCAAGCGGTGTAGATTCATCTTATGCAGTAAAAGAACTTTCCAAAGAAATGGATATAAAAACCTTCTCCGTCGGATATGCCGAAGAAAAATATTCAGAATTGTCTTATGCCGAAGATTACGCAAAAGCCGTCGGTGTAGATATATTCACAAAGAAAGTTACAGCAGATGAATTTTTTGATGTTGCTCCCATTGTTCAATACTATATGGACGAGCCGCTTCCCAATCCTTCTGCCATATCACTGTATTATCTTACAAAACTTGCAAGCAAACAGGTAAAAGTTGTTCTTTCAGGCGAGGGTGCAGATGAACTTTTCGGCGGATATTATTATTATCAAGATCCGCTTGAACTTGCAAATTATCAGAAACTTCCTCTCTTTATCCGTAAAATCGGTGCAAAAATCGGGAAAATGATGCCCGAAGGAAAACGCGGTAAACGTTTCTTGACAAGAGGAGCCCAAACCATTGAACAGTATTACATTCGTAATAACTATAACTTCCATAGTGACGAGAGGAACTTGGTATTAAACCCGAATATTCCCGCAAAAGATCCGTCAACCCTTACAAAACCGTTCTTTGATGAATGCAAGGGTGAAGATGACGTTACAAGAATGCAGTATGTCGATATTAACACTTGGCTTGTTCATGATATTCTCGTCAAGGCCGACCGTATGAGCATGGCAAATTCACTCGAGCTTCGTGTTCCCTTCCTTGATTTAGAAATGGCAAAAGTTGCACTTTCCATTCCTACAAAATATCGCGTAAATCGTGAGCGAACAAAGATTGCACTAAGAGGTGCTGCATTAAAGCAAATGCCTGAAAAGAACGCATCTATGCCTAAAAAGGGTTTTCTTACTCCTCTTAACGACTGGCTAAAACAAGACAAATACTATAATCAGGTAAAAGAAAAATTTAATTCGGATGTAGCAAAAGAATTTTTCAATATTGATTATATTGTGAAATTGCTTAATGACCATAAAGACGGTAAAGCACATAATATGAAAAAAATTTGGACTGTCTATTCATTCATACTTTGGTATGAAAACTATTTTGTTAATGCATAATGAGAACTATTTATAATCGTGCAAAAGTAATTTTAATACTTTGTTTAGTCGTCGTAGTCGGGCTAACCGCTGTGATGACTACTTTTGTTTTGCATGGGAATGAATATGTTATGAAACCGCAAAATCAGCATCTTTATTCGGGTGGAGCATTAACTTGCGGAGGGACTATTGTTGACAGAAATGAAAAGGTTCTCGTTTCATCAAACGAATCGGGAAGATATTATAACGACAGCTCAAGCATTCGCAAATCAACTTTACACGTTATCGGCGACCAGTACGGATATATCAAAGGAATTGAGGCAAGATATTCAAGTGAGTTAGTCGGTTATAATCTCCCTCTTGGGATTTTCAACGCACAAAAAAGTGCAGGAAATACTCTTAAACTTACCATTGATGCTGATTTGTGTTCATATGCACTTGATTGTTTGGGCGGTCAAAAAGGTGCAATAGGTGTTTATAATTATCGCACAGGTGAGATTATTTGTAATGTTTCTTCACCAACCTATGACTTGCTTAATAAACCGTCCGGCATGGACGAAAACGAAAATTACAGCGGCGTATATCTAAATAAACTGCTTTACGGTCAGTATGTTCCCGGCTCTGTTTATAAGGTAGTTACTGCCTGCTGTGCCATTGAGAATATTCCCGATATTATGGACAGAACATTCTCTTGTACCGGCTCATGGAAAGTTCCCGGAGGCGGTGAAGTAATATGTAACGATAATCACGGCACACTCACTTTTGAACAAGCATTTAATCAATCATGCAACGTTGCTTTCGGTCAAATTGCCATTGAACTCGGTGCAGATAAACTTACGAAAACCGTTAAGGAACTCGGACTTATTTCTTCAATTCAAACTGACAGAACATCGACTGCGGTCGGGAAATTCAACTTAAAAGACGCAAGCGATGAAGATATTGCCTGGGCGGGATTCGGACAATACACAGTTGTTGCAAACCCATGTTCAATTATGGTTATGATGGGAGCAATTGCAAACAACGGTATTGCAATTCAACCATATTCAGTGTCATCAATCGATGGAATATTTAACTCATACGAAGCATCTACATCAGTTTTAGGCTCATATATGTCCAATGAAACGGCAACAAAATTACAACAGATATTACGCTCAACCGTCACTGATTATTACGGGGAAGGTAATTTTTACGGACTTGAAATTTCTGCAAAATCGGGAACTGCCGAGATTTCTGATGAAATCGCCTCACACTCTTGGTTTGCGGGATACTCAAGTTTACCGGACTTCCCCTACGCTTTTGTTGTAATAGTTGAAAACGGCGGAAGCGGTTATTATAATGCCGGATCAATAGCTTCTTATGTCATGCAGAGAGCCTATTATTTATTGAACAATAACGGATGAAAACACTTAAAAATTTATATAAATGAACATACAAAAATATTTATTTCTCAATCAAGACAAGGAATATGCAGAATTTCAAGCAAATCTTATTCCGTCGATTGAGCGAAAATCAATTATTGGTGTCAGAACCCCTGTTCTTCGTAAGCTTGCTAAGGACATTGTAAAATCAAAAGAGGAAATCGAGTTTATCAATATTCTTCCTCATGATTATTTTGAAGAATATCAGTTACATTCTTTTATTATTTCGTTGTTTAATGATTTTGAAACCTGTATTTCGGAAGTTGAAAAGTTTTTACCATATATTGATAATTGGGCAACCAGTGATCAGTTATCTCCGACCATATTCAAAAAACACAAGTCGGAGCTTTTAGCCCATATCAAAATATGGCTTAATTCAGATAAAACTTATACGGTCAGATTTGCAATCGGTATGCTTATGCGGCACTTTCTTGATGAAGATTTTGACACGAAATACAACGATATGGTAGCAAATTTAAGAAGTGATGAATACTATATCAATATGATGATTGCTTGGTATTTTGCGACTGCTCTTGCGAAACAATACAACTCTACAATTCCTTACATTGAGAATAAAAAATTAGATGTCTGGACTCATAACAAAACCATTCAAAAAGCAATTGAGAGTTATAGGATAACAAAAAAGCAAAAGGAATATTTGAGGACATTAAAAATAAAATGAAGGCTCAATCAAGAGCCTTATTTTTTACACCCCAACTAAGAAAAACAAATTTTTACGCCATAGGTATAAGATCTTTGATGCTATCGCTGTCAATGATCCCGTCCCAGCCCTGTGCTGCATAAAAATCATCCCACATTGCAAGTAAGATGTAAAGTGCACGAATTACAAAACTGAAAAGATAAAGGGAGGCTCTTGCCTTTTCGCCAATAACCATAATAATTTCTCCTTATAAAATATTTAACCAGATAAGCATATCACACTCTTCACGATTTGCAAAAGCGTAATATGGAATTAAACGAATTAAAGCGTCCTCAAACTTGCGACTTTGACCATAAAGTCCGTCGAATGACTTAACACTTATTTTACCGTTGATTTGAATAGTCGGTACATCCAATTCTTCATCGGTCGAAAGAGAATATTCAAAATTTTCAGGGATATAAAGACTATGGAGGTTTTCAACATTGTCAATACTCTCAGCACAGTATACGACAGGTCCCGCCGTAACAGCAACTGTATTGGCATTACCCCAAACGTCGGGAGAAGAGAAATTAAGCTTAGGAGTAACGTCAAAGTCAAGAATAATCATTGTTAAATCACTCTTGCATTTAATAGAATGATAGCCATTTTCTACTTCTTCGGTATCTTTTCCACCGTCAACTAAAACAGAATAATTGTTCTTTGTGTATGCGGGAATTCTTAAGTTTATAGTCTTGTTCTTTGCATTCTTAACAATTATTTCAACTCTGCCGTTGTTTGGATAATCTGTCTTTTGAGAGAGTAAAATCTCGTCATCAACTTTTATACTTGATGAAATATATTGATGTAAATATATGTTATCATCATCAACAGAACAAATATAATTCCCAAGACTTGCAATCAATCGAAGAAAATTAGGCGGACAACACGAACAGGAGAACACCTCAGAACGTCTTGTTGCCGGAAAACGAGGGTTCTGTCTCGGAACGGAAACATTCCGCTCTCTCTCGGCATGAAGAATTTCAAGCGGATTTTCATAGAAAAATGCTCTGCCGTCAAGAGAAACACCGGAAATAAGACCATTATATAAAATCCGTTCGATTAAATCGCCGTAGCGAGAATCTACAAAGAATTTCTGCATACGACTTGCAAAATATATCAGACCGATTCCGGCACAAGTTTCAGTATAAGCGGTTGAATTGGGTAAATCAAACGGAACGGTAAATGCTTCCCCTACACTTGACTGACCTATTCCGCCGGTGATATATAACTTATGCTCAATAATATCATCAAGAAGAACCTTACAAGCATCAAGCAAAGTTTTATCACCGGTTTCAAAAGCTATATCCGCCATTCCCGAATAAAGATATACCGCACGTACACTGTGTCCTTCGGCAGTTTTCTGTTCTCTTACCGGAAGGTGAGACTGAAAATAAGCATCGTTACACCAATAATCTTCGGGAACTTCTTTTTGAACTCCGCGTTTATCAATAAAATGTTTAGCAAGCTCAAGATGTCTTGCATCGTGGGTTTCATGCCATAATTTAACTAAGGCAAGTTCAATTTCTTCGTGACCCGGAGTATGAAAAGCTGCCGAATCTTCAACAAGGAATATTCTGTATACTAAATCAACATACCGCAAGCAACAGTTTAAGAGCTTATCTTTTCCCGTTGCGTGTTTATAGGCAAGAGCCGCTTCAATAAGATGTCCTAAACAATAAAGCTCGTGCCAATCTCGATTTGTAAATCGCTTGTCCTTTTCAACTACTTGAAAATATGAGTTAAAATAACCGTCATCTGCTTGATTCTTTTCAATTAAATCAATAGCATTGTCGCATATTTCTTCGAGGTCGGGCATATCGTTTTTTTCAAGAATATATGCAACACCCTCAATCCATTTTGCAATATCAGAATCCCAAAAAATATGAGGCTTGTTCGGCATTCCGTTAGTCCAGTCGTGTTTAAGTGCATCAAATCTTCCTGTTTCGGAAAACTTGTCATAAATAGCCTGAGCAGTAGTTTTTGCGTTTATTTCCTGACGATTATACCAAAAACCACCGGTGATATTTACATTAGTAAAATCAATGTTTTTCATAATATGCAATTATTTCTTTTTCTTCTTTTCACGATTAACCTGCTCATGAGCAGCTTTCAGACGCTCCTCAGCTTCTTTAAGAGCCTTTGCTGCCTTCACTTCATCAGATTCATTCTTAAGTCTTTCCTGTTCTTCGCGATAAGCCTTTCTTTGTTCATAGGGCAGGAAAAGATCGTCAACATAGGTATACTTAACTTCAATCTTAAGAATCTTAAAAAGAAGGTTGACGACAATAAGGGCTACGAAAAGCAGTATAACAATAACAATACCCCAAGAAACAGAGCCTTCATAAAGTCCGGGAATATGAGTTTCAAAGCCTTTAGAACAAAAGTGAAAACATATTGCCGATACAGAAATAAGAACAATTCCGATTGCGTTTAAGCTCACGTTACGAACAATACCCTTCTTACCGAAAGACATAACCATAAATGCAAGATTTAATATCATAACAACGGCGGTCAAAAGAAGGCTGATAAATGCGACAGCGAAAAAGACAAAATCATTACCGAGCACTTTTGAGTTGAATAATTTAAATAACAACTCGAAATCGAGATTACCGAAAAATTTATAGATTGCTACCAAGTTAACCGTAATGTCGGATGTGCCAAAAGGAAGGTCTGTGCGAATCTTAGCCAAAGGCAACAGGAGGGACACGATAAGTAAAATCATCAAAACGAGACGAATAATTGCAAGGGGACTGCCAAAAACGGAAGCTTTAAGTCTGTCCATTTTAGGCTGAAATTTTGCCTGCTCAAGCTCTGCTTTGTCGGCATCTTCACGAAGTCTGTCTTCAATTTTATAGTATACAACATTGACACCGCATTCGGGACATTCTGGTTTAATATCTCTTAGTTTCAGTTTATAACCGCATTTGGGACAATTTGCCATAGAATTCTCCATTTCACTATTATATCTATGTATCATAATAACATAAAAGAGTTAAAATTACAAGTGCTTTTTGATAAAAACACAAAAAACTTATTAATATATTCGTTATTTATCTTTAAATTTCAAGAGAATATTGTCTAAAATAAAAAACCACTTGATTGTGGTTTTTTTACTAGATGGAGATTTCCATTGCTATTCTGTATAAGTCAAGGTCAATACTCTTTTTCATATCAAGAGCTTCGTTAATGTCATAGTCAACAACTTCATCCTTCTGCATAGCAACAACACGATTTGTCTTACCTTCCAGAAGAAGATGAACGGCACGATTTCCCATGCGGGAGCCGATGATTCTATCCTTGGCGGAAGAATAACCACCTCTTTGAGCATGACCTAAAACTGCGTGACGAGCTTCAACTCCTGTTCGCGACTGAATATAGCGTGCAAGAGCCTCAACGCCATCAATTCCCATTTCTTTGAGCCTGTCAGTGCATCCTTCAGCAACCATTACAACAAAATATTCTTTGCCGCTTTTCTGAGCACGCTTAATTCTATCAATAATATCACGATCAAGATCAAATTCCTTTTCGGGAATAAGGATAGATGTGGCTCCGATTGCTATGCCACCGTTAAGTGCAAGATAACCTGCATTCCTGCCCATTACTTCAATAACAGCACAACGGTCATGAGATTCGGTTGTATCACGGATACGGTCTACAATATCAACAATCGTATTAAGGGCGGTGTCGTAGCCTGTTGTATAATCACAGCAAGCAATATCATTGTCAATAGTTCCGGGGACACCGATACAAGCAATTCCGCCATAGTTTGAAAGGTCTTTTGCACCTCTGAAAGTACCGTCGCCACCGATGCAAACCACACCTTCAATACCCTTATCTTTACAGGTTTTTACTGCCTTTTGAATGCCCTCCGGTGTGTTAAATTCGGGACAACGAGCAGAATAAAGCATTGTGCCGCCACGGTTGATAATATTAGAAACGGAACGAAGATCCATTTCTTTCATAGTGCCTTCAATAAGCCCCTTATAGCCTCTTGTTACACCGTAAACTTTAAGTCCATTTTCAACAGCTGTTCGGACAATAGCACGAATTGTTGCATTCATACCCGGAGCGTCTCCGCCACTGGTTAATACTGCGATAGTTTTCATATATAACCTCAATTAGTTCAAATTCATATATTAAAGAGTAACTTTTACAAATACTTTCTTGCCCTTTTTGATAACTACATATCCTTTATCAAATGCAGTTATTTCAATAGTAGCAAAACCATCAGTTACTTTCTCGTCATCAACAGAAATACCACCCTGCTGGATAAGACGTCTTGCTTCACCCTTAGACTTAGCAATTTCCGCAGCGACAATAATGTCAGCAACCTGAATCTTATCATCAACAAATAATTCAGAATCAAGCGATGCAGAGGGCATATTATCCAAATCAGCGGCACCTGTAAAAATTGCCTGTGCAGCATTTTGAGCCTTAATAGCTTCTTCTTCACCATGGATGAGTTTTGTAATCTCAAAAGCAAGGCGAGCCTTAACGGGATTTAGTTCACTACCTTCAAGTTTTGAATATTCCTTAATCTCCTCAACGGGAACGAATGTTAAGAGATTCATGCAGTTGATAACATCGGCATCATCTGTGTTTCTCCAATATTGATAAAAATCATAAGGAGAAGTTTTGTCGGGATCAAGCCAAAGTGCTCCGCCTTCAGTCTTTCCCATCTTTTTGCCGTCACTCTTTAAGAGCAATTTGAATGTCATACCATATACATCACGACCATCGGCACGACGGTTAAGTTCAACTCCACCGAGAATATTTGACCACTGATCGTCTCCGCCAAGTTGTATTTTGCAGTCGTATTTTCTGGCAAGATACAAAAAGTCATAACTTTGCATAAGCATATAATTAAGTTCAAAGAAAGTAAGCCCTCTCTCCAAACGCTGCTTATAACAATCAGCTGCTAACATTCGATTAACAGAAAAATGAACACCGATTTCACGTATAAAATCAATGTATTTCAAATCCAAAAGCCAATCAGCATTATTTACCATGATAGCTCTGTCATTATCGAAATCGATAAGACGGCTCATCTGCTTTTTGAAACAAGAAATATTGTAGTTAATGTCATCAAGAGTAAGCATCTTTCGCATATCGGTCTTGCCTGACGGGTCTCCAATCATACCGGTACCACCGCCAAAAAGTGCAATCGGAGTGTGACCATGGCGTTGCATATGAGCCATAACCATAACGCTCACAAAGTGACCTACGTGCAAAGAATCAGCAGTAGGATCGAAACCAATATAAAATTTTATACTGTCATTATCAAGCATTTCACGGACTTTTTCCTCATCTGTTACCTGAGCAAAATATCCACGAGCCTTAAGCTCTTCAAACAGTGTCATTATATCAACCTTTCTGATAGGTATTTGTGAATATAACAAGATTAAATCATATTATACTACACAAAATAAGATAAATCAAGTAATTTTTAAAAATAAGGGTGGAAATTTACACTTGTTTATGTTATAATAGTAATAATTGATTGCATTTAAGGAGCAAGCTATGTATTCCAACGTATACCTTATAGGTTTTGACGGTGCAGGAAACTTTTTCAAAGATACAGACACACCGAATATTGACAGGATTTTTGAAAACGGTGCATTTTCTCATCATGTCCTTACAGAAATACCGACCATTTCTGCTCAATGTTGGGGATCAATGCTTATGGGAGTTGACTGCGAAGCACATGGGCTGACAAACAGCATTGTAGGACTAAGACATCTTCCCGATGATTTTGCTATTCCTACTGTTTTTAAGTTAGTACGTGAGAAATTTCCAGATGCAAATCTTGCGGCTTTCTCCTGCTGGAATCCGATAAACTACGGTATTATTGAAGAAGGTCTTAATATTCATAAAGATACGGGTGAAGACGACGAATTGTGCGAGAAAATCTGCGAATTTTTAAGAGAGAATGACACAAAACTCTTGTTTGTGCAGTTTGATAGTGTGGACGGTGCCGGACACAGATTCGGATATGGAACAAAGGGACATCTTGATCAGATTACTCACGTTGATGCCCTTTTAGGCAAAATTTTTGACACAATAAAAGATTCCGGCAGGCTTGATGATGCACTTTTTATCGTAAATTCTGATCACGGCGGTACACACACCGGAGGTCACGGAGGAGATACGGATGCTGAAAAAATTGTTTCTTTCTTTGTCAGAGGCAAAGGCATAAAAGCCAGCGAGTTTACTTGTGAAATTAAAGATACTGCTGCATTGATTGCATCTGCATTTGATATTGACTTACCGACTGTCTGGACGGCTAAAGTTCCGGATATATTTGAATAACTTCAGTTTTGGAGGGAAATTATGTTATTAAGGGAAATACAGGACGAAATATTAAGATTAAAGCAAGAGAAGGATATTGCAATTCTTGCTCATTCATATCAAAGTCATGAAATTACAGAAGTTGCTGATTTTGTCGGCGACTCCTATGCTCTTGCAAAAAAAGCAATGACATTAACACAGAAAACGGTCATTTTATGCGGTGTTCGTTTCATGGCAGAAACAGTCAAGATATTAAGTCCCGAAAAAACTGTTTATTTAGCAAACTCATCTGCGGGTTGTCCTATGGCGGAACAGTTTAATAAAACAGATATAGAAAATTTGCGTGCCAAACATCCCGATTATACCGTCGTTGCATATATAAATACAACAGCAGAACTTAAAACCGTCTGCGATGTTTGTGTTACATCTTCTTGTGCCGAGCAAGTTATTCGTTCAATGCCACAAGACAAGATAATATTTGTTCCTGACATAAATTTAGGCACATATTGTAAAAATTTAGTTCCCGAAAAAGACTTTATTCTCCTTGATGGCGGATGTCCCATTCATGCAAGTATGACTGAAAATGATGTTTTTAAGGTGAAAAAGCAATATCCGTCTGCTGTTTTTCTCGCACATCCTGAATGCAAAGCTGAGGTTACAAAACAAGCAGATTACACAGGCTCAACAACCGGCATAATGGAATATGCAATAAAATCCGACAAAAAAGAATTTATTATCGGCACTGAAAATTCCATTGTTGAACATCTGAAATATAAATGTCCCGATAAAAAGTTTTTCCCGCTTTCAAATAATTTTATTTGTGGCGATATGGCAATTACAAGTGTTTTTGATATACTTGACTGCATTAACGGCAAGGGTGAAGAAATAAAAATTGATGAAGACACTCGCATTGCCGCAAAGAAATGCATTGACAAAATGATTGAATATGGCGGATAAACTACTACTTGCATTAAGCGGCGGAGTTGATTCTGCCGTTGCCGCTGGTCTTATGGTAAATGCAGGGTTTGACTGTGTGGGAGCAACCATACTTAATACCGAATTTGACACAAGTGATTCTTGCAAGGCTGAGGCAGACACGGCAAAATGCATTGCAAACAAACTTGGTATTCCCCACTATGTCTTTAATTTTTCAGGTTCTTTTCGAGAAAAAGTTATAGAAAAATTTATTTCAGAATACGAACACGGAAGGACGCCGAATCCTTGCATTGAATGCAACTACTATATGAAATTCGGTACTTTACTTGAAAAAATGACCGAACTAAGTTGCGATAAAATAGTTACAGGACATTATGCTAAAGTTGAATATAACGAAAAATACGACAGATATGTTCTTAAAAGAGCAAGAAACACCGCAAAAGACCAGACATATTTTCTATACAGATTAAACGAAGAACAACTTTCAAAAATCATATTCCCGCTTGGAAATATAGAAAGCAAAGATGAAATTCGTGCCTTGGCAAAAGGTTTCGGCTTTGAAAACTCGCAAAAAAAAGAAAGTCAGGACATTTGCTTTATAAAGGGTGATTATTTTGATTTTATTGAAAAATACGGCAATAAAAAATATCCTTACGGCAATTTTGTGGACACAGATGGCAATATTTTAGGCAAACACAAGGGGATTATACGATACACCATAGGTCAACGAAAAGGCTTAGGCTTGGCACTTCCCGAACCGCTTTACGTCAAAGAATTGGACATGAAGAATAATAACGTTATTCTCTCTCGCGAAACAGCGATTTTTTCAAAAGGGTTAATTGCAACTGATTTTAATTTCATTGTTCCGCCAGAAAATATAGATGGAGAGATTACGGCAAAAACAAGATATACAAGAAATGAAACTCCGTGCAAAATTGAAAGCATTAACAATAACACTGTAAAAATAGAGTTTGAAAAACCTGTGCGTGCAATTACTCCCGGACAATCGGTTGTACTGTATTGTGAAGATGTTGTTGTAGGCGGAGGAATTATCGAGACGGCATTATAAAAGGAAATCAATGGCTTTAGACGGAATTTATTTACATTTATTAGGTCAGGAAATCAATGACCAATTCAAAAATGCGAGGGTTGAAAAAATTTATCAGCCCTCTAAATATGAGATTATATTAAAACTTAGAACTTTTTCAGATACAGGTTCCTTGCTTTTATCTGCAAGCGGAAACAATCCGCGAATGTGTATTACAAACCATCTTCCTGAAAATCCCGCTGTCCCGCCAATGCTCTGCATGCTACTGAGAAAACATCTTGTCGGTGCTATCCTGACAGGTATAAGGCAAGAAGGCACAGACAGAATAGTTTATCTTGACTTTGATGCGATAACCGAATTGGGCTACAAGGTTAAAAGAACATTAATTCTTGAGATAATGGCTCAATACAGCAACATAATATTAATCGACGAGGACTACAAAATCATTGACAGTGTCAAGAGAGTAGATTTATTAAAATCCTCTGTTCGTCAAATTCTTCCCGGATTAAAATATGAACTACCGCCGATGCAGAATAAAATTTCTATCCTCGATGGTGACACGGATACCATTGTTTCTTTGATTAAGACCAGCTATGTTTCATCTGCATTACTAAAAACTGTTGAAGGTATCTCCCCGCTTACGTCCAGAGAGATTACCTACAGGGCAATTGGAGAGGATAAACGAGCTGAAGAATTAACAAAAGATGAAAAATTAAATCTTATAAAATGTTTATCTGATTTTCAAAATAATATTAAAACACGAGACTATACTCCATGCATCCTCCTTGAAAATGGTCAACCTAAAGACTTTTCATTTGCAAAAATACAACAATACGGAGATTGTATTACACATAAAATATATGATGATTTAAGTCAAGTGCTTGATGAATTCTATTTTGAGAAAGAACGACTTAACAGAATTAGACAACGAGCAGATGACTTATTTAATACCGTAAATACGCATATTGAACGGATTTCTCGTAAAATCAATATTCAAAATGCAGAACTTGAAAAAGCTGCAGACAGAGAAAAAAAACGAATTTGGGCAGAACTAATAAATGCAAATCTTTACAGAATTAACAGCGGAGATTATCATCCCGGTGACGAGTTTTTTGAAGTTGAAAACTATTATGATGACTGCAAATCAATTCGTATTCCGCTTAAACCTGAACTTTCACCGGCACAAAATGCTAACAGATATTTCAAAGAATACAGAAAAGCACAGACTGCTGAAAAAGTACTTACCGAACAAATTGCACAGGGCAAAAATGACTTGAAATATTTGGAATCTGTTTTAGATTCATTGTCTCGTGCAGAAACCGAGCAAGAATTATCAGCTGTTCGTGATGAGCTTATTGATGTCGGATTCTTGCGTACACGTGGAACAGTCAAAAAACAAAAATCACAAACTCTTAAGCCTATTGAATATATTTCAGAAGACGGATTTAGGATATTAGTCGGAAGAAATAATATTCAAAATGATCAACTTTCATTTAAGATTGCCAACAAAAATGATATTTGGTTTCATGTTCAACAACATCACGGTTCACATGTTATACTCATTACTGACGGGAAAGAGCCGAGTGACAAAACAATGGAATATGCAGCATCTTTGGCTGTTTATCACAGTAGTGTTCGTGGCTCGACAAATATTCCAGTTGACTATACTCCGGCAAAAAACTTAAAGAAAGTGCCCGGAGCTAGGCTCGGATTTGTAATATATCACACGTATAACACAATTATTTCATAATTTTGCTATTGATTTTTTCCTTTAATTGTAGTATAATATAAAAGTAAAAAAATAATAAAGGTGGTGCAACCATGGATTACAGTATGATCACAGATTTACTTAACTACTTAATCAAAATTATCAATTACATTATGCGACTTCTCAATCCTGATTTCGAAACAATTGCTGTATTTGACAGAATTGGCTGGTAATCAATCTTTGCAACAATGTGATATTTCTGTTAATTCTCGTGTTTTTTTAAAAAAACTCTTGCAAAAACAAATGTAATATGTTATTATGTATTTAGAAAAATATTGGAGGTGAATTCAAATGGCAGATTTCAGTTACATCAAGGTTTTTATCAACTATCTTATTCAAATCATCAACACAATCCTTCTTTTCCTCAATGAAGATGCAGAAACAATCGCTTTCCTCGCATAATTAACGAGATAGATAAGCTCGGCAATCGCCGGGCTTTATTTTTTTCTTTAATAAAAATTAGGATCTCACCCGAAAGTGAGACCCTTTTTTTGTTTTTAGTCTATCTGCCTAAATTCCTGAAGAAGTCAAGTATTCTCTGGAAGAATGCAATTATCTTCTGGAAGAAGGCGATAAGGCCGTTAGATGCAATACCTTCGGAATCGAAAACTCCTCCGGCTACTTCATCTAAGAGAGCAGCAAGGAAATTCCCGACAGTAATTTCATTAGGATCATCGGACTTGCCGAGATCGATAAGTATCTGCTGCCAATAATCATTCAATACATTGATACCCGAACTGGTACCTTCAACTGCGATATCAAGACCGGTAAATACGTAGTAAATCGCGGCGAGAGCCTGATCCATACCAGTGCTTGTATCAACAACATAGGAACAAATTGTCTTAAGAACAGCACCGATATATTTCTTACCGACTTCGTTCATACCAAGTTCCTGTTCAAGAAGTTGCAGAAGCTTGTCTACGTTATCATCGGTTGCAATGAATGTAACCATGAGACGCATTACAGAAGTAACCATGTCAGAATCAGAACCACGCGGTCCAGCTGCATATTCCATGGTATATGCCGTAAGTCCGTTCTTGGATGTAAATTTAACAACCTTACCGTTTGTAAGTTCCTTAACTGCATCCATATCAATGCCGCTAAAGTCAATACCGGTAGATGTTTCGAGTTTACCGAGAAGAAGATCAAAGATTGTCTCGAAGTCAAGATCTGCGAAGTTGATACCGAGAAGATCATAAATATCAACTACTGCTACGGGTTCGATAGCATGAAGTACGGTATATACAGCATTAAGAATATTCTTAAAGCAAGTATCTAAACCGTTAGAGTTGATAAAGTAGATAACCGGAGGCAGAAGAGCAAGAATCTCTTCTGCCGCATCATCAGAGGCAAGAATTTCATCAACTTTGTCAAGAACAGGATTGAGAATTGAGGTAACCATTACATTGGGATCGGTTTCAATCGCCGCATAGTACTCTGCGGGTGTGAGGATACCTTCGCAATTTAATGCTTCAAGAGCCGGAATAATACCGTATGCATAGCCTTCTGCACCGTAAAGGGTGATAAGGTTATTGCCGTCTTCGTCAACGAAGAATGACCAAGTTCCATCAGCAAGGAGCCAATGAAGTGCGGGATAGAAGGGAGAGAGCATTCTGATTATTTCAGCAGTAAAGGAAGCCCTGTCATTTACCGTACCGATCTGATAATCAGTCCAGTAGTTAAGGTCAATACCTAATGCTCTGTCAAGAACTGCATTGATATGAACGCCTGCACCATCTGCAAGACCGTCAACAGCACCGGAAAGTGACTGCAGCTTAACAAGGATGGTTTCGCACATATCGTTAGTGTAGAGATATCCATCAAGAAGATTGTTCAGCAATGACTTAAGATCAACTGTCTGAACACCATTGACTTCAAGACCAAGGAGGTAAACTAATTTATCTACAAAATCAACAGAATTATCAGCAATGTATTGAGATTTATCCGGAGTGAATATCGGACCGTATTCAAAGTTCTTGTAGAGTACAGAAGAGTTAATCGGGGAGAGAACTTTGCCTACTTTATCGGTATAAAGCCAGGACATATCCTGCATCTCGCTCTTTTGGAGATTGAGGAAATTAACAATTACTTGATATACATCTGCACCAAAGAGGTCGGTGAATACTGCCTCATTGGGAGCATAACCAAGAACCTCAACAACCACTGTGAAAATTAAGGTGAGCATATCATAACGAGCGAACTCGCTATCATATTTCATCTTATATGCGTACTCGCCACTTACACTCATGTAGGACTGGATCGTACCCACCATAAATTCATCATTGATAACTTCAGTAACGGGAGTAAGGTCAAGACCTTCAACCATGCCACCGACAAGAGTAAAGAGCGATTCGATTGTAATGTCATTGATGTCAAGATTAATAGCATCAAGGATAACCTGTCTTAAATCAAGTTGAACACCGACACCTTCGAGTGTGGTAAGAAAAGCAGTTACAGCAGAAAGTGTATTGTTTACGGAAGCCGTTGCACCGCCTGCATTGATGAAGTAAATGAGATTGGGAAGAATTTCAAATACTTCTGCTACGGGATCTGCAAAAATTTCATCAAGACGGTTGAATGCGGAGATAAGAACTTCATAAACAGCAGTTTCGCTGTAAGTTGTGGGAAGATTTTCGCAACCTAATGCTTCAAGAAGTACTCCTAAGCCCTTATTGTAACCTTCGGCACCGTAGATAACAATAGCATCCGTGCCGTCGGAATCATAAGCGAAACGATAATCATCACCGAAAAATACCCATTTTACCAAACCGTCAATTGTTCCGAGATAATCGGCAAGTGCGGTGGCAAATTCTTCTGCGTTATCAATATCTGCAGGAACTTCATAAGCACGAAGAGCAGCAACATCTACATCGAGAAGAAGACCTGCGGCATCAAGAAGTTCATCATCAAGATTTGCAAGTAAATCAGCAATAACATCAACAATTCTCTGAACATTTTCGGAAGAATAGATTGTAACCTTATCATTAATAAGTTCGGTTAAGTTCTCATATTCACCACCTGTGAGGGAGAGAATAAGAGCAACTATTTCATCGAGTTCAGCGTCAACATACTGTGCTGTTTCTTCTGTCCAGTTGTTCGGATAACCAAATGCAGGATGTGTAGCGGGAATGTGTACACCAAAGGCATAGTCATTTTCGCCTATATCCACTGCACCCGGGAAGTAGAGCCAATCAACTACTTGAATATCAGTCGGCGTGCCTTCAAAGATATCAAGGATACCATCAAAGAGACCGTCTGTACCGACAAGAGCATCCAAATCATCAGCATTGTTACCTTCACCCATCCATTCAATTACGAAAGAAAGGACAACTGTAACCATATCAGCCTTATCGAATGTACCGTCAATATAAGCACCCATTTTGCCTGTACCAACGAAATCGGAAGCGGATACATAATCAACACCGATTACTTTAGATACGTCATACATGAGTTTTTCAAGTTCGGACAAGTCAAGACCGACAAGATTGCCTATTAGCTCAAGAACAAATCTGATTGTAAGGAAATCAAGGTCGAGAGTAAATTCAAGTTCATTTTCTTCAAGAAGACCGTTAATAAGTTCCTCAAGATCAATGTCATAAATGGGACGAATGGTATCAAGAAGAGCATAAACGGGAACAAGAAGATTGTGAACTGCCGTACTTAATTCGTTACCGGCAAGGAAGTAGATAACGCCGGGGATAAGGTTGAGTATTTCATCAACGGGGTTAGCACAAAGAAGATCAATTCTTGCAACAAGTGCGTGGAGGATAGCATCAAGACTATCTTCACCTGCAACTGCGGCAAGGTCGCAACCAAGTGCTTCAAGAACGGGAACAAATGCATTGTTGAAGCCGTCATAACCGATAAGTGTAACTGCACTGTCAATAAGTGTCAAATCTTCACCATCAAGAATGAAGCCCAATACATCCTTTGCAGGAGCAAGAAGTGCAAGAAGAGCATTTACAAAGCCTTCACTGTCGCCATCTTCAAAGCCCCAGTTATAGTCATCCGGAAGGTCTGCATATACAGCAAATGCTGCAAGGTCAAGACCGAGTTCATTATTTAAGATGTCAAGAAGCATCTGATCAAGTTCAATACCGCCTAAAAGTTTTGCAAGACCGGTAATGTTCTTGTTTGTATAAAGACCATTGGCAACAAGTTCAGTAAACGCATCACTTATATCTGTATCGCCACCGGCTGTTCTGATAATACTTTCAATAACACCTTCAAAGTTATCAGCCAAATAAACCGCCTTTTCGCGTGTCCAGTCGTTTGTATAACTTAAATATACAACGCTTGCCGGAGTAAGACCTTCAACGGTACCGCCGGTTAAGCCGTCATACCAATCGTATTCACGAAGATCTTTTTCTTCCTGATTGAAGAGTTCAACGATAGCCGCAATTGCGTCACCCTTGTCTGCTTCATCAAGATTAAGAGTTTCGTAAATTAAAGTCTTAATGTCTGCAAACTGATCTTCACCTTCTGCGGGAGGATCTTCTCCTTCTTCGGGTTCTTCTTCGCCTGCAAACAGCGTACTAAATGTAGTGAGTAATGCATTGAAAGCATTTTCATCTTTAATTACATCAATAAGATAAGAAAGGAGATAATAACCGACATCAGCCTTATCGGCGGCAATTCTATATGCCCGACCGTCGTAACTTGCACCCGTGCCGAAGTCGGAGTAGATAGCCTGTTTTCTGCCTGATGCGAATGTCTGAAGTTCGCCCAAAGTGGCAAGTTTCGCCTGATCGATGTCGGGAATATCAATATCAAAACTCTTAAGAAGAGTATTGATACCGCCCGAAAGGTCAATGCCTAAATCGTTAAGGTCAAGCATATCACCTATCGCAATGCTTGCCGAATCGCTCAGAACGTTACCTACAAGGTTGGCACTTGCCGCATAAGTAATGTCGGTAGCAAGCATATTGAGCAATGAAGGCACCATGTTAAAGGAAAGTGCATAAACAAGGCCGGGAAGGAAACCTAAAATCTTATCAACGGGTTGATTGCTTAAAGATTGAGTGAATGCGAAAATCGGAGCAAGGATTTGCTCAAAGATATAAGCAACATCCTGACTTCCTTCAATGCTTGCAACGGGTGTATAGCCAACACCAAGCATTTCATAAATCGGGAGAAAGAAATTGGCATAGCCTCTGTTTCCGGTAGCACCAAGTGTAAGAGAAATATTTAAAGTGACAAGACCACCTAAAGCCGAAGCAGTAGCCAAGCCAGTAACAGTGGCGGGATTGAAAGCACGATTTGCAAAGAGAGCCAAAAGAAGAGGTTTTAAGCCTTTAGTGGCTTCTGCAAATGCCTGATAGAAATATGCCTCTCTGTTTTCGGGTTCCTGAGCATTTACGCCCCAGTCGATTTTCAGAGTATCATTTTCAAAATCATAAATACTTGCGGCATCCCATCTGTTTCCTGCAGCAAGTAATGCTGCCTTAACTTCGGGATATTTTGTGCCATCAATAAGACCGGAAAGTAAATCGGGATAGACGGCAAAACCGGTTTCGCTAAGAACATCGCGAAGGCTCTTTAAGTAGTTGACAGTAATATTCATACCACTGTAGTTAATTGTTAAGGGAAGGTCTGCCCATACCTTTTCAAACTCTGTTACTACAATGGGATAAAGAAGATAAACAATGGTGTTGATCATTTCGTCAGTGAAAAGAAGATCCTTAACCGCATCGGTAGCAAGAGTACCTAAATCAAAATCTTCCTGACCGATAAGATTTGCAAATGTGTCGCTGACGAGAATTTTGTCGAGAGAAGAGATTGTATTGAGAAGTTTGTCTTCCGTAACAACATATTCTTCTGTTCTTAGTTTATCGTTCGGATAGATTCCGCGAGTTTCATAATCAAGATGAGTCTGTTCATAATCTGCAAAACCAAATGTCTTAGCATAAGCATCCCAGATTTCATAGATGCCGCCGACAGCCATAATCTCATTGTATTCTGCTATTGTCTGAGCAGAAATCTTGGAGCCTTGACCTGCAGCATCAAGATCGGTACGGATGTCATGTTCAAGTTTAGTAAGAACTGCGGAAAGTTGAAGGAAAGAAGCAACGGTAAGTTCTGTGGGCTTGCCGAGTTCTTCATATACATCATAAGCATTAGTAACTTGAGCAGTAAAACGATTGCCGAGGAGGGTATAAAGCCCGTCAATCATTGCAGCGGCATCATTTCTGATACCTGCAAGAAGTATGTCAGCCTCTGCGGTGCCGATATTTGAAGCCACTTCGGCATAGAGATTATCTAAATCAATCTGTGTGGCTTTCGCTGTCTCAATTTCAGTCCATACATCTTCGGTCTTGTAATCAAGGAAAGACTGATGAGCATATTCCGCAAAATATACAACAGCGGGATTAAGTTCGCATTTCAATGCTTCGCGAAGAACAACAAGATTTTCATATCCTGCGGGATAAACAGCAGTTTTTACCTGTGCGGAATAAGTCCCAATCGCATTGATATAACCGCAAAGTTCGGAGTAAACAACCGACTGTTCATCCGGTGTCAATTCTTCATAATTTGCGTTATATGTGTTGTAAAGATTTGCAGCGACATCAGCTGTATCCTGAAGATTATAAACTACAACATTATCATAGAAATTAGTATAATAATTAACATCAATATAGTTGTGGTTGCAGAGATAATCAAAAATATCGCCGCCTGCTGCGAGAGTTTCGTAGTATAAATTAAATGTGTTAAAGTCGTTGACTAACTGGACTTGAGTTGCACTGCCCTTTTCACCGAAAGCACCGTAGTTGAATGTGCCGTAAGCGGGATTTGCATTTGCAAATGCATTCCAACTGTCAACTGTGGGAAGATAGTTCTGGAAGTCCTTTGCACTCTGACAACTTGCAAGGAAGTTTGCATTGCCTGCAAGATAATCTGCAAAGAGAGAATTATATGTACCTTCGCCGCCAACATAAGAAATCATATTATTTCTTTTTGTGTTAAATTCCGTAACCATGGAATCAATGTTTCCGGGATTTGCAAGAAGATCTTCAAATGTTGTTGCGTGGCAGGAGTTCAAGTAATTGACGTAAGTGTTAAGTTCAGCCTTAACCGCTGTGTTTGAAGTAACAACGGAGGGAGCATTTATAGGCTCTGTGTTGATATTAACAGCGTTGTGATAATGATTCGTCATGCCCAAGAAGCCGGTTTTATAGTTTTCACGAGTCATTACAAACTTGTACATGTGTCCAAGTGAAATTGAGGACTCAACATTAGATTCTTTACCGATTTCAGCAAGATAACCTTTGTAGTCGCTGGTCTGCACAGTAACCTGATTGTAGACTCTGGATCTTACATCTCTCTGCGTTCCCGTGTTGCCGGCATGAGTAACTGCCAGATTCATTGTGAAAATGTAATTGAAGAAGTGAGAAACACTGTTCCACTCCGATTCCTGAAGACCGGCACTAAGCAAGGAACCGCGAATTTCCGCCTGAATCATTTCTGCATCGGTACACAGACGGGCGGAAGCATCGCCTTGAAAGTCAGCCTTAACCCACTCGTTCGTCTCTTTGACCGCCGTGTCAATAAGGATAAGCAAATCTCTCATTTCCTTATATTGAGCATAGGTAGCCAAATTAATGACTGTGGCATTCGTACCTCTTCTGTCATTACCTGAACCGGTAGTTGAAGAAGACATCAAACCTGTCGGAATGTTTCTGACAGTAGCACTTTTAACAGCATCCCTGAGAGCAATAGACGTTTCATTACTCATCGCTGCGTCGACGATAAAGCCGACGCTTAAACTCGTAAAGATAATCGCTAAGCTCAAAAGGACGCTTAGTAGTCTTTTTGTAGTTTTCATAATTTTCTCCTTTGGGAATATTTCTACAATTGTATTATATAGTATATATGTCAGCGTGTCAATAGGGGTTTTCGAAAATCGAAAAAATTTACATTTTTTTGTTTTTATCATCACAATCTATCAAATTTTTGTTAGTTTTTTTCAAATAAATTTACAAATTATTAAGGATAGAAATTAAAATTGCACAAACTCCCTCATCTTTGAATAATAATAGACAAAGGGTTGAAAAACAAAAAAGGCTCCGTTAAAACAAAGCCTTTTCATGACGAATTTTATGCTGAAAATTTCGTAAATTCATTGTTATTTCTGATATTCTCCGGATAAAATATTTTCCCACCAATGGGAATTGTTTTTGTACCATTCGATAGTCAGTTTAATCCCGTCGGCAAACATTGTTTCGGGAAGCCAGCCGAGTTCTGTATGAATTTTTGTCGGATCAATCGCATAACGCAAGTCGTGTCCTTTGCGGTCGGCAACGAAAGTAATTAAGTCTTCGCTCTTGCCGAGTTCTTTGCATATAAGTTTGACAATGTCGATATTCTTCATTTCGTTGTGTCCGCCGATGTTATATACCTCACCGACTTTACCCTTGTGTATAATCAAGTCAATTGCTTTGCAATGATCATCGACATAGAGCCAGTCACGGACATTCAAACCTTCGCCGTAAACAGGCAAGGGCTTATTGTGAGTGGCGTTTGCAATCATCAACGGAATAAGTTTTTCGGGGAACTGATAGGGACCGTAGTTATTCGAGCAACGAGAGATTGTAACAGGAAGCCCGAAAGTACGATGATAGGCCCCTACTAACAAATCGGCGGCTGCTTTTGATGATGAATAGGGAGAACTTGTCTGAATGGGAGTGTCTTCCGTAAACAGTAAGTCGGGACGATCAAGCGGCAAATCACCATAAACTTCATCGGTTGAAACCTGATGAAAACGCTTTATTCCGTATTTCCTGCAAGCATCCATTAAAACGGCAGTACCGATAATATTTGTCTCCAGAAATACTCCCGGATTTTCAATGGAACGGTCAACATGACTTTCGGCGGCAAAGTTTACAATCATATCGGGTTTTTCTTCCTCAAAAAGATTGTAAACCGCTTCCCTGTCGCAAATATCAGCCTTTACGAAACGGAAATTTTCGTTATCCATAACGGGTTTTAAGGTGTGAATATTCCCGGCATAAGTAAGTTTATCCAGACAAACTATTCTGTATTCGGGATGTTTTTTCAACATGTAAAATATAAAATTGCTTCCGATAAATCCGGCACCGCCGGTAACTATAATCGTCATATCATTCTCCTTTTCTTATTCGCCGGCAACCAAATCGAGGAGGTATTGCCCGTAATCGGTCATTTTCAGTTCTTCGCCGAGTTTTTGTAATTGCTCAGTTGCAATAAACCCTCTTCGCCAAGCAATTTCTTCTATACAAGAAACATAAAAGCCTTGTCTTGACTGCACCGCTTCGACATATTCCGCCGCTTTCAGCATACCGTCGGGAGTACCCGTATCAAGCCAAGCCATACCTCTGCGTAAAAGGGTTACTTTGAGTTCGCCCATTTCAAGATATGTGTTGTTGATTGCCGTTATTTCAATTTCGCCTCTTGCGGAAGGCTTGACATTTTTTGCAATTTCAACAACACGGTTGTCGTAAAAATAAAGTCCGGGAACGGCATAATTTGATTTGGGATTTTCGGGTTTTTCTTCAATAGAAACAACATTATAATTCTCGTCAAATTCGACTACACCGAAAGATCGCGGATTTTTGACAAGATATCCGAATATTGTTGCACCCGTCTCATTTGCCATCGCTTCACGAAGAACTTTTGTCAAATCGGGGCCGTAAAAAACATTATCACCCAAAATCAAACAAACGCTGTCATCACCGATAAATTCTTCGCCGATTATAAATGCATCGGCAAGACCGCGGGGCTTGTCCTGAACTTTATACTCAAATCTCATACCCAATCTCTCGCCGTCACCCAAAAGACGCTCATAAACGGGAGTATCTTCGGGAGTTGAAATAATCAGCACTTCACGAATACCCGCAAGCATAAGCACCGATAAGGGATAGTAAATAAGCGGTTTGTCATAGATTGGTAAAAGCTGCTTTGATACAGCTTTTGTCATGGGATAAAGGCGTGTGCCTTTTCCGCCGGCTAAAATAATACCTTTCATAAACAACCTCCGGTTTTCAAAAAATAGTTTATATTACTGCAAAATCAAGTCGCAAATTCTGTCAACTTCCGCAACGGTCAAATCGGCATAAATCGGCAGACAGAGAATATTGTTTGCAATATGTTTTGCAACAGGAGTTTTGTCTTCCCCTGCGGTTTCCAAGTTGTTGTAACAAGTAAATGAATTTGTAAGCGGATAGAAATACTTACGTGGGACAATGTCATGCTTTCCGAGCAAATCAAATACTTCATCACGATTTAATTTATAGCCGTCAAAAAGAACGGGGAAATAAGCATAATTCTGAACGGTATCATCTGATGGGATACTGAGTTTAATTCCCTTTGCTCCCGAAAGACGTTTGATATATCTGTCGGCAACGAGTTTTCTTTTTGCTATTTCCTCATCTAAATGACGAAGATTGCATACTCCCATTGCGGCGGCAAATTCGTTCATTTTGCAGTTCGTTCCGGCATAAATGCAGTCTTCTCCGTCTTGTCCGAAATTCTTAATGTGATTTAAGTATTTTGCAAGTTCATCATTTGCTGTACAGATTCCGCCGCCTTCGATAGTATGAAACACCTTTGTAGCGTGAAAAGAAAACATTGAAGCATCGCCGAAACAAGCAGAACTTACGCCTTTATAAGTTACATTAAATGCGTGTGCAGCATCATAAATGACACGCAAACCATGCTTTTTTGCAATTTTATCAATGGCATAAACATCGCACATATTGCCGTAAACATGAACGGGAACAATTGCAACCGTTTTATCCGTGATAAGCTCTTCGATTTTGCTTACGTCAATTGTATAATCATCGGGATTTATGTCGCAAAAGACGGGAACCAAGCCGTTTCTTGCTATAGCATGAGTTGTCGATGCAAAAGTAAAGGGAGTTGTAATTACTTCACTTCCACTCGGAAAATCATAGCCTGCAATCGCACATTCAAGAGCAAGATGACCGTTGGCAAAAAGAACGGTATTTTTTACGTTGAATTTTTCGCACAATTCATTTTCAAGAGTACGATGTTCAATACCGTTATTCGTAAGCCATCTTGAATCCCAGATTTTCTTTATTTCGTCGCAATATTCCTCAAACGGAGGCATTGACGAGCGTGTAACATTTATCATACTTCACCAACTTTATTCTTCTGATTTTTTCTTGAAAAACTTGTACTTCGACAACATTCCCGAAACGGTTTCAAATAAGAAAGTAAACGTTTCGTTTTGAGTCATAATTGAAAGTCCGAAATAAATTCCGGCACCCAAAGGCACTTGAATAAGCAAAGTAAGCCAATCATTTAGTTTTAAGAAGTGGATGGAATATGTAACAACAGCCATAACCAAAGTCATAACTAAAGAGGGGAAAACGTCCTTAATCTGATCATGAAATGTATAATCAAGAAGTTTTTTATTGGGGAAAGAATTTACTAACAAACTCAAAACCGTTGTAACAAGCATTGACCAAGCCATTGCCATTACGGAAATTCTGAATGTAAGCAAAAGGATTATCAAGCCATAGACTTTTTTTATTACCTCTAACTTAAGGAACAAATCACTCCTGCCCAATGCTTTTATTGCGTTTAAGTTTGCAGTCTGCATCGGAGTAAACGCACAAATAATAGAAGCAATTTGCATATAAGGAACAGCAGGAAGCCATTTCTCAGTCAAAAGCAATGCAACCAATGGTTCGCTGCATACAGCCAGCCCCGCCATCATCGGAAACATTACATAAGTACAGACCGATATAGAACGACGAGTCATATTTTTAATATTCTCTCGGTTCTTTTGTTCTTTACTCATAGCGGACAAAAGAACGGAATCAATGGCAGTAATTATTTGATTAACAACTAAATTAGGATAACTCCTGCCCCTGTTGTAGTAAGCCAAATCGGCTGTGGAATACATTTTGCCGATAATCAATTGACGAAGTTCATTATATGCACGATTGAGCATTGAAGAAACAAGCAACTTCCATCCAAATGAAAACATTGACTTCATTCGCTCGAACGAAAACATAAATTTCGGACGCCAGTTTATCGTGAAGAACAAGACTAACGCATTAAATAAACTTTTTGCAAGAGTTTGACCTACAAGTGCCCATACTCCGCCACCCATGTATGCAATAGCAACTCCGACAACGGCAGAACCGATTGTTCCCGTCAATGTTGAAAAGAAAAACTTTTTGAACATCATATTCTTTGCTACATAGGAACTTTGAATATTATTAAGACCACTGATAAGTATTTGTATGCATTGTATTCTGACAATCAACTTCAGTTCAGGCATTTCATAATAACTTGCAATAAAAGGAGCAAGAAAGAAAAGCACCAAATAGACAACAATTGACATGACCATATTAAACCAAAAAACCGTAGAATAGTCAAGGTCATCAACTTCTTTTTTTTGAATAAGAGCCGTACCGAAACCGCTGTCAACAAAAACTGAAAGAAGTGTAGAAAAGACGGTTACCAATGCAATCGTGCCGTAAACTTTCGGCTCCAATAGTCGTGCTAATATGACACCGACAACAAATGTTACAATTTCCGCTCCGAATTTTTCCAAGAAACGCCAGAGCACATTTGACATTACTGTTTTATTTTGTCTCATTTATTTACAACGCTTTCGGATTAATCTTTTTCCATAAAGGACCTACAAACGGAAATATTGCTTTAATAATTATACGAATTCTGTGTTTTACACTTAATTCATTGAAAAATTTGCGATATTTCTTATTGAGTGCTTCCCTGTTTTTATCGGCGAACCAAAGACACTTAAATTCAAGTCGGGTTTGTGCATTGGTGAGTTCTTTATGATATTGTCCGTTTGTATCAATATCAATCTGCTTCATTAATTCCTGTACTCTCCCGTACCAACGGAGTTTTCGGTCAATATCCTTTGCCATTTTAACAGTCCATGAACCATCTGATTGAAAACGATATGCAGACATACAATCATTAAGAAACACCAAACCGCCTCGTAAAGCACCTGCCACTTGCCAGCAATAGTCATTCGTCAAAATCTTACGAAAAGGATATTCTTTCAACAGAGCGGACTTGCGAATGAACATTGAATTTGTCGCTATCGACGTTCCGTCATCATCCAAAACTCTCCCGGTGGGAATAACGCAATCACAGTCGGCAAGTGCGACATATCGTCTTATTTCTTTTGTATTTGCAAATACCTCTTGGGCACGATGTGCACAAATATCACATTCCGGATATTTCATCATCGCATCATATTGTTTCTGCAATTTGTTTTCATCTGTCCAATAGTCATCACCCTCGCAAATGGCAACAAAATCACCGTTTGCACGAGGAAATTGGAACTTATCCGAAATTCCGCCACCCTTGGAATATTGATTTTCAGTCTGATAAATACAATTAAATAATTGCGGATACTTAGCCTCATATTCACGGATAATATCAGCAGTAGAATCGGTTGACGCATCGTCATGAACAAGAATTTCAAAAGGGAAATTCGTTTTTTGCATGATAAAACTGTCCAAAGTGTCCCGAATATATTTTTCGTGGTTATAAGTATTACAAATAATACTTACTTTTATTTCGTTATCTGTCATTTGCTTCCGCCGATCTTTTCCCATATTTTTGAAACAAAGGGGAAAAATGCAAGAATGATTACTCTCAATGCTTTAGATTTTTTCTTATATCGCTTCAAATATTTCCATTTAAGCAACTTTTTGAATTTTCTTTCGGCATTGTATACTATCATTTCTTGGGTGATAAGCGTATCCTCAATAACATCATGATACTTTCCGTTTGTGTCAATATCAAGTTGTTTAAGTGCATCAATGGTCTTTCTGTGGAAACGAGCAAGAATTGATTTGTCCTTCTTAATTCTTGCGTTATAGGATGAATCACCACCGAAACGATATACCGCCATAGCATCCTTCAAAAATAACATACCGCCTCTGAGTGAGCCGTGAATTTGCCACATATAGTCGGAGGATAAAACCTTCCTAAAAGGAGGCAAGTCTTTAAGACTGCTTGTACGAATAAAGAGCGTTGCAGTGGATACAAATCCGCCACCGCCCTTAATAACTTCCTCAACCGGAATTACACCATCATCAAGTTCCGGTCCCGAATAACGAGAAAACTCGCCGTTTTTTGCCCAACGAACCTCTGCCGTACATGTGCAAATATCACATTCGGGATGTGCCATCATTGCATCATACTGTTTCTGCAATTTGTTTTCATCAATCCAATAATCATCGCCTTCGCAAATAGCAACAAAATCACCGTTTACACGAGGAAACTGAAACTTATCCGTAATTCCGCCACCCTTGGAATATTGATTTTCAGCCTGATAAATGGGAATAACAATATCGGGATATTTCGCTTCATATTCCCGAATAATATCAGCGGTGGAATCGGTTGATGCGTCATCGTGAATAAGAATCTCAAATGCAAAATTGGTTTTTTGCATCAAGAAACCGTCCAAAGCATCGCGAATATATTTTTCATGGTTGTAGGCATTGCAGATAATGCTTACCTTTGCTTTTTCTTTTATAATTTCTTCTTTTACCATTGTTTTCAAACTCTTCAAGATTTACACCGAAATCTTTAGTTTTCTTTTCTCCTTACTGAACAATCTGTTTTTTAGGATTCATTAAAGCCAGCCTTCTCTGACCTTAAGCTTAAAATCACGTGCAACTATACGAAGTTGGTCTTCTGTAATAGTTTGCTTCCACGGCATGTTTGCGATTTTCAAATAGACTTCAGCGGCTTTTTCAACTGTTTCAACAAGACCGAATGCTTCATCCAAATCCTTACCAACACCATAAACTCCGTGTTGTGCCCATACGCAAACACGGGCTGTCTTAAGTTTTTCGGCAGTTGCAGCACCGATTTCATTATTGCCGCACATCATCCAAGGAAGAATATTTACACCATCGGGAAAAACAACTATTGACTCGGTTATCATCTGCCAAAGAGTATAAGTAAACTCTCTTTCATCAAGACTGTGGACAAACGTCATTGCAAGAATATTATTCGGATGACAATGCATAACAACACGATGTTCAGAATCAATTTTAAGTCTTTCGATATGAGCCATCATATGTGACGGAAATTCCATTGTCATTTTTCCGCCGTCGTTATATCCCCAAAGAAGTTCGGCATAAGTGCCGTCTTCGGAAATACGAACAATACCGGTGTTTCTTTCCGGATCATCTGCAACATTTCTGAAATATTTACCCGTACCGGTAACCATAAAAATACGACCTGCAAGCTCTTTTCCGTCAAAGGAAAAAGGAATATTTCTAATGACTTTATTCAAGTCCAAATACTTAGAAACCACTTCTTCATCCAGCAACAAACTTAAATTACCGCCGTTTCTTTCGTCCCAACCAAGACGATACATATTGGCAGTAATTTTCCCGAATTCAAGTACAAACGGTGCTTCTAAAATGTTCTTCATTGATTAAACCCCCTATTAAGTCCATTATATTATAACATGTGAAATATAAAATTGCAAGTATTAGTTATTGACATTTCAAATATTTTATCCTATAATTATGAAAGTTAATTTTGGAGGTTTACTATGACCGTTTATTCTGCGATTTCATCACTTATCAAATACGCACATGAAAATGAACTTATAACACTCGAAGATGAGGTCTTTACCATCAATCGCATTTGTAATGTGCTGAAAATTGACACCTATGTTCCTGAACAATCAAAAGATGCTTCACTTGAAGAAATACTAAAAACTTTGCTTGATTATGCAGTTGAAAAAGAGATTATCGAAGACAGCATAGCCTACCGTGATTTGTTTGATACTCGAATTATGGATTGTCTTCTTCCACGCCCTTCAGAAGTGATAAATAAGTTCAATGCAGACTACAAAATCTCTCCTGAAACCGCTACTTCAAACTACTACAAGTTTTCCCGAGCATCCGATTATATTCGCACATACAGAATCGTCAAAGACAAAAAATGGATTGTATCTTCCGATTACGGCGACATTGACATAACAATAAACTTATCAAAACCGGAAAAAGACCCAAAGGCTATTGCCGCTGCAAAAAATGCACCGAAATCAGACATAAAATATCCCGCTTGTTTATTGTGCAAAGAAAACGAGGGTTATGCGGGCAGAATGGATCACCCTGCAAGAAATAATCACAGAATTATTCCGATTAATTTAAGAAATGAAAAGTTTTTCTTACAGTATTCCCCCTATGTTTACTACAACGAGCATTGTATTGTTCTAAGTTCCGAGCATAAACCTATGGTCATTGACCGTAAGTGTTTTGAAAAACTGCTTGACTTTGTCGAAATATTCCCGCATTACTTTGTCGGTTCTAATGCTGATTTGCCCATCGTCGGCGGGTCAATCCTTGCACACGAACATTTCCAAGGCGGCTGTTATGAATTTGCTATGGCAAAAGCTCCCATTGAAACTTTTTATGTTTTTGAAGGCTATGAAGATGTAACTGCGGGAATAGTGAAATGGCCGATGTCGGTTATTCGTTTAAGCGGTAAAGATAAAACCAAAATTGCTGAACTTGTGGAAAAAATCCTTAATAGTTGGCGTTTTTACACAGACGAATCTGCTTATATTTACGCCGAAACCGACGGTGAAAAACACAATACAATTACACCCATTGCAAGAATGAGGGACGGGAATTTTGAACTTGATTTAGTCCTTCGAAACAATATTACAACAAAAGAATATCCCGACGGAAAATACCATGCTCATCCCGAATATCATCATCTTAAAAAAGAAAATATCGGCTTAATTGAAGTAATGGGACTTGCAGTTTTGCCATCCAGACTTTTAGCCGAAATGGGAACTCTTAAAAATGCAATTTTAAGCAATACCGATATTTCAAGCATTCCCGAAACAGCAAAACACGAAACTTGGGCAAATATGCTTAAAGAAAAATATTGTTTCACGGCAGAGAATATTGACAAGATTATTGAAGATGAAATCGGTATCGTTTTTGTTAAAATCCTCGAAAACTGCGGTGTTTATGAACGCAACGAAGAAGGCAAAAACGCATTCCTGAGATTCTGCAAATCCGTTTAATCAAAAATTGGTGGTTAATTATGTATAAATTTACTTGGCTTTCCTCTTCTGACAATTTGGAAAAGCTTTTTCAGATAAGATTGGAAGTATTCTGTGATGAACAAGATTACCCTCGTGAATTGGAAATTGACGAGCATGACCATACAGATGCCGTTCATCTTCTTGTAACCGAAAACGATGAACCTGTCGGCTGTGCAAGATATGTGAAAATTACAGACGATTTATACAAAATCGGTCGCTTTGCTGTCAAAAAAAGCAAGAGAAAAACAGGATTGGGCAGACAAATAGTTGAAGCTTGTTTCGATAAAGTAAAATCCCTCGGCTGTAAAGAAGTTGTTATTTCCGCTCAAACGCAGGCAGTCGGTTTTTATGAGAAACTCGGCTTTGTTCCTTACGGAATTGAGTATATGGATGAGCATATTCCCCATGTTAATATGAAACGCTCCTTTGTTTTTGATAACGCAACGTGGGTTGAATTTGAGAAAGATATTGATGCTGCTTTATATCGTCGGGAGTTCTTTGTTAAGAATATCGCAAATGCTCATATCTCAATTTGCGGTCTCGGTTATTTTGAATTATTCTTCAACGGCAAAAAATTTAATGATGATTTATTCATCCCCGCTCAAACCGATTATGAAGATTACGATATTACAAAATTAACTTATCCTATTTTTGACACAATTTCTCATAGAATTTTATATCTCGAATATGACGTAACAAATGCATTAGAAGACGGAGAAAATTGTATCGGTGTTCATGTAGGCAACGGCTGGTACGGTGAACACGAATGCAGAAGTGAAGGTTATCACGGCAGAGTCGGAGATATAAAACTTATTTACAAACTGACAATTACGGACAAAGACGGTGAAACTTATGAATTTGTCAGCGGTGAAAACGATGAATGGATAAGAAGTTTTATAACCCGTGCAAGCATTTACTTCGGAGAAAACCACGATTACAGATTGCTTGACAATTCTTGGGCAACCGTTGACTATAAAGGGGAGAGTTTTCCGTGTATTCCGGTTAATGCTCCCGTCTCTGTTCTTCAGAAACAAAATTTTGATGCTGATAAAGTGATCCGCACATTAAAACCGCTTATTCACCGCAAGACCGAAAATAGTATTATTTATGACATCGGTGAAAATACTTCCGGTTATTTGGTGTTAAAATTTAATGATACTGCCAAAATCGGAGAAGTTGCAACCGCTTACTATGTTGAAATACTTGACAAAAACGGCAAACCTGACAGGCGAACCGTATCAAAAAAAAGTATTGATACTTTCATAAACGGCGGGAACAATGAACTTTTGTACCCACATTTTACCTGGCATGCAGGTCGTTTTGTTGAAGTAAAGGGTGATGTTTCTGTCGTTGAATTTAGGGTAATTCATACTCCGCTTGAAACTATTGCCGAATTTGAATCAAGCGATGAAACTCTCAACTGGATTTTTGATGCTTATAAACGCACGCAACTTGCCAATGTTCATGGGAATATTCCCTCTGACTGTCCACACCGGGAACGGCTTGGTTATACCGGCGACGGTCAACTTACAATCGGTGCTGCAATGAATGTTTTTGATTGTCGTCAGATGTACAAAAAATGGATAAGAGACATCCTCGACTGTCAGGACAGAACTACCGGTCACATTCAGCACACCGCCCCATTCAGAGGCGGAGGAGGAGGTCCCGGCGGTTGGGGAGGTGCTGTTTGCGTTGTTCCCTATCGTTATTATGAATTTACCGGAGACAAGGAAGTTCTGTCTGATTGTTACCTTCCGATGCTTAAATATATCGACTTTATGGAAAGTCGTATGGTTGACGGATTAGTTATGTCTGAACTTGAGGGTGGCTGGTGTCTGGGAGATTGGTGTACTCCCGAGAAAATTCAAATACCGGAGCCTTACGTCAACACTTTCTATCTCATTCATTGTATAGACATTATGCTCAAAGTCAGCAAAATTCTTGACAAAACACATAATAACGACAGACTCTTAAGTCTTCGTCAAGTATGTGTAAATGCGATGTACAAAAACTACTATGACGAGGATACCGGCTCATTTTCAAACGGAATACAGGGTGCAGATGCTTTTGCCGTACAAATCGGATTAGGTGATGAACGCACTTTCAAAACTTTGCTTACTAAATATATTGCATTGGGACAGTTTGATACGGGTATTTTCGGTACATTTTTCCTGATCAAAACCTTATTTGAAAATGATGCTGCTTCACTTGCATACAGACTTTTAACCAATAAAAATGGTGTTTCATTTTTCAATATGAAAAAGCAGGGAGCAACTACCATCTGGGAGAATTGGAACGGTGAAGCATCTCACAATCACCCGATGTTCGGTGCAATTGTTGAGTTTTTTATATCCCATATTCTCGGAATTACATACACAGCAAATGGAGATTTTACGGTTAAACCCGCTTATATTCCCGAACTTAAATATGCAACAGGCAGTGTGAAATTAGGAAACAAAAAGGTGTCTGTTGAAATTAAGCACGGAAAACTTATTTCAACAAAATGGAGCAAAATATGAGTTATTTTGAATATTCCAACCCGAAAATAAGATATACGGGACGTTGGGGAGAGCTTAACAATACCATGACTGCTACTGCTTGCGGCTCATATTTTGAGTTTGCTTTTGAAGGCGAAAACTGTTTTATGTTCTTCGATTTAGAATCCTGTTCAAGACCTTTCGGACATGTATATATATCCGTCGACGATGGGGCAAAAATTGAAGCCGAACTTACACATTTTATGAAAATAAGAGCAAACGACAACGGCACTCATCACGTTAAAGTTATATATAAAAGTGCAGTTGAAATTCACTCACGTTTCTATCATCCTCTCGACGGTAAAATTTCATTAAAGGGAATTGAGACCGAAAATCTTGTTGTTTTACCCGATGATAACAGATTAAAAATTGAATTTATCGGAGACTCAATTACGGAAGGAGTATTGGCAACAAGCGAAAAACCTGAATTGCTGGAGGTATATCCTGAATATCAAGACAACAGAGTTTATGCTGATGATGTAACCGAAACTTACGCATGGAAAACTGCGAAAATATTAAACCTTCGTCCGTATTTTATGGGCTATGGTGCTGTTGGTCTTACCCGTTCAGGATGCGGAGAATATCCCCCTGCCGCTGTCGGTTATCCTTATTGTTTTGATGGCGTAGAAACAACTTTTGAGCCGGATATTGTAATGTGCAATCACGGAGCAAATGACAGAGGAAATGCCGACAGATATTTTAACGAATACGAAAAAATGCTTGATTTAATTCGTCAAAAGCATCCGAATGCTTTGGTTGTCGTACTCGGTGCGTTTGTCGGGTTTAATGCAGAAGAATTAACTGATTTCGTTAAAGAGTACAACAAGAAAAACAACTGTGCTGTGAAATATATTTACACCAAAGGAATTGTTCCGGAAGAACCTTTACATCCATCTGCATCAAGTCATACTATTTTAAGCAAGTATATTGCAAATGAATTGAAAAAATTTATTGGTTAAGATTAAGCTGAGAGTTTTTAAGCTCTCGGCTTTTATAATTATTTCATAAAGCTGAGATGACACGACCCGAAGGCAATGCCTTCGGCAATAATCCTATTTATAACGCCTTTTTTCGCCTAAAGCGAAAGAAGATGCGTATGCGTTCGAATCGCGGAACAGAACAAAAAATACCATAGCTCTATATTTGGCTATGGTACTTTCTCTTGGCTGGGATGGCGCGACCCGAAGGCATCGCCTTCGGCAGTAATCCTATTTATAACGCCTTTTTTCGCCTAGAGCGAAAGAAGATGCGTATGCGTTCGAATCGCGAAACAGAACAAAAAATACCATAGCTCTATATTTTGCTATGGTACTTTCTCTTGGCTGAGATGGCGCGACCCGAAGGCATCGCCTTCGGCAGTAATCCTATTTATAACGCCTTTTTTCGCCTAAAGTCGAAAAAAGATGCGTATGCGTTCGAATCGCGTTACAGAAAAAAATACCATAGCTGTTATTTAGCTATGGTACTTTCTCTTGGCTGGGATGGCGCGATTCGAACGCACGACTGACGGAGTCAAAGTCCGTTGCCTTACCGCTTGGCTACACCCCATTGTTTTTCAAAAATATCCCCTGTTTAAGGGGATATTTGTCTGGGGTGGATAGTCGGACTTGAACCGACGGCCTCCAGGGCCACAACCTGGCACTCTAACCACCTGAGCTATACCCACCATATAAACAGCCTTGTTATTATACAACATTTATTTTGCATTGTCAAGTCCTTTTTCTTTAGCACTATTTATAATTTTATTTTTTAATATTCTATGAATGTTGAGTTAATTTTTATTTCGAATATTGACAAATTTTTGATATAATGATATAATGAAATGAATTATTATATTATGGTGGTATATTATGAGTTTTATCGAGCTCGACTCTGTTTATAAGCGATACCAAATGGGGGAAGTAACCATATCTGCTGCTGATGGTGTTACTTTTAATGTTGAACAAGGTGAACTTTGTCTTATTGTAGGTCCCAGTGGTTCTGGTAAAACGACTGTATTAAATCTGGTCGGCGGAATGGACTTCTGCAATGACGGAAAAATTCGTGTAGGCGGTGAGCTTATCAACGAATTTGGTTCAAAACGTTTGACTGAATACAGAAGAAACAGCGTCGGTTTTGTATTTCAGTTTTATAACTTAGTGCAAAATCTTACTGCATTGGAAAATGTTGAGCTTGCAACAAAAAATGCGGCAAAATCATTAAATCCGCAAAAAGTACTTGAAAGAGTCGGTCTGTCCGAGCGTCTTGATAACTTTCCTGCACAATTATCCGGCGGTGAACAGCAAAGGGTATCAATTGCGAGAGCTCTGGCAAAAAACCCGAAACTTTTACTCTGTGACGAACCTACCGGTGCACTTGACTTTGCAACAGGTCGTAGTATTTTGAAACTTCTGCAGGAAACCGCCTATGAAACAGGAACAACAGTTATAATCGTTACTCACAACAGTGCTTTAACTCCTATGGCAAATCGTGTTATTACAATGCGTTCAGGTAAAGTTCAAAGAATTACGGTTTGTGATAACCCCATAAGTGCTGACGAAATTGAATGGTAATTTATTTGATTTGAGGTTAATATTTTGAACTCAGCATTATTAAAGAGCACATTTCGCTCAATACGCAACACATTCAGCAGATTCATTTCAATCGTGCTGATTGTTGCTATTGGTCTTGCATTCTTTGCGGGAGTCAAAGCAACTTCCCCGGGAATTAACAAGACCACGCAAAAATATTTCCTGGAAAACAACCTTTTTGACCTACGTATCTTATCTACTTTAGGTCTTACCAATGCAGATGTAGACGCAATAAGCAAAGTAGAAAACGTTGAATATGTCATGCCGACAAACTTCGTTGATGCACTTGTTTGGGTAAACGGCGAGGTTGAATCCGATATTGACGGCTCACAAATAAGCACTCGTGCATATGGAATTGACCTTGATTATCTCAACGATTATCACAACGGAATTATCGACGGGTCTTTTATCAATAAGCCGACTTTGTTGGATGGAACTTATCCGACAAAAGCCGATGAATGTCTGGTTGATGCATCTGACTTATCCACCCCGGAAAGTTTCAAAATCGGTGCAAAAATCCGTCTTGAAGGAGACCGTGACAGTATTTTTGCTACACTTAACACCAATGAGTTTACTATCGTCGGTATCATCCGTAACCCCTATTATGTGTCATTTGAGCGAGGCAACTCCTTAGTCGGTAGCGGTAAAATCGGTACATACATGTATATCCCCACCACTGCTTTTGAAACAGATTATTACAGTGAGGTATATGTAAAAGTTCGAGGTGCCAATCAGTTTGGTCCTTACAGCGACGAATATTTTGATTTTGTTAACCAAACCGGTCAAAAGATTTATGAAATTTCAACCGACAGATTATCTGTTCGTGCAACTCAATTAAATGTATCTCTTCCGGCTAAAATCGCTGAGGCAACTGCCCAGATTAACGCAAAACAGGCTGAAGTAAGCTCTCAGTTCGCTGATGCGGAAACTCAAATTGAGCAACTTCGGCTATTGGCAACTAACGGAGATTCAATACTTGCCGCAGCACAGGCCGAATACAACTCAACATTCACAGAAGCACAAAAGGCATTATTGGAAAGCCAAGAGGATTATAACCAAAAACTTGCAATATGGAATGAACAAGACCAACTTGTTTCGGCAGCAAAAATTGAATGGCAGAACTATTACAATACATTTGTAGAGGCTAATAATAAATATAACGAATATGCAACAATGCGTGATACGGCAAGAATACAGTTAACAAATGCAAATAATGTTGTAACTACCGTATCTTCCGCTATATCTACTGCTCGTGCCGTTATGAACAGCCTTAATGCTGTTCAATCAACTGCAATGTCACAAGAGCAATTACAGGGAGTAATTGCAATTCTTGAAACAGCATATCCTGAGCTTTATCAATCTCTCGTTACCTTATCTGCTCAAGGTACGGTTGCAAGTGCTGCAGCGATAATGGAACCGATGATTGCCGAAAAAGAAGCAGAACTTGCTGAAGCAAAAACCTCACTTGCAGCATATCAAGAAGTTTACAATACATATGATTCAGTCTTAAATCAGGCATATGCCGAACTTAAAACTGCTGAAACCACACTTGCAACAAGTAAAACATATCTTGATGCAGCAAAGTCTCAGCTTTCTTCCACTGCAAACGAATTAAACAAATACGCAAGTGCTCTGTCCGATGGACAAAACACAGTAACTCTCGAACAAATCAAAGCCCAACAAGAAATTTATCAGCTTCAGGTTCAAGTTGAAAATGCTGATACAAACCTTGCAACTGCAGAAGCCAAATTAAACGAGAAAAAAGCTGAATACAACAAAGAAATCCTTAAAGCACAGACTCTTGTCAATAATGGTAACAAGCTCCTCTCAAGTGTTTCAAGTGCCGTTTGGTATGTCTACGACAGAACAGAAACTCCGGGATATTCAAATCTTGACGAAATGATAGACAGCATTGAAACTCTTGCAAATATATTCCCCGCTTTCTTCTTAATCGTCGCCGCAATCGTATGTCTTACGATTATGACAAGAATGATTGCTGAGGAAAGAACACAAATCGGCACATTAAAAGCATTGGGATATTCAAATGAAGCTATAATCTCAAAATATGCAATTTATGCCGCATTTGCGGGCATACTCGGTTCAATATTAGGTATAAGCATCGGAATGTATGTATTCCCACATGCAATCTACTCCGCTTTTGGTATTATGTATGATCTACCGTCTTTGGAACTTGCTTATCCGGTCGGAATTATCATAATAAGCGTAGTCATAGCCTTGATTGCAACCATTGTTACCGCAATAGTAGCTTGTTGGAAAGAGCTTAAAGGGGTGCCGTCACTTCTTATGCTCCCCAAACCCCCGAAAGTCGGACGTCATGTTTTCCTTGAGAAGATACCCTTTATCTGGAAAAATTTAAGTTTCTCATCCCGAATTGCCTTCAGAAATGCTTTCCGGAATGCTCAACGTTGCCTCATGACAATTATAGGCATCGGTGGATGCACTGCTCTTGTTCTGGTAGGGTTTGGGCTTTATGACTCAGTATCGGCAATTATGGATCAACAGTTTAGGACTGACCCGATAAGTGTGTATGATTTCCAGGTTGTATATTCAGACCCGCAAGATCCAGAAACAAGTGTAGGACTTGCAAATATTACTACTGATTATCGTGTTGAATCCGCAATGCTTACTTCAATGACCTGCTTGGACGGCACAAGTGAGCACACTGACGATAAGTATGATGTCTATGTAATGGTACCACAAGATGCTGCTAAACTTAACGGGTATATCAGACTTCGAAATCCGAAATCCGGAGAAGAACTGCAACTTGATGATACCGGTGCATTAATTACCGAAAAGTTTGCAGACGAAACAAAAACCAAAGTCGGCGATACCGTCATTGTTACAACAAGTGATAATCTTTCCTATGAGATCCGTGTGGCAGGTATAGTTGAAAACTATACTTTCCATTATATCTACCTTACAAGAACGGCATATACAGCTATTTTCGGGAAAGAACCGTCATTTAATTACGCAATGGGCAGAATTACCGATAAGGTCAGAACCGAAGCTCTTGAAGCTGCTCCCGGTACAATTACGGATAAAACTCTGCTTGCCACCGACTTGATGAAACATGATAACATTTTCGCTGTTTCCTATACCACCGATGCGATAGAAACCTTTACCGAAATAATTGATGTTCTTTCGTTTGTTATTACAATATTCATCATAACAGCCGCATTGATTGCTTTTGTAATTCTATATACTCTTTCAAATATAAATATTCAAGAGAGAAAAGTAGAGATTTCTACTCTTAAAGTATTAGGCTTTTATGACAACGAGGTGTCAAGCTATATTTTCCGTGAAAACTTGATGCTGACCGTTATCGGCACATTGTTAGGTCTTTTGCTCGGTATAATTGCTCATGGTGTAATCATTGACTATCTTGAGGTTTCCGCTGTTATGTTCGGGAAATCAATTTATCCGATGAGTTTCCTTTACGCCACTCTTGCAACCTTTACGTTCTCTGTCATCATTGCACTGATTATGGGAAATAAACTGAAAAAGATTATTCCTGCTGAATATATAAAAGCACGCGAATAAAAAATGCCCGAAGGAAGAATCCTTTCGGGCTATTTTTACATTTCTGCCAAACCTTCGGATATACCTAATAAAACAATACCGACGATGACAGTTGCAACTGTTGCTGCTTGTGCTTTGGTTAACTTTTCTTTCAAAAATACACGAGACAATATTACGGACACTATGCAATAAGCTGCAACCAAGGGTGCTGTTAAAACGGGATTTGCTACCATTGCATATACATAAAAAATCTGACCGAATTCCTCAAAGCAGGATGCTATAATCTTATTCTTCTCAGTTTTTGCAAATGGATTATATGGCTTTTTTGTTTTTATTAAAATAAAGAACCAAGCAAATACCGCAAAAAGTAAAAATGTAAGACCATAGAGAATAAGAACATCAATTTCAGATAATCCCAAACCGGTATCTTCATCAAGAATAATTCCATCCGCCGCAGTTCCTATTGTGTCAAAGACACAGTACAAAATCGGGAATATAAGTGCCAAAGCACCCATTTTGTATTTACGATCTGCCTTCTCCAAAACTTTCTCTTTATCAGTAATACGCTTTTCAACAACAGCCAATGATATAACACCGAAAATAATGAGAATTGTACCGATAATATCAAGTGCAGAAAATTCTTCAAATATATTCTCGGCAGAGCCCGTTACTATGAAAAAAACAATCATCGCAATAGCAGAAAATGCTCCGGATGCGTTTTGAATGGGAGAAATTACGGAAAGCTCAAGATAGCGAAGTCCTGCATATCCAATCACCATTGAAATTATATAACCGAGTGATGCGGGTGTATATTTTATGGCATTCACCAAAAGTTCGGAAAGTGTCATTTCGCTTACAAATATAAGCAAGAAAACAGACACAATACCCATAGTCAGACCGACCCAGATTGAAATTTTTAAATATGCATATTTATCATTCTCATCGGAACTCTTCTTATAAAACATATCGGCGAATCCCCAGCTGAATGTAGAGATCAAAGCAAACAATAACCAGTTCATAACTAACCTTCTAAAAATATTAAGAGTATTATATCAAATAAGCAAAAAAAAGTCAATGTAATTAAAAAAACACTTGCATTTTTATATGAAAGATGATATAATACTTTTTGTTGCCGGCGTGATGGAATTGGCAGACTTGACGGACTCAAAATCCGTTGGTAGCAATACCGTGTGGGTTCGAGTCCCACCGCCGGCACCAAAAGAGATAAGGGTTGTTACATCAATCCTTTTTTCTTTATCTTTGTAAAAGTGGGACGAGAACCCAATACGCATAACGAGCGGTACTCCGAAGGAGGAGCGAGTTGCGTTATAAATAAGATAGCGAATGCGTCAGCATTCGAGTCCCACCGCCGGCACCAAAAGAGATAAGGGTTGTTACATCAATCCTTTTTTTCTTTATCTTTGTAAACGTGGGACGAGAACCCAATACGCATAACGAGCGGTACTCCGAAGGAGGAGCGAGTTGCGTTATAAATAGGATAGCGAATGCGTCAGCATTCGAGTCCCACCGCCGGCACCATAAAAGACAAGGATTGTTTCAGCAATCCTTTTTTCTTTATCTTTGTAAATGTGGGACGAGAACCCAATACGCATAACGAGCGGTACTCCGAAGGAGGAGCAAGTTGCGTTATAAATAGGATAGCGAATGCGTCAGCATTCGAGTCCCACCGCCGGCAGCATAAGAAAAAGGACTGCCAAGCAATCCTTTTTTCTTTAATTTCGATTTTTCCTGTTAATAAAGACTATTCAGTTGCCATTAATGGACTATGCAAATCACTTACAGCCCAAAGTTTTTATACCGCTGTGTAACCGCCATCAACAGGTAAAATAACACCGGTTACATAAGAAGCCTCTTCGCTTGCCAAGAAGATAGCGGCTGCATCGAGTTCGCCTTCTTCCCCATATCTTCCCATCGGCACGGTGGATTTCATATAAGCCGTAAACTCATCGGTTTTCAGAATATCAATTGTCAACTCAGTTGCAAAATATCCCGGACAAATTGCATTACAGGTAATATTGTATTTTGCTAATTCCGCAGCGACTGCACGTGTTAAGTTGATAACACCGCCCTTGGATGCATGATAAGCAATGGAAGCTATTTCCGTATTCCCGACTTTACCATAGATCGAAGCAATATTGATAATGCGACCATAATTCTTTTTCTTCATGATGTTTCCAAATGCTCTTGTTACATAAAACACGCTGTCCAGATCCGCTTCCATAGTGAAAGCCCATTCTTCATCTGTTGTTTCCAAAACGCTTGCATTTTTTGCCGCTCCGGCACAATTTACCAATACATCCACTTTGCCGAATTCCGCCTCTGCTTTTGCTGCGGCTTCGTTGACCTGTGCCGAATCAGTTACATCACATTGCACCACAAGACATTTTACACCCTCAGAACGAATTTCTTCGGCAATCTGTTCCAATCTTTCAACACGTCTTGCCATAATTACCAAATCTGCACCTTGCTTTGCATAGGCTCTCGACATCTGAGCACCCAAGCCGGACGATGCACCGGTAATTGCAACCACTTTTCCAGTCAAATCAAACATAGATTATACCTCCTAAATATAATGCTAAAACAGCACTATATTTATTATACAGTATTACTCGAAAAATATCAAGTGTTATTTAAATATTTGATGGGCAGAATGAGCAGTTTGATTGAATCTTTAAGTTTTAAAGGGTTACAACGTTTTTTGAACACTTCAAGCAAATCAAAATAAAACTTTTGAATACGCAAAGACTTTCAAAAAACAATAAAAACTCCCGAAAAACGAGAGCTTTTATAAATCAAAGATTAACCGATTTCTGCGAAATATTTGATTGTACGAACCATCTGGCTTGTATAACTGTTTTCGTTGTCATACCAAGCAACAACCTGAACCTGATAGAGATCGTCAGCAATCTTGGCAACCATAGTCTGAGTAGCATCAAAGAGAGAGCCATAAGTCATACCGATAACATCGGAAGAAACTATAGGATCTTCATTATAACCGTAGGATTCACATGCAACAGCCTTCATGGCAGCATTGATGCCTTCCTTGGTGATGTCGTTGCCCTTGACAACAGCGGTAAGAATGGTTGTGGAACCGGTAACAACGGGAACACGCTGAGCAGAACCGATGAGTTTACCGTTAAGTTCGGGAATAACAAGACCGATAGCTTTTGCAGCACCTGTGCTGTTGGGAACGATGTTGGCAGCACCTGCACGAGCACGACGAAGGTCGCCCTTTCTGTGAGGACCGTCAAGAATCATCTGATCGCCTGTATAAGCATGGATTGTGCTCATAATGCCGTTCTGAATGGGAGCATAATCGTTGAGTGCCTTAGCCATGGGAGCGAGACAGTTGGTTGTGCAGGAAGCAGCAGATATAATATTGTCATCAGCTGTAAGAATATCCTCATTAACGGAGAAAACGATGGTGGGAAGGTCATTGCCTGCGGGAGCAGAGATGACAACTTTCTTAGCACCAGCGTTGATGTGAGCCATGCTCTTTTCCTTTGAACAATAAAAACCTGTACATTCAAGAACTACATCAACATTGTGTTTGCCCCAAGGACAATCATTAGCATCTTTTTCTGCATAAATGTTGAGGGTTTTGCCGTCTACGGTAATTGTGCCTGCTTCATCATCAGCAGATACTGTATGAAGTCCTTCGCCGATTGTTCCGCAGTAACCGCCCTGTGCGGTATCATACTTTAGAAGATGAGCGAGCATTGAAGGCTTTGTGAGATCATTGATAGCAACGATTTCATAACCCGGAGCGTCAAACATCTGACGGAAAGCGAGACGACCGATACGACCGAAGCCGTTAATTGCAACTTTAACTGACATATTTAGATTCCTCCGTAATCAAATTACCTATATATTTTACTTCATTTTTGCATTATTTTCAAGTTGTTTTCTTTGAATTTGATATTTTTGTATGTATGCACAATATTTTTCTTGAATTTATTTTCAACTTGTGATATTATAATACCGGTGATGTTATGGACAACTTTACAAAAATACTAATCGCAATAATTTCTGTGGCAGTGGTTCTCGTTGTCGGTGGTTTTTCTGCTTATCTTATTAAAGATGAATTAATCGGGAATACCACAACCGAAACTCTGACTGAATTTGTACCGGAAATCAGTTTTGTAAATGATACAACAATTTATCAACAAACGGTATATCAAGACATCTCACAAGTAATTACTGAAACACAAACAGATTTAACTGAATTAACAGAAACAAATACAACTGTTTTAGCGACAGTAACGCAAGAAACTACAGTGATATTTATTGACAATCAAACAACTACACAAATTGACGGTCGTGATGCCATTATTGTTACTGTACCGCCTACTACGTCACCAACGACTGAAACCGAGCCTGTTTTCACTTATCCGCAAGCAACGGCTTTTGAGCCTGTTACGGACGAAAACGGAAAAATAAATATAAATACAGCAGACAAACAAAGCCTTATGAGCCTACCCGGAATTGGAGAAGTGAAATCTCAAGCAATTATTGATTATCGAAACGAAAACGGCAATTTTGAAACGATTGAAGACATTACGAAAGTAAGCGGTATCGGCGAAAAAACCTTTGAAAAAATTAAGGATCTGATTAGTGTTTAATAACTCTCCAAACATTATGATAATTAAAGAAACCTGCAAGATTTTCATTACAGGTCTCTTTTTTATCCCGATTATTCAGTACACATTTTTAATGCACAATCAGCGGCGGATGCAGCGTCAGGAGTATAAGCATCTGCACCGATTTCTTTAGCAAATTCTTCGGTAATAGGTGCTCCGCCGATAAGAATTTTTACTTTATCACGAATACCAGCATTCTTAACTTCATCAATAACAATTTTCATTTCATCTCGCGTAGTTGTAAGCAAGGCAGAAAGACAGATAATATCACATTTTTCCTCTTTCGCCGTATTTACAAAAGTTTCAGGCTCAACATTTGTTCCCAAATCGATAACTTCAAAGCCTTTGCCTTCAAGCATAATTTTAACCAAATTCTTGCCAATATCGTGAATATCGCCACGGACAGTGCCTATGCAAACTTTTCCGGGACATTTTGTTTGCTCACCACTTAAAAGAGGTTTCAGCACTTCAAGACCTGCGTTCATTGCTCTTGCACAAACAAGAACTTCGGGGATATATGCTTCTCCGCTTTTGAATTTTTCACCGACTTCATCCATGCTTGCAAGCAGAGCATCGTTAAGTATCTCTTCCGCTGTTATTCCCTGCGAAAGTGCGTTTTGTATAAGTTCCTTAACCGCTTTTGAGCGACCTTTTTGCATCATGGAATATATTTCATTGATTACAGACATTTCTTAACCTCCTCTGCATAATATTGTACAAGTTCAAACTTTGAACCGGGCATAAGTCGATGATCGGGACAAGGAATAAAACCACCTTCGGAAGCAAGTCTTTTCATTCTCTCCAATTCCGCATCAACCGCCGCTTTATCACGCCTGAATGCAGTTTTATCCATACCGCCGACACCCAATACCTTATTACCGAATTTCTGTCGGGCGGGATAAAATTGATCGCCCCAAACACCAATTTCTATCGGGAACATTGTGTTCACACCATTATTTACCCAAGTCGGAAGGAGTTTTTCAACCACACCGTCACAGTCAAGAGAGACAATATCAATCCCGTATTCTTTGCATAAATCGGTGCGTCTTTTGTAGTGCTCAGCGGTAAGTTCATCAAATAATTCGGGAGAAATCAAAGGACCGTTTTTATAGCAAATATCTTCCCAGAAATGTCCGAAATCAAATTTTGCATCGGTCTCCAAAATTTGTTTTATACACTTATATTGCATATCCGCATATGCATTTACTATATCGGCAAAAAGTTCTTCATCCTCATCGTAAATTAAATAACTCATGCCTGTTACCGTGCACATATCGCGTATCTTACCAATAACACTGCCGAGAAATATACCCAAAGGCAAATCCCAATCTCTTTTGTCATTAAGGGATTTGAAATATCCGACATTGACACGGTCTTCAAAATATTGCATTTTAGGTAAATATAATTCTTCAAATGCAGAACGGTCTTTTAACAGATAATCATCTTCCGAAGGGATGGAGACAACTCCGGGAGTTACTCTTTCGATGGCACCCGTCCACGTTTGTACTCTCTGAGAGCCGTCAGGCAAAGTTTCAAGCACCTTATGCTCAAAACCCGGTGATAAATCAATGTTTGCCCCTGCTGTTCTTGACCAGTTGAAGTCCCAGCCGATAAGCTTATCAAGCTCTCTGTCCTTGTCGCTTCCGTCATAATTTCTTTCCGCTAAATGATGAGGAATTTTACCCTGCTCAGCCCACTCAACAAGAAGTTCACCCCAATAACCGAAATGGACTGCCGGCATTCTGTCCGCATCCTTAAAATGAAGGATGTTCATTGTTCTTTCACGATTTGTCATAACACACCTACATTATTATTTTTCTGCTTAATAACGAGTTTTTAATATTAAACCGAGAACATTTTTCGCTGTACGAACAAGTTCAGCGTGAGTTATACCATCAGGTTTATCAAGTGTCTTTAATAATGTTCCGTCACTTTTATAACCTTTTTCAAGTCTGCCCATATTTCCGGGCATCAAAACATCAACCTGAGCACGAACACGATAGGCATTATCACTAATTTTCTTAAATTCCGGACTTTTGCTCTTTTGCATCCACCAGTCTGTAACGACTACACCGTCAAATCCCCATTCTTTACGAAGAACGGTTGTTACCAAATCATAGTTATAATGCGACCAGACACCGTTGATTTTGTTATAGGATGTCATGAGAGTATTCGGATTTGATTCTTTTACGACTATCTCGAAACAACGCAGATAAATTTCACGAAGTGCTCTCTCTGAAACTCTTGAATCATGGCGATTTCTGCGAGTTTCCTGGTTGTTACAGGCAAAGTGTTTAGGACAACAAGACACGCCTTGACTTTGCACGCCTTTTACTACGGCAGCAGCCATCTTACCCGTAAGCAGGGGATCTTCGGAAAAATATTCAAAATTACGCCCACATAAAGGATTTCGGTGAATATTCATTCCGGGAGCAAGAAGAACGTCGACTGAATGTTTGTTCATTTCAATTCCGACTTGGACATATAACTTTTCAACCGATTTTGTATCAAAAGTTGATGCAAGAGCCGTGCTGCTCGGTAATAAAGCACAATACTTTTTAAGCCTTATTCCTGCAGGTCCGTCACAAGTTATGATAGGATACACGCCTTTTTCACGTAGAGAGGGAAGAATACCGCCGAAAGCTCCCGCATTTCCCGCCGTTCCCAAAGCACTGCCCATAGCACCTTCACCACGTGTCAATGCCTCAAGTTCTTTTTCATCAAGCTGAGCAACAAAATCATCCAAAGATATTTTCTTGTCGGAAACATCCTGAAGTTTATATCCCTTATCGCCAGTAAATTTAACGTCAGCAGGCATACGCTCAATTATTCGCTGCCTTAGATTTACCTTACCTGCGGGTACGGTTTCGGTACCAAAAGCGGTTTTTCTGTCAAAAGAATTTTTTACATTGCAAACACTTTCACATTGTTCGATACATTCCGTTTTTTCAATATCAATACAAGCAACTTTAGCATCCCCGACAAAAAATGAATATTTACCCTTTTCAAGAACAAAAGCGTTGGTATAGCCGGTCTTCTCCATATCATCAAAAGATGCAAGAGATTTCTTATCAAAAGTAATTGCAAGTTGTTCTTTTTCATTTGGTGCAAGTGTCTTTGTTTTTGCAAATGCAATCAACACTTTTTCGGGCTTACATAAATTCCCCTTAGGTGGTTTACACCAAAGCAAAACCGACTCTTTACCCGCAAAATTTCCCGTGTTTTTAACATCAATCAATAGCTTATATTCCCCGTTATTTTCGGCAAATTCAAAGTTATCATAAGAAAATTGGGTATATGAAAGTCCGAAACCGAAGGGATATAAAACCTTGTCCTTGGCAAAAGTATCGAAATAGCGATAACCAACAAATATATCTTCGGTGTAATTGTTAAATTTCTTGTCTCCGAAATCTTTACTTGAAGGATAGTCTTCATAATTCTTTGCGATTGTATCGGGAAGTTTGCCCGAAGGAGAGATTTTGCCCGTAAGCACATCACATACGGCATTACCGCTTTCCATACCACCTTGCCAAGCAATTAAAACCGCTGAAATATTCGGATATTCCTTAACCCAAGACATATCAAAAATGCTGCCGATATTAAGAATTACAACAGTATTCTTAAAAGCGGAAGTTACTGTTTCAAGCATGTTTTTTTCTTCATCGGTGAGATAATAACTGCCTTTTATTAAATTGTTTTCTCTGTCCTCGCCCGCTGCTCGTCCTATTACAACAAGTGCAGTATCACATGATTTTGCAACTTTTTGAACTTTCGTCTTATCAAGCGGCATCTCAGGATGACACATCGGCCAATGTCCCCACCAGCCGTGGTTCGCCTTGTTTTCATCTTTACTGAGCCAATCCTGATATTCGTTTAATACATCTTGATTTAACGAAACACCTGCATTATTTAATCCCTCAATCAGATTAACACAATAGGGAGGATTTACATCTCCGCCACTTCCATAGCCGACATAAAACCAATCAAATTGACATCTGCCGAATACTGCAATTTCATTATCCTGATTAATCGGCAATACTCCGTTATTTTCAAGCAAAACACAAGCATCAGCGGCTAACAAACGAGCATATTCCGCCATTTCTTTTGTAACTTTATCTTGTCCGTCTGCAGTAATTTCATCTTGCATTAAACCGCTGCCCGTTATTTTATCGGAAACTTGCTGAATAAATTTATCTATTTTCCTTTTAAACTTTCTCATGATACCCCCTCCACTTAAATGTTTTCATTATTATATAATATTTTTCACATTCTTGCAAGCACTATTTAAAAAAACAGTCAGTATTCATACCAACTGTTTACTTGATTAACTCATATTCTCCGCTTTTCAGTATTCTTAATAAATCATCATTTGTTTTAATCGGCTCTTTTGTAATGATTCCACCTTTTGCCAAATGTTTTTTTCGATGAAAATCACTGCCGCTGACCTTAATTTGCATATTATTTTCATCAACCCATTTATCCGCTTTATCATTAGCTGCTTTTGATGTTTTACCGTTATGCACTTCTGCACCGTCCAAATATTTCGGATTTATCCTTATCATACCCGTTCGAAACGGATGTGCTTGCAGGACAATCAAATCATTTTCCTTTGCAAGTTTATAAAATCTTTTGGGATATTTTTTCATTAAATTCCCGTTATTCCGCAAAAAGTCTTCGGTTATACCATATACCAAAAAATCATTTGCGGTAGCATAATAACGCAGTTCCATTCCCAAAAGTACCGTGAAATTCTCATCGGCATATTTGAGTGCTTCTTTATAACCGCTGATATAAAAATCAACTGCGTTTTGCGGACAAGCAATGTGGGATATATCATACGTCATCGGAGAATAATGGTCAGTTATTACAATTCCGGAATAGCCCGCATCTTTGTACATCTTAACGATTTCGGCAGCAGGCACTCTGCCGCAAGCACTCACATTTTTTGTGTGACAATGTAATTCATATTTATATTTCATAGCCCACATTGTACAATTATTTTACTAAATTGTCAAGTAATAAAAATTTGGTTGTTTTTATAAACAGCAACTGTCGCAACCTGTGGTTGACATTACATTGTAAACTTTCATTGCTTGACTTTTTAGTGTTGAGTGTTATAATTATTATATAAATTATTTCTTTGGAGGCAATTATGACGCTCGGTGAAAAAATTTCATTGTTACGCTCTGCATCGAGATTTTCTCAAGAACAACTTGCAGAGAAATTGGGAGTTTCTCGTCAATCGGTATCAAAATGGGAATCTGACAAAAATGCACCGGACTTAATGACCGTATTAAAAATATCAGACTTATTCAACATTTCTACGGATGACCTTCTCCGCGAAGATATTCCGCTTTCTTCCACATATTTTGAGCCGTTATTCAGACCGAAAGAAAATATTGAATACAACTTAAAATATTTCGGGACAGACGGTTTTCGCGGTGAAGCGAATGAGAATTTGACCGCTATGCACGCTTTTAAGATAGGAAGATTCTTAGGATGGTACTATCAATCTCATCTGGTCGGAAACAAAGAGCCGAATCATCATCCTAAAATTGTTATCGGAAAAGACACCCGTCGCTCCTGCTATATGTTTGAAAATGCGATTGCTGCAGGCTTGACTTCATCCGGTGCAGATGCATATATGCTTTATGTAACGACAACTCCGTCCGTTGCTTATGCCGTTCGCACGGATAATTTCGACTGCGGAATAATGATTTCCGCTTCACATAATCCATTTTATGATAACGGAATTAAACTTATCAACGCATACGGCGAGAAAATGGACGATTATACCCTTTCTCTCGTCGAAAAATATCTTGACGGTGATTTGAGTTTATTTGATTGTGTCGATGATTTACCTCTTGCAAAGCGTGAAAAAATAGGTAAAATTGTCGATTTCTCCGCAGGCAGGAACAGATATGTCGGTTATTTGATCTCTGTTGCCGCTAACTCATATAAAAAATTAAATATCGCTTTAGACTGTGCAAACGGCTCGGCGTGGATGATTGCAAGTGCGGTTTTTACTGCACTCGGTGCAAATGTTTCGGTTATCAATAACCAACCAAACGGTCTTAACATTAACGCAAAAGCAGGCTCGACACATATTGCAACCCTCTCTAAATATGTTCGGGACAATCATTGTGATGTCGGTTTTGCTTTTGACGGAGATGCTGACAGATGTATTGCCGTCGATGAAAACGGCGATGTCGTAAACGGTGATCATATCATCTTTGCACTTGCCGGTATGCTTAAAAAGAGAGGTCTGTTAAAAAACAATCGTGTTGTTGCAACCGTTATGTCAAATCTCGGTTTCTTCAGAGCCTGTGAAGAAGCAGGAATTGAGTGTATACAGACAACTGTCGGCGATAAATATGTTCACGAGGCAATGACAGAACATGATATATCAATCGGCGGAGAACAAAGCGGTCATATTATCATCAAAAAATATGCAACAACCGGCGACGGTATTTTAACCGCTATTATGCTTTCCGAATACATGGTCGAGAGTAAAATGAAATTATCCGAATTGGTCGCTCCCGTTAAAATGTTCCCGCAAACGATTAAAAATGTTACTGTTAATAACAAAACGGCAGTTGTTAAAGATGAAAAAGTTTTGGCAGCCGTTAAGAAAACAGAGGATGAACTCGGAAACAGCGGCAGAATTCTTCTCCGTGAAAGCGGAACTGAGCCCGTTGTTCGTATTATGGTAGAAGCAACCACTCAAAAAATCTGTGAATACCATACCAATAAAATAGCGGACTTAATTCTGTCCTTAGGCTACTGAAAAGCAGCATAAAACAAAATTCTCTCAGCGAAATTGAGAGAATTTTTATATTGAGGAAATGATATAATATAAACTTATTATCCTATTTCAATCTTAAAGCAAAGCGGGAAATCATTTTCAAAATCGTTTTTCAGATTGATTTTCAATGATTCTTTATCACGGATATAAGAAATATCTTCGTTGCTACCTAAAAGTGAGATGCTTTCAATCAGATAGTCATGCGAAGTATGCTTTTTCAATGTCTTTATCTCAACATTTTTTGAAGGACGCATCTGAAATGCATATAAATATCCGTCTTTATAGGTAAATCTGAAATCGGCACTTGTAAACGCTTTTTCATCTCCGTCCTTGAAAAAACCATCCTCACAATTAACTTCACCCTCGCCAAATGTTTTCCAGAATGTTGTGCCGTATATACCTTCCCCGTTTACAGACAGCCATTTTCCCATATCAAGTAAAACTTGAGTTTCCTCATCGGTAATTGTGCCGTCGGCTTTAGGTCCGATATTTATAAGCAAATTGCCGTTTTCGACACAATATCAATCAAATCACAGATAACCTGTCTTGATGACTTATATTCATTATCTGCTCTGTATCCCCAAGAATGTTTGCCGATTGCCGTATCCGTCTGCCAATAAATCGGTGAAATATCTGTCAATGCACCACGTTCTACATCAAAAGTTGCGACATTGGGCGGAAAAGCCTCATGCTTATAATTTATCGTTACTTCCTTGCCCCATTCGTCTGCACGGTTATAGTAATATGCGGCAAGTTTTTTAAGATATGGTTTGAATGTGTAATTATGAATCCACCAGTCAAAATATAGAACAGACGGTTGATATTTATCAATCAGTTCGCAAGTGCGTACAAGCCAATCCTCAAGCCAATCCACACTTGCTCCAAAGCCATAAGTATCGGCAGCAGTAATAAATGCTTTTGACGGGTCAAATTCATCACAATAAATGGCAGGACCATAGAAATCAGCATATTCGTCGTCATTTATATCACTGTCGCAAAGTCTGCCGGGATTCATGAAAAAGTAATGTTCGGCTCTGTGAGTTGAAGCACAAAACTTTAGCCCCTGTCTTTCACATTCAGCCTTTAATTCGCCGACAACATCACGGCAAGGCCCCATTTTTGCAGCATTCCAGCGATTAAATTCGGTATCATACATAGCAAAACCGTCGTGATGTTCAGCAACGGGCATAACATATTTCATACCCGCTTTTTTGAAAAGTGAAACCCATTTTTCAGCATCAAATTTCTCGGCTTTGAACATCGGAATAAAGTCTTTATATCCGAAATCCTTTTGTTCGCCGTAAGTCTTTCTATGATGTTCAAATTCACGGACATTTTTGTCATACATTCCGCGTGAATACCACTCATTTCCAAATGCAGGGACGGAGTATATTCCCCAATGGATAAAAACACCGAGTTTATCGTGCATATACCATTCGGGTACTTTATGTCGAGAAAGGGACTGCCAATTCGGCTTAAATCGCCCTTTTTCGTTCACTTCATCAATTCTTTTCAAATATTCTTTTGTTGTCATTTCTTACTCTCTTTATAAGTTATGATTTAATATTATTATGTCTGCAGAAATATGGTCCGTTGTTCTTTCAGATATTTCTGATATGCTTTATAATCGGACAAAATTTGTTCTATCTGAGCATAAAATTCTTTTGAATGATTCATATATTTTCTGTGGCAAAGTTCGTGTACGACAACATAGTCAATAATTTCATCCGGAAATTTCATCAGCAAACAATTAAAATTAAGATTGCCTGCACTTGAACAACTTCCCCATCGAGTTTTCTGATTGCGGATTGTAATTTTTCCGTATGTAACTTTCAAGATTTTAGCATAATATTCAACCTTTGGCGGTATGACTGTTCGTGCCTTTTCCGCAAGTTCCTTGATTTCTTCCGCTGTTAATTTCGGCAAATTCTCAGATTGTTCTTTTAGTTTTTCAATGCGTTGAATGTGCTTATTTATCCATTCATCTTTCTCTCGGACAAATGCCTCAATCTCCCTTTTTGTTGCTCGATTTGGTGCTCGGACGATTACACCCTTTGGACTTACTTCAATCGCTATGGTTTTTCGATTGCTTCTTATTATGTCATATTTTATCATTCTACCATATTTTTAACTTTTTCAGGAACGATAAGTTTACCGAAATTATAAAAATGTCTTGCATTTTCACCAAGCACAAGACGCTTGTTTTCATCTGATATTTCCGTTGTTTTCTCAATAAAATCAAGGCTCATTTTATATGTAATCGCCGTCATTGTGCGAGGATAATCACTTCCCCACATCAATTTTTCAAAACCCACCAAATCTGCTGCTTCGTTGATTGCCTTAATGGCAGAGGAATAGGGATAAAACTCATCATTAAAAAGCCAAGTTATTCCTCCGCTTTCGATAAAAACGTTCTTATTTTCGGCAAGTTTAATCTGTTCCTGCCAATTTGGACGGGTAACCATACCGAAATGTCCTATCGCTATTTTCAAATTCGGAAACAATTTTACTATTTCACGCATCATATCGGTCTGTTTGTCCCCGTCTGCCAAGTCAATAGATATAAATTTTCCGTTTTTGTCAGCAATATCAAACGGCTCAATATGATTTAACAGATTTTTATCAAGAAGACGGGAAGCACAGATTTTTATTCCGTCATAATCTGTAATATCAACAAGCGGTTTTTCTTCGTACAAAGCACAGATTTTTATTCTGTTGCATTTGACGGTTTTCAAATATTCATCCTGATTTCCGTCGATATATTCCTGAGTAATGACTGCTCCCGACACACCGGCATAGTCCATATTTGCAAGAAATCGCTCAACCGTGTTTTCTCCGTCGGTCATGTAAGGAGGCATCATCTGACGTATTTCTCCACCGAAATTACTCTTGCCGCCGCCGATGTCATATACTTTTTTGCCGTTGACTATACCGTTTTGTTTTTTCCATAAATGAGCATGGGCATCAATTATCATAATGTAACTCCGTCCTTGAATATGGCAATTTCGCGATTGCCCAAAATTTCATTTTTTGTTTCTTCCCCATCGCAAACTTTCTTAATTAAATCAAGCAGTTCTGTCGCTTTTTTGTTCTTATCAAGACCGAATGCGGAAAAATCTGTCCAATGGGACTTTTTGTTTGCAATTTCATCATTTGACGCGATTTTTATTGTAGGCACAGGTGCTCCCAAGGGGGTTCCTCTGCCTGTTGTGAACAAAATCAAATGACAACCTGCCGCTGTCAGATTTGTTATTGATACAATATCATTTCCGGGTCCGTTAAGGATGTTTAGACCTTGTTTTGTCGCAATATCGCCGTAGTCAAGAACATCAACAACCGGAGCGGTTCCGCCTTTTTGCACACAGCCCAACGATTTTTCTTCTAATGTAGTTATTCCGCCTTCTTTATTGCCCGGAGAGGGATTTTCAGATACCGGCTGGTTGTGATTTTTGAAATATTGCTTAAAGTCATTGATAAGTTTTACGCTTTTATGAAAGACTTCTTTATTTATACATCTGTCAAACAAAACAGTTTCTGCTCCAAACATTTCGGGAACTTCGGTCAAAACACAAGTGCCGCCCATTGCACATATCTCATCTGTTACTTTTCCGCATACTGCGTTTGCCGTTATTCCGGAATACCCGTCCGAGCCACCGCATTTCAATCCGATTTTTAATCTTGATACGGGAACACTCTGTCTGATGTCTTTCGCGGAATATTCCTTTAATTCATCAATAAGCCTGATTCCTTCCGCAAATTCGTCTTTACAGTCCTGAACAGACAGGAATTTCACTCTATTTTCATTGACGATACCGAGAATTTTTTTCATTTCGGGAATGTTGTTGTTCTCACAGCCCAAGCCCAAAACAAGAACTCCGCCTTTGTTCGGATGGCTGATAAGACCTCTTAATATAAGTTGTGTAACGGTCATATCATCCCCAAGTTGACTGCAACCGTAAGGATGAGAAAAGGCGATTGCACCCGTCTTTTCGGACAAAGTTTTGGCAACGGAATTGACACAACCGACAGTCGGAATTATCCAAATATCGTTACGTATACCGATGTCGCCGTTTTCACGAACAAAAGCATTGATATAAAACGGCTCCTTCGGGACAAGCGGGGTGAAATTCGGCTGATATTCATAAGATAAAATATCCCCCAATTTAGTTTTCATATTGTGGGAATGAACGCTGTCATCGATTTTTATATCTTCGGTAGCAACACCAATCGGGTAGCCGTATTTGATAACGTCCTCGCCTTTTTGAATATCACGCAATGCGACTTTATGACCGGTATTTAAGTTTACACCGACATTATCTTTTTCATTTATTCTGACAATATCCATTTCATTGTTTCCTCAACACCCAAGTCATTGATTTTGTTATAATATTCGTTTACAATATTTGTCATATCGGAAATATCCGCCTGCCATAATTCTTCATTTTTGAGAATATCTTGAATTTTGTTATTCCTGATATATTCAATAACTTGCGCAGAGTCTTCGGGTATATCGTTTTTATAAAAATAGAGTAAATATGCCAAGGATAGAGTAAGATATTTCGGATAAACTTTGTTGATTTCTTTATATTCAAGAATGGTCGGAAGCACCCGAACAGAAAACTTACTGATTGAATTTAATGCGATAGAACGCCATTTATGCTTGATATAAGGATTTTTGAACCTGTCAAAAACGCTGTTTGCAAATGAAATGCTGTTATCATTCTTGCCGATTGCAGGCAGTATTTCTTCATTCATCGCCTTACTCAAAAACTTAAATGTCAACTCGTTTTCCATCGCCTCGCCGACAGTTTCAATTCCCAAAAGCAAGCATGCGGCAACAAGTGAAGTATGAGCACCGTTAAGAATTCGCACTTTGATTTTCTTATAAGGCTTTGCGTCGTTTGTCCACATTACATTAAATCCCGCCTTTTTAAGCGGCAATTCATCCTCAAAATCACCCTCAATAACCCATAAATGAAATATCTCGGCAGTATCAAGAAACTTGTCATCGGGATGTTTTTCTACTGTTTCATCGTTGGGATAACCCGTAACAATGCGATCAACCAAAGTGTTTACAAAAACATTTTCATTTTCAATCCAAGCAATGAAATCGTCTCCAAGTCCCCACAATTTTGCATATTTAAGCACACAGTTTTTAAGTTCATCACCGTTATTGTCAATAAGTTCACAAGCCAAACACACAAAGCCCGCAAGATTATTCTTAAATCTGCGATAAAAAAGTTGAGTCAGTTTTCCCGGAAATGACTGACACGGCTTATCGTCAAACTTGCAAGCCTCATCAAAAGCAATACCCGCTTCGGTGGTGTTGGATACAACAAATCGAAAATCGGGATTGTCGGCAAGAGCCAAATACTCATCAAAATCGACATAAGGATTGATACATCTTGAAATTGATTCAATAAGTCTGTGTTCTTGTTTTATTTCTCCGTTTTCAATTCCTCGAAGATAGAGATTATATTTTGAATTTTGTGCGTTGAGTGCGGCACATTTCCCCTCAGGTATCGGCTGAATTACGACTGCTTTGCCGTCATGCAAACCTTTTTTATTCATTACATCAAGGAAATAATCGAAAAAACCACGAAGAAAATTGCCCTCACCGAATTGAATTATAGTTTCTTTCATCCTAATCACCTATCTTAATAAGCAATTTCGCCAAAGTGCCGTCATTATTTGATAGTGCCTTAAAAGCATCAAGAGCCTTGTCCATGTCGTAAACACCGCTGACCATTTTCATTACATCCGCTTTCTTGGATGCAACCAATTCAATATTGTTTATAAAATCATCTTTCAATGCGTTGCGACTGCCGAAAATATTTAACTCTTTCTTTAATATGACGGAATGGAGAAAAGTTGTTTCACGTTTTCCGTTACCGATAAGAATAATATTCCCCGCAAATGCAGCGTTGTCAATACAACCCAAAAAGGTTTCGGGAGCACCGCAAGCCTCAATACATACATCAAAGCCGTTACCGTCTGTAAACTCTTTCGTAAAATCTTCAAGCGACGTATTCTTGCTGTTTACAACAGCGTCTGCACCGTATTCTTTTGCCAAAGCAAGACGATTGTCGAGAATATCGGCAACAACGATTTTGTTGCATTTTTGCTTGGCGGCAAGCAAAGCGAACAGTCCTATCGGACCTGCTCCGATAACAAGAACATTGTCCGTTTTCTTGATTTCAGCACGAGAAACTGCGTGTTGTGAAATCGAAAACGGTTCAATCAAGGCAAGTTCTTTCGCGGAAAGTCCCTTGCCGTCATATATTCTCTCAACAGGCGTTGAAATATATTCACAAAACGCACCGTTACGCTGAACCCCCATGGTCTGATTGTCGGTACAGCAATTAACAAAACCGCGTTCGCAGGAATAACAAGTACCGCAATTAAAATAAGGATTACAGGTTACAATATCGCCTGCTTTCAATCCTTTCTCATTTTCGGGAATTGATACAATCTCGGCGGAAAATTCATGACCGGGAATTCGCGGATATGTTGTAAAAGGCTGATTTCCGGCAAATGATGCGACATCCGCACCGCATATTCCGACATATTTTACTCGAAGAAGTGCCTCGCCCTCTTTAACTTCGGGCATCGGAATATCTCTTATTTCAATCTCATTCGGATTTGATATAACTATTGCTTTCAATTTAATTATCCTCGTCAATATATTCTTTGTTCCAAATCACTCCGGTTTTTAGCGGAGCACCCTTGCAGAAAATCTTATTTTCATAGGCATTAAGCGGATTTGCTGTAAACTCATCCTTATCAATAAGTTCAACAACCTCATCATATCGGCTGTCAACAAGCACATTAATTGCCTTTTCCATGTGTTCCTGACGGAAGTTTATCGAGGCAAAAATTAGATGATTTTCAAAACCGAAAGGCATTGTGTCATACGACACAACAGGACCTAAAGAAAAGCTGTTATACACTCCATTGCAGCCTAATACCTTATGTTCAAACGCAACTTTATGCTCAACATTTGAGCCGCTTGTTCCTATAAACATCGTTGCTCTGCCGTCAAGAAGTTCAATAATCTTTTCAGCGGTTTCTTTTTCATTTAATTCTGCGTTACAAAGATATTTTGCACCGACAATCTCTTTTGAGAATACAACTTTTTTGCTGTTTTCGTCACTTCTGCCGACAAAAAGAATATCTGCATCGGGATGATGTCTTTTTATCTGATCAGCAATGAATAAACCGGTCATTCCTAAACCGAAAATAACAGTCCTGGCAAATGTATTCTCCTTCGCCTTTGCTCTTGCTTCCTGTTCGGAACATTTATATTTTGCCATCTCAACCCTGAAATTCTGTGCTTCACCCAAATCTTCCATACGTTCAAGTTGGAATATCGCACAGGCATAAGGATCGGCAAAAGATAATCTTTTAGCAACCGATAGCGGAAGTTTGTTCAGATTATTATATTTTTCAGGCAAATGCAAAAGCATATCGGGATTAAAATAGTTCTTATCACAAAACAGACCGTCAGCACCGTCACAACCATATTCAAAATATGTCTCATCTTCAGTATATCTTGTCGGGTCGTAACTGTCGCCGCCTCGAATTAAGACAATTGCAAACCTGTTTTCGGACGGCACCCAAACAACACCCTCATGACCGTTAATAAGTCTGTTCTCACCTTCGGGGAATTTGGGCAAAAGTTTCCCGTCACGTCCCATTTTCATCAGTTCATAATCCGTTCCGCAAAAGCCTTGAAAAACGGGAAAAGTCTCTATGCCTTTATACATCGGTTCACCGCGAAGTCGCTGTCTTTCGGGATTTATTAAATTTACCTCACCATATTTTATTGGCAATTCTTTATCATTTTGAAAATATGTTCCGAATGTTCTCATTGTCATTCACCTCAAATTTCTGCTTTTTTGTATTATACATCATTTACGGAGTATATACAAGTGTTAATTTAATATGCTTATAACCTTTTTTTATGTTTATTCTCTTTTATAAACATAAAAAAGCTCCTGATAAAACAAGAGCTTTGGCGCCCCCTGTTGGGCTTGAACCAACGACCCTGCGGTTAACAGCCGCATGCTCTACCACTGAGCTAAGGAGGCATTTTTTAGCAGAAATCAGAAATCAAGTTAATTGACTTCTGACCTCTGATAT
>DUNU01000002.1 GCA_012839185.1 Clostridiales bacterium | reverse complement strand
GTACAACCTCTGAAAGCATTCTCGCCAATTGTATTTAAAGAATTCGAGAGCGTGGTTTTGAGCAATCCAGTGCACTCTGCGAAAGCATAATTTTTAATAGATATTACAGAATCCGGTATTGTTATCTCGGTCAGTCCTGTGCAACCTCTGAAAGCATTCTCGCCAATTGTCTTTACAGAATTCGGAATAATGCTTTTTTTACATCCAAGTATCAGCGTATTTGTATCCTTTTTAATTAAACAATTTCCGGAAGAATAATATTTTGTATTATTTTCGTCAACCACAATAGATTCAAGCCCCACACAACCCTTAAATGTAGCCCATTCAATGGTTGCAACCGAAGCTGATAGCATAATTTTCTTTAAGCTTGTACAATCAGAAAATGCAGAAACACCAATTTCTTCTACGGACTTTGGAATTATAATTTCGGTCAGATCTGTACAACCGGAAAAAGCATAATCACCGATTTTGTTCACAGAATTCGGGATTTCAATTTTGGTCAGATCTGTACAACCGAAAAAAGCATAATTACCGATTTTCTTCACAGAATTCGGAATTTTAATTTTGGTCAGATCTGTACAACCAGAAAAAGCATAATCACCAATTTCTCTTACGGAATTCGGAATAATACTTTTTTGGCATCCAAGTATCAATCTGTTTGTTAGTCTTTCGATGACACAATTATTCGATGAAAAATACTTGATATTATATTCCTTCACCTTAATAGATTCAAGTCCAACACATCCATCAAATGCTCCTGAACTAATAGATATAACAGAATTGGGAATTATGACTTCAGTCAACCCTGTACAACCGGCAAACGCCGCTTCCCCAATTTTAGTTACCCGATAAATTCCAAAATTTGAGGGAATTTCAAACTTACCACCGATAGCTTTATTGCAACGGGTTATTGTAGCTCCACTAAATGACACTTCATAGGTTAAATAACCCTCAGTTTCAGCAGTAGCGGTAAGAGCAAATGGTGTTGCAGTGATTAACATTGCAAGCACCAACAAAACTGTTAATGTCTTTTTCATAATGACATCTCCTCTTATAATTATTTTTTCTAATACATAAATTAAATTTTTAGATATCATATTTTTCTTAACAATATCCTCTTAATGTCCTCCTAACCTAAATAAACAGCATAATTTCCTAATAATCCCAACCTAAAAAGAAAAAACCGCAGACTGCTCCTGCGGTTAAATTAAATCAAAACAAAACTAAAAGGCAGAATTATCTGTCTGTCTGTCTGTCTGTCTGTCTGTCTGTCTGTCTGTCAAAGAATTGTATTTCATTGTTTTTTCCTTGTCAAGCCTTTTTCTTATTTTAACAAATAATTCATATTTTGTCAATAGTTATTTTCATTATTTTCAACTTGCTTGATTTTCGTGCAACATGAAAAACTATTCTTAATTATCCCTCGAAATAATATCCTCAATCGTTTCTTGTCTGACGGAAATTCTGTCGGTATCGCCGTCAATCATTATTACTGCGGGGCGAGGGTAACGATTATAGTTTGACGACATGGAGAAATTGTATGCACCGGTGGTTAAAACAGCGACTTTATCACCGCGTTTTACGTCTTCGGGCAAGGAAATATTCGGAGTTACTACATCCCCGCTTTCGCAGAAACGACCTACCAAATCACATAAAAAAGTGGCGGGTTTATTGAGATTTTCAACGGACAAAACGGAATAGGTTGAGCCGTAGAAAAGATTTCTCGGATTATCTCCCATACCACCGTCAACAGCGACATAATTTTTATATCCTTCAATACGCTTTACATTTCCGACGGTATAGAGTGTTATACCCGCATCGGCAACAATCGAGCGACCGGGCTCTAAAATCACTGCGGGAGGTGTTATATTCATCGTCCTGCATTTCTTATGAAAACGATCGGCAACTAAACGGATATTGTTTTCAATATCAATAATCGGATCGCTCTCGTGGTAGCGAACACCGTAACCGCCGCCCAAGTCGATTTCCTCAGCGATATAATTGAATTTATCACGCATTTTGCAGGTAAATTCAATCATAATATCCGCAGCACGGATGAACACATCGGAATCAAAAAGTTGACTGCCGATATGACAATGATAGCCTTTTAGTTCGATATTTTCGCAAGCCAAAGCCTTTTTGACCGCTTTTTGAGCAGCACCGGTTTCTATCGGAAAACCGAATTTTGAATCGACATTGCCTGTCCTGACCGCTTCGTAAGTGTGGGTGTCAATTCCGGGAGTAAGTCGGAGCAATATTTTTTGTCTGATATTTCTCTTGCCGGCAATATCATTAAGAGCGAAAAGTTCTTCGAGATTATCAACCACGAAATAGCCGACACCGGCATCAATGGCGTAGTTAATATCATAATCATTCTTGCTGTTTGAATGAAAATGAATTTTTGACATATCAAAGCCGGCGGATTTTGCGGTATAAATTTCACCGCAAGAAACACAATCGGCACTCATTCCTTCGCTGCCGATTATGCGATAAATATCCTTAAAACAACAAGCCTTGCTTGCATAACAGGGATATGACGACTCGCCGAAATATTTTTTCATTGCACGAACATAAGTCCTGCAATTTGCTCTGATGGTCTGTTCGTCCATTACATAAAGTGGAGTGCCGTATTTCTCGGCGATTTCCGACATATTGCGTCCGCCGAAATGAAGCACTCCGTCAATATTGCGAAGATTTGAATGCAGGTTAATCATTAAACATCAAGTCCCTGTTCACGCATAAGTGCGAACATTTTTTCTTCATTTCCCTTTTCCATCTGAGTAAGAGGAAGACGAAGATAATTTTCACCAAAGCCCATTGCGGCAACCGCAGAGCGAACGGGAATCGGGTTGACTTCACAGAAAAGAGAGTTGATAAGCGGAAGCATGTCAAGTTGTATATCTCTTGCACCTTCCAAATCACCGGCAAAGAACTTGTCGCACATTTCGACCGTCTTTTTCGGTAAAATATTCGATACTACGGAAATAACGCCCTTGCCACCCAAAGACATAAGAGGAACAATTTGATCGTCGTTGCCGGAATAAATATCAAGTTTTCCCTTGGTAAGTGCTGCAATTTCCGCAATCTGAGAAATATTGCTGCTTGCTTCTTTAATTGCAACAATGTTCGGATGTTCGGCAAGAACTGCACAAGAAGCGGGACTTAAATTACAACCCGTGCGGGAAGGAACATTATATAGAATGCAAGGAATATTCACGACATCCGCAACCGCCTTAAATGACTCGATAAGACCCTTTTGAGTTGCTTTATTGTAATAGGGAGTAACAAGCAAAAGTGCATCAGAGCCGACTTCTTCGGCATACTTTGACAAAGAAATGGCATAGGCAGTATCGTTTGATCCCGTGCCTGCAATAATCGGCACACGCTTGTTTGCGACCTCAACGGAAAAACGCATAACTTCACGGTGTTCTTCGTCGGTAAGAGTAGAGCCTTCACCGGTTGTTCCCGCAATAACAAGGGCATTGATACCCTGCTCAATCTGCCATTCAATCAATTTCCTGAAATTCTCGTAGTCAACGCCGTTTTCATTCATCGGGGTTACAAGAGCCGTTGCGACTCCTCTAAAAATTTCGCTCATAAAAAAATCACCTCATATTTCACTATTATGTATTATACTATTTTTCTCCTCTTTTGTCAACATATTTCTTAAAATACTTGAATTTTCTGATATTATGTAGTATAATAACTAAGAATGTATTGTTTGGGAATTTGGTAAAAGAATGAACGAGTCAAAACGCAATGCGAATAAAATCATCGCACTTTGCTGGATAAGTTACGCTATAAGTTATGTCGGTCGGCTTAACTACTCCGCCTGCATGTCGGAAATTATGTCCGATATGGCGATTGAAAGCAGTTTTGCGGGAACAATATCCACCGTCTTTTTGGGTGCCTACGGATTGGGACAGTTAATTAACGGACTTTTGGGCGACAGAATATCACCGAAATTTATGATATTCACGGGGCTTTTCGGTGCGGGAATTGCAAATATTCTTATGGGACTTGCAGGTAAACCCGCTTTGTTGCTGATATTTTGGTGTGCAAACGGAATATTTAATTCCATGCTCTGGTCTCCCGTCATTCGTGCTTTTGCAATCTGGCTGTCAAAAGATTATCAAAAAATTGCGGGACTACGCATTCCATCAACCATACCGGCGGGGAAAATCGCATCTTATTTAATTTCATCAATCGGGCTTCATTTTCTCTCCTGGCGTCTGACTTTCGTGCTTATCGGCGGAATTTTGATTTTGTTTGCATTTATATGGTTTGTCGGAATCGGCACGTTAAGAGATTATATCAATAGTTTTACTCAATCGGGTAAAAACGCAACCGTTGCAAATGCTACAACTACTCCACAAAAACCAAAAACCATGTCGCTTGCAAAATGCATATTAACCACCGGTCTTGTTTTTGCGGTATTTAATATTTTTGCAAACGGAATGATAAAAGACGGGGTTACGCAATGGGTACCGACATACTTAAAAACCATGTTTTCGGTTGGCTCATCCACCGCAGCGGCACTTACAATGGTGCTTCCCCTTGTCGAGCTTTTAGGTGCGGTTGTCGCATATAAAATTCTTGATAAAGTCGAAAATGAATTTACAACCTGTGCGATAATGTGGACAATTTGCCTTGCTGCGATAAGCATTCTCGCCCTTATCGGCAAAAATAATATTTTCAGTGCCGTCGGGCTGGTTGCCGTTTCAACCTCAACCATGCTCGGAGTGAATAATATGATACTGACCGTTATTCCACTTAAATTTGCAAAAGTAGGAAGAAGTGCATCGGTTACGGGTTTCTTAAACGCCTGTTCCTATCTTGCATCCGCCGTTTCAAGTCTGATATTCGGTCTTATCGCCGAAAATTACGGCTGGAATAATACTGTGTACTCTTGGTGTATAATCGCAGTTTTCGGCACCCTTACCGCATTTATGGGTATAAACTTCTGGCAGAAAGGCAAAAAACGAATCGAGGAAAATTTATGATTAAGAATTTTGTTGATATTCATACACATACAGATAATTCACCCGATGGGAAGCATAATGCAATGTATCTTTGCGAGTGTGCCATGACCGCCGGTCTTCGTGCCATTGCGTTTACCGATCATTGTGAGGTTGATGTATATAAACGCGACCACTATGACCGGATTGTGCGTCAGTCTTATTTTGCAATTCTTAAAGCGATTAACGCATTTGAAGGCGAAATTTTAGTGCTTAAAGGTATAGAGTTGGGAGAAGCTCATTACGACATAAAAACTTCCGAAGAAATACTTGCGGCTCAACAATATGACTTTGTTCTCGGTGCCGTTCATAATCTTAGAGGTCAGGATGATTTTTATTTTATTCCGACATTTGAAGGTTACGACTTAAAAGCTCTGATGAGTGAATATTTCGATGAAATTCTCGGTCTGATTGAATGGGGTAATTTCGATTCGCTTGCTCATCTTACCTACCCACTTCGTTACTTTTTCGAAAGAAGCCAGAAAAGATTTGATTTAAGCGTATTAAGCCATAAAATCGATGATATCCTCTCTCTTCTTGCGGAAAAAGATAAGGCTCTTGAAATAAACACAAAAGGGCTTCGTTCGCCGATAAATGAAATGTGTCCATCTTTCGAAATAGTCAAGAGATTTAAGGAACTGGGCGGAGAAAAAATTACCGTCGGTTCAGATGCTCACTACGGTCACGAACTTGGTGCAGGAATAAAAGAGGCAGAAGAAGTTGCTCTTGCTGCCGGTTTTAAGACAAAATTCATTTACCAAGACAGAGAGCCGTTTGAGCTTATCATCGACCATTCAAATTAAGTCTTGCAAAGTCTTACTCATTATGTTATAATAATAAAAAATATATTTTGGGGGGGTCTGTCCCGAAATGTTTTCAAAAAACACAAAAAACTTAAATGCGAAATCTTCATCCCCGCTGTTGAAAAATCAAATGGCAATACGTGATAAAATGCTTTTCGCATTTGTTTTGTTTTATTCACTTGCAATTATAGTAGACATAATTCTCGCACAAATTTCAGACGGGAATACCACAATCATTTCTTTCTTCGGCACGGAATTTGACGACTTCAGATTCTATTTGCATTTAGACCGATTGGATAATGCTGCTAATAAAACTTTCTTTCTTCCGACAAAATATGCACAAGCACCGCTTTTCAGTTTATTTTATTTATTCCTCAACTCCCTCTTAAATTCGTCTCCATCTTATGGTTCTTACGATTATCACACCCTGATTCTTAATCAGAATATCAATATGTACTATTTATTGATATTTGCTGCATTCTTCGTTATCCTCGGCATAATTATAAGCAAACATACTGCAAAAATGAAATCACAATTGGTCGGAAAAGTATTTGGATACACTTTAATATTAAGTTACCCGCTAATCTGTGCCGTTGCAATAGGCGATTTATCAGTTATTGGTCTGATATTTGTCTTCTTGTTCTTCTCAGGATACGAGTCAAAAAATGCAATTATCCGAGAACTGTCCCTTATTTCCCTTGCTGTTTCAATAGGTTTTTTATTGTTCCCGATTTTATTCCTTCCGTTTACAATGAAAAAACGTTCAAAATCGATTACTATAAAAACACTTGTTTACTGTATGGTTTTCACCCTTATCCCCTTCCTCATTGTTTTGGTCTTCGACAAAAAAGAATCCGCAGAACTCCTGCCGACAATACTTAGTGCACTTAAAAAAAGTTTTATTCTCCCTAAACATAAATTAGATTTCAACACTCTTTCCGTAGCAAATATTGCATACTATCCAATAATCAGGAATATTTTCAAAGACAAGCATCTTTTTGCATCGGTACTTTATTGTACTACACAACTTGTTACTTTAGTTGCTATTTTTGCAACAAAAACAACATGGAAAAAAGTATTTTTTATTACATATTTGATTGTTAATGCTCCCGGCTTTTCAACTCAAGCCATGCTTGCATTCTTTATCTTACCGTTCATTCTCTTTATCACAGACGAAAAGAACAGAACAAAAGTCGATTGGATATATACCGGTCTGTTTGCTCTGCTTCTTACACCATTGCCGACAATTTTATATTTCTGGCAAGACTCTTTAAGCTCATGGGCAAATAAAAACTCTATTTCTTTTGAATTAAACCTGAATCACATATTAAATCCTATTATCCTTATCATATTAATGTTGAGTCTTACAATACCGTCTTTTGTTGAGAAAATAAAAACCTGCGTTGCTGTGGCAAAATCAAATGAATACAAAACAGAGAATATAGATGATGTTCTGAGAAGCAAGGAGGCAAGTATATGAAAAAACAAGACTTTCTTGCCATTCCGAAAAATGCATTAAAAAACGAAACTAATGCCGCGAAGCTTACATTTCTGATTGTTTTCGGACTTTGTTTCGTTCTTACCATTATTATGGCAATGATAACAAACGGGGTTACCTTCTCTGTAAAATTTTTCGGAACAGGCAGATTTTCCGATACATTTATGGACTTTATGAACTCTATCAGAGACTCGTCTCAGGTCAATATGTACCGTACCCGATGGACAATTTATCCTCCGCTTGCTGCCCTATTTTTCCGTTTTATCGGCGGAATGATGTCTCAGAACAGCGTTCACATATCTTTCTCCGGAAGAAAAGAGCTACTGATAGACCCGATCGCTATGCTGATCTTTATGCTCTTTGCGATTCTTTGTGTGTATCTTATATTCAAGATGCTTGATTACCGTATGCAGTCAGAAAAAAAGTGTTTGCTTGCAAAACTTTGTGCTTTCTGTCTTGCATTCTCCTATCCGGTGGTATACTGTTTGGAAAGAGGAAATATTACCATTTTTTGCGTTATTACAGCAATGTTCTTTGTTTTTTTCAGAAACTCAAACAACAAATTTATCAGAGAGCTTGCACTTATTGCACTTGCCATATCTGCGGGACTTAAATTCTATCCTGCAATTTTCGGTTTAATTCTTCTTGCAGAAAAAAAGTTCTTTGCTGCATTTCGTTGCATAATCTACGGTTTAATCTGTTTCTTCGGTCCAATAATCATCATTAACGCTATGGATACTGCCATTCTTTCCTCGCCATCGTCAAATAATGAATATTTTGAAAACAATGCCACAAGCATATCATACATGGTGTCACGGTTAATTAAAAATCTTATTAATACCGTCAAGAACAAAGCAGCAATATCAAACTATTCATATGTTTCAATCCAACAAATATTCATGCTTGCTCCGATAAAAAAATTACTTCAGGGATATGATATACCAAAAATCTGTTCCTTGGCAATTATAATATCCGAAGTGATTGCAGGGGTAGGTTTCTTTATCACAAAGGAAGAGTGGAAAAGAGTATTCCTTTTGATATATATCATCCTGAACATTCCCATCGCTTCATCTGTATACGCACTGTCTTTTATCATTATTCCGTTTGCTATCTACCTTTATGAAAAACGTTCGTTTAAGTCCGCCGATTGGTTTTCATTGCTTTTAATGTCTATACTGACATCATTTATACCGATATTTACAACATTAGATCCGAAATCCATTCAACTTTTACCGGAAGTGTTTGGAAACACAATCGACATTTGCCCCCAAAAACTCATAGCAGCAATTGTATTTCAAACTCTGTTTTTTACTGTTATGATATCTTCAATTTCATCTCTGACAGAAAAAATTATAGAAATAAGAAAGCAAAGAAAACAGAGAAGAGAAGTATAGAATAATTCGGAGGAACTTATTTTATGTCTTCAACAAAAACAAAACTGCCACATCGTGCTTTATCAAGACAAAAAATACAAGAAGAACAACAGGATAAAATGCTGTTTGCTTTTATTATGTTCTTTATGTTTAATCTCATTGCAAGTATTGGTATTGCAATAATGAGCCGAGGTGAATCGGTAACCGCTTCCATTTTCGGGATATCAAACGGCAAAGAACATTTCATGCATATGTTTGACAATATCCGCGAATATAATCAAGCAAAAATATACAGCTATGCTAGCAAGATTTATCCTCCACTCGCAACTGTGTTTTATCGTCTGTATGGCTTGCTCCTTAACAACGAATTGGTTTATGCTGATGAATCAGGACGCTATCTTATGCAAAAAGATCAACGGGCTATGATGATTTATATCTTCTTTGCTTCAGTTGTGATTATTCTTCTAACCCGTCTTTTTGAAAGACAGATTAAGCATATTAAATCGCGTACTGTCGTAAAATTAATCACCTTTTCAATAGTTGTAAGCTTCCCTATACTGCACTGTATATGTACCGGTAATATTGCCATTCTTGCACTTCTATTCTCCCTCTGTTTCATAATTTACAGAAAATCGGAGAATGCAAAATTACGAGAACTAAGCTATTTATCTCTTGCCGTTGCAGTGGGGCTTCAGATTTATCCAATAGTTTTCATTCTTTTGCTTATCAGCGAAGACAGAGCAAAATTCAAATTTTCCCGCACTATAATATACTGCATTGTCATACTTCTCGTTCCGTTCCTGCTCTTCGTGCTCTTTGAAAATCCAAACAATGTTGGTATTGCCATTAAAAATAGCTTAATTGCTTTTCTCAATCTTTTCAAAGTAGGCTCAAAGGGACTGAATTTCGACAGCATTTCCATCACGAACATTGTCTACATGCCGATAGTTCGCAGACTGATTAACCAAAAAATGTTCATGGCTTCTGTTGCATTATTTAGCAGTGAATTTCTTGCAATCGTTTTATTCTTCTTGTCAAAATCCCATTGGAGAAAAGTATTCCTTTTGACATATTTATTTATCAATATCCCCGGCATATCAAACCAAAGCATATTAAGTTTTATCCTTCCTGTATTTGTTTTATTCGCTTGCGATGTAAAAAACAGAGAAAAATCTGACTGGATATTCTTCATTCTTTTTGCAACCATTTTATCTCCCATTCCAGTTTGGTGGTATTTTTATGCTGATAAACTCACAGTATGGGCTAATCATAACGGCTTCCCCTTTGAAGCAAGCATCAACAAAGTCTGCGGCTCCCTATTGTTCCAGCTTATGTTCATACTCGTTGTAATTGTCGAAATTGTTGCTATTGTATACCGTTGTAAAAAAGCGGCTCAAAATACATATTATGAAATATCATATATCAATGACATTGACAATATGCAAAATGAGGTGACGGTATGATAAAACGTAATAAGCCTGTATTAAATGCTCAACAATATAATGACCTTCTTATAAAATTCTTTATCGTATTCTTTGTAATCAATATGGCAGTATGCCTTATTTTTGGATTCATCAGTAACGGTGATGCCATCTCAATCATGTTAAACGGACACGGGAAGCCCCCTTCTCCGTTCAGAGACTTCTACGAATCAATTTATGACGGCTCAAAGAATTATTCATATACTCAAAGCGGAAATATCTATCCTCCGGTTGCACTTTTGTTCTTCCGCTTTATGAGCAAAATCATTACCCCAGACCTGCTTAGTCTTTGGTATCGCTATATCGGGAGAATGCTCTGCGATCAAAGAACAATGATTGTTTTCTTGATTTTCTGTATTATATGCTTGTTGTGGATGTACAATATGCTCAACAAAAAATTTGTCAGTGAATCAAATCGCAAACTTGCTCCGATTCTATGTTTTTGCTGCATATTCTCATATCCTGTAGTATACTGCATAGAACGAGGTAATGTCGTTATTCTCTCAATGCTTCTGACAATGTTCTTCGTTTTTGCACGAAATGATGAATCTAAATATGTTCGTGAGCTCTCCTATATTTCACTTGCTTTTGCAGCAGGAACAAAATTGTATCCCGCTATTTTCGGCTTACTTCTTCTTAAAGATAAGAATTTTAAAGGTGCAATTCGTACGATAATTTACGGTTTTATTGTTATAGCAGTACCGTTTATGTATTTTTATATTCTTGATCCGACTACAAACATAGAACTTCCCGCAATTTTTACTGCATCCGCATCATCTGCCGATATTCAAACCAATGTTGCAGCAGCAGAGGAAACAAAAGGTGTGCTTAAAAGTTATATTGATTCTATAGGCAGACTGTTCAACAGAAAATCCGGCTGGGTATATTTCGGTTCGGTAAGCATCGAAAACCTTGCATTTATGACGATGAATACCAAAACAAAAGACAATCAGGAACTTCGCGGAGAAATAGGAAAAATCTTGTTCTGGGCATCTGAAATTATTGCTTTAAGTTTATTCTTCTTTGCAAAAAAAGAATGGCAAAAAGTATCCCTGCTCACATATCTCATGCTAAATATCCCCGCAGCATCAAGTGCATATGCAATGACATTTATTATCATTCCTTTCGCTTGTTTTGTATGTGAAAAAGAGAAATCAAAAATAGATTGGTTCTATATGGCTTGTTTTGCGATACTTTTGTCTCCGCTGCCGACTCTTTGGTACTTTAATCATGCATTATTCAAGGCGTTGTACAAGTCTTACCTTGGGATAGCATATATCCCGTCACTTAATAAATTAACTTCTTATGTCATTTATCAACTTATGCACTTAGTAATGTTAATTCAAATTATAACAATCACATTCTCAAAAGACACAGAGAAAAAAGATGAAATGAAGAATAAACCTATTGAGTGTCAAGAATTTACTGAATTAGAGGAAGCCGTCATATGACTCCCGTAATTTCTGTTATTATTCCCGTCTATAATGTCGAAAAATTCCTGGCAAAGTGCATTGATTCTTTGCTTTATCAGACATTCCCAGATTTCGAAATAATCCTGGTAAATGACGGGTCAGCAGACAGTTCCGGTAAAATTTGTGATGAATATGCAAAAAAAGACGAACGCATTATAGTCATTCATAAAGAAAATGCCGGAGTTGTTGCTGCAAGAAATGACGGAATTAAGGCATCTGCAGGTCGCTACATCACATTCATTGACAGTGATGACTATGCAACCGAAGATTATCTTCAAACACTTCTTGACGGCATAAAAAAACATAACGCGGATATTTCCACCTGCAATCAATTTCTTGAATTTCAGGACGGCAGTCATGAAGAACTGTTCAAAAACAAGAAAAAAGATTATATTGTTCTGTCGGGAATGAAAAGTCTTTCCGAACTTTTATACGGCAGAATATGTTCAGGATTTTGCGGTTGCAAACTCTATAAAAGAGAACTTGTTGAAGACATAAAAGTCCCCCATTTTGTTATGGGTGAAGACTCTGCATTTGTGTATGAAGCATTCGTAAAAGCAGATAAAATTGCCCACGCACAAAAATGCTGTTACTATTATGTCCAACATCCCGCAAGTGCTACTCATACAACTGACTATATTAAATTCTACGACTATATAAAAAAATCGGAATATTACTACAATTTTGCAAAAGAAAAACACCCCGAATTGGTCGGAGGTATGAGCATCAAACTTATCGAAAACTGCTTTTATGTTTATATGAAACTGCGTAAAAGCGACCAAAACTATCCCGAAGAAATGAAACATATCGAAAAACTCATTCACAGACACAAACTCCTGTCGCTTTTTAACCTGAAAGCTAAATTCCGTACTCGTGCCGCTTGCGGTCTTTCATTGGGTGGATTAAAACTCCTATGCTTTATTTACGATAAATTTGGCAACTTTGAGGTATTCTTATGATTCCTAAAATTAAAGATTTATTCGATTTGAATTTCACGATTGCTGAGGATATTTTTAATAATAAAGAATACCCTTGGGAAGTTCTCTCCGAAATTAAAGAATTTATCATCAAGCTCGGCAAGACTTTACCATCCGAAAAGTTTTATGAAATATCCGAAAATATCTGGATAGCAAAATCAGCAAAAATCGCGAAAAACGCTCACATTGACGCTCCCTGTATTATTGATGAGAATGCAGAAATTCGTCACTGTGCCTTTATTCGCGGCTCTGTGATAGTCGGCAAAAATGCTGTTGTAGGCAATTCCTGCGAACTTAAGAACTGCATACTTTTTGACTATGTTCAAGTCCCGCATTTTAATTATATCGGTGATTCCGTCTTGGGTGCTTATGCACATACGGGAGCCGGAGCAATTACTTCAAATGTCAAAAGCGACAAAACAAACGTTGTTATAAAATCGACAAGTGAATGTATACAGACAAATCGCTACAAAGTCGGTGCATTCTTGGGCGACCATGTTGAAGTCGGCTGTAATTCAGTACTTAATCCCGGTACGGTTATAGGCAGGTATTCAAATATTTATCCGACATCCTGCGTGCGAGGAGTTATTCCCGCAAATTCAATATATAAAAATAAAACCGAGATTACAAAAAAAGATGTATAAAGATAAAAAAATCCTCATTATCGGCATGGCTCGCTCCGGTGTCGCGGCTGCAAAACTCGCAAATAAATTAGGTGCGACTGTTACTGTTACGGAAAAGAAAAATATTGAAGAAATCGAAGAAACTGAAGAACTTCGCAACTTGGGTGTAAATGTTTGCCAACAGTCGGACGAAATATTTGCAGACGATTTTGATTTGGTTATTAAAAATCCGGGAATTAACGGGAAATTACCTTTTATAGCTCAATTCAAAGAAAGGAATATTCCCGTTATAACCGAAATTGAATTTGCTTATTCTGCAATGAAAAAGCAGAATATTATTGCGATTACAGGATCAAACGGAAAGACAACATCCTGCACGCTTTTATATGAAATAATCAAAGCGGCTCATCCTGAAAATACCGTTCTTTGCGGAAACATCGGCAAGGCTTTATGTGATACCGTTCTTGAAAATGATTTATTGAACAATGACGGGTACAATATTATCCTCGAAATTTCCAATTTTCAGTTGGTTGATATAATCAATTTCAAGCCGGATTTTGCAACAATCTTAAATCTTTCCGCCGACCATCTTGATTTTCACAAGGACGAGGACGAGTATTTTTCATCCAAATGTCGTATATATGAAAACATGAAAAAAGATGACAATTTCTTCTTAAATATTGATGATGCGACTTTATTAAACTATATCGAAAAATATACCATTAAAGCAAATGTTTCAACCTTCTCAACAGAGAAAACTGCTGATATTTATGCCGACAGCGACAATATTTACGCAAGCGGCGAACATTTAATGCCGATAAAAGATATAAAAATTGTCGGCAGACATAATATTCAGAATATTCTTGCCTGCATATCCGTTGCACTGAAAATGGGGATTGATAAAAACATTATTGTTGACGTGGTAAAGAACTTCGGCGGTGTTGAGCATCGGATTGAATTTGTGCGTGAACTTGACGGAGTGAGATATTATAACGACTCAAAGGCTACCAATGTTGATGCCGTCATTACCGCAATAAAAGCATTCGATAAACCCATCATTCTTCTTGCAGGCGGTTTTGAAAAAAATCTCTCTTTTGAACCAATGCTTCCTTATTATAAAAAACTTAAGAAAGTTATTTGCTTCGGTGCGTGCGGAAAAAGATTATTTGACGAATTTACGAACGGCAGCGGAATACTTGTAAATACTCTCGATGAGGCTCTTTATGAAGCGAGAAATATTGCCGTCGACGGAGATGTCATCCTTCTCTCTCCGACAACTTCAAGCTATGACCAATATTCCTGCTTTGAGGAACGCGGCGAGCATTTCAAGAATTTGGTAAACGGTTATGGACAATAGACCTATCGGAGTTTTTGATTCGGGGCTTGGCGGACTGACTGTCGTTAAAAGCATTATTGACAACCTCCCGAATGAAGACATTATTTATCTGGGCGACACAGCCCGCGTTCCCTATGGTGGGCGTTCCCATGAAATGCTCACTTCATTTGTTCATTCGGATTTTGCCTTTCTTCTGTCAAAAGAAGTAAAGGCTATTGTTATTGCCTGCAATACAGCTGACAGCCAAACCCGAACCGTAATGGAGAAATATTATAATATTCCGATTGTCGGTGTAGTTGAGCCTGCGGGCAAACAAGCCGCGGAATATACAAAAACAAATGAGATTGGTATCATTGGCACGTCATCAACAGTTGAAAGCAATGCCTATCCGAATATAATTAAAAAATATAACCCCGATGTTAAGGTTATTCAAGTTGCCTGTCCCCTGCTCGCTCCTTTAGTAGAAAACGAAAAAACGTCAAAAGATGACATCGTTCTTCGTAAAGTGCTTTCGGAATATTTAATGTCATTTCAGAATACAAATATCGACACTCTTATTTTGGGATGTACGCATTATCCCCTCATTCGTGACGCAATAGCCGAGTTTCTTCCCGATGTTCGTTTAATTTCATCAGGTTTTGCCTCAACGCATACGCTTATTGATTTACTAGATAACAATAATCTGCGAAACGGAATGAGCCACCCCGGCAGAATTAAATATTATGTTACCGATGCTCCTGAAAAATTTGCTCACTCGGCGGAAATGTTCCTTTCAATGCCGATATCAAAAGTCGAACTTGTAAAAATATAACTATCAATAAGAATACGACCACTTTCGCGGTCGTGTTTTTTATTCATAGAGGTCTGCGGACAGATATCTTTCACCAGAATCGGGAAGTATAACTACCAATCTCTTGCCGTGCATTAAAGGTCGGCGTAAAATCTGGGCGGCAGCATATAAAGCCGCACCGGATGAAATTCCGACTAAAAGCCCTTCTGTCTGAGCAACAAGACGAGCAGCATTGACAGCCTGTTCGGTTGAAACATCGAGAACTTCATCAACTACGCTTGCGTCATAGTTTCCGGGGATGAAATTCGCACCGATACCTGCAATTCCGTGAGCACCTGCGGGAGAGCCTTTTAATACGGGAGATTCCGTCGGTTCAACGGCAAATATCTTCACATCCGGATTATAGCCCTTTAATACCGATGCCGTACCGCAAAGAGTTCCTCCTGTACCCACACCTGCAACAAAACCGTCAAACAAACCGTAAGTATCTCTCAATATCTCAACTGCGGTAGTTTTTCTGTGTGCGTCCGCATTGTCGGGATTATTAAACTGATCTGCCAAATATCCCTGTCGTTCTTCAGCAATCGCTTTTGCCTTTTCGACTGCACCACTCATCCCGTCGGCAGACGGTGTTAAAATAACTTCGGCACCTAAAGCGTTCATGATTTTTATACGCTCTGTGCTTGCATTATCAGGCATAACAATGACTATTTTATAGCCCAAAAGATTGCCGACATATGCAAGTCCGATACCCGTATTTCCGCTTGTAGCTTCAATAATTGTATCGCCGTGTCTGATTTTTCCGACATTCTCTGCTGACTTTATCAAGTTAAATGCAACACGGTCTTTTGACGAACCTAAGGGATTTAAGTATTCAAGTTTTGCAACAATTTCACCGGCTGCACCCATACGAGCAACAAAACACTCCATGCTAAGCATTGGGGTATTCCCGATAAGTTGAGTCAAATCCGTTGCAATTTTATCGTGTTTACCTCCGCCAAAACCCAAACGGACAGCACCATGATGTTTATCTTTTATGTTAAAATCAATCTTAAAATCTGCCATAATAATCTCCCAATATTTAAGAATAAGTCAAAAGTCGCTGAAAAGAGCGAATTGCGAAAGAGTCGGTCATTCCGGAAATATAGTCGATAATCGCAGTAATATAGGTTTTCTCATCATCCAGATTTCCATAAATTTTATAATTATCCCGATTGCCTATCATATATCCGAAACCTGATTCATTTACAAAATCGACATCACAATATTTTACAAGATATTCAAGGAAAATTTCATATACAGACCCGTAAATATCTCTTAATTCATAGACTTTCCGAAGCGTATTTTCCTTATCAAATCCCTGCAAAAGACAGTTAAAAAGTTCATGTAAAACAAGTTCAGTGTAGTGCATATAGGGCAAGAATCTCGGATGAGCATATATATATTCATAGTTGAACTCTTTAATTTCGTTAAGTTGATGTAAAAACGGTTCGCTTAAAGATATTCCTTTTTCGGGACAACTCGTTTTACAAATGTCAATAACCATATTATGCATTATTACCGTTGTATTAAGCACCTTTTCATCATTGATTTTTGCAAGTTTTACGAGTTTATCTTTATCCTTTTTTGTAATAAATCCGAGTGCAATCGCATCTTCAATGTCCCTGCCGACATAAGCAATTTTGTCAGCAATTTTGACGACACAACCCTCCCATGTCGCAGGCATATGCTGACCGGGGAATGAAAAATCGTCCAAATCAATAAGTTCATTACGTGGTTTTAAGCCGTTTTCATCCACCTCACCGCAATGAGAAATAATCCCGTCACGAACGGCATAAGTTAAATTCAAATTGCGAGATACTTTATAATTATCTTCTAATAGTTCGACCTTATCGACAAATCTCAGACCGTTCTTTTCATGCCAAAAGGGTTGACCCAAATATTCTTCAGATATTTCGGTTAATATCTTCTCACCCTGATGACCGAAAGGTGCGTGTCCCAAGTCGTGAGCCGTTGAAATGGCACGAGTAAGCTCATCGTTTAGCCCCAAATATTTCGCAATTGTTCCGCTGACGGATTCAACATGTGACACATGCTCCATGCGGGTGCAGATATGATCATTTTCAACATTATAAAATACTTGCGTTTTATGTTTCAAACGACGATATGCCGTACTGTGCAATATTCGGGTATAGTCTCGAGCAAACGGAGAACGAACATCATCATGACGGGAATACAAACCGTCGTGTCGTTTTATCAGTTCTTCATATTTTTCATTTCCCTCTGTTGCCGCGTATTTCTCAAACAGTTTTTCTGACATATACACACCTTCTTTCAAATAAAATTAAGAACACTTATACATTAAAATAGTTCTTTGCATTATAAAAAGCAACATCCTGAGCCATTTTTGACAGAATTTCCATATCATAGGGATACATACCCTTATCAACATATTCACCCATAAATTCACAGAATATCCTGCGGAAATATTCGTGACGCGGATAGGACAAAAACGAACGGGAATCGGTAACCATACCGACAAATCTACCGATTGCGGAAAGATTTGCAAAAGCCTTTAACTGTTCTCTCATTCCGTCCAAATTGTCATTAAACCACCAACCTGAACCAAACTGCATTTTGCATACGGCATCGTCATTTTGGAAACGACCGCAGATACAAGACAAAACATAGTTATCTTTCGGATTTAATGTAAAGAGAACGGTTTTCGGAAGGAAACCTTCAACGTCCATACTGTCCAGAAGTTTGGTAAGATTTTCGGAAACTTCATAATCGGCAATGGCATCAAAACCTGTGTCGGGGCCCAATTTCTCAAACATTCTTGTATTGTTATTCCTTGTTGCACCGATATGAATTTCCATACCCCAATTACGCTTATGATATTCTTTTGCGAAGAAACGCAGCAATTCGGTCTTATATGCATCAATTTCAGATTCGCTTAAAGTCTCGCCTGCAACCCTCTTTGCAAATATCGCATTAAGTTCATCTTCACTTGCACGAGCATAGGGGACACGAGTAAATGCATGGTCGGTCGCACGACAGCCCATCTTCTCAAACAACTCTATACGGGTAAGTAAAACTGCTTTTAATGTCGTGTAACTGTCGATTTTTGTGTTGCTTACCTTTTCAAGAGCCTTAAGCCAATCTATATAACCTGAAAGCTCAATTCCGAGTGCTTTGTCGGGACGAAAAGCGGGAATAACCTTAGTCTTAAAACTCCTGTCTTTGGCAATAAGAGCATGATATTCAAGAGTGTCGGCTGCGTCATCGGTTGTACAGACACAATAAACATTGCTCTTTTCAATCAAATCACGAGGCTTAAATCCGCCCGCTTTGATTTGTGCGTTTGCATTTTCCCATATCATATCGCAGGTTTTTTCGGACAACGGCTCATATATGTTAAAATAACGCTGCAATTCAAGATGTGTCCAATGATAAAGCGGATTACCCAAAAGATAAGGCATACATGAAGCCCAAGCCTTAAACTTTTCATAGGGTGAAGCATCACCGGTAATATACTTTTCCTCGATACCGTTTGCACGCATTGCCGACCATTTGTAATGATCTCCTGCAAGCCAGAGTTGTGCTATATCACGAGGAGTTTCATTTTCATAAATCTCTTTCGGAGATAAATGACAATGCCAGTCAAAGATAGGCGTATCTTTACAGGAAGCAAAAATCTCTTTTGCAACATCACTTGAAAGCAAAAAATCATTGTCCATAAATTTTTTCATATCGTTCTCCTTTGAAAAAGCTATTTTTTAATCAATAGCACGAATGTAGGGACTATGTACATTCCGACAATTGCGATAATATATGCAAAAATGAATATCATATCAACAAAAGCAGGGATAAATACGGGCAGTTTTTCCAAGAATTTTTTACGGTTTAAGAACACAAATAAAGCTGTCAATAAAATACCTGAAATGCTAATCAAAGCACCAAATTTAAGTCCGACAGGAGTAAAACTAAACTCGACAATATTCTCGCCGTCAACAAGTTTTACTGCCATAAATGAATCAAGAACCATATCAATATCGGCTTCTTTGCCGTTTATTTTAACACTCCAGCCCTTATCGAAATTCACCGGAACAAAAAGAGAGTCTCCGTTCTTTGCGGTTACTGTGAATGTCATGTCCCTTTTGCCGACTTCGTAACTTGTGTTTTTATTCTTTTCATAGATTTTCTTGCAAAGGGCGGAAAGTCTTGCATCATCCATAACGCCAATCGTCACGGGATTGAAACTTGTCCCATTTAATGATTCAACGACAACCTCAACATCCCCCCTATATGTACCGAGTTCCAGAACACCGTTATGATATTCAACGGGATAAGCGGAGTTGTTCTCATTCATATAAGTAGGAACCCGAATAATCTCACCGTTTACAGAGACAGAATATGAATTATTATTTGTCGCTGCGGTTAAATATAAGGTTTTTTCGGTATCGAAATTGAAATTATATGTCGCAGAATTTTTGGTATGGCTATCGGGAGAATGCACTATCTCAAACAATCTTTCGTTTGCATCGCATTCACCCAAAAGCTCAAAATATATACCGTTCTGATAAGCGAAAATATCCGAAGAACCGACAGATACTTTAGACGGTGCTTCAACAAACTCACCCTCCATAACAAAACCCGTCGGAAGAGTGTGTTCAAGATTTCTCTCTCCGTCTAAAGTCAGTTCACTCTTTATACCTAAAAGTGCCTTTGAGAACTTCGTGCCACCAGTTTCAAGCAATAAAGTATATGTCGTGCTATGCCCGAGAGCCTCAACCGCCTTCTGCAATCTTTCGGGAATTTGGTGTGTCCAATTTCCGATTGCGGCTCGTTTTAACAGCATGGAATAATTGATATTAAGCGACATATCGCTGTTGCTTACACGCTTAAACGGATCAATCGCCTCGTCTTTATAAATATCAAAAACACGGTTTACATAAGTTGTGTTATGCTCCGTTCTGAAACTTCGGACAGGAGAATGCTCGCCGACATTGAGATTTGCAAAACCGAAGGCTTGCATGATACAAATCACAATAATTGCATATCGACGAACAAATTTACTTTTAATGTTCATAACCGCAATAACAAGCGGGATGCCAATCAGATATGATATGCCCAACAAAAGCAATTTTTCAGTGCTTTTTGTAAAATTTGTCGTCCCCGAACCTATGGATTTATATGAGAAAAATACAATATATGCAAATGCCAAGCCGAGAATTATTGCAGCAACAACGGCAATAATATTTTTACTTTTTTTGCTCTCAATTGCTTCAAAATCAGCACCTTTTTTTTCTATATAAACAGCAGCCAAAACGCAGAAAAAGAAGGTAGTCATAAAAGCAAATCGCATCGGGAATGAACGATATGAGCCGAAATGCCAAGCGACATTTGCACCTTCAAGGAAAAAGGGAGTGAATAAAAATATCACCGTACCCAAGGCGAAAAGAACTGTTTTTTTCGCTTTTTTATACATAGAAAACAGGCTGATTATGAAAAATATGGGGATTTGCAAGCCGAAAAACAACATTGCCTTTTCTCCGTCAAGAGAGAAGCCGGAGCCGAATATTTTGGATAACGACGACTCACCGTAACGGGATGAACCCGCCATCTGCAAAAATGTGGGGTAATTGATAAACAACGAATTGACAATTGACAAAACAGTTGCAATCCCGAGACGGCAAACGGAGTATTTTCTTTCTTTTTTCCCCGAAAATAAAATCACATATAAGCCGCCGACAAAGAACAGGCAGATAACCACCATAAGTCCCATATAAAGCGAGCAGATAAGACAGGCGGTTAAGGATAAAACAAGCGGGAGCATTTGTTTTTTTGTAAATAATCTCTCCGCTGCCCACACGACAATCGGAAAAAGTGCAATAATATCAAGCCATATTATGTGGAAATAATAATAAAGCGTAAATGAAGATAGCGAATATAAAAATGCAAAAATGGTCTGCCAGAAGTAGCCGATATCGGGAAAGCGTTTTCCGAAATACCATTGTGCGGACACTCCGCATAAAAACACTTTGAAAACGAGAAGTATCCCCATCGCATCCAAAAGGTTTTCACGTGGAAATAAAAGCAATAATAAATTTGTCGGCGATAATAATCCGTTGGCGGACGCAATGCCTATCATATTTACGCCCGTTCCGGTATAAAAATCAAAGAACAATGATTTTTCACCATGCAAAAAATCATAAAGATGATAATAACAGGGCAGATATCCGTGCACCATATCGGAAGCCGCTACGGAAAATTCACCAAAAGGCCATATGCCTTTTACAATATATACAAGCAACAAAACGGCAGTCGCAATAAGCCCTGCCGTAAAGATTTTGAAGCTATCCTTTGAGATTTTCTCCCTGAGATTTTGCTTGTTCATCTTGCCCGTCCTTCTCCTGAACATCCTTATCTATCTTATCTTTCTCCGGCTCATCAAAATTTATACGTCGCTCCTCAACAACCAAAGGTCGCCTCATTACACGAGCATTTATATTCAGGATGTATTCACCCATAAAGCCCAAGAAGAAAAGTTGGACTGCTCCGACAAAGAAAATACCGACAACAAGCGGAGCCAAACCCAAAGTTACTCTGTCCCAATACACTAATTTATAAATTAAATAGTACAGACCGATAAGACAAGACACCGCACCGACACCAAGTCCCAAAAAAGTAGCAATACGCAAACCGATTTTGGTGTAACTCGTAAACGAAAGCATTGCCGCATCGTAAAGGGAATAGAAATTGTTATGAGTTTTTCCTGCTCGACGTTTTGCCTGAGTATATTCAATATCCTTGCGTCTGAAACCGAATTCTGCGACTATACCGCGTAAAAACGGCTTTGAGTCGTCAAGATTGCGAAGCACATCAATGAATGCCGCATCATAAAGTCCGAAACCGGTAAAATGTTCAATCTGTTCAACATCACTTATCATTTTGATGATTTTATAATAAATCGAACGCATTAAACGCATGATGGGATTTTCTTTACTTGCCGTTTTAATGGCACAGACTATTTTATGTCCCTGCTCCCATTCATAAACAAGTTTCGGAATCATATCAACGGGATCTTGAAAGTCCGCACAAAGAAGAATTGTACAATCACCGGTAGTCTGAGTTAATCCGTAGTAAGGAGAATTAAACTGCCCGAAATTCTTAGCATTAAATATTGCCTTGATTTTAGGGTTATTTGCACAAAGACTTTCGATAAGCACGCGGGTATTATCCTGAGAATCGTTATCAATAAACACTATTTCATAGTCATAATTCGGCAATGATTTTTCAAATTCGTCAATGACCGCCTGACTAATCGGTATTACGTTTTCTTCCTCATTATAACATGGAATCAGTACGCTGATCTTTTTCATAACATCTCCTGTTGCTTTTGGTTAATAATATCCTCAACCAAAAGTTTAATTCCTTCCTCAAATGATATTGTCGGCTTAAAACCGGTATCGTTATAAATTTCGGTATTATCACTGCAAAGGTACATCGCTTGATTTTTGTTGTACGGAACTTCGCCGAAATAAAGCGGAATATCGGGGTTGACCGCATCACGGGTAATCTCGATAAACTCCCTGAGTTTTCTTGTTGTACCCGAGCCGATAGGATATGTTTTTCCATGAACGCCGTTTTTCGCAATCGCATAAAAGGCTTTCGCACAGTCATCGCAATAAAGAAAATCCCAATCCTGTTCGCCTTTTGTAAACGTTGCACGCTCACCCGATAAAAACTTGTTTATCGCCGAGGGCAAAAGGGTTGCAGGGTTCATTCCGACACCGTAAACTGACAAAATTCTTGTCCAGCAATGACGCATATTGTTTGCATCACAAAATAGTTTTGAGAGTTTTCCGGCTGCAAATTTTGCTATTGCATATCCGGTCTGCGGGTTTGTCGGCGTATCGGGGGTAAGTTTAGTTGAAACCGTACCGTATTCGGCTTGACTTCCTGCTCCGACAAATACTTTACAACCTGTCATTACACCCAATTTGCAGGTGTCAATGGTATATTTGATATTATCATTTTGCAAATATGCATCATCACGGGTATCGCCGAAAGTGCCGAGCCAAGCAAAATGAAATATCGCATCACATTCGGTGTTTATCTTTTTGGCAGCATCAAGAGTTTCCCGAATATCCGAGTCAATAACCGTAACCAACTCCGAATTAAACACATCATCATTAAGTTCAAATGTGGGAGGCTTTAGTGCAAAAACTTTCACACCGTCAGCCACCAACACCCGAATTAACGCACGAGCAATCATACCCGTTGCACCGGTAACTATTGCAGTTTTAATTTCCATAACTTTATCTTTCAATCAAGGGGATATACATCTGTTCTTTAAGCTCTTCGCGGGGAAGGAAAGGACCTAAATCCTCTAAAGGAGGAGAGAATAAAGAGCCGTCTTCAAGACGCATTGTCGCCGATTTAGGTTCAAATAGTTGTTCGGGATTTACAACTATCTCGCAAAACACAGGTCCGTTTGTCGCAAGAACTTCCTCGATGGTTTCTCCCAATTTCTCATTGCAATCACATCTGAAATAGGGATAGCCGTAAGCGGGAATAAGTTTGCTCATATCGGGGAAAGAGAGGTCATGAGATTCAGGACCTATACCTACCAAGGGCGGACCGAACATATTGTTCTGTGTCTGACGAATTGAATGATAACCGAAATTGTTTATCATGAATATTTTGATATTCAAACGACGGGAAATAATCGTCTGAAGTTCTTGAAGATTCATCTGAATTGAACCGTCGCCGGTTACCAATATCGTCGCCTGTGACTTATCGGCATAGTAAGCACCGATAGCTGCGGGCAAATCATAGCCCATGGATGCAATCGCACTATTTATAATAAAACGACTGCCTTTCTTTATTTCATAACCGTGAGAACCGACAACACAGGCAGAGCCGTTACCGACAACGGTAATTTGATTTTCATTTAATCTCTTTGAAAGTTCTTTGATAAAGGCATAAACATTTGCATGTTCGCATTGTTCATAGTGTTTCGGAAGTACAACGGGATAGTCCTTTTTCCACTTGTTGCAACGGTCAATCCACCATTCGCCCTTAAATACCTTATCTTCATTTTCAATATATTCAAGCAGGCCTTCTAAAAAATCCTTGGCATCAGCCCAGACGGGCATATCGGGATTGATTGTAGGTTTGTGAAGTTCCGCCTCGTCAACATCAACCACCACTTTATAAGCAGCCCTTGCCCACGATTCAAAGTTGTAACCAACCTGACGAATGGACAGACGACTGCCGACGGAAAGAAGAAAATCACTGTTCTGAATTGCAAAATTGCCGGGACGGTCTCCCATAATACCGGCACGACCTACATATAAACGATTTTCATCTTCAATCAAATCAATGCTGTTCCAGCCGGTTACAACGGGAATATTCAATTTTTCTATTACTTTTCGAAATACCTCATAAGCCTTTGCGTAGCGAATACCTGCTCCGGCATTAAATACCGGTCTTTCGGCATTGCGGATACGCTCAACTATATCTTTATAAAGACTTTTATCGGGTTTGGGAGGCAATATTTCATCACCCTCGCCGTCATAGCCGTATAAATCATCCGTATCAACATAAGCACCCTGAACGGATAGGGGAATGTCAAGCCAGCAGGGACCGGGACGACCTTGTTGAGCAAGTTTAAGAGCCTTTTCAAGACAATAACGAATCTTTGTAGGCTCAGTAACCATCTCGCAATACTTGGTCATGCATTCGACAGCCTTGCAAATTTCAAATTCTTGGTCGCCCATAGCACGAACTTCATAACCGGTAAGTTCACGCATATATTTTGCAGTAGTGGAATATTTTACCTGTCCAGATAAAATAAGCATCGGGATAGAGTCAAGCCAACCGCCGACTACTCCCGTAATGGCATTTGTTCCGCCGGGACCGGTAGTTACACAAACCGCTGCAATTTTATTGTTAATTCGAGCATAACTTTCGGCTGCAATTGCACAGGCTTGCTCATGATGATTATATACACAATGAAGTCCGGGTTGATGTCCTAGTCCGTCGTTTAAGTGCATTGCACCGCCACCGGTCAAGGTAAAACAAGTGTCAATCCCATTTTCCACCAAAAATTGTGCGATGTAGTTTGATACTTTAATTTTCACAATATCCTCCTAAAAAGATTTATAATCACTAAATAATATCAAAATATTTATATATTTGACTATGTTCTATTGATTTACAGCTTCGATAATTACCTTTGTCATATAATCAATTTTTTCATCGGTCATTCCGGGATATACTCCAACCCAGAATGTATCGTTCATAATTATGTCCGTATTGGTCAAGTCGCCGACAATACGGAAACCTTTTCCGCTTGCTCTCATCTGATCAAAACAGGGGTGTTTTGTGAGGTTGCCTGCGAAAAGCATTCTTGTCTGAACGCCGTGTTTTTCAATATAGGGAACAACTTTTTTGCGTTCCACACCCTCTTTGCAGGTCATCAGAAAACCAAACCATGAGGGATCGGAATTTTCACAAGCAACCGGTAATATAAGTTTATCTGCAATCGGTTCAAGAGCAGCACGAAGGCGGGCAAAATTATATTTTCTGCGTTCAACAAAGGTTGGAAATTTCTTAATCTGTGCACAACCTATCGCTGCCTGCATATCGGTTGCTTTAAGGTTATAGCCAAAATGAGAATAGACATATTTATGGTCATAACCATAAGGAAGTTCCCCATACTGACCGTCAAAACGATGTCCGCATAAATTATCCTGACCGGATGCACAAATACAATCTCTGCCCCAGTCTCGCATTGAACGCATTATCTTGTTAAGAAGAGAACTGTTTGTATAAACAGCACCGCCCTCACCCATAGTCATGTGGTGAGGAGGATAGAAACTTGATGTACCGATATCGCCGATAGTACCGGTAAATTTCTTTTCTCCATCAATTTCATAAGTCGAGCCTAAGGCATCACAGTTATCTTCAATAAGCCAAAGATTATGTTTTTCACAAAATGCTTTTACGGCACTCAAATCAAAGGGATTGCCCAAAGTGTGTGCCGCCATAACGGCTTTTGTCTTATCTGAAAGAGCGTCTTCAAGACGACTTATATCTAAATTATACTGCGGAATTGTAACATCAATAAATACGGGAACGGCACCATATTGAATTATGGGCGTAACGGTAGTCGGGAAACCCGCGGCAACTGTAATAACCTCATCACCGGGTTTAACTTGACGTTCACCCAAAAGAGGAGAGGTTAGCATCATAAAGGCAAGAAGATTTGCACTTGAGCCTGAATTTACCAATGCACAGTAGCGAACACCTAAATATTTAGCAAAAAGTTTTTCAAATTCATCGGTATAACGACCTGCCGTAAGCCAAAATTCAAGGGAAGAATCAACCAAATTCACCATTTCTTCGCTGTCATAAACACGGGAAGCATAGGGAATTCTGTCACCTTCGGCAAAAGGTTTGTCAATATTATGATATTTGTCGCAATACTGAGCGACCAAATCAAGAATTTCTTGTCTTGCTTGTTGTTCTGTCTTCAAGATATTTCTCCTAACAAATCAAATACTTATATACCGAAAAATTCTTTAATCTGTTCTTCGGTTTTCCCAATAATATCTCCGTTGTCGGCATATACTTTCGTCCATTCGACTGTACGAATTACGGCAGTTTCGGCATTCCAGCGAGGTTGCCAATTAAAAGTCGTCTTAATCAAAGAGCAGTCCAATTTTAAGAAATTCGCCTCGTGAGGACCGTCTTTTTGTTGTGCTTCCCACTTTTGCCCATCACCCCAAGACTTGCAGAAAAGTGTGGCAAGTTGACCGGTGGTAAGACAGTCGGTTTCATTCGGTCCGACATTATAATATCCGGAAATATCTTCATTTTTATACTGCCTTTGAGCAATCATTAAATAAGCATAAAGCGGCTCTAAAACATGCTGATAAGGCCTCACACTATTGGGATTTCTTACTGAAATAGCCTCTTTTTTTATTGCGGCACGGACACAGTCGGGAATAATTCTGTTGTCCGCAAAATCACCGCCACCGATAACATTGCCGGCACGAGCGGTTGAAATTGCACATCGACCGTCAGAGAAGAAAGAGGACTTGTATGAATGCGTAACCAACTCCGAACAAGACTTTGAGTTTGAATAAGGGTCATAGCCATCAAGCGGTTCATTCTCACGAAAACCCCAGCACCATTCATTATTCTTATATACCTTATCGGTAGTAACATTTAAGAATGATTTACAAGTCTTTGATAATCTCACACATTCCAAAATATTGACGGTGCCCATAACATTTGTTTCATAGGTATATGCCGGCTGTTCATAGGAAGTAAGAACAATCGGTTGTGCGGCTAAATGCAAGACAATTTCAGGCTTTGCCTCATCAAAAGCCTTTTTAAGTGCATCAAAATCACGAATATCACCGATGACACTGTGAATATCCTTCTCCAAACCAATAATCTCAAACATGCTCGGATTTGTCGGTGGGGTTAAGGCATATCCCGTAACTTTTGCTCCCGCCATAGCAAGAATTTTGCAAAGCCAAGTACCCTTAAACCCGGTATGACCGGTAACGAATACCCGTTTATCTTTATAAAAATTTAAGTCAAGCATAATATCCTCAATTACCAGATCTTCCAAGGAGCTTTTTCGGATTCCCAAAGGTCTTCAAGAAGCATCTTATCGCGGATGGTGTCCATGCACTGCCAAAATCCGTTGTGTTTATATGCGTCAAGTTCGCCGAGTTTAGCACAGGTTTCAAGCGGATATTTTTCAAATACCGTAGCATCTCCCTCGATATAATCAAAAATTCCCTGTTCAAGCACCATAAAACCACCGTTGATATAACCTGCATCTATCTCTTTTTTCTCTCTGAATTCACGAATTTGGTTATTTTCATCAATATCAAGAACACCGAAACGCTGCGAAAGTTTAATAGCCGTAATTGTTGCAATCCTGCCGTTCTTCTTATGAAAATCAACAACTGCGTTAATGTCAACATCCGAAACACCGTCGCCATAGGTAAGCAAGAACGGCTCATTGTTGAGATAATCTCGAACTCTCTTAATTCTTCCGCCCGTCATAGTATGAAGTCCGGTGTCAACCACCGTAACCTTCCAAGGTTCGCTGTGTTCGTTATGCACTATCATCTTTCCGCTGTCGGCAAAATCAAAAGTGATATCACTTCTGTGAAGAAAATAGTCAGCAAAAAATTCTTTAATTACATGCTGTTTATAACCGCAACAAATTATAAAATCATTATATCCGTGAGCACTGTATTGTTTCATGATGTGCCACAAAATAGGCATACCGCCGATTTCTATCATAGGTTTCGGAATTCTGTGACTCTCTTCGCTGATACGAGTTCCAAATCCTCCTGCCAATAAAACGACTTTCATACATACTTCTCCTTATAATTATACTAATATATAGTAAGTATACTACATTTTACATGATTTGTAAAGTATTTTTTAAGATATAAAAATATACCGCCATATTATCGACGGTATATATCAAAAGGTCTCCGCAAAAGCGAAGACCTTTTATCAGATTAGAATCTATGTATTATGTATTCAATGAAGTGGACGAAAAAGTGAATGATTTTGATAAAGAAACCTGAACCGGGAGTATCCTTACCTTGTTCATACCAATCACACTTCGAGCAACGGAAGTGGGAATCTCCTATCGGGTCATCAGTATCAATCGGGATGTAGGTAAGGATTGTGCGACAAGCATCACAAATACCGTCTCCGTCGGAATCATAGTGCGGAATAGGATCAACATGTCTTTCTTCAATTGCACTACACTTTGTACATTGACGAGCTTCTGTGCCGCCGGTTTCACAATTGACGACTTCGACAACATACCATTCAGCCCATTTATGACCGCTTGGATTGATATTTTGTTCTATGTACATTCCACAACCGGTACAATAACCGTTTTTGAAACCAGACTCCGTACATGTGGCTTCATGAACAATATTCCACTCAACATGGTGTTCGCCGGTGGATTCGAGGTGTAAAGCCTCCCATCCACAAAGATCATGCCCACCGGAATCCTTTGAGTATATGCCGCAAACGGAGCATACCCAGTGTTCAAGATGTCCGTCATAAAGACAATTAGGTGCAACTGCTTCCTGATGAACGAAGCTGTGAGGACCTAAGATACCGTTACCGACATCAAGAATTTCATTATCGCCATTTTCATCTGAATAGTAATTATCGCAAACTGTACATTCCCAATACTCAACAGTACCTTCTGTCACACAGTTTGCACCTACCGTGGGAGCATGATGAACCATACCCAAGTGAGATGCGGGAATAATAACTGCGTCCCAAGTTGTTTCAACTGTGCATGCTGAGTTTGAGAAAATCTTATGACAATCACCGCATTGCCAATAACGATAGTTTCCATCTGTGAAACAGTCGGTGGGATTATTTGCCGGATGGTAAGTAATATTTTTATGGGAAGCGGGAATTACTGTTGCAGAAAGAGCAATCTCAGTAGTTAGAGCAGCATCACTGTAGTTCTTACTACATACCGAACAGCTCCAATATTCAATATTACCGGCTGCGGTACATGTTGAATTTTGATACTCATGATGTACAATTCCGAGATGTTCGGGATCACTGTAAACATCGGCACGAGCAACATTTATTGTAGCCGCTTCATCCATATAATACTTTTGACAAGCACCGCAATAATAGTGAGCTATATTAGATTCTTCGGTACAGGTTTGAGCATCATAGGCAGCAACAAAGTTTAAATCCGTATGAGCCATGGTACCGGGTTTTTCTCTTGTATCGGTGGTTGTTTGACAAATAGTACATGTTGCGGTTTCTGTACCGTTAGATGTACAGGTATGGTCATTGTTATAGATATAAGTTTCGAAATTATGAGAAAGTTGCGTGCCTGCCTTTTCTCTTGTATGACTAGTGCCGCAACCATATTCACAAAATGCGGTTTCCGTGCCGTTTTCAAAGCAGGTTGCATCATCGTTATAAGTATAATTTGTAAAGACGTGCGGAAATTTTGAGCCTGTGTCTGTTACAGTGTCAGTTACCGAACATCCGTCACGGTCGCAAACAGCTGTCTTTGTGCCGTCAGCGGTACAGGTTGCATTGCCATTAGACAAGTAATTTGTAAAACTATGTCCGAGTTGTGCAATGGTAACACCTGCTAAAGTGGTTGGTTGTGTAAAGTCTTCATCCCAAGCATAATTTGAACAGGCGGAGCAGAAATAGTGTGCCTTTAGACCGGTTGCCGTACATGTGGGAGCCTTATATGCAACGAAAGCAACATCCAAGTGGTGTGCGGTAACACGAGTTTCCTCAAAAGTGCATTCATCTTCAAGTACCCAAATACCGTTTGCATCGGGACCGCTTACGTATGTTTTATAATACTTATCGCAATCATCACAGAACCAGTATTCGATATTTCCCATCGTCGTACAGTCTTCACTGTCTTGAGCGGGAACGTGGATTACATTTCTGTGTCCTGCGGGAATGACCCAAGAGCCGTAAGCAATTTCGTTGGTGCAAGCAGCATCGCTGAAGTATTTTGAACAGTCGGGGCAGCTGTAATATGCAGTATTGCCGTTTGCTGTGCAAGTAGCGGGAGATGCACTGGTATAAATCTTGTTTGCGTGGTTAATTTTTTCATCAACGACAGTTATTCTTTCAACTTCGACCTGACAGCGGGTACATTTTCTGACTACGTCATGTGAACCATCTTCGGTACATGTCGGCGGGATAACATTTTCATTAAACGGAGTACCCGGATTATGACCAAGGGCTGAGCCGGGAACTGTTCCTGTTGTGGTATGTCCGCAAGCATTGCCCATATCATCGGAGTTTGTACATACCAAATATCCGATACCATCTACTGTACAGGTGGGATTTGTCTGCCACGTTCCGTTATGTACATAGTTATGTCCTTTTGCCGGATGTGTGGGGTCGGAAACAGTATCTGTTACCGTGCAACGCTCACACTTTGCCGTCTTTGTTCCGCCTGCGGTACAAGATGCGTCATTGTTATAGACATAATTTATGAAACTATGTCCCAATGCAGGATGATCCGGATCCGTAACAGTCTCAGTGGCACTACAACCCTGACGGGTACAAGTTCTTGTCTTTGTGCCTGCACTTAAGCAAGAAGCATCATCATTGTAAACATAATCAGACCAGCTATGACCTAAGGCTGCTACTGCTGTCTGTGCTACAAGTATTGCACTACAACGAGAACAGTGAGAACCTTCGGTTAAACCGGTTGCGGTACAGGTAGGTGCAACTGCGGCGTCAACTACAGGAACATGACCAAGAGGATCAATCGCCACGTCATCTGTCCATTCACAGAACTGACAGTACCAATGAGTATTGCCTGGTTCGGTACATGTTGCAGCAATAACCGTACTTAACTTGGTATGTGCTGCAGACGAATAGTTGGCATTTACTTCCTGATCGGCATAAACATTCATATAGTTTGACGGCCATCCCGTGAAAGTGTAGTGATTGTTTGCATCAAAATATTTTGCATTGGCAGTGGGCGGTGTACCGTTTGCACCCCAGTTAACCGTTTCAGTCTTAATAAGACCGGTATTGTCGTAATAATTTACGGTATAAGTCTTTATAGTCCACTTTGCATAAAGTGTCGTATCGGCAGTGGGAGTATACTCATCACCTGCGTTTCCGACAAAGTTGTTGCAAGCTGAGTCGCTGTACCAACCGCCGAAAATATAACCATTAGGAGCAATCGGATGAGTAACCGTCGGCAGAGCAACAGAAGCCAACGCCCATTTAGCTTTAAGAGTAACCGTTTCATTCGGACGGATTGTCAAATTTTTGAATACATTGGTCTTGGAAGTTAACCAATAATTCGGAAAATCTGTACCTGTACCTATTCTGGTTTCATTGCCGAAATGTGTATATCTTACATAATGCTGTGTCAGTAAATATCTGTCATAAGCAAAAGCATTAAACAAATCTCCGTATCTGTTTGCATAATAAGCAGGGTTGAGAATTTCGGAATAATTAGCAGTATCAAAGGGATAGCGAGTAAAGTACGTATATTCAACGGGATTTTCATCAAGCCAACCTTGGAATACAGAAGTTGCAGTAGCAGTTGTGATTGTACCTGCATTATCAAATGTAACTGTGTGTACTCTTTCGGGGTCAGTGGGGAAATTTTGATCCACATTGAATGTTGCATTCAAATTGGGGATAGCATCAGAAGTACCGCCATTTAAGTCATATGCAACAGTATAATTATTCTGAACCCAATGTGCATATAATGTTATGTCATTGGCATGGTTATATACCGTTGAAGCAGTATACTGAGTGCCACCTGAAGCCGCATCAAACCAACCTACAAATGTATATCCGTCACGCTTGGGTATAGGCAATGTGCCGAGAGCCTGAGAATAGGTGGCTGTCTTTGCGGGAACGGTATAAGCATATTTCGGAGTAACTGTTACTTTGAATTGATAGTTGTCAAAAGATAACGACCCGCTCTTCCAGAACCAAAGTTTAATCGCTGCAGCAGTGGAATGAAGAGAACTTGTAACGGTAAATGTTTTTGTAGCTGTCGAATGACCTGCAAAATCCATATTCAGTCTGTTGGGATTCTGATACTGTGTACCATCAGCCTGTGTAATATCAATAACACAACAGGCAGAGGAGGCACTGATTGTACCGCCTACGTATTCAGCTGTTATTATGTAGTCCGTATCAAGCTGGAAAGTGAAGGGAACAAGATTATAGACATAGCTTCCTGTGGCAGTACCGTTTAATGTAATAACATTTGTTTCGGGATTATATGTGAAAGTTACACCGCTCTTTGTATCATCTACGAAAGTAGGTGTAAACCTGTTTGCGGGAAGTCCAATATGATTAGGATTGAATGAAACAGCGTATCTGGTGGGCTTCCAAAGTGCATAAAGAGTTTCATTATATCCTAAAGTGATTGCTGTATTCGGCTCTGCAATTCTTGTTCCGTTAGCAGTCTTGCTCCAACCAATAAAGGTATAACCTGTTCTGGTGGGAATCGCAGGAATAACAGTAATACTTGTATTGATTGAAGGGGCATTTGTTCCGACATCAACATAAATTGATGTTGCGGAAGATGAGCCGTTAAATACACCACCCTGCGGATTGACTGTATATCTTGTTGCAAGATTATCAATAGCCGAATTGAGATTTGCTGCAAGGGCTGCGGCATCACAAGTTGCATCAAGTTTTGTAAGACCGATAACTGCTGCCTTATATGCATTTGTAAAAGCAGTCCAGTTATAACCGGCTGTTGTGTCAAAATAGTGGGACTGTAATGTGCCTGAAGAGGCACCGTTTATACCCATTTTTGCCATCAACTTAGTGGCATTTTGAACAGCGGTACGAAGTGCAGCCTTATTTACGTAAGAGGGATTGAGGTTAATAAAAACATGAGTGTCGGCATGTCTGTTTTTGTTGCTATTTGCATTGCCATAGTACGTATGAATTCTTAACTTTGATTCATTTGTGTTAATTGTGTGGGGATAAGAACCTGCATAACGGATACCTTCAAGCTCATCATAACTCTTTGAGTTGGGACCTGTCGCCTGACATGCAATTATGTAGGAATATGTGTAGTACGCATTATTTCTGTTAGTATCATTGTTATAATAATTAGCACTTGTATATTCATCTAATCTAGTACTTGCATCCGCAACATACCAGCTACCTGAATTCCCTCCGGAAGAAGCATCCTGAGTTACCATATGACCGATTTTTAAGTTCGGAATCTGGGAGAAGTCATTGTAACGGCTGACGTCAACAATAATGTTACCGGATGAACAGGCATTGTCAACGTTTGTCGCGTGGCGGTAAAGACCTGCATATGAATAGCTGTAAGAATAGTTCTTTTTATCAAAAGAAGATGCAGTGTTCGGCGTGCCGCCATAGAGCATATACTTGGGGTCATAGTTTACATGCGAATTATCCAACGAGGCGTTATTATTACCGGATTCAGCATAAATAACATAGTCATAGGAAGCACCGCCTGTTGAAGAAATCCATGAACCGGGAGGTATTTTGGGTTGAGTTGCTCCCGTACCGGAACTTGAGCCGATTAAACGAGTAGTTTTGGTACTGATGAAGCCAGCCAAACCTCCATCAGAGCCTATTTTTGCATAACCCTGACCTGTTTCATCAACACTGCCACCAACACTATGTTCTCCTTCGCTGATTGAATGTATACCGGAAATCCAACTCACATGAGCAGCCCAGAAGCCTTTGTTATAACCACTCTGCTGTGAAGAGGCTCCAACCGGAACAGTATAGGGCTTGTAGACATAGGTATAGGCATAAGCCTTCTTTGCAAGACCGTCGGCACTGTCGGTAAAAGTTGCACACCATTCAATATAATAACCGGTAGTTGATGCGGAAAGAGAGGGAGAATTGCCGCCATTGATATTGACAGAACCGCCACTTGAAATTGACGTGGAGGAAAGAGTTACCGAACCGGACAAAGTTGATGATATGTTTGCATCGTAATTTGTATAAGACAGGCTTGCACTACCCGAAATATTCGGATAGGTAAAATAAATCTTACCCACATCATCAAGAGTTGTGGTTGTTCCTCCCGTTGAGGTGTTGTTTACATAATATTGGAAAGGTGCACTTGTCGTGTCTCTCCAAGATGTACCGTTGGGAACCAAGTATATCGCTTCCGGTACAATAAAGGTTAAATCACCGCTGGTCTGGTTTGCCTGTTTCACGGATACCGCAAAAGCTGGTATCGCAAAAGCAAATGAAGTAACGATGATTGCGACTGTCGTTATAAATGCAGTCAATCGTTTGCCTTTCATATGATAACCTCCAATATTTTACAATTATTGATGATACTATAATAACATGTATTTTGCTAAAAATCAAGAGCCAATTTATTAATATTTGTGCGAATTGTGTCAAAAAATTGACAATTTAATTAAAAAACAGTAAAAAATAATAAATACAGATTTTGATTTGCTCAGAATTCGTCTCACTAAATAAAAAAGCGGAGCAACCCGCTTTTGCAAATATTCATTTAATTTCTCATTCTCGTTTAATTTTCTCGTTTTACGGTTACTATGGTTATTCCGTCACCACCCTCGCCGTAAACACCGAGACGATAGGATTTAACTCTCGGATTTCCTTTGAGATATTTCTGCACCGCGGCACGAAGAACACCCGTACCTTTGCCGTGAATAATGGAAAACTCATCAAGATTTGACATAAAGATTGCATCTAAAAATCTGTCAACTTCCAATATTCCCTCATCGGCATTCATCCCGCGAATATCACATTCCCGCTTTTGTACTTTCGGGGCTTCGCTCTTGTCCCTTTGCATTTTCATCTGGACATTTGATTTCGTTTTCTTCTCATCTTCAAGCAGGCGAAGGGAGGAAACATCAACACGTGTTTTCATCGCTCCCGATTGAACTTCAACACGTCCGCGATTATCGGCAGGAGAAAGAACAGTGCCTTTCTGACCGATTGAACGAATTAAAACAGTATCACCTTTTTCCAACTCGCGAGGCAATACATAATCGTCATCCTCTTCAATATTATATACCGGATCGGAAACATCGGTTAAATTATTGACCCCCGACTTCATCGCTGCTTTGGCACGTCTTGCAAGTTCCGTTAAATCTCTCGACTCGTTCTTTTCCTTGCGTAATGCGGAAATTTCGTCCATTAGAATATTTGCCTGTCGTCTTGTTTCCTCAACAATCTTAGCGGCCGTATCTCTTGCTTTTTGTATCTCAGCATTGACTTTTTCTTCCTGAGTTTGACGAAGAAGTCTTGCTTTTTCTCTGTCCTCAAGTGCTGCTTTTTTTGCGTCAACTGCAACCTTTTGAGCGTCTTCCATTTCCCTGCGACGCTCTTCCAATTTGTCGACTACTTCTTCAAATCGGACATTGCCCTGCTCAACCATTCTCCTTGCACGGTTGACTACTTCCTTTTCCATACCAAGACGCTCTGATATAGCAAAAGCATTAGATTTCCCGGGAATACCGATTAAAAGACGGTAGGTCGGTTTTAAAGTGGCAATATCAAATTCGCAACATCCGTTTTCAACTCCGGGAGTATTAAGTGCATAAGCCTTAAGTTCGGCATAGTGAGTTGTTGCAGCAATTTTCGCACCTTGAATATGTAACTGTTCAAGTATTGCCATGGCAAGTGCCGCACCCTCGACGGGATCGGTTCCCGCACCGAGTTCGTCAATCAATACAAGCGATTTTTCATCAGCATTTTTGAGAATATCGACAATATTTGTCATATGAGATGAAAAAGTAGACAAACTCTGTTCAATACTTTGCTCATCACCAATATCTGCAAATACCTTTTTAAATACCGAAATAACCGAACCTTGCGAAACGGGAATCATAAATCCGCACATCGCCATCAAGGTTAAAAGTCCGATTGTCTTAATAGAAACGGTTTTTCCGCCGGTATTCGGACCGGTAATGACCAAAGTATCAAAATCCTTGCCTAAATTTATTGAAGTCGGCACAACCGTCTGCTGATTAAGCAAAGGATGACGGGCGTTTATAATATCAATAATACCCTCATCATTCACTTCTGGAATTGATGCTTTCATATCGAAAGCCATTTTCCCTTTTGCAAAAATAACATTGAGTGAAACCGCCGCGTCATAAGCATTTTTAAGCGATTCCCGACATAATCCGACCTCATAGGAAAGAGCCGCCAATATGCGTTCAATCTCATCACGCTCTTTGTTTTGTAATATTTTTATCTCGTTATTTGCCTCAACAACTGCCATCGGCTCGATAAAAACGGTCGCACCAGATGATGAAGTGTCGTGGACAAGTCCCGGCACAACGCTTCTGTGTTCGGACTTTACGGGTACAACAAATCTGCCGTTTCTTTGTGTAACAATAGCATCTTGCAGATATTTTTTATAGTATTCACTGCGAATAATCTTATCAAGTTTTTGTCTGATTGACGAGGCTTGCATGGCTATATTTCGACGAATATCACGAAGTGTGGGGGAGGCAGAGTCAGATATTTCATCCTCGTTTAATATCGCTTCGGAAATACTCTCTTCCAGAAATCTGTTCGGTATAAGAGCGTTAAACAGAAAGTCGATACTTGCCGTATCGGCATTTTCCATATTTGAACGCCACTCATTGAGTGAGCGAATTACCCGTAGGTTTTCGGCAACATCAAGAAGTTCACGGGTGGTAAGCGTAGAACCCGCCTCGGCACGAGAGAGAGCATTGTTGATATTCTTAATTCCGCCGAAAGAAGGAGCGGAATATCGTGCCAATAATGTATGAACATCCGCGGTCTGTTTCAAAAGAATTTTTACAGTCCGCAATTCAACAGAAGGCTCTATTTTCAGAGCCGCCTCCTTTGCTTCATCGACTGTACAAAAAGACGCAAGCCGAGTTAATATTTTATCAAGTTCAAGTGATTTATAGTGTTTATTCATAGTCAAAATAGTTGATTATAGCCTTTGCCATAGCATCTGCTATCTTCTCGTGAGTATCGGGAAGTTGCATTATTTCTCTGGCTCGTTCATTTGTCAGATATTCATATTCAAGCAAAACCGACGGACAACATTCCAAGCGACAAACGGAAAATCCCCAATATCTTTCGCCCCTATCAACCTTTTCATAGTTTGCCTCTAACGGACTGTATACCTGCTTTAATGCCGCCACGAGAGCTGCTTGCATATCGCTTGCAAGTTGTTTTGAATACGGGAAGAAGTAGTAAGATTCAGCACCCGACGCATTCGTACTTGTCGCCGCATTTCCATGCAGGGATACAAAGAGATTTGCATCAACATTTCTCGCTATCATTTTGCGTTCATCAAGAGATACGTCTTTATTATTCGGATTGGTATTTACAACAACCGCACCGGCTTCGGTCAATTTTTCGCCGACCAATTCCATTATCTTCGCATTAATCGGAGCTTCATATACACCACCGGCACCGCCGCCCGGATCGACACCGCCGTGACCGGGATCAAGTACGATAACTTTACCGTCAATACCACCACTGCGATAGTTAAAAGTCAGTTTGAAATAGCCGTTTTTAGTCATTTCAATCTTCATTCCGTTGAAATCTTCGGGAGAGTCAAAATCAAGATGCATCGTTGCAACAGTTCCCGCAACCGACATTGACATATTGCCAAGATAGGACTCATACGGCAGGAATTTCTTTTCGCCGACTAAAGTTGTATGTGCAAATTTAATATCAATTCCTGTTGCCGTAAAACTCTTTACATGGAAAGGACGATTGTTTGAGCCTGTGTAATATTCCTGCGGTTGCAATGAGATTTGTACCGGTACCTGCCATTTAGTTTTTATAAATATTTCCGTTGCTTTACCGGTCGACTGGACACGAACAACCGATATTTCATTTGACGGTAATTTATACGCATCTTCAACCAGAACAATATTCTCTGTTTCGGTCTTAAATCCGGAAATACCGCAAGCGTATTCCTTACCGGAAATTTTTTCAATGCCTGCCAGATAGTCAATAGTCCCCACCGTAAAACCGATATATTTCGGGTTTGAAATATCATTGACCACTCCTGCCGGCATATTCTCACCATAGGCTTTTTTTACAATAAGTGTCTTTGTGCTGCCTAATCCGTGGTCTGTCTTGCAATCCAACAAAACATTTTTCGGCAAATCCTCATCGCCATAAGTTTTATTTTCCGGCTCATCGGGAACATCTGTCGGCTTTTCTATCGGTTTTTCTGTCGGTTGTTCTGTCGGTTGTTCTGTCGGTTGTTCGCCGATATTATCACGGGTATGTATTGTCATTTCCTCGAATTTGGTTAAACCTAAGGTATATCTGAGCAATATACGAGCGTCAATAATATCTGCCTTGTAATCACCGTTAACGTCACCGAACACCAAAATACCTGCGTCAATGGCTGCTTGAGGCGGGTTCATTTTTTCAAGACCGAGTGCAAAACGCAATAAAAAATGTGCATCGACCATATTTACTGTGCCGTTACTATTAATATCCAGTGCAACCTCCGGGGTAAGAGAAAGGGCTGATGCCGAAAGCAACAGCCCAAAGGTCAATACTGTCACGGCAAGTAAAAGCATAACTTTACGTGCAATATTTTTCATAATTATGTAGCAAATCTCTCCATAAATGCCAAAGCGTCATTAAGACCTTCCGGATTCATAATGCTTCCCAAAGAGAGTTTTAATTCAACTTTTTTCATATCTTTCGGAGGCTTGAAATAGGGAGAAGGATCACCGGAAACTTCTTCGATAATAATTTTCTCGGTTTTTGTCTTATCGACCGAAAGAGATTCAATAAGGGCTACATCAGTATCGCCCTCTTTGAAATAGTATTTGGTTACGATACCTTCTTTGTTTGTCGTTATAACAACTCCGTAATTTTCACCGTCAACGGTTACATACTCATCAAAAGCCATATTTTCATAAGAATCGATATAAGGAATTGTTAAATTCATATCACCTGTAGCGGAATCAATCATTGCATCCATATCAAAATCCTTGCCGGCAATCGTCTTAAAAAAGCCGACGGTAGAACTACTCATATATAAATACTCGTCGGCAGTATAATCAATCATATAAAGTTCACGACCCAAGGGGACTTTATCGATAATGAAACCTACATCCTTGCCGTTGACATTGGAACGTGCAAAATAGTCCTTGCCGTCCACAGCAAAACAAACATCGTTTTCCGAGCCGTCAGAACTGACCATCTTGCCCTTGACATAGTATTTTTCATAATACTTAAGTTTGCCGTCTTTTACTCCACCCTCTGTGGGCTTTTCGGTGGGTTGCTCTGTCGGAGCCTCAGTCGTGAGAGCTTCCGTCGTGAAAACTTCAGTTGGCTCTTCCGTTACGGGGATAGTCTGTGCCTCGGTGGGAGTTTCAGCCGGCCATGTATAATCCTCAGCCGGAACCATCGAAAGAGCTATTCTGAGAATAGTAACTGCATCGGTGGTCTTGACTTTTCCATCGCCGTTCATATCTGCCAGAAGGATTTGCTCCTCATCTATTTCAACTAATCCTAAGGCAGCTTGTAATGCTAAACGAGCATCGGTGGGTTTAATTTTGCCATCGCGATTTACATCACCTCTGGCAAACGCGGGATTAGCCGCAATGGAAAGAGTGGAAAGTGCAGCAAAAAGTATAACTGCAGAAATTATAAAAGCTAATATTTTCTTTGTAGACATAAAAATCCTCAATTAAATTTCAAAATTAAAAGCTTCGCTGAAATCAAGTAAAGACTGTTCATCATATCCCTTCATAACACCGAATGCCTTTTCGATTCTTGCTTCGTCAGTGGAAAAAGTTTCAATCTCAATAGTAACAACAACCACTCCGGCTACAAGCTGTTCAATCTTAACAAGAGAGTTTTCTGCGTTGATATAGTATTTCATTGAACCAAAATCCGCAATGGTAATATCGCCATCTTTTTTGGTTTCAACGCCGCTTAAATCGGTAAAATCACGAAGTTCAACACTGTACAAGTCACGAAGAGCCTTTGTAAATTGAGATGCAAAATCAATAGCTCCTCCACTCTTATAGAAATAACCCTCATCATGATTGATAATGAAGTTTTCGTTGCCCTTTTTCATAATTGCATAGGTATCGGAAATGGTATCGGAATAGAAGTAATAATCATCACCTTTGAATGCAACTTCGATATTCTGTTTCCCTGTGGCAGTAACAACCTTACCCTTGAGGAAATAGGAATCAATTGTCTTTTTTTCAGCAGGTGCTTCCGTTGTAGGGGCTACTGTTGGACGATTAAGTGCTTCCTGCTCCTGACGGACACGTACCATTTCATAAAGTTCGGTAACAGTCATCATACGCAAAGCAATAAGAAGAATAAGACGGGCATCGTTTGTCTTGACTACACCATCAAAGTTTGCATCACCTAAAACCCTGTCATAGCTGCCAACCCAACTTGGTTGCGGTACAAATACATCCAGACCGATGGCAACACGGAGTGTTCTGCGTGCATCAGCAACATTAAGAATATAGTCCATATTGACATCGCCAACATAGAAATAATACTCGCCATAATCATTCTCATCGGAATAACTTGCAAACGCAGTAACAAAGACCGCACTGAGCATAGTGATTGCAAGCACCATTGAGATAACAGCTAAAATCTTCTTTTTCATAAAATTATCTCCCTTATTATAGTTTGATTTAATTATACATTGTAATTATAACGCATTTATCTGTAAAATGCAAGTATTTTTTTTGTCAATAAGTACAATTAACAGTTTATTTATAAATATTTTGTATTTCATAATTGGGATATTAAATTTTAAGGATAACTTAAGTTCATATCGTCATTATTTTATTCTTTTGCAAAAAAAGACGGTTCCCCGTCTTTTATGAAAATGCCTTTGAGAATGCGGTATTATAAAAATTTATAATATCCGAATATCTGCCTTCTTCAGAATGACAACCGTATGTTGAACATATAAATGTCCTTGTCTTGCCGTTCTCTGTCTTTTGTGCAACTGTCAAAAGACAATAACCCGCACCGCTGTGCCAACCGGTCTTAAGACCGACGCAATAAGGATAATAATAGCCGCTGCCGGGCTGAATCAAGCCGTTTGTGTTGTAATAAGAGTATGTGCCTCCGTTTTCAAAATAAGCCGTCGTATATGCTTGATTTACAACATTACGTATTAAATCAAATTGGAATGCCTTACAAGTAAGAATCATCATATCATGTGCGGTAGTATAGTGTTGCTCGTTGGGAAATCCGTCGGGATTGGCAAAATTCGAGTCATGCATACCGAGAATACCTGCATACCAGTTCATCAGCACGACGAAATAATCAATCGCTTCCCATGCCGGCATATCATAATCCTTGCTTACTTGTCTTGCGACCTCGTCGGCGATAACGTAAGCTGCATCACAACCCGACGGGGCAAGCAGGCATTTAAGTATTTCCTTGAATTTAATCTTCTGCCCTTGATACAAACCCGCCCGACTTGTATTCCATTCGACCAGATTAAGCTCGGGACCTACTGTTAAAACATAGTCGGAATCCAAATATTCACAACCCAAACAAGCGGTCAATACCTTTGTCGTACTTGCAGGCTCAAGATGAGTGTTCATGTTCCGACTGTAAATAATCTTATCATTATCATAGTCGTACAATGCCACATTGCGAGCCGAATTTGCATAAAATCCGTCAAGGTATCCCGTTTCAAATTTTCGTTCATTAAATTCATACGGACCGGCGTGTCTTGCTTCAGTAGTGGTTTCCTGCGGTATTGTAGTAATCTCGGTCGGTTTTGTTGTAGCGGGTGGTGCAAACGGGTCAAGCCCCAATGCGGCACGAATAATATATCTTGCATCTAAAGTATTGATTTTTCCGTCTCTGTTGTAATCCGCGGCAACCAAATCAAGTTCAATCGCTGTCGGCAAATTGATGGAATAACGCAAGACAAATCTTGCATCGGTGATTTTAACCTCACCGTCACCGTCAACATCTCCCAATATGGACTGTTTGTCCGGTTCCGTTGCTTCATCTTCTCTATTTGATGCAGCAGCAGAAAAATTAAGCATAATTGAAATTATCAATATTAAAGATATTATCACTTTGATATTCTTCATGGCATTCTCCAAACAATGATGTTTTTTTATTATACATCATCACATCCCGTTTTGCAAGGGACAATTTGTTCCAGAAATAAATTTCTTTCCCATAAAAACTCCCGACGAATCGGGAGCTTATTGGGAGCTTAATTTCAGCAGAATTTAGAAATTAAGGCAATCAAGAAGAATAAAGTCAACATCAGAGTAAATAACCGTACCGTCTGCAAGTTTTACGTAAGATCTGACTGCTATATCCTTGTCAGAGTTAATATTCTTAATGCCTGTAATCTGAGCCTTGAAGTAGTAATATCCGTTGCCCTTTTCCATATCGGCACTGTCAGTAATAAGAGTATCACTTTCAAGGTTCTTTACGCCTGCTGTTTCAAGAGTGAGTTCTCTGTTGTTTGCCTTATATTCGGCTGTCTTCATGAGGAGAACACCGATAGCTTCAACACCCTCAACTGCACCTGTATATGCAGGATATTCAAGAATTGCGTTTCCGTCATCGTCAACTTCGCCGGAATCTACACCTTCTACTGTCTTGGCTATACCGATTGCATTGGATGCGAGTGACTGATAAACCTGAGCCTTGATATTTATTATGCCTTCGCCGTTAATATCACTGCCAAAGGAGTTCATAAGTCTTGTTCTGCCGACGATTTCGGGGAGGAACTGAAGAACGAAGGGTACAATAACGGGAAGCATCTTGTCTGCACTGTCTGCAAGACCTGTAAGAAGACCGTTGACAAGGTCTGCAAGAGAATCCGTGCCGATGAAAGCCTGAACTGAACCCTGATATTTTGCATCAAATACTCCGGGGATAATGGAATTTACAATCTGACCGACTAAACCGAGAACAGCATTGGAAAGACCCATATTAAGAATATTACCTTCCTTATCATTCCTATAGAATGCTGCTAAAGCCTTGTTAAAGTCGCCTGTTGTAAGACCTTCGATAAGGTCATTGAATACCTTTTCAAAATCGCAAGCATATTGCTCTGTTTCACAACCGTTGATAAACTGAAGCGGAAGGAGAGAATTTACAAGAAGGTTGACCTTATCCCAAGCATTGAATTCAGCATTGTATTCGCCACGCTTAAGATTTGCAGGATCAACGCTGTCGAAGCAACGGAATACACCCTTACCAATGTAGTTTATTCCCCAGTCAAGAAGTTCATCAAGGAATTCGTTATAACCCCAACCTTCTGCCTTCTTAACTGCTACTTCAGCGGGATCCATATCAAAGTTAGTATAACGGTCAACTGCATAGACAGCTGCATCAACAATCATATTCATAAGAATGTCAACCCATGCTGCAACGTCAGCCTTGTTAGCTATAGCATCCTTAACCTTTGCGTCATAAGCTTTGCCAAGGTTGGGACTGAGCATATTGAGAAGATTGATTCCTATCACACCGAATGTTGACGGCAAATCATCTGCTCCGGTGAAGTCCATGCCGGCAGCAGCGTTAACTATAACCTGAAGAACCTTATAGAAGAGATCCATAAGTTTAACGTCTTCCTGCTTAGCTTGTGCCTTGATTGCGGTAATGTCTGCACCAAAGAAAGTATCGGGAGCGTATTCGATAAATACCTTGCAAAGATTTAAGAGATTTGCTTCAAGTACGTCATTGTTCCCGTCAACCCAAGCAACCTTTGCCCATGCTTCATCAGTAAAGAGAGTCTTGAAAAGACCGCCGAAAATAGCGTTGAGTTGCTGAAGCAAGTCAGCACCTTCGGAAGTATCAATCACGAAAGATTCAGCCGTGAAATTGTAATCTGCATTTATAAGTTTAGCAAGATCACCGCCTTGTGCAACAAGGTCAACGGTGATGGCTTTTCTGACCTGTTCGCCGTTAAGAAGATCGATAAGATAATCGGAGATAACGGGAGGAAGAGCAATGCCGACTAAGTCATAAATTGTGGATTGTGTAGTAATCTTGGCAGCATCTTCCGGCTTAAGAGAAGCAAGGAAGGGCTTACCCTTGTTTGCATGGTTTGCAGTTGTGAAAATCTTTACAACATATTCCGTAAGAACTGCATCAACATTTGCATAACCGGAATCCTTATACTTTGGTGCATAGGCACGCTTGTAGACAACATTTCCGTCAGCATCTGTTTCGGTTTCCGTACTGCGAATACCGTTATAGAGAAGTTCAGCATAGATAAACTGCTGTAAAAACTCCGTAACGTTATTGATTTCGCCTTCCATGCCGACAACTTTGCCGAGAGCCTTGTTAATTTCATTATTAACATCAAAGAAATTGTTGACAATGGAGCCTAAAGAAAGATTGCCCTTGACAACTTTCTCGAAAAGCGGACTGTTATCCTTCAAGAAATTAAGAAGTGCATAAGCAACATTAAGATCGCCACCGGCTCGACGAACTCCTTTAAGAGAAGTAACCTTAAGGTTCTTTGCATCACCAAGCATGGGAAGAAGAGTCTTTATAGTTGTATTGCCGAAGAGTCCTTCAATCGTTTCCAGTGCTCCATCAATAGAACGAAGGTCAATCTTTTCTTTCTTTAATCCTGAAGGGATTAAATTGATGATAGACTTGTCAAGATTAAAACTTGCCAAGAGATCACCAAAAGTTGCATAGTAAAAATTGAGGTCTGCAAGAAGTTCATCAACATAGTCAAGAAGCAATGTTGCGGATTCTTCACCCTCAAAATTTTGAGAACTTGTAATTGAATAGTCAATTCTGCCCGGGTCAGCAGCAAAAGCAACCGTAACACAGGAGAACGCTATGACAATGCTAAGTAATACACTTAAGCACTTGAAAGTTTTTTTCATAAATAGAACCTCCAAAATATATCTTTCGATATTTAGATGTGTTTATGATAACGCAAATTTACAAAAATGTCAAGCATCGATTGTTTTTTTTTCAATTATTTACAAATTATTAACAAGAGAATCACTATTATATTTGCAATAAAGAATAATGACCTTTCGTTATTTGCAATCATCAAATATACATTTTTCCAAAACCAAATTGCCTCTTTTCCATATCATTGCAAAAAAGAAAAAGTCCCCACAAAAGAGGACTTTTCGCTAACCAAATCAGACAAGTTCGAGGATGCACATTTCTGCAGCATCGCCTCGACGTGGACCTGTTTTGATAATACGGCAATAACCACCCTTAACATCGGCATACTTGGGGGAGATTTCGTTGAACAACTTTGTTACAACATCTTCCTTTGTTATGTATGCGAGAGCCTTTCTTCTGTTATGAAGATCGTTAGTCTTGCCGAGAGTAATCATCTTCTCAGCCATAGCCTTAACTTCCTTGGCTCTTGTTACGGTAGTTTCGATTTTACCGTTTTCTAAAAGATATGTAACCTGACCACGCATCATTGCTTTGCGGTGATCGGTCGGTCTGCCCAGTTTTCTGGTACCCGGCATAGTAAAATCAACTCCTTACAAAGGGTATTTGGCAATTAATCTTCTTCCTTGTTTAATGAAAGACCCAACGATGCAAGCTTATCGACAACTTCTTCGAGAGATTTTCTTCCCAAGTTGCGTACACGCATCATTTCATCTTCAGTTTTAACGATTAAATCGCCGACAGTGTGGATATTTGCTCTCTTCAAACAGTTGAAGGAGCGAACTGATAAGTCAAGTTCCTCAACGGTCATCTCAAGATTCTTTTCTTCGTCGTTATCAGTCTTTTCAAACATAACTTCGACACTGCCTGCCTGTTCACAAAGATTAGTGAACGAGGTGAGGTGCTCGATGAGAATCTTGGCAGCACCGGCAAGAGCTTCCTGTGCGGAAATTACACCGTTTGTTTCAACTTCAATCTGAAGTTCATCGAAGTCAGTAATATTACCGACACGAGTTGGTACTACGGTATAGTTAACCTTGTTTACAGGAGTATAGATGGAATCGACAGCGATTTCATCAGGGCCGATTGCCTTTTCATTCTTATTGCGTTCAGCAGTCGTATAGCCTCTGCCTTCGTCACAAGTGAGTTCAAGCTCAAGCTTTGCACCCTTGTTTAAAGTAGCGAGTCTGTGATCCGGATTAAGAATCTCAACGTCGCTGTCTTTTTCTATATCAGCTGCTGTGACAACACGAGGAGCATCTTCTTCGTTGGAAACACTAAGATAGAGCTTCTTCTGTTCGTCATGGTGCATTTTAAGTATTACACCCTTGAGGTTAAGAATAATTTCAGTAACGTCTTCACGTATACCCTCGATAGTGGTAAACTCATGAGTAATGAGCTTATTGTTACCGGTTATTTTTGCTGAAATAATTGCATAACCCGTTAAGGATGAAAGCAATACTCGTCTCATTGAGTTTCCGATAGTAGTGCCATATCCTCTTTCAAGGGGTTTGAGTACGAACTTCGCTGTACTTACAGCGCTGTTACTACTCGCGGGGACTGTTTCTATGCATTCGATTGTAGGCTTCTGAAAACCAACCATTTGTCTAAAACCCTCCAATACTGCGTTTCCCCTGTTAAAGTCATTTTAAGCAGCTTTAACAAAATGTTGATTATTTTGAATAATACTCAACGATAAGCTGCTCTTCAACAGGAACACTAATCTGATCTCTCTCAGGTAAATCGATAATTTTACCTTCTGCAGTTTCAGCATTAACCTCAACCCAAGCCGGGATGCTGTGTTTTGCCTCAAAGATAGCTTTGAACTTTTCGCTCTCTAAGCTTGCCTTTTTAATTGCAACAACATCGCCTGCCTTGCAAAGGTATGAAGGAATATCAACTTTCTTACCGTTTACGAGGAAGTGACCGTGTGTTACGAGTTGACGAGCTTCCGCTCTGGAAGAGGCGAAGCCCATTGAAAATACGACGTTATCAAGTCGAGATTCGCAAATTCTTAAAAGATTATCACCGGTAATACCGGTCTTCTTTGCAGCCATTACGAAATACTTTTCAAACTGTTTTTCATTGATGCCGTAAAAACGTCTTGCCTGCTGCTTAGCACGAAGCTGCAAACCATAACCGGAAAGCTTTACACGACTTGTCGGTCCATGCTGTCCGGGGAAATAAGCACGACGCTCTAAAGCACATTTGTTTGTGTAGCATCTGTCACCCTTTAAAAAGAGCTTTTTGCCTTCACGACGGCACATTTTGCATACTGCGCCAGTATATCTTGCCATGTGTTAAATCACCTCCGAAATGTTGTCCCTACTAAACGCGTCTTCTCTTAGGCGGACGGCAACCATTGTGAGGAATAGGAGTTACGTCCTTGATACCTGTAACAGTAAGACCTGCACCCTGTAAAGCTCTGATAGCATTCTCACGACCCTGACCGGGACCTTTTACGAATACATCAACAGACTTCATGCCCTGATCAACAGCAATCTTAGCTGCTGTTTCAGCTGCGGTCTGAGCTGCGAACGGAGTAGACTTTCTGGAACCACGGAAACCCATTTCGCCGGCGGATGCCCACGATACTGCGTTACCCTGAGTGTCTGTAATAGTGACTATTGTGTTGTTGAAGGTGGCCTGAATATGAACCTGACCCTTGTCGATATTCTTTGATACACGACGCTTACGAGTATTGGCACTCTTTTTAACTGCCTTTGCCATAATCTACCTCCTTATTTCTTCTTGCCGGCAATTGCTATTCTCTTGCCACCCTTGACGGTACGAGCGTTTGTTTTTGAACGCTGACCGCGTACGGGGAGCTTTTTACGATGACGGACACCGCGATAGCTGCCGATTTCAACAAGTGTCTTGATTGCGAATGCTTTTTCTCTCTTGAGATCACCTTCGACAACAAGATGACTGTTGATAAAATCATTGATTTTGGACACATCGTCCTCGGTTAAATCCTTAACTCTCGTATCGGGATTTATACCGGTAGCCATGATAATGTCATTTGCGGTTTTGCGACCTACACCGTAGATATATGTAAGAGCAATTTCAATTCTCTTATCTCTCGGAAGGTCAATACCGGAAATACGTGCCATTTGTCAAATGCACCTCCACTAGATTGCAGGGATTAACCCTGACGCTGTTTGTGTTTCGGGTTTTCACAGATAACCATGATTTTACCCTTACGCTTAATGATCTTGCACTTGGGGCAGATCTTTTTGACAGAAGGTCTGACTTTCATTTGTTACCTCCTAAGTGTTATGAGTCCTATTTAGATCTCCATGTTATTCTTCCGCGAGTAAGGTCATAGGGAGATAGCTCGACCTTTACCTTATCGCCGAGGAGTATGCGGATATAGTTCATACGAAGTTTCCCCGAGATTGTGGCATCGATTATACAACCATTCTCAAGTTCGACTTTGAAATTCGCATTAGGTAAGGTTTCTACAATCTTGCCTTCTACTTCAATCATATCGGATTTTGCCATATTTTGACGCGATACGTTATGAATCGGTACCGCTGCTCCTTTCTTCTAAATTGATTGATATTTGTGACAGTGCTTTTTTCAGGGCTTTGTTCCCTCTGAAAGCCTCGCTCTCCACACAGTGACGAGTGGGAGACACGTGACGACGGTTCTTACGTTTAGGGCGAGAAAGAGGTCTTTCCTTGCCGTCACAGATATAGACATATTTTTCATCAACATCTATTACAGCAAATATTCTGCCTTTATCACGACCGGAAACCGACAAAACAACATCTTTCGGCATTATCTCATTCATCGCAAACCGTGAGTATCTCATATCCGTCTTCGGTTACGAGTATTGTATGCTCATAATGAGCTGCAAGCTTTCCGTCAAGAGTGACGATTGTCCAGCAGTCATCAAGAATATCAATATCGGGTTTGCCTTCGGTAATCATCGGCTCAATCGCCAATGTCATTCCCTTCATAAGTCGCATACCCTTACCCGGTCTGCCGTAGTTGGGAATTGAAGGATCCTCATGAAGAGCCTTGCCGCAACCGTGTCCGGTAAACTCACGAACTACGCCGTAGCCTCTCTCTTCGCAATACTTTTGAATGTGATAACCTACATCGCCCAATCTGCTGCCATCCCGCACGTATTTCATTCCTTCATAAAATGATTCTCGTGTGGTTTCTATCAGCCGCATAGCCTCATCGGAAATTTTACCGACGGGGAAAGTGGCAGCATTATCACCGTGAAAGCCGTCAATCGCAGCTCCCATATCGATGGAAACGATGTCGCCCTCTTTAAGAATTTTGTCTTTCGAGGGAATGCCGTGTATTACTTCTTCGTTGACGGAAATGCAAGCAGAAGCAGGGAAATCATTATAATTCAAGAAATTCGGTACTGCACCGTGAGCGATGACATAATCATGAGCAATTTTGTCAATTTCGGCAGTGGAAATACCGGGTTTAACCGCTTCACCGGCTGCCTTTAACGCACCGGCAGAAATGCGGCATGCCTTTCTGATTCCTTCTATTTCTTTTTCGGATTTGATAAAAACCACGCTTACATATCCCTTCAACGATAATCAAGTGTTATTCAACAGCTTTCAGTGTAAGAGCTGTTGTATCTGCGACTTTATCCTGACCTTCAATCGTGATTAACTTGCCTTGTTCGGCATAGTAACCCCTGAGAGGTTTAGTCAGTTCGTGATAGACGGTAAGTCTGTCAAGAACTGTTTCAGGAGCATCATCGGGACGAATACTTAATTCGTTTCCGCATGTGTCGCACTTTCCTTCAACCAATGGCTTTTTGTAATCTATGTGATAAGTTACGCCGCACTTCCTGCAGACACGACGACCTGACATACGCTTAACGATATCCTCGTCAGATACATCAATCTCGATAACCTTATCAATTACAACACCCATAGCATCAAGTGCTTCGGCTTGGGGAATTGTTCTCGGAAACCCGTCAAGGATAAAACCGTTTGCACAGTCAGGCTCTGCGAGCCTGTCCTTGATAATTCCGATAACCACTTCATCGGGAACCAACTGACCGGCATCCATATAGGACTTAGCTTTTTTACCCATATCGGTGCCGTTGGCAAGAGCCTCGCGGATGATATTGCCGGTAGAAATTGCCGGAATATTCTTGGCTTTAGCAACTACTTCAGCCTGAGTACCCTTACCTGCACCCGGTGCACCTAAGAAAATTATATTCATATTCTTCTCCTTAATCAAGGAAGGAAGCTCTTGTAATGACGCATCATCATCTGGCTCTCAAGCTGACGTACAGTTTCAAGAGCAACACCAACTAAAATAATTACTGATGTGCCGCCTAATGAAAGACCTGCAACCGTATGATCAAAAGCATTGCAAATAAGAGAAAAGATGATGGGAAGAAGAGCAACGACGCTGATAAGAAGAGCACCCAAAAGTGTAATCTTATTCATAACCTTTGCGATATAATCGGAAGTGGGTTTACCCGGACGAATACCGGGGATCGCACCGGAGTTATTACGGATATTGTTAGCCATTTCAATCGGATTATACTGAATTGCACTGTAAAAGTAAGCAAAAAAGATAATCAGGAAGAAATAGATAATAGCATAGAGCCAGTGATCCGAGTTGAAAAACTTGAAGAAATGATCGTACCATCCGTCGCCTTCCTTGGCATTGACAAACATATTGATTGTCGGAGGAAGAGAGAGAATGGAAGATGCAAAGATAATGGGAAGAACACCGGACATATTAACCTTAAGCGGAATATGTGAGTTCTGACCGCCATACATCTTACGACCGACAACACGCTTTGCGTATTGAACGGGAATTCTGTGTTCTGCATTATCCATCCAAACGATATAAGAAATCATAAGAAGGAGGACAACTGCAAAAATCGGTACGATAGCATAGTATCCGCCACCCATCTGGAAGTACTGCCAAAGAGTACCTGCCATAGTGGGAATACGTGAAACGATACCGGCAAAGAGTATCATGGAGATACCGTTACCAATACCCTTTTCATTAATTCTTTCACCGAGCCATACAATAAGTGCAGTACCACCGGTAAGGATACAAACAACAACTGCTGCTTGTAAGAAAAGGAAAAATCCGGTGTATTCATTGCCTTCAATGTCAGTGGAGATAAAATCTCTCGAACGAAGATATACAAAGTATGCAATACTCTGCATAACGGCAAGACCGATTGATGAATAACGTGTAATAGCAGTAATCTTCTTCTGACCTTCTTCTCCCTCTTTTGAAAGTCTTTCAAGAGCAGGGATAGCAACAGTGAGAAGCTGAATAATAATGCTTGCGTTAATGTACGGGGTGATAGACATAGCGAAGATGGTACCGTAGTTGAACGCTTCACCCGTCATCATGACGAGGTAGTTCATGAAGGTGGCACCACCTTGTGCAGTTGAGTCAACAAGTTCACCGGTAATATCCAAGAAGGGTACCGGAATAGCTGAACCCAATCTGAAAATGAATACGATCAAAGCTGTGAAGAGTATCTTTTTGCGAATATCGGGAATTCTCCAAGCATTGATAATTGTTTTTAACATACTGTGTCACACGCTCCTTCCTATATAAAATACCAAGTAATGAATTAAAGAGTTTCGGCTGTACCGCCGGCTGCTTCAATCTTCTCCTTAGCACTTGCGGAGAAAGCGTTGACCTTAACGGTAAGTTTCTTGCTGCATTCACCGTAACCTAAAACTTTGATACCGTCAAGTTCTTTCTTGACTAAGCCGGATGCGATAAGAGCTGCTGCATCAACTACATCACCATCGTTGAAACGCTCACAGATGTCTGCGATGTTAACAATAGCATTTTGCTTAGCGAAAATATTGTTGAAACCTCTCTTGGGAACACGTCTCTGAATGGGCATCTGACCGCCTTCAAAGCCTAAACGAGGACCTTTACCGGCTCTTGCCTTCATACCCTTATGACCTTTACCGGACGTTTTTCCATGACCGGAGGAAGTACCTCTACCGACACGCTTTACATCTTTAACGGAGCCGGGATTGGGTGATAATTCGTGTAATTTCATGTATATAACCCTTCCTTTCTCAGTCTATAACCTTGACAAGATGAGAAATTTTCTTGATCTTGCCCTGTGTTGCTGCGTTGTCGGGCTGTTCGGAAACATCACCGATTCTGCGAAGACCTAAGGAGGTTGCAGTAGCAAGCTGATCTTTCTTGGAACAGATTAAACTCTTGACAAGTTTGATTTTGATAGTTGCCATTTGTAGCCTCCTTAACCTAAAATTTCTTTAACTGATCTACCTCTGCGAACTGCGACTTGTTCAGCTGTCTGAAGCTGCATAAGACCGTTTAATGTAGCACGAACTACGTTGCAGGGGTTATTGGAACGAAGAGCCTTTGTACGGATGTCTTTAACACCGACAACCTCAAGAACGTCACGTACTGCACCGCCGGCAATAACACCGGTACCTTCTGCTGCGGGCTTCATAAGAACTTCACCTGCACCGAATTTACCGATAACCTCATGGGGAATTGTTGTTCCCTTGAGAGATACGCTGATCATGTTCTTCTTGGCATCATCGATACCCTTACGAATAGCATCCGGAACTTCGCCGGATTTGCCCAAGCCAAAGCCGATTGTGCCGTTCTGATCGCCAACCACTACGAGTGCGGCGAACTTTGTAATGCGGCCACCCTTAACGGTCTTTGCAACACGACCGATATGGACAACTCGTTCAAGAAGCTCGGGTTCATTAGAAGCTTGTTTATCAAACCTAGCCATTTTTCCTTATCCTCCTTAGAACTTTAAGCCGCCCTCTCGGGCACCATCTGCGAGAGCCTGAACTCTGCCTGTATAAACATTACCACCACGATCGAAGACACATTCTTCAATGCCCTTTGCCTTAGCTCTTTCAGCTATTGCAAGACCAACTTTCTTGGCGGCTTCCTTATTTCCACCGTATTCGGTGAAATCTTTTTCTACTGTTGAAGCAGAAGCAAGTGTTACGCCGTTTACGTCATCGATAAGCTGAACATATATGTTCTGAAGCGAACGGAAAACGGAAAGTCTCGGACGCTCCGGAGTACCGCTTATCTTGCTGCGGACACGGACTTGACGCTTCTGTCTTGCTTTTCTGCTGTCATGTCTTTTTACCATTTTTCATTCACTCCTTTTACTTGCCGCCCTTACCAGCCTTGCCATCCTTGCGACGGATTACTTCATCAGCGTACTTTATGCCCTTACCGTGATAGGGTTCCGGAGGACGAACACGACGAACCTCAGCTGCGAACTGACCGACTGCCTGCTTATCGGCACCGGAAATAACAATCCTCTGAGGTTTTGGAACTTCTACGGTAACACCTGCAGGAGGAGTCATAACAACATTGTAGGAATAACCGACTAAAAGGTTTACACTGTTGCCTTCCATAGCGGCACGATAACCGACACCGTTAATTTCGAGCTCTTTCTTGAAACCGGCAGAAACACCGGTAACCATATTATTGATAAGAGAACGAGTAAGACCGTGAAGGGAACGGTTTTCTTTATCATCATTGAGGCGGGTAACGGTAATCTGACCGTCATTTATCTCAATATTGATATTTTCATTAAAAGTTTGGCAAAGTGTGTCTTTTGCACCCTTAACGGTAACGGTGCTGCCATCAACTGTTACTTCAACACCTGCCGGAATAACGATAGGGAGTTTACCAATTCTTGACATTCATGCTTCCTCCTTACCAGACGAATGCGAGCACTTCGCCGCCAACGTTGGCCTTGCGAGCATCTCTGTCAGTCATAATACCCTTGGATGTAGAGAGTATGGCGACACCGAGGCCTTTCATAACCTTGGGCATATTCTCTACGTTGGCATATATACGCAGACCGGGTTTAGAAACTCTGCGTAAGCCCATAAGAACCTGAGATTTATTGCTGCCGTACTTAAGAGTAATTTCGATAATACCCTGTTTGCCGTCATCAACAACCTTAAAGTTCTTAACAAAACCCTCATCAACGAGAATCTGTGCGATTGCCTTCTTCATGTTGGAAGCGGGTATACAAACGGTTTCATGCTTCGCTGAATTCGCATTGCGGATTCTTGTAAGCATATCGCCGATAGGATCTGTAATCTGCATTGTAATTCTCCTTTACCAGCTTGCTTTCTTTACTCCGGGAATCTGACCTGCATGAGCCAATTCTCTGAAGCAAATACGACATACTCCGTACTTGCGAAGATAAGCATGAGGTCTGCCGCAGATTTTGCATCTGTTATACTGTCTTGTGGAATACTTTGCAGGACGTGCCTGCTTAGCCTTCATTGAAGTCTTAGCCATATCTACTTTACCTCCTGCTTAGTTTCTTGCAAACGGAGCACCCATGAGCTTAAGAAGTTCACGAGCTTCCTCGTCGGTTTCGGCTGTGGTTACGAAACAAATATCCATACCACGAACCTTGTCTATCTTTTCATAATCAATCTCGGGGAAAATAAGCTGTTCTTTGACACCTACGGAATAATTACCGCGGCCATCAAAAGAATTGGGATTGATTCCTCTGAAGTCACGAACACGGGGAAGTGCGATATTGAAAAAACGATCAATAAACTCGTACATTCTGTTCCCACGAAGGGTGACTTTTACGCCGTTAGGCATACCTTCACGAAGCTTGAAGTTAGCAACAGACTTCTTTGCCTTGCAAACTATGGGCTTCTGACCGGTAATCTGAGCGATATCTGCACTTACTGCTTCGATAGCCTTCGGATTTTCCTTAGCTTCACCGCAACCTACATTGATAACTACCTTATCAATCTTAGGAATCTGCATTACGCTCTTATAACCGAACTTACTCATAAGGGCGGGAGCAACATCGGTCTTGTACAATTCTTTAAGTCTTGCCATTTGTCTGCTCCTCCTTATTCAAACTTTGCGCCGCACTTCTTGCAGACACGCATTTTGCCGTTTTTGTCGTCCATTATGCGACCAACTCTCGTTGCCTCATCACACTTGGGACATACAAGCTGAACTTTACAAGCATACATTGCGGATTCAGCCTTTATGATACCGCCGGCTTCACCCATTTTACGGGGCTTTACGTGCTTGGATACGATGTTGCAGCCTTCTACTATAAGCTTACCCTCTTTGGGAGCAACCTGCATAACCTTACCTTTTTTGCCGCGGTCTTTACCATTAATAATCATGACCGTATCGCCGGTCTTTACATGTACTTTAGCCATCCTGAGTCCTCCTTACAGCGTTTCGGGAGCAAGGGAAAGGATCTTCATATAGTCCTTCTCACGAAGCTCTCTTGCTACGGGCCCAAAGATACGAGTACCTCTCGGGGTCTTGTCTTCCTTGATGATAACGGCTGCGTTTTCATCAAAGCGGATGTATGAGCCGTCTTCACGACGAAGACCGTAAGCTGTACGTACAATAACAGCCTTGACTACATCACCCTTTTTTACAACACCACCGGGTGCAGCTTTCTTAACGGAAGCCACAATAACGTCGCCAACATTGGCAAACTTTCTGCCGGAGCCACCGAGCACACGGATGCACATAAGTTCTCTTGCACCGGTATTGTCGGCAACTTTCAGCAAGCTCTCTTGTTGAATCATTGTATTGCCTCCTTATTTTGCCTTCTCGATAATCTCAACGACACGCCATCTCTTTTCCTTGGAAAGAGGACGGGTTTCCATAACAGAAACCTTGTCGCCGATGCCACATTCGTTTTTCTCGTCGTGAGCCTTGAGTTTGATTGTACGGTTAACAATCTTCTTATAGAGAGGATGCTTAACCCTGTCCTTGACGGCGACAACAACTGTCTTGTCCATCTTATCGGATACTACAATACCAACACGATTTTTTCTTAAATTTCTTTCCATAATCTTGTCCTCCCTTAACCTTCAGCACCATGGAGCTCAAGGTCACGCTGTACGGTTTTTATACGAGCGATGTCCTTGCGAACAGCACTGATTCTGCTCGGATTGTCGAGCTGATTGATGGTCTGTTGGAAACGAAGATTGAAAAGCTCTTTCTTAAGTTCAACGAGCTTGGCGTCCAATTGTTCGGGCTTCATAGCTCTGATTTCACTTGCTTTCATTGCTCGTCACCCTCCTGATCTTCTTTCTTAACAAACTTGCACTTAATCGGGAGTTTGGTAGCTGCAAGACGCATAGCCTCACGTGCAACAGATTCATCAACACCCTTCATTTCGAACATAATACGACCGGGCTTGACTACTGCTACCCAATATTCGGGAGAACCTTTACCGGAACCCATGCGGGTTTCTGCCGGTTTTTCGGTAATCGGCTTGTCGGGGAAGATTTTAATCCAGACTTTACCGCCACGCTTTGTGCTACGAGTCATAGCAATACGGGCTGCTTCAATCTGGTTAGATGTAATCCACGCAGGTTCGAGAGCCTGAAGACCATAATCGCCGTAAGTAATGGTATTACCTCTTTGAGCTGTACCCTTGAGGCGACCTCTCTGCTGTCTGCGGAACTTAACACGTTTCGGAATAAGCATTAGGCTCTTCTCTCCTTTCTGCGTCTGTCACCGCGTCTTTCACTGCGACGGGGAGCTGCACTGAGAACTTCACCGCGGTAGATCCATACCTTGACACCGATCTTACCATAGGTTGTGTTAGCCTCGGAGAAGCCATAGTCGATGTCAGCACGGATTGTCTGAAGCGGAATTGTACCTTCGCGATATGTTTCGGAACGAGCAATTTCTGCACCGCCCAAACGACCGGAAGCCGTTACTTTGATACCACGAGCACCAAGTTTCATTGTTCTGCCGATACTCTGCTTAATTGCACGACGGAAAGATACACGTCTTTCAAGCTGACCGGCAATATTGTCAGCTACAAGCTTGGCATTGAGGTCTGGACTCTTGATTTCAATGATGTTGATGAAAACGTCATCACAGCCCAACTTCTTTCTGCAAACAGCTTTAAGCTTTTCAACTTCTGAGCCGCCCTTACCGATAACGATACCGGGCTTTGCACAATGAATGCTGATTGTAACTCTCTTGGGATTTCTTTCGATTTCGACCTTCGGAACACCTGCAGGAGCAAGTGCGGTAAGAAGGTACTCACGAAGATTGTAGTCTGCTATAAGAGTATTTGCAAAATCTGCCTTGTTTGCATACCAACGAGATTCCCAAGGTTTGATAACACCGATTCTTAGACCGGTAGGATTAATTTTCTGACCCATCTTTGTTCCTCCTTCCGATTAGTCTTCTTTTTCTTCGAGAACAATTGTAATGTGGGATGTCTTCTTGTTGATTCGGAAGGCACGTCCCTGTGCTCTCGGTCTGATTCTTTTGAGTGTCGGTCCCTGATTTACGTAGCATTCAGAGATATAGAGGGAAGCGACATCCATATTTAAATTGTTTTCTGCATTAGCCTTAGCAGAACTGAGAAGCTTCATAAGCGGTTCACAAGCAGCCTTCGGGGTGAACTTGAGAATTGCCATTGCTTCATCAACGGGCTTGTTTCTGATCAAATCAAGAACGATTTGAACTTTAGCGGGGGCTATTCTTTGGAATGTAGCCTTTGCCGTAGCTCTCATATCATTTCACTCCTTTGCTTATTTGGTTTTAGAACCTGCGTGACCTCTGAAGGTTCTCGTAGGAGCAAACTCACCAAGTTTGTGACCTACCATGTCCTCTGTAATATAAACGGGAACGTGCTTTCTGCCGTCATGAACAGCGAAAGTGTGACCGATGAACTGAGGCATAATTGTCGAGGCACGACTCCATGTCGTAAGAACACTCTTTTCTCCCTTTTCGTTCATAGCTTCAACTCTCTGGAGAAGCTTGGGCTGAACAAAGGGGCCTTTTTTAGTACTTCTGCTCATTTATTTTCTCCTTCCCGTCTTATTTCTCATTGCGACGCTTCTCAATTAAAGCATTGGAAGCCTTCTTCTTAGAACGAGTCTTATAACCGAGAGTAGGTTTACCCCAGGGAGTAACAGGACTCGGACGACCGATAGGTGCTTTACCTTCACCACCACCGTGCGGGTGGTCGCAGGGGTTCATAGCAGAACCGCGAACTGTGGGACGGAAACCCATATGACGTTTGCGACCTGCTTTGCCGATGTTAACGTTTTCATGTTCAACGTTGCCTACCGTACCGATTGTAGCTTTGCACATAATCGGAACATTACGCATTTCACCGGAGGGTAAACGAAGAAGAGCAAAATTACCTTCCTTAGCCATAAGCAGAGCAGCGTTACCTGCAGCACGTGCAAGCTGTCCGCCGTGACCGGGAGCTAATTCGACATTGTGAATGTGCGTACCTGTGGGAATGTTGTTGAGGGGAAGAGCATTACCGACTTTGATGTCTGCACCTTCACCGGATTCAACCTTATCACCGACTTTAAGACCTGCAGGAGCAAGGATATAGGACTTTGTGCCGTCTTCATACTGAATAAGAGCGATATGAGCGGATCTGTTGGGATCATATTCTAATGTAAGAACATCTGCCATACCGGGCTTGTTTCTCTTGAAGTCGATGATTCTGTACTTCTGTCTGTTTCCGCCGCCTCTGTGACGAACGGTGATTCTGCCGTAGCTGTTACGACCGGAATGCTTCTTCTTAGGTTCAAGAAGGCTTCTTTCCGGAGCGACTTTTGACAGCACGGAGTAGTCTGTTGTCGACATATTACGTCTTGCGTTATTAGTCGGCTTGTAGACTTTGATTGCCATGTGTAATACACTCGCCTTTCTTATTTCGTTTTCATAATGAAGATTTAGCGGTCAGCCGGTCGGGCGTCGACCTGCCTTAAAGACCATACATCATCAGCATCATTGGAAAACGTTTTTATTGTAATGACTGTGGATTTTTTATATCCTGATGTCATCTTAACTAAATTGATTGCCGATTAAACGGCATTTTCGTGCATACAGGCAAGTTCAAACGCTTCCCCGTGTTTGCACATAAAATCACAGACACAGATGTCAGACCACCGTTTATTAAAATCGGTGACCAACATCCAACATCTGAATTCTTTAATTACAGTAAACCGTCGAAGAAGTCAATTGACTTGCTGTTTTCGGTAAGAGTTACGACAGCCTTCTTGGAAGAACTTGTGTAACCATCGAAACGACCATAACGACGATACTTACCTAAACGATTAATTGTGTTAACTTTTGCAACTTTAACGCCGAAAAGTTCTTCAACTGCCTTAGCGATTTCAATCTTGTTGGCAGTCTTTGCTACTACGAAAGAATACTTTCTCATAGCTGTGCCCATCATAGATTCTTCCGTGATGATCGGTTTGAGGATAATATCCTGTGCAGCCTTACTCATGCGTATACCTCCTCAAGATTAGCTACGGCATTCTTGGTAATTACGAGAGTATCGCAATTAAGAATATCGTAGGTATTGATGGTGTTGACTGTTGTAACCTTAACGCCGGCAATATTTCTTGCACTGCGATAGATTGTATTGTCATTTTCAGCAAGAACAATAAGGGACTTCTTTGCACAATCAAGAGCTGCGAGAACCTTAACAACTTCCTTGGTCTTGATCGCGTCAAGAGTAAAAGCATCAAGAACCTTCATCTCATCAGCTGCTACCTTGCTGGAAAGAGCAGACTTGAGAGCGATTTGTCTTTGCTTCTTTGGGAGATGGAAACCGTAGCCACGAGGCTTCGGACCATGTGCGATACCACCGTGATACCACTGCGGAGCACGTGTGGAACCCTGACGGGCACGACCTGTACCCTTCTGTCTCCAAGGCTTCTTGCCACCACCGGAAACTTCGGCACGAGTTTTTGTGGACTGTGTACCTTGACGCTGATTTGCAAGATAAGACACAACAGCGAGATGCATGAGGGAGGTATTTGGCTCAATAGCGAATACGTTTTCGTTGAGAGCAAGCTCTTCAACTTTTTCACCAGCCATATTATATACTACTGTATTAGGCATTTACTTCTCCTCCTTCTTATGCTTTAACTGCGTCGGTGATTACAACGACACCCTGCTTGGGACCGGGAACGGCACCTTTAACTGCGATTAGATTGTTCTCTGCATCAATCTTAACGATTTCAAGATTCTGAACCGTAACTTTTTCGGAACCTAAGTGACCGGCAAGCTTTTTCCCCTTAAAAATGCGGGCGGGATCTGCACAAGCACCGGTAGAACCGCCGCGACGAACAACGGGACCTGAACCGTGAGATTCTTTAAGACGACTGAAGTTCCATCTCTTGATGACTCCGGCAGTACCTTTTCCCTTGCTTGTTCCGTGAGCATCAATCTTTTCGCCTACATTGAAGACGTCAACTTTGATAACTGCACCCAGTTCGTACTCGGAGATGTTTTCAAACTTAAATTCTCTGAGATACCTCTTCGGAATGATGTCATTCTTCTTAAAGTGACCGGCGTAGGGCTTGTTTACATGATTCGGAGCGATTTCGCCGAAACCTAACTGTGCAGCCTCATAGCCGTCGTTTTCAGCTGTTTTAAGCTGGGTAACTGTGCAAGGACCCATTTCGAGAACGGTTACGGGAATAACCTTACCTGTTTCATCGAAAACCTGAGTCATGCCGATCTTTTTACCAATAAGACCTTTTTTCATGTGGTTTCCTCCATATTCAGATTATTGGTTGAAATCACTTTTATTTAAGTTGATTCCAACATTGACCTGTCAGAACCGATGCAAGCATCGGCACTTAAAGCTGATTAAATTTTGATGTCAATATCAACGCCTGCAGGAAGTTCAAGGTTTGTGAGAGCCTCGATTGTCTTCTGAGAGGGCTTGATAACATCAATAAGTCTTTTGTGAGTCTTCTGAATGAACTGCTCACGACTATCCTTGTACTTATGAACAGCACGAAGGATTGTGACGATTTCTTTGTCGGTCGGAAGCGGGATAGGACCGCTGACCTGTGCACCTGTACGCTTTGCGGTATCAACTATCTTAGCTGATGCCTGATCTACGATGCTGTGATCGTAACCCTTAATTCTGATTCTGATTTTTTCACTGACTGCCATTTTTTTGCCTCCATTTTCTTTTGGGCAAGTGTGCATATATTTAATATACATACACAATTGTTCACACTGTGCCTGGTGTTCAAACCTCGTCTTTATAAAAAAACCGAAATTTTTCTTCCGGTCGCAGTGCAAAATATTTGCCAAGAGGCAACTATCCCCCTTGGTGACTTGTCGAAAATCGAAAAAGTCGATAGCAAATATTCTTGTCGCCCTGTTTATAAACCGGACATGCTCGGCGATAATTCCCCGTGTTAAGCACGGCCACCTATCGCTTCAACGCCTTAATTTTCTGCGTCAGGGCATTATTCCCCTACCACAGCCTGCTTATTTTACTATACATTTGTAAAAATTGCAACCTGAAATTAAAAAATATAATGAATTTCTGCCTATTTCACAAACGTATTCTAAATTTAGCAATTATTTCGTATACTTTGACGACTTTTGCACTTAATCTTTCGTAAACCATTTAATTTTCTTGACTTTATAATTAGAATGTGATAAAATACATAGCCATATATGGGAAAAAGAGTAAGAGCATTACGCCTTGAGTTATGCATATTAATCACACCTTCTCTTTTCATCACTAAACTAATTACAGGGAGAGTACAATGAAAAATACCGAGAAATCAATGGAAAAAATCGTTGCCCTTTGCAAAGGCAGAGGCTTTATTTTTGCAGGCAGCGAAATATACGGCGGACTTGCAAATACCTGGGACTACGGTCCCTTAGGTGCAAGGCTTAAGAATAATATCAAGGATACCTGGCGTAAGCGATTCATTCAGGAACGCAAAAACAGCTATGAAGTGGATGCCGGCATTTTGATGCATCCGAGAGTATGGGAAGCATCGGGGCACGTTTCAAGCTTCTCCGACCCGCTTCTTGACTGCAAAGAATGCAAACTGCGTTTCCGTGCTGACAATCTTATTGACGATTTTGATGAAAATGCACATGCAGACGGCTTAACAAAAGAGGAGATGTTCCAGTATATTAAGAACCACTCCATACCCTGTCCCAACTGCGGCAAACATAATTTCACCGACATTCGAGAGTTTAACCTTATGTTCCAAACATTCCGCGGTGTTACAAGTGATGCAAAATCCATTATTTATCTTCGTCCCGAAAATGCACAGGGTGAATATGTAAATTATCTTAACGTTCTGCGTTCGCAGCGTGCAAAGCTCCCCTTCTCAATCGGTCAGATAGGCAAAGCGTTCAGAAACGAAATTACTCCCGGCAACTTTACTTTCAGAACCATTGAATTTGAACAGATGGAATATCAGACTTTCTGCAAAGAAGGAACTGACACTGAACTTTATGATTTTTATAAAGAATATGGCAGACAATATTATATTGACTTAGGTATTAAGCCGGAGCATCTTCGCTATCACGACCACGAAAAACTGGCTCACTATGCAAAGGCCGCTTGCGATATCGAATACTTATTCCCGTTTGGCTGGGGTGAAGTTAACGGTACACACAACCGCACAGATTTTGACCTTGCTCGTCATCAGGAATATTCCGGTCAGAATTTCGAATATTTGGACCCTGAAACAAACGAAAGATTTATTCCGTTTATTGTCGAATCCACTTATGGTCTTGATCGTACAGTTTTAGCTATCCTTTGTGAAGCATATGACGAGGAAGTTCTTGATGCAGAAAAAAATGATGTAAGAACGGTGCTTCGCCTTTCTCCCACCATTGCTCCCTATAAGTGTGCAGTATTACCTCTCTCCAAAAAGCTCTCCGAGAAAGCTCTTCCAATCTGGGAAGAACTTTCAAAGCACTTTATGACCGATTTTGACGAAACAGGTTCAATCGGTAAGCGTTATCGTCGTGAAGATGAAATCGGCACTCCCTTCTGTGTAACCGTTGACTTCGAAACATTCGGAAATGATGACACAGAAGCAGACGGTTGCGTTACAATTCGTGAGCGTGATTCCATGGAACAGGTCAGAATTCCGATAGAACAGGTTGCATCATATATCAAAGAACGCATCAAATTCTGATTGTAAATCAAAAATATGCCTTTTCGCAGAACGTGAAAAGGCTGTTTTTATTGATATTTTGAACAAATGCTTGAAAAAATTGAAAAATTTTGTCAGAAATTAAAAAAAACTCTTTACAAATCTGTGAAAGTTTGCTATAATGAAGTTGTGAGAAGGGAAAAGCCCTTCAATCATCAGGAAAGGAGTGTTCGTATGAACATTACAATTATCGGACGCAAATGCACTCCTCGTGAGAATTTCAAAAAGCGTGCAGAGAAAAAGCTTGCCAAAATCGAAAGATTCTTCGGCTCAGACATTGATGTAAAGCTTACGGCTACCGTAGAGAAAACAAGTCAGACGGTCGAAATCACGATTATGCATAAGGGACTCATCTTCCGTTCACAAGGCAAGGCTGTAAATCTCGATGATGCGCTTGATATCTGTGTTGATGCTCTTGTTCGACAGATCCGCAAAAACAAAACCAGGGTTGCAAAACGTCTCCGTGAAGGCAATTTTGATGAATTGATTGCTACACCTGAAGTAACGGAAACCACTGAAGAGGCTGAAGAACTCCATTTTGATGTTGTCAGAAGAAAAACCATAGCACTCAAACCCCAAACCCTTGAAGATGCTATCCTTCAGATGAACTTGCTCGGTCATAAATTCTTCGTATTCCAGAATGCCGAAAGTGATGAAATGGAAGTAGTATATGCTCGTGAAGACGGAGGGTACGGACTCATTATTCCGGAATTTAAATGATGGTGATTTCAGCATTACTCGGACTTCTGATAATATCAATCCCGATTTCACTTATATTCACCGTACCGGACTCAGAGGAGTTTAAAAAGTTACCGGTACAGCTTTCAGGCAAGAAAAAAAGGCAGATAAACAGGATTATTACAGATACCGAAAAAATGCTTAATCCATAAAATACAGGTATTATGGTAAAAATAAATAATTCTTGGGATACAATTCTCAAAGATGTCTGGACAACTGAATATTACAAAAACTTGCGGGAATACCTGAAAGACGAGTATTCCCGTTTTGATGTATATCCTGATATGTATTCGATATTCAACGCTCTGAAACTAACTGATTATTCTGATGTTCGGGCAGTTATCATCGGTCAAGATCCGTACCACCAGCCTCATCAAGCTCACGGACTGGCATTTTCGGTGCAAGACGGAATACCTTTTCCACCATCGCTTTGTAATATTTTCAAAGAGCTGAACGATGATTTGGGAATAAATATCCCACAAAGCGGAAATTTAACAAAATGGGCAAAAAACGGTGTTTTGCTCATAAACAATGTATTAACTGTTCGTCGCGGACAAGCCGGAAGTCATCGAAATAGAGGCTGGGAGAAAGTTACTGACGAAATAATAATTGCACTTAACAAACGGGAAACGCCTATCGTATTTATTCTATGGGGAAGCGATGCAAAGAATAAAGCTCAGCTGGTTACAAACCCGATACATCACAAATTGTTCGCAGTTCACCCTTCTCCGCTTTCAGCACACCGAGGTTTTTTCGGTTGCAAACATTTTTCAAAGTGCAATGAACTTCTCAAAAGAGACGGACTCGAGCCGATAGACTGGTCATTATGATATGAAATTAAAGCATATTCTCTTTCCGAAACGTTGTCGTTGTTGCGGCGATGTAATTTTGCCGTGGGATAATTACTGTAAGGTCTGTATAGACGAAAATACATATATCACCGGTGAAACCTGCACACATTGCGGAACAAAAAAAGAGGATTGCATCTGCAAAAAAGCTTATCTCCCTTATGACAGAATTACTGCCGCTTATTACTACGAAGGCGGTGTGCGTCGTGGTGTCTATCTTCTGAAATTTTATAAAAATATTCGTTCTGCCGAAGCAATGGCTGAAGATATGTATCTTTCTTATGGGCGAGAAGGAATTAATTTTGACTATGATTTTATATCCTTTGTCCCACAGACAAAAGATGAACAGACTAACAGGGGATTTAATCAGGCTCAACTGCTTGCAAATCTCCTCTCAGTGTATTGCAGCATACCGACTTATAATGCATTGGAAAAACTATACTCCTCCAAACCGCAACGAAGTTTGCGTGCATCATTCAGAAAAGGAAATGTTTTCGGTATTTTCGATACACGAAAAGGTGTCGAAATTCAAAACAAACGTATATTATTGGTTGATGATGTCCGTACCACCGGTGCAACATTAGATGAATGTGCAAAAATGTTGAAAATTCATGGTGCGGATACCGTCGATGTAATAGTTTATGCTTGTACTAAATCTATCGAAACACGCAAAAAACCTATAGATAAAAATTAAACAAAAAAAGTTGCCGCAGAGTGAGCGACAACTTTTTTTGATTAATACTCTACCGGAGCAGCATCTTCACCGCGAACTTCGATATTGTTGTAAATACGCATACCTGTACCTGCGGGAAGGAGACGACCTACGATAACATTTTCCTTAAGACCCAGTAATCTGTCAGTCTTTCCCTTAACGGCAGCTTCTGTCAGAACACGGTTTGCCTCCTGGAAAGAAGCGGCTGAAAGGAAGGAGTCGGCAGCAAGAGATGCCTTTGTAAGACCAAGAATGACCGGCTTGGTTTCAGGCTCTCTGAAACCTTCATCGGAACCGTTAGCATCAATATAACGATCACGAGCCTTCTTTACAAGCTCTCGAAGCTCTCGCTTGCTTACGCGGACACCGGAAATCAGTCTTGTGTCGCCCGGATCGGTGATAATAACATTAAGAAGAAGCTGACGAATGATAATTTCGATATGTTTATCGTTAATATCAACACCCTGGCCACGGTAAGTAGACTGTACCTCACGAATAAGGTAATCCTGAACAGCATGAAGACCGCTGATTTCAAGAATATCTGCCGGTGCGGGAGAACCGCCTGTAAGCTCAGTGCCTTTTTCGATAAACTGACCTTCAGTAACCGTAACACGGGTATCGTAGTTAATCGGATAGGACTTAACACCTTCCTCGCCGGTAATCCTGATAATATCACGACGTTTTTCCTGAGCAAAAGAAACAACACCGGAAATTTCGGAAAGGATAGCCTGCGGATTGGGAGTACGAGCTTCAAAAAGTTCTTCAACTCTGGGAAGACCGTGCGTAATATCGCTGCCTGTGGTAACACCACCGGTATGGAAAGTACGCATCGTGAGCTGTGTACCGGGTTCACCGATTGACTGAGCAGCAAAAATACCCGCAGCTTCGCCGATGTTAATAGGCTTTGCCGTTGCAAGGTCGGAGCCATAGCATTGTACGCAAATGCCGTTTTCACATTCACAGGTAAGAGGAGAGCGGATAACTGCACTTGTAAACCCTGCATTTATGATTCTTTCTGCATCTTCTTCATTCATGATGTATTCGTGGCTCATGATAAGATTTCCGTTATCATCATAAAGAGATTCCAGAAGGAAACGACCGATAAGTCTTTCCTTAAAAGATTCGATAACCTTATCGCCTGCTTTGTTCATCAAATCACAGACTGTAATGCCCTTTGAGCAGTGGCAATCATCTATACGGACAATGACATCCTGAGCAGCATCAACAAGACGACGTGTCAGATAACCGGAGTCAGCCGTACGAAGAGCCGTGTCGGCAAGACCTTTACGGGCACCACGAGAAGAGCTGAAGTATTCAAGAACGGTAAGTCCTTCACGGAAGTTTGCACGAATCGGAATTTCGATAGTTTCACCGGCAGTGTTAGCAATAAGACCACGCATACCGGCAAGCTGGTTCAGCTGAATCTCGGAACCACGGGCTCCGGAATTAACCATGATAGCAATCGGGTTGTCCGGTGCAAGATTCTGAGGAACAACCTTCATGATACGCTTGGTTGTTTCTTCCCAAATCTGAATAGTCGCTTTTTTACGGTCTGCATCTGAAAATTTACCACGCTGATAACCCTTGTCGATTTCAGCGATTTTCTCTTCTGCTTCAGCAATATATTCCTTCTTCTGCGGAGGAATAATTGCGTCGCTGATAGCAATGGTAATACCCGACAAAGTGGAATATCTGAAACCCAGAGACTTAATATCATCAAGCATTTTAGAAGTGATTTTTGTTCCGTTGATTGTAATTGAACGGTCAATAATCTGTCCTAAGAGCTTCTTGGAAACAAGGAAATCAACTTCCAAATCAAAAGCGTTTTCAGGATTGTTTCTGTCAACAAAACCGAGATTCTGCGGAATATTACGGTTGAAGATAATCTTACCAAGAGTAGTCTTAATAATCTTATCGCACATAACTCCGTCAATCTCTGCAAAACGGCGAACATTGATAACATCGTGAATATCAAGTTCACCCTGTTCATGAGCCATAACCGCTTCATCCTCGGAAGAGAAGAATTTTTGAGGCTTGTTTTCATCGACGGGATTTACCATCGTAAGATAGTATGAACCCAAAACCATGTCCTGAGTGGGAACGGTTGCGGAACGACCATCCGAAGGTTTAAGCAAGTTGTTTGAAGCAAGCATAAGGTTACGTGCTTCACTCTGTGCCTCATGTGAAAGAGGTACGTGAACAGCCATCTGGTCACCGTCAAAGTCAGCGTTGAAAGCTGTACATACAAGGGGGTGAAGTTTAATGGCACGACCTTCTACCAATACAGGCTCAAATGCCTGAATTGAAAGACGGTGAAGTGTAGGAGCACGGTTGAGCATAACGGGGTGATCTTTGATAACAACTTCAAGACCGTCCCATACTTTCGGATGAGCATTGTCAACTTCTCTCTTGGCTGCCTTTTCATTGGTGGATTTGCCATTTTGCATAAGCCATTTCATAACAAAAGGTTTGAAAAGTTCAAGTGCCATTTCCTTAGGAAGACCGCACTGATAAATCTTAAGTTCCGGACCTACAACGATAACGGAACGACCGGAAAAGTCAACACGCTTACCGAGAAGATTCTGTCTGAAACGGCCTTGTTTACCCTTCAACAAGTCCGTTAATGACTTAAGCGGGCGGTTATTTGCACCAGTTACCGGACGTTTATTCTGGCGTTTTGTATTGTCAATAAGAGCATTGACAGCCTCCTGAAGCATTCTGCATTCATTATCCAAAACGATGGACGCAGAGCCCAGCTCAATAAGCTTTTTAAGACGATTGTTACGGGAAATAACGTGACGATAAAGTTCATTTAAGTCAGATGCTGCATAACGACCACCATCAAGAGCAACCATAGGACGAAGATCGGGAGGAATAACAGGAAGTTTTTCAAGAATCATCCATTCGGGTTTATTCCCTGATTCTCTGAAATCGTTAAATACTTCATAACGCTTTAAGAGTTTTTCACGATTCTGTCCGGTTGCAGGTTTACCCGAGGTTGTGCCCATGATTAAATCACGAAGAGCTTCACACTCAGCATCAACATCTATTCTCTTAAGAAGAGTCTGAATGGCGGGAGCTCCCTTTTGAGCGATGAAATCCTTACCGTGCTTCATTTTGCACTGGTCATAAGACTTCTGGTTGATTACCGTACCAACCTTGATTTCATCACCTCTTCTGTCATATTCCACCACATTTTCGCCAAGATGAAGAACGATATATGCGTTGTAATGAATAACTTCTTCAAGGTTCTTGTTGGAAATATTAAGTATTGTTGCAATACGGGAGGGAGTACCCTTGACATACCAAAGGTGAGCAACGGGACAAGCAAGTTCAATGTGTCCCATGCGGTCACGACGGACTTTGGAACTTGTGATTTCGGTATGACATTTGTCACAGATTTGACCTGCGTACACTCTGCCCTTCTTATACTTACCGCAATGACATTCATAGTCCTTTACGGGACCGAAAATAGCCTCACAGAAAAGACCGTTCGGTTCTGGTTTCTGTGATTTATAATTAATGGTTTCCGGCTCTTTTACCTCACCGTGCGACCATTTTGCAATATCTTCGGGACTTGCAAGACCAATTTGTATGGCCTCAAAATCAAGTTCGTTATAGTTTTCTTCATTTAACATATTTTAACCCTCTTTCGCATGGTGAATTATTCTTCATCGGGAAGGTAGTTCTTAAACATTCCGACTATATCATCCGTATCCAAATCCTCATCGGGATCTTCTTCCGTTATGTACTCTATTGAACCGTAATCATCATCGTCATCATAATCTTCATCATCTAAAGAACTTCTTGAATAATAATCTTCGGTTTCTTCATCGGAATCATCGGGAATGGGATCTGCAGGCTCTTTCGGAGCAATAACTTCAGAAGCAAAACTGCTCTTGTCTGCCGGTAATCTTGCGTAACGGCTGTCAGTATCATAACTGCGATCAAGTTCAATTTCTTTACCGTCTGCATCAAGCACACGGACATTAAGAGCAAGTGCCTGTAATTCCTTGACCAAAACCTTGAAAGATTCGGGAACACCGGGTTTCGGTACATTTTCACCCTTAACAATGGCTTTATAGCTGTTGTTTCTGCCGATAACATCGTCACTCTTAACAGTAAGGATTTCCTGTAATGTATAAGCTGCACCATATGCTTCAAGTGCCCATACTTCCATTTCACCGAAACGCTGACCACCGAATTGAGCTTTACCGCCCAAAGGCTGTTGAGTAACAAGTGAATAAGGACCTGTTGAACGAGCGTGAATCTTTTCATCAACAAGGTGATTGAGTTTTAAGTAATACATAATACCGACAGTAACCCTACTGTCAAACTTCCTGCCTGTACGACCGTCATAAAGAACACTCTTACCATCTTCGGGAATACCTGCTTCACGGAACAAATCACGAATATCTTCTTCGCGTGCACCGTCAAATATGGGAGTCATAAAATGACAACCCAAAGCCTTTGCGGCATAACCCAAATTAACTTCAAAAACCTGACCGATGTTCATACGAGAAGGAACACCTAAAGGATTAAGAACAATATCAAGAGGAGTTCCGTCTTCGAGGAAAGGCATATCTTCCTGAGGTAATATACGAGAAACAACACCCTTGTTACCGTGACGACCTGCCATTTTATCGCCGACCTGAAGCTTACGCTTCTGAGCGACAAATACGATGACCTGTTCATCTACGTCCTTGGAAAGTTCTTCATCATTTTCAGATGTGCGAACTTGAACATCAACAACTACACCATATTCGCCGTGAGGCACACGAAGGGAGGTATCCTTGACTTCATTAGCCTTATCACCGAAAATTGCACGAAGGAGACGCTCTTCTGGTTCCTGCTCAGTTTCGCCCTTCGGTGTAGTCTTACCGACTAAAATATCACCTGAGTGAACTTCTGCACCAATACGGATAATACCGTTTTCATCCAAATCCCTGAGCGATTCTTTAGATACGTTGGGGATATCACGGGTAATCTTTTCGCTGCCTATACGAGTTGTGCGAGCCTCTACTTCAAAACGCTCAATGTGAATAGATGTATATACATCATCACGGACAAGCTTTTCATTGATAAGAACAGCGTCTTCATAGTTATAGCCTTCCCAGGTCATAAAACCGATAAGAGCATTCTTACCAAGTGAAATTTCACCTTCGCTTGTTGCGGGACCGTCAGCAATAACCCTGCCTTCTTCAACTTTTTCACCAAAATGAACAATCGGAATCTGGTTTACACAAGTGCCCTGGTTTGAACGAGTAAATTTAATAAGCTCATAGACATCTTCAGAACCATCGTCCGTTGTGATTGTAATGGTAGCGGCATCAACATCTGTAACCGTACCTGCACGCTTTGCAACAACAACAGAACCTGAATCATGAGCAATTTTATACTCCATTCCCGTACCGACAAAGGGAGCTTCACTCGTAAGAAGCGGAACAGCCTGCTTCTGCATGTTTGCACCCATCAATGCACGGTTAGCGTCATCATTTTCAAGGAAGGGGATACAAGCTGTTGCAACGGAAAATACCATCTTAGGAGATACGTCCATATAGTCAACACTTGTGGGGTCCATTTCATAGAATGAGTCCTGATGACGACAAATGACTTTTTCATTGACAAACTTGCCGTTTTTATCAAGTTCTTCATTTGCCTGTGCAATATAGAAATTATCTTCTACATCGGCAGTCATATATCTGACAAACTCTCTGTCTTTGACAGGATCCGGATCGCTTAAAACTGTACCGGTTTCCTTATCAACTCTTCTGAAAGGAGTTTCGATAAAACCATATCTGTTGATTCTCGCGAATGTCGCAAGATAAGAAATAAGACCGATATTCTGACCTTCGGGAGTCTCAATCGGGCACATTCTCCCGTAATGAGTGTAGAGTACGTCACGGACTTCAAAGCCTGCACGCTCACGAGTCAGACCGCCGGGTCCCAATGCCGAAAGACGACGCTTGTGAGTAAGTTCTGCAAGCGGATTGTTCTGGTCCATAAACTGTGAAAGCGGTGAAGATCCGATAAATTCACGAATTGCGGACATAACAAGCTTTTCATTAAGAAGTTCGGATACGGATACATCGTCATCCTTGTTCTTATTACCCATACGCTCACGGATATTCTTTTCAAGCTTTGAAAAACCAATCCTAAACTGATTTTGGAAAAGCTCACCGACACTGCGGATACGACGATTACCCAAATGGTCAATATCGTCAGTCCTGCCTACGTTCTTTGTAAGGCAAGTCAAATAGTTTACGGATGCTAAAATATCATTTACGGTAACAGTCTTGGGGGCAAGTTCATTTTCACGAAGTATAAGCTGCTCACGGATTTCTTCTTTTGTTGTATAAGTGTCAATAATATCACAAAGCACGCCGTATGCAACCTTTTCAGCCAGTCGTATTTCTTCAAGGTCTTCAAATGTAAAGCCAAACTCGGAGAGATAGGGAAGAGCATCAACCATATTGTTGGTGATAACCTTCAATAATGTATCATCTTCAAGTCTTATCGTAACCGAATAAACACCGGCCTGACCAATTTCATTTGCCTTCTCACCTGTAATCTTTTCGCCTTCTTCAGCTAAAACTTCACCGGTTCTCGGATCAAATACCGTTTCAGCACAAGTCTGTCCTTTGAGTCTGTCAAAGAAACTGAGTTTCTTATTGTATGTATAACGACCTACTCTGGATAAATCGTACTTTCTCGGTTCAAGGAACATTTCGGTTAAATACTTTGAAGCTGCAACAACATCAAAAGGCTCACCGGGACGTAATTTATCATAAAGTTCCTTAAGAGCTTCGGTTGCTCTTTTCTTATGTTTGGAGTCGTCCTTTTTAACAGATGCTTTCAGAACTTCACTCTCTCCGAATAAATCAAAAAGGGATGCGGTATTATCAAATCTGAGATGAGCATTTAAGTCATTTGCATCAATACCGACATAACTTAACGCCTGAACGAAGGTGTTAACGAAAGTTTTCTTATTTCTGTCAACAGCAACATAGAACAAATCGTCCTTGTCGGTTTCATACTCAATCCATGCACCACGAAGCGGAATTACCTGAGCAGAGAATAACTCCTTTCCGGTCTTATCCTTGGTCTTGGAGAAATATACACCGGGTGAACGGACAATCTGAGAAATAACAACTCTTTCCGCACCGTTAATAATAAAAGTTCCCTGCTTTGTCATAATCGGGCAATCGCCGAAATTTATATCATTTTCCTTGATTTCGCCGGTTGTATTGTTAGTCAGACGAATGCGAACAAACATCTGCTTGCAGTATGTAAGACCTCTGTTTTTGCAGTCTTCGATAGTCCATCTGGGATTATCTGCAAGTCTGTAATCAAGAAATTCCATAGAGAAATGCTCTTGATAGTCTTTGACCATTCCAATATCACGGAATACTTCTTGCATTCCTTCACGAAGAAACCATTCCCACGAGTCCTTTTGAACGGCAACAAGATTCGGTATGCCTCTGTCGGGAATGTGACCGAAGCTCTTTCTTACTCTCGTGCCTTGCTTTACATCCGTTAAATTTTTCATCAAAACCCATCCATTTCATCGGCAAAAGCCGAAGTGTTTTTCGGTTGTCCGTATACTTGTTAACATTCTGTTCATAAAAAGTTTACAAAAAATTTACCCGTCAAAAATGCTGAATGCAAAGCCTTTTTTGGTCTCTCTTTCGTCATTTTGACGACAAATTTTAGTGCGTTTTTGAAAAACGGCGTACACTTTCCATAATAACATTAGTTTAAAATTCTACCACATTTATAACAAATTGTCAAGCACTTTTTCAAAAAAATTTTTCTCTGTTTTATTTGGCAATTAACAATCAGATTTTGCAACTCATAATCCCTCATAAGCAAATAAAAAAGACGGCACAAGCCGTCTGATTAAGAAAATATTAAACTCAGATTGAATAGAACGCAACTGCGAACTCGCTTCCGGAAGCATCCTTTGCAATGTTGAGCATCACGGTATTATCATCCGTAATTGTGGGAATTATGATGTTTTTAAACATATCATTATAATATATATTCGCAGCACCATCTGATTTCCCGACAACGATAGCTGCATATTCCAAATCGGCAGCACCACGAATAAAATATGTACCGTTTTCATCAATTTCAAATAAATCCGGTTTGAAATCAACATTGTCGGGAATGGCTATCTTACTCGTCTTATCGCCGGAAATATCATAAATTTCAAGAGTCAGGCGGTTTAATAAATATTCTCCGGAAAGAATATAATCTTCGTAAAAATCACCGCTAAACTCATGAATAAGGGTAGTTTCTTTGGAATCAGGCTTATAAACGGAAAGAGCAAAACCATCTTCTGTTTTTGCAAAATGACGAACTCCCTCGTCCGTGTTTACGGCATAAAAGCCGACTATATTCTCGATATAACGATCATTATCGGTATTGTTGCCCCAGTTGCCCGTCCGGAAAATATCCATCTGATAATCATTCTTGAATAAGCGATAATAACGGGATGAAAAGAATAAAAGCTCATCTGCACAGTCACGGATGACGGCATCGGTAGTCATGCAATAGTCCGCACGAGGAGCACCTCTGTCGTCGATAGTGCGATTGTCGGCAACTATGAAACGGGAAGTGGCTTGATTGGAGGTATTAAAACTGAAAGATTCTTCGTAAACCTTATCATTTGAATAAATATCGGTCTTATCAGTATCAATCAGAACGAGCATCTTGTTTGATGACGCAAACCTTTCAGGCAAGTCAAGAAGATAGAAGAATGCGTATTCATAAATCAAAACGGATTCATCGTCAGTTGCAAGGAAAAGACCGAAACCGACTGTATTATCCTCATCATCGGTATAATAGCTGACGTCGGCTTTTAAATCCTGATAAGCACAGGAAACCGTAATTTCATAACTGCCGCTTGCCTCAACTTGAGAAAGAGCCGTTCCGGAAAGTCTGAAGAAGGATACTTTACCGGCAGTATCAATGGTGTAGAAAATATCATCAAGTGCAGTCTCCATAATCGGAGTAGACATATCACTTGATGATTTTACGATAGATAAATATGCGTTTTTGTCAGCACTTGCAGCAGGAGAAATGGGTTCTGTGGTCATTTCGCTATTGGGATTATTGATGTTTATCATATCTTTGCCCACAAAAACAACCGCAACCATCGCAACAGCAAGCAGAACGACAACAGCAGTGATAATATAACTTTTTTTCATATATATACCTTACATTGAGCGTTTAATGACAACTGCAGCAATGGCACCGAATGCCAGCACGATAACGACTGCACCTATAATCTTTTTTGTTCCTGTTCTTGAATTATTGGTGTTTTCAGACTGCATACCTGCGGGAATGGAGTCTATATTCTCAATTTCACCGCTTGTGCCGGCAGGAGTCTGAGGCTCAAGAGTTTCAAGTACGGTTGTGCTGGGAACGGTTGTCGGGACAGTTGCAATCTGGATTGCTGTTATCTGAGCTCCGCCATAATTATAATAGTTCCCCGTATAAGCCTGAGTTGTAGGCATTGTGACGGGAGGGAAAAGAGTTGTTGCCTCAGTAGGTTTATTGTTTTTATTCCCGCCAAGTCCGCCAATATTAAGCGAACCGAGCGAACCTAATGAACCCAATGAACCTAAAATTGAAGCAGGATCAGTGCTTCCGCCGGTGACGGAATTTATGGCACTGTTAAATCCCGAAATAATTGTGGAGAGACCACCCGAGATACCTTCGGTGTTGCCGGCATTGATCCCGCCGGTCTGACCGCTTTGATTCTGGCTTGCTCCGCTGTTATCTCTGACGCCGCCTGCACTTGTCGTAGTTTCAATAATACCGGCAGCAGTACCAATGTTATTAAAAAATCCGCTTAAAAGTCCGTTGGATGTGCCGATATTACCAATAAAAGTAGAAGCAATATTGCCTAAAGCTTCTGCAGTGGCATTTCCAACTTGATTTCCTCCGGGATTTGTGGGATTGTTTGCAGGAGGCTGACCGCCGGGGTTCTGAGATGGAGTTTCGGTAACAGGCTCCTTAAACATTTCTCCGACTGTACCCATTATAGCATCCCAGTTAATCTGACCGGCACCTTCCATAATGGTATTCAAGCCGTTTCCTATTGCACCTGTAATACTACTTATATCACCTGCAACACCATCGATAATGTCCACATAGTTGCCATCGCCGCTTTGAACCCTGTCAATAGCACCGCCAAGCTGTGTCTTGTGACTTGTAGTCGCTTCGTCACCCGTACCCGTCGGGCTCGGATAAAGAGTAGGAGGCATTGTATACGTAACCGGCTGTGGCTTTGTACTGGTTTCACGATCCGGCAAGGTCAATGTCGGCATCGAATCAGCTTGCTCCTCTCCAGTAGCGACTACCCCTGTACAAAATACACCCACCCAGACTGTGATTAATATTATTGCTGTAATAACTGCAACATGTCTTTTCATTATTATCTCTCTCTTTCGTTGCGTGAAAAGATACTGGTAATCCATAATACAAACTTATATTACTACATTTTATTTCAAAAGTCAAACAATAATACGTAAATTCTCAAAAATTTAACATTTATACACATTTTGTCGAAGTCTGATTTTTTTTAATACAAAGTGCATAATTCTTCAATTTTGGCAATAAAAAATGAACGATGAATACATATTTGCAGACATAAAATTTGCAACCTTTCCGTAACGATAAAAATTCACAATTTAGCAACAAAATGACGACAAAAGTTAGAATATCATACGAAAATGAATTTTTCTATTGCAAAACTAAAAATAAAGGAGTATAATGTTATAGTGATATTATGGGGTGTGTTTATGGAACTTCTCAAAAATCGAATCCGTACAGAAGGAATTGCACTAAATTCTGATATTCTTAAAGTCGATATGTTCCTTAATCATCAGGTGGATGCCGAACTTTTGGATGCTTGCGGCGAAGCGTTTGCAAAAGCATTTGAAAATGACGGCGTAACCAAAGTTCTCACGGTTGAAGCAAGCGGTATTCCCCTCGCGTTTTCGACTGCACTGAGATTAAAAGTTCCTTTCGTATTTGCAAAAAAAGGGAGCCATTCAAATATCGGTACTGACCTTTATGCAGCAGACTGTCACTCATTTACAAAAAACATGGATTATGCAATGGTAGTTTCGAAAAAATTCATCAACGCAAGCGATAATATTCTTATCATTGATGATTTTCTTGCTAACGGAGCAGCCTGCAACGGTCTTATGAACATTGTCGAGCAGGCGGGAGCAAAACTCTGCGGTATCGGAATTGCAATCGAAAAGGGGTTCCAGCCCGGAGGCGAAAATATCCGCAAAAAGGGAATTAAGCTCTGTTCCCTTGCCATAGTAGAAGAAATGGGCAAAGGATTTATCAAATTCAGAGAACAATAACCTTGCTCTTGTCACTTATCTTAACTTGGAAGAAAGACATTCTGTCTTCTTTGATAGATTTCATTCACATTTTTTAACGGAGGATTTTCAAATGAAAAAGTCACTCAAATGGTTAGCTCTTGCTCTTGCAGCAGTTATGATCATCTGCTTTGCAGCATGCAAAGACAAGCCGCCTGTTGATGAGCCTACAACAGCAGAAGACGGCACAACAGCCGTTAATGACGAAACTGATGTTACTCTCACTCCTATCGCAATTGAAGACATCAAGGTCGGGTTCATTTTCTTACACGATGAAAACTCCACTTATGACAAGAACTTCATTGATGCTGCTGATGCTGCAGTTGCTGCTCTCGGACTTTCCGCCGATCAGGCAATTTTCAAGACCAACATTCCCGAAGGTCAGGAATGCTATGATGCTGCTGCCGACCTTGTTGACCAGGGTTGCAACATCATCTTCGCAGACTCTTTCGGTCATGAAGACTACATGATTGAAGCTGCCAAGGAATATCCCGCAGTACAGTTCTGCCATGCTACCGGCACAAAGGCTCACACAGAGGGTCTTGCAAACTATCACAATGCATTTGCTTCCATTTATGAAGGTCGCTATCTTGCAGGTGTTGCCGCAGGCTTAAAGCTCAATGAAATGATTGAAGCAGGCGAAATCACTGCTGAAGAAGCCAAGATCGGTTATGTCGGTGCTTACACCTATGCAGAAGTTGTTTCCGGTTATACTTCATTCTTCCTTGGTGCTCGTTCCATCTGCGAATCCGCTACAATGGAAGTAACATTCACAGGTTCATGGTATGACGAAACAGCTGAAAAAGAAGGTGCAACAAAGCTTATCGCCAACAAATGCGTTCTTATCAGCCAGCACGCCGACTCTATGGGTGCTCCCACAGCTTGTGAAAATGCAGGTGTTCCGAACGTTTCCTATAACGGTTCAACAATTGCTGCTTGCCCCAACACATTCATCGTATCCTCTCGTATTGACTGGACTCCTTACTTCACTCTTGCAATCGAATCCGTTGTAAACGGTACAGAAATTCCGGTAGACTACACAGGCACAATCGAAACAGGTTCTGTTGTTCTTACCGAAATCAATGAGACCGTTGCTGCCGAAGGCACTGTTGCTAAGGTTGAAGAAATCAAGGCTGCTCTTCTTGACGGTTCCATCCAGGTATTTGACACCTCCACATTCACGGTTGACGGTGCCGAATTAACCGAGTACATGGCTGACGTTGATACTGATGCTGCTTATACAGGCGACACAAACGTTATCATCGACGGTGCCTTCATGGAATCCAAATTCAGAAGTGCTCCCTACTTCGATCTTAAAATTGACGGTATCACACTTCTTGACACAGCATTCTAATATTTAACCACATAGGGTTGGGGGTAAAACCCTGACCCTATTTTCTCATTTATTCGACACAACATACATCCTGAACAACAAAATACAAATACTATACTGCCAAAAAAATACCGTTAGCTCCTCCATACTTTTTCAGAATATTCATTCCCGAAAGGACGATATAATGAACGCAAACCTTGCCATAGAAATGAAGGGTGTAACCAAGAAATTCGGAAATATCTCTGCCATCGAAGATGTCGGTTTGCAGGTATACACCGGCGAAATTCTTGCTATTTTAGGTGAAAACGGAAGCGGAAAAACAACGCTTATGAATATGCTTTCGGGAATTTATTTTCCCGATGAAGGTCGTATATTTGTTAACGGCAAGGAAGTTGTTATTCGTTCTCCAAAAGATGCTTTTGCTCATAAAATCGGAATGATTCACCAGCATTTTAAGTTGGTTGACGTGTTTACCGCCACCGAAAACATCATTTTAGGCGTGGAAGATGAAGGTAAATACAATATAAAAGATGCCACAAAAAAACTATGTGAAATTACAGATCGTTACGGCTTTGTTGTTGACTTAAACAAGAAAATTTACGAGATGTCGGTTTCGGAAAAACAGACAGTTGAGATTATCAAGGTACTTTACAGAGGTGCAGATATTCTCATTCTCGACGAACCGACAGCCGTTTTAACACCGCAGGAAACAAATAAATTATTTGACATACTCCGCAAAATGCGTGAAGACGGAAAATCGATTATCATAATTACCCACAAACTCCACGAAGTGCTTTCAATATCCGACCGCGTTACCATCCTTCGAAAAGGCAGACACGTCGGTGATATTGCCACAAAAGATGCCGATGAAAAGATACTTACTGAGCTTATGGTCGGCGAAAAAGTATCCTTAAACATTGAAAGAGAAGAACCGAAAAACTCAGTTACCCGTCTTGAAATCAAAAACTTGAGCGTATGCGGTTATGAAGGCAATAAGCTGCTTGATAACGTTAATTTCGAGGCAAAAAGCGGCGAAATATTGGGGATCGCAGGTATTTCAGGTTCAGGACAGAAGGAACTTTTAGAAGCAATTGCCGGTCTTCAGAAACTCACCGACGGCTCCATCATATATTATAATCCCAAAACAGGTGCAGTTGAGGAACTTCGCGACAAAAGTCCTCTGCAAATCCGCAATTTAGGCGTTCGTCTTTCATTCGTTCCCGAAGACCGCTTGGGTATGGGGCTTGTCGGAAGCATGGGTATTACTGACAATATGATGCTTCGCACATACAGACGAGGCAAAGGCGTTTTCCTTAAACGCAAAGAACCTAAAGAAAGAGCCGACAAAATTATTGCCGACTTGCAGGTAGTTACACCCGATACAAATACTCCCGTCCGCCGTCTTTCCGGCGGTAACGTTCAGAAAGTTCTGGTTGGTCGTGAACTTGCGGCAAATCCGACAGTATTGATGTCCGCATATCCCGTCCGAGGACTTGACATCAACTCATCGTTTATGATATACAAATTGCTCAACGAACAAAAAGCAAAGGGTGTATCGGTTATATTCGTAGGTGAAGACCTTGACGTTTTAGTTGAGCTTTGTGACAGAATCATGGTTATCAACAGCGGACGAATTACAGGCATTGTTGACGGTCGCACGACAACAAAAGAAGAAATCGGTTTTCTTATGACAAAAACCGAAGAAAGAGAGGGTGCATAATGGCTGACAAAATCGAAAAGAAAGTCCGTGAACCTCTTTTTCATGTAAGTAAACGCAGCACACTTCCTTGGTATAAAGCATGGGGTATCCGTATTATTGCCGTACTTCTTGCACTTATCGTATGCGGTGTTATAACCGTAATGCTTACAAACATCAATCCTATTGAAGTATATGCTTCGATGGTAAAAGGAGCATTCGGAACATCCCGACGGGTGTGGAACCTCCTTCAAGGCATTGCAATGCTTTTATGTATCTCTCTTGCAGTTACTCCCGCATTCAAGATGCGGTTTTGGAATATAGGTGCTGAAGGTCAGGTGCTCATCGGCGGTCTTGCGTCCGCAGCTTGTATGATTTTGTTCGGCGATAAAATACCGAATGTTTTGCTAATTGCAATGATGTGCGTTTGCTCCGTATTGGCAGGTGCGATATGGGCAGTTATCCCCGCTGTTTTTAAGGCAAAATGGGGAACAAACGAAACCCTCTTTACGCTTATGATGAACTATGTCGGCATGCAGCTTGTCGGTTTCTTTATGATTTATTGGGAAGTACCCAAGGGTGCCGGAAAAATCGGCATAATCAACCAGAGTTCTCACGCAGGCTGGCTTCCGAAAATCGGCGAATATGACTACCTTCTCAACATCATAGTCGTTCTAATTCTCACACTTGTTCTCTATATCTATCTTAAATACTCCAAACACGGTTATGAAATATCCGTTGTCGGTGAAAGTGAAAATACGGCTCGCTATATCGGTATCAATGTAAAGAAAGTAATTATCCGCACAATGCTCATTTCGGGTGCTATTTGCGGTATCGCAGGCTTCCTGCTTGTCGCCGGCACTGACCACACTATTACAAAAACCACCGCAGGCGGTCGCGGATTTACCGCAATAATGGTATCATGGCTCGCTAAATTTAATCCGCTTTACATGGTATTCACCTCTTTCCTTTTAGTGTTCTTTGAAAAAGGAGCAGGCGAAATTTCCACCGTCTATCGTCTTGACAAATCCTTCTCTGATATTATTACCGCGATTATTTTGTTCTTTATTATCGGTTCTGAATTCTTCATTAACTACAAAATCACATTCCGTCATGCAAAAAAGGAGGTAAAGTAATGTCATTCAATATTATTATTACCTTATTTCAACGTGCAATTTTACAGGGTATTCCGCTTCTTTACGGCTCAACGGGTGAAATTCTTACCGAAAAATCGGGCAACCTCAACTTAGGTATTCCGGGAATTATGTATGTCGGCGGCATTTCGGGAGTTATCGGTGCCTTCCTTTATGAAGAATCGCTTGTCAATAAAGCCGATGCAAACGCATTCTTAGCAATAATTATCCCGCTTCTTTGCTCCGTTATCGGTTCTGCTCTCTGCGGTTTAATCTATTCATTCTTAACCGTTACTCTTCGTGCAAATCAGAATGTAACCGGTCTTGCACTCACCACTTTCGGCGTGGGTTTCGGTAACTTCTTCGGTGCTTCTTTAGTTAAACTTACCGGCTCCGCTGTCCCTTCTGTTGCTCTCTCCACCACAAGTAATTTCTTCAGAACAACCCTTCCCTTTGCAGATAAATTGGGAGTTATCGGAGATATATTCTTCTCATACGGATTTATGACATATCTTGCCATCGGCATCGCTTTGGTATGTGCATATGTTATCAAAAAGACCCGTGTCGGACTTCATCTTCGTGCCGTCGGTGAAAATCCCGCCACCGCAGATGCTGCCGGTATTTCCGTAAACAAATATAAATATCTCGCAACAGTCATCGGTTCGGTTATTGCAGGTTTCGGCGGTTTATTCTATGTTATGGACTACGCAAACGGCGTTTGGTCAAACGAAGGTTTCGGTGACAGAGGCTGGCTTGCAATCGCTCTTGTTATTTTCTCTCTCTGGAAACCAAACTTGGCTATCGTAGGCTCTATTCTTTTCGGTGGTCTCTATATCGTATATCTCTTTATACCCGGTCTTTCCATGAGCACTCAGGAACTTTTCAAGATGCTCCCATATGTCGTTACCATCGTCGTATTGATTATAACTTCCGCTCGCAAAAAGCGTGAAAATCAACCTCCCCAATCGCTCGGTCTGTCATACTTTAGAGAAGAAAGATAACCAAATAAAAAAATATAATCAAAGCTCTGTTTCAAAAACGAAACAGAGTTTTTATGTTCCTTAAAATATCTTTAAAATTTCTTTCTTGATATCGATATCTCTCCTCATTCAAAAAGCTCCTGCCGAAGCAAGAGCTTTTTTGTTATGGATTATCTTCCTACACCACTAATAAGACGTTTGATAGCCATCATAATGCTGTTCCACCATCTGATAATCTTCTGCCAGAAAGTGAGGAATTCTTCAATGACTGCCTTGTCGCCGGTAAACTCGACTGTTCCAATCAATTCATCGAAATAGTAGGGAGCATTGGCATCAATAGTAATAACAACCTTGATATAGCAATCAACTTCGTTTGAAGTAAGCATGTAAGACGGACTATCCGTACCGATTTCAATCTCAACACCTGCGGAAGTAACCCTGTACCACTTGTAGTGGAGGTAGTTCTGAGCACCGGTAACACCCGTTACATTTGCTGTAAGAGTTTCACCGACATACATTGTACCGGAAATTGTAACTGTGGGACTGAGTTTTGCGGCATTGACGGTAAGCGGAACTTTTCTTGTAACTGTCTGATAGTTAGTATCAGTGGGAGTGAATACCACTTCATAGGAAGATGGGAAGTAACCGACTGCCACGGGAGTGGTGTCGCCGTTAGCAAACTTGAATGTGCCTGCACCCGTACCGGGAACTGTGAATACAGCCTCAGAAAGTCTTTGACCGTAGTCAATAGTTGCAGCTCCGGGGAAGGAATATCCTGTCGGAATAGCCTTTGCAATATTAACAGTAAGGCTCGGATTTAAATAGACCAATGTGTAGTTACCGGCCGAAGAGCCATCCAATGTCGGAGCAACGAAAGCAACAGACTTGTTGTTTCCTGCGTTAGCATTTGCCATCATGCCTGTACCGTAAGAGAATGTGAGATAAACGTCATCATTCGGTCTTGCCTTTTGAGCGTTATTCAAAGTAAATACGATGTCAACGGTATCAATACCTGCACGGTATATTCTATCGGTAGCAGTAGCAGAAACTTCGATTGTTTTCGAAGTAACCGTAATGGTACCTGCTTCGTAAACTACATTATAGTTTGTGTTATAGAAGGTTGAAGAACTACTGTTTGTTACATAGTAGGAACCGACACCGCTATAACGAATATAGTTGCAAGATGTGAAGATTGAGCCTCCGAAATTAGCAGCAGATTCACCTTGAGCAAAGCCTGTAATTGTATAAGAAAGTGTCGGAACGGGAGCACCGTAAATGACTTCATGGCTGTCAAATTTAACTGTAACCGTTCTCTTTGTAACTGTCAAGGGAAGAGTTACTGTATATGTATTATAGTTTTCTGTATCAACAGGAGTATAAATAGCCTGATAACCTGAATTGTTTACGGCAATCTTAGTTGTCGGACTTGTCCAAGCCCAACCGGGAGGAAGCCCTATATCACTAAGTCTCTGAGCGTTATAAGCAACTTCATCAAGCACGGGAATCTCGAAACCTTCTTCTTCAGTAGATGAAGTCTTGTTTATAACTACCGAAAGATCGTTAGCATTAGTGATAGTAAGAACATAGTTGCCTGACTTTGCACCGCCCAAAACTGCACTGATGGAAGTAACCGGACGGGTACCTGCATTGTTATTTGTAACAGATGCTGCATAACTTGCAATCTGAACGTGATCTCTGTCTGCGGTAAGAACGCCGGAAAGAGAAGTGAAGGAACAAGTTACGGAGTAATCATCGGGGTCATAATATCTTGCAACAGTTCTTGCCTTAGTTGTGATATTTTTCGGAGTGATTGTAGCAGTAACGCTGTCATCAACTGTTATGTAATAGTTACCCTTATCCGTACCGGTCATAATTGCACCGGTCATTGTAACAGCCTTATCAACACCGACATTGGCATCAACGAAACGGAAGGAAGCAGCCTGAATGTTAACAGCAACATCATCGCCTTCAACGTTGTTTGAAATGGTAGCAAAGTCGCCGTCACGGGTAGCAATTGTCTTGCCGTCATAAACCTTATCAAGAACAGCGAATGAAACCTGAAGTTCTCTCTTTTCGATGGTAATATCACCAACATGAAGACCTGTTATGGGACCATAAGCAGTACCGGCAGTAACGTCAAGAGTAAGACGATAAGTACCTGCCTTGGTGGGAGCGGTCGGGGAGTTGTTGAAACGAAGTGAGGGTTCACCCATTCCTACAATTCCGTCTTTTACAGTAACATTAGCGACGAAAGGCTGACCGTCATAAACCTTTGTCGTGCTGCCATTCTCAAAGGTTATATTGAAATCGTTTGCAGTAGGTGCGGGAAGCGGGGGAGAAATAGGCTCAGAGATAGTGAATGCAGAACCGATATAGGGAACATCGGGATCGGCGGTTACAACCAATTTAAGATACTTGCCTGCCTGTCCCATACTGATTGCGTAATAAATATCAGAACCGACAAGGTTGCCTGCATCTTCGGGAGCATCAAGCAAATACCATGCGAATACATAACGACCTATACCGGAGGGATTCATACCGGAAACATCCGCAGTTACAGTCTCTCCTTCCATTACGGAACCTGCAATGGCGGGAATACCGGAAATCGGTCTCTTGGTGATTGTAACTGTTATCTGAGTGGATACTACGGAATAGTTCGGATTATTCGGAGTAAATATCAAATCATAGAGGGTCTGACCACCATCTTGATAGGACGGAACGGTAGAAGCATTTGCGAATGTCCAAGTACCTTGTGTTGCGATGTTAACACCTTCTGCCCTGACATCAGCATTGGTAAAATCAAATACAGCATCTGCAAGTGCATCTTCATAAACCAAGCTTGCCAAAGGAGCACGAATAAGTTGTGTCTGAATTGTGTTGACAGTGAGAGTACCGCCCTCAAATGAGAGGTTATAGTTATTGGATGTTACCCATTCGGGATCATTGTCAAGGTAGATACTGTAAGTTCCTGCATCGTCACCCTGAGTATAGTCGGTAGAAAATCCTGCAGGCTGAATTACATTCAATGCGGTAGAGGCAGTATCTCCGCCAACAAGACCTACACAGGTATATGTAAATGCCGGAACGGGAGCATTATAGTTTATTGTTTTATTATCCGCCCTGATTGTTAAGGGGGCTTTTGTAACAGTAAGTGTACCGTTCTGAGCAATAAATGAATAGTTGGTTGCGGATAATGATGCAACAACGGGAGTGATGGCATAAGTGCCGACAGAGCCGTTTGCATTACCGGGAACATAGGAACAGTTAAACGGAAGAGCTGACCAACCGGAAATTATGCTTACATTATCATCACCGACGAAACCGGAAGTAATCTTTGCCGTAAAGGTCGGAGCAGTCGCACCGTAAACGCAAGTCTTGTTTTCTGCGATAACGGTAAGCTGAACCTTGTCAACCGTCAAAGTACCCTGACCGTTATTAAAGCTGTAGTTGGGAGCATCTAAGGTATTTGTAACGGAAACAACATAATCACCTGCATCATCGCCTGCGGAATAACCGCACTGATAGGCTACATCACCGGTGCCATTGATAACATCAAGACCGTCAAGGCTGTTGGTTGTTGTATTCCATTCAAGCTTTTCATTATCCGTAAAGCCTGCAAATGTATATCTGAAACCGGGAATATTATCACCGTAAGAAATTGGATTAAGCTGTTCAATGGAAATTGTAATCGGTCTCTTTGTAATTGTAACTGCGACAACACCGGTTCCGTTTTCATAGTTTGTTGTATCGTTGGGAGTGAAAACCAAGTTATAGTTATTTGTACCTACAACGGGAATAGCATCGGGAGTTGCCCAAGACCAATAACCCGGAGTACCCGAACCGTTGTCTGTAGTAAGAATATTATTAGTGGGATTTGCGGAGAAGTGAGTATTAACCGTCTTTGAATGGTCATAAACTGCAGACGGAACTGTCGGGACAACAAGAGTAGGTGCTTTCTTTGTGATATTAACGCTAAGAGTATTTACGTTAGATACCGTACAGTTATAGTTTCCTGCCTTTGCACCTGTCAATATGACTTTCCCCGGGTTTCCGTAAGTGTCAGTAAATGTAACGTGGATATTTGTACCGACAGAACTTTGGGCTGCCGCTCCGATAACATCATCGACCATAACACCTTCTGCGGAAGGAGCTGCGTCAACACAGTTGACAAAGTCAATGAATTTTACCGTAACATTTGGATTTCCGTCATAAACCTTATCGACAGCAGTTGCCGTACAAGTGATTTCTCTCTTGAGGATATTTACAGTACCGTCAGATGCCGTAATGTTATAGTTTGCAAGCATCTGATTTGTAAGTCCCCATGAATAACCACCGGTATTGACAACTAAATTCTTCATTGCGTCAACACCGATAAAACCGTTTTGATTTGCATTCAGTACAATACCGCTCGGACCGTTAATTCGGCAATTACTCTTGATAAACTCAAAGAGAGAAGCTGGCGTATCACTGCCGACAATACCCGTCCAGTTAAAGTCTGCTTCACTGAACTGTTTCGCGTCGCCGTATGTATGGGAAAAGTTCTTTGCGGCAATGGTAAGAGGAGCTTTATTTACTGTAAGGGTAAGCGGTTTAGTTACAGAGTTATAGCGATTTGCCCAGGTGGAATTGGGTGTCCAGACAAGTTTGACTGCATGAGTACCTGCACCGAGAACTGTGTTGGTGATATTTGTACCCTCCAGATTTTCCCAATGCCATGTACCCGCAATGCTCTGTGGGACACGAGTGTTGGATGAAATTGAATATCCGCTTACACTCGATAAAGTATTACCATATGTAATGGTGGGATTGGATGCGTTGATAACGGGAGTACGCTTGTTTATCGTAATTTCGCAGTTTGCGGAAGTTGCATATACGTTAACGCCGTTTTCTCCGGGATAATTTGCCCAGTTGCTGTCGGGCCGAGTATCTGCAATAGTTCCCGTAACCGTATATGTACCGGGAAGTTCGGGAAGACCGCTTCCGGAACTTGTTCCCGTATAAGACCAGACTATATCCTGTCTCTTGCCTGTTACATTCTTATTCCAGTTAAAGTCATTCAAAGTAAGCCCCGTGGGATTTGATGAAAAGTTAACAACAAAATCGGTACCGGGAATGATAGCCTCACCTTGATATTGGACTGTTGAACCCGCAGGCTGTAGTGTTGCGGTAAAGGTCGGTCTTAGTTGAACATCAACAAAGATGTAAATCATTTCGGTTGATCCAACAGTTGTGTTACCGGTAGAAAGACCTGACATAGAGTTAAGATCCGGATAAGATGCGGATGCGGCTTGTTTTAAGTATCTTATCGTTAAAGAACTTGCATCTGCATAAAACGGGTTTTTATAACTTGCACTTCCTGTTCCGCAAGCACCATTATAAACAAATTCACCTTTACCGTTAGCACTTGTTGTGTCGCCTACCATAGAAATACCGGTAAGGGTAAGGAACGGATTGCCGGATAACACTTTCGGAACATAACCCGTGTAATATTCACTTGTTGCAACACGAGTACCGGTAGAATTGTAAAGACGATAAATTACACGGACTTTTGAGCCGTTTACCATACCGCCGTACATATTTGAAAAACTATTTGCATTTTGACCGGTACCGGGAGAAGCACTATACTCTTTCCCAAATTCGTTCTTCCACTTAACTGGTGAATTAATTGTGAATGTGGCAGCGTAGTCACCATTTGGAGAAAGAGAGACGGAAAAGGAACCGACTGCACCGCGAACGGCATGAGGTGTACCATAGCTGTCGGAGGCATACATGTTGGTGTGTCCGGAATAATATTCAGTCTTAATCTGGCCGCCGACGATTTTGGGATAGTTGGTGCCGGTATAGTTTACACCGGTTGCAATGGAAAAATGATATCCATCGAGTTCACTTAAATCATTCCAAAGGAAGGAACCGTTGTTTTCAATGGAACCGCCGTACATATTGAAAGTACCGCTGCCCTGAATGTCAACACCTACGGAATATCCGAACAATGAAGGATAGTCGCTGTCATAGTTACCCGGCCAACTAGTTACTGTCTCGTCATCAACCAGAGCCTCACAAACAAGCGTACCGCCGTACATATTGACCGTTCCCGAGGCTGAATAGACGGGGATAGAGATACCATCCGAATAAGCACCGCCCCCTCGACCTGATGTGCCTCTATATGAACGTCCTTGTGTCCATGTTTTTGCCTCAATTGTACCGCCATATATGTTTACGGTACCGCCGTTATTCTGAACCGGAACAGCAAGGGATGCGGCACAGTGAGCATATCCGCCGGTAAATCTCTGGGATGCATAAACGTAAAGATAGGTGCCGTTTATATTAAGCGTACCGCTGTTTTTTACTATACGACCACTACGTATCCAGTCGGTTCGGTTGTTGCCACTCGTAGTTGCGACAATTTCGTAAGAAATCTTACCTCCGCCGGTTATCGTGAAAGTTCTTCCACTGCTTACAACGAAAAACTCCGGCAATCTTCTGGCACTTACTCCCGAATTATCAAGGTAAGCAATCCATGCAGGAACGGTGGTGGGACGATAACTCCAGTGATCACCGATTTGATTGTCCATACCGGACGAATAGGTAATTTCAAACCCGTTCATATTCAATATCGCACCGTTTCCGACGGTAATAGAAGAAGTAGCGGTGATATTACCGGTCAATACAGCTTCCTGTCCGCTTGAAAGTGCATTCGACAAAGCTGTCCAATCTCCTACATTGACTGCTTGAGTCTGAGGTGCGGTTGTGATTGCAATAACTGATACAAAGCCCAGCACAAGGCAGGTTGATAACAGTGCAATCACTATTCTTTTAAGTCGTAATGTTTTGCTATTACTCATAAGCTTTCTCCTTCCGAGGGACATTCCCCCATTAGACACTTTTTGATGATTTTATTATATCAATATTTTAGCAAGTTGTCAAGGTAGTTTTATAAAGTTATTGTTAACATTGTGTAAATCATTGAGCCTTTTTGCAACAATTTGGTTAACTTTCGGCAGGAAGTACAGACGGTAAAAGAAAGGTGTATAAAATGAAGATTTTTTCAAAAAACACTTGACAAACAAAAATGACTGTGATATAATACATTCTCGTAACGCCTCGCAATGCGAGAGTGGCGGAACAGGCAGACGCGCACGTTTGAGGGGCGTGTGATTATTCGTACGGGTTCAAGTCCCGTCTCTCGCACCAAAAAATGGCAGCTTGAGGGCTGCCATTTCCCATTTTACAAAATACAGAGGCATAAAAAAGCCTCCCGACAAAACAGACGGAAGGTATAACAATTAATGCGTTATGCTAATCATTTGGTGGACGTATGATGAGTGAATTTTTGAACATCAACGAAGATAAAAAACCGCCGGTTGCAATTAAAAAACTGCAAAACAAGCTTTCCCCGACACGAATTGTTGTATTGAGTTTTCTGCTTATAATCACAGTCGGCGGAATTCTTTTATCTCTTCCGATTTCTCATTCGGAAAATACCGATGTTTCCGTTATTGATGCATTCTTTACCGCTGTTTCCGCTGTTTGTGTTACGGGACTTGTAACTCTAACAACTGTATCGACATGGAATTTTTTCGGCAAGTTAGTGATTCTGTCCCTGATACAAATCGGCGGACTTAGTTTAGTTACAGTTCTTACATTTGTTATGGCAAATATCGGCAAGAAAATTTCACTTAAAAACCGTCTTGCCATTCAGACAGCACTCAATAAACCCTCACTGGGCGGTCTGATGCCTATGGTTAAGTTTGTTATCAAAGGCACATTTTTGGTTGAGTTTATCGGAGCCGTTATCCTGTTTGTTTCGTTCTTGACTAAAGGAATAGTTTGGTACAAGGCTGTTTTTTACGGGATATTTCATTCAATATCCGCTTTTTGCAATGCGGGCTTTGATATTATCGGCGAGGAAAGTCTCGTTCCCTATGCCGACAGTTTTGTAATAAATTTCGTCATAATGACATTGATTGTTTCCGGCTGTATCGGTTTTACCGTCTGGAATGAGGTGTTCGACAGAGTTAAGTCGCTCTTTTCTAAACAGAGGAAAAAAATAAAAGACTTTTCACTGCATACAAAACTTGCCCTTATCTGCACCGGAATTTTGCTGGTGTCAGGAACAATATTTTTCTTAATAGTCGAACGCAATAACCCCAAGACTATGGGAAATCTGCCATTCGTACAAAAGTTGTTGGCATCAATGTTTCAGTCGGTTACAACACGTACTGCAGGCTTTTTTACAATTCCACAGAGTGGCTTGACGGAAGCATCGAAATTATTTTCAAGCATTCTTATGATATTGGGCGGTTCTCCGGGCGGAACGGCGGGCGGTATAAAAACCGTTACAATTGCAATTGTTATTTGCAGTGTTTTCTCAATCATAAAAGGTCGCAAAAAAATCGTTGCATTTAAGCGAACAATTCCCGTTATCACTCTGCAAAAAGCTTTGGCAATTATCTCTTTGATGACGGCTTTGTTGTTTATCGGTACAACAATTCTTGCAATTACAGAAGATCACACCGTATTCCCACACAGTATTACCGACTTGATTTTTGAAGTATCCTCCGCACTCGGTACTGTCGGGCTGACTACGGGAATTACTCCTTACCTTTCAAGCATAGGAAAAATTGTGTTGATGTTGTGTATGTTTACAGGGCGTACGGGTCCGATAACATTGCTTATTTCATTAACCCACAGTTCTCAAATCGGCAATGAGGTTATAGGATATCCGAATGAGGATGTCATAATAGGTTGATAACAGACCTGAAATGTGAGGAATTTATTTATGGATATGAACAGAAACAAAAAGATACATATAAATAAAAATACGCAATTTGCAATTTTAGGACTGGGAAAATTCGGTCGCAGTCTTGTGAAAACGCTGTATGATAACGACTTTAATGTTTTGTGCTGTGATATTGAAGAACATATCGTACAGGAGATGGCTCCCTATTCAACTTCCGCATATCAAGCGGATTCTTCCGACAAAGAAACACTCGAACAATTGGGTATCGGTGATTTTGATGTCGTCGTTATCGCATTCAGCAACAATTTTGAAGCCTCGGCAATTACCGCTACAATATTAAAAGAAATGGGCGTTCCGTATATCATGGCAAAAGCCAACGGTTTCCGCCAAAAACAGATACTTGAGTCAATCGGTGTTGACCGTGTTGTTTTACCGGAAGAAGAGATGGGTGAACGTATAGCTTACAGTTTTATCACAAATGATTTAATGGCTCATATTCACCGTTCCGGAAAATATGATATAATAGAAATGAAACCCTATCCCGAATGGATAGGAAAAAGCTTACAAGACCTCCGACTTCGTCAGACTGAGGGAATAAATATCATAGCGATTATACGAGAAGAAGAAGTATTAGCAATGATTGACGGCGAAACAGAACTGCATGCAGAAGATAATCTTATTGTATTAAAACCGAGAACTTAATACTTTTCATGCTAAATAAATTTGTATTTGTGTTTGGAAAATTTAACTGCACAATAGAATAAATTTGCGTCCTCCTATGTTCAAAGGGAGGACATTTTTGTATTTGACCGTTATTTTTGCAAAAAAAGATGAAAAAATTGAAAAAAGTTATTGACATATGTCGGAAACTGTGGTATAATGTTGTTGAAAGCGACATATGTCGGAAACTATCAGGAGGTGAAAACATGCCGAGAAGAGATGGAACAGGCCCCTTGGGTGCAGGACCGATGACGGGAAGAAAGTTGGGTTTATGCACGGGAGCAAGTGCGATTGTATGCGGTGCCGGTCTCGGGCTGGGCTTAGGTTTGGGACTTGCTCGCAGGCAAGGTTTTGGACGTGGGTTCGGAAGAAGATTTTTTGCAAATCAGAACTCCTCCAAAACACAAAAAGAGTTGCTTCAGGAGCAAAAAGATCTGCTTAAAAATCAGATGGATGCCATTGATAAGCAGTTGGAAAATTTATAAACACAGTATAAGTAACCGGAGAACACTTCGGTTACTTGCTGTCATAAAATGAGGTGAAATTATATGCCAAGACCCCGAAAATGGAGAAAAGTTTGTTGTCTTCCCGATACAAATCTTTTCGGACCGCTTAACTCCCCGTCGGACATGGCAGATGCTGTAACTATGACAGTTGATGAGTATGAAACAATAAGACTTATTGACTTAAACCGATTTACGCAAGAAGAATGTGCAAATCAAATGAGTGTTTCCCGCACGACTGTTCAGGGAATTTATAACGATGCAAGAATAAAACTTGCCGATTCTTTGGTAAACGGAAAAATTCTTGTGATAGACGGCGGCGAATACCAGCTTTGCGAAAGCAGGGGAAACGGTTGCACAAGAGGCGGTTGTCGTCGTAACAGACGCGGCGGCAGATAAACAAGTTCAGAATAATTAAAAAAGTTAAAACGGAGGATAAACAATGAAAATAGCAATACCGGTAAACGAACAAAACTTAAAATCGGAAGTATGTCAGTCATTTGGGCGAGCACCGCATTTTCTTTTTTATGATACAGACACAAAAGAGAGTTACTTCCTTGATAATAGTGCTGTCGCCAGTCAAGGCGGAGCGGGAATAAGAGCAGCTCAGGTAATAGCTGACCACGGCGTTACCGCACTTATAACTACACGTTGCGGTGAAAATGCGGAAGAAGTCTTGCGTAAGGCAGAGGTACTGATATATAAATCAATATCCGGAACGGTTCAGGAAAATATTGATGCCTTTGTAGCAGACAAACTTATTTTGCTCAAAGATTTCCATCCCGGATTTCATGGACATGACAGATAAGAGTGTAAAAATTGCTGTACTTAGCGGCAAAGGCGGTACAGGAAAAACTTTGGTGTCCGTTAATTTGGCTGCGGTTGCCGAAAACTCATTGTATGTCGACTGCGACGTTGAGGAGCCTAACGGACATCTGTTTTTCAAGCCTGAAAACATCAGTGAGAAAACAATTTCTGTAAAAAAACCGATTTTCAATCAAAACTTATGCGACGGGTGCCGAAAATGCGTCGATTTTTGCAAATTCAATGCACTTGCCTTTATAAAAAACAATCCCTATGTTTTTGAAGAGGTCTGCCACTCTTGTGGTGGCTGTGTGTTGATTTGTCCGCAAAAAGCTATTGAAGAAAAAGAAAAACCTATTGGAAAAGTCCAAAAAGGTGTTTCCGATAACGTAAAAATTTATACCGGAATAATGAATACGGGTGTAGCATCAGGAACACCAATCATAAAAGAACTTATAAGTGAAAGTAATGCAGAAAAAGAACTTCCCGTTTTTATCGACTGTCCTCCGGGAAGTGCCTGTATTGTTATGGAAAGTATTAAAGATGCGGATTATTGTATACTCGTTGCAGAACCAACTGTTTTCGGTGCTCATAACCTTAATATGGTTTATGATTTAGTCAGATTATTTGGAAAACCGCACGGAGTTGTGCTGAACAAATGTCTTAACGAAGACAATCCGACGGAAGAATTTTGCAGGAATAATCACATTCCCATATTAAGTCGAATTCCGTTTGACAATGAACTTGGGAGGCTTAATTCAGAAGCAAAAATTGCAACGAGGGAAAACAAGAGGTTTAATGAATTATTTTCTTCACTGCTTGATTCTGTGATGAAGGAGGTGCAGCATGAAACAATTGTTGATTCTTAGCGGCAAGGGCGGTACAGGAAAAACGACAATCGCCGGTGCTTTTATAAAGCTTGCAAACACAAAAGTCTATGCAGATTGTGATGTCGATGCACCAAATCTTCATCTTGTCATGGCTCAGAATATTGAGCCGAAACGAACGGACTATTTCGGTATGCCAAAAGCAGAAATAGATGCTGATAAATGCATTGCATGTGGTTTGTGCAAAGAAAATTGCCGTTTTGATGCAATTTTTGATGATAACGGGATTAAGATTGATTCTTTTGCTTGTGAAGGTTGCGGAGTTTGCGAACTTGTTTGTCCGACGGATGCTGTTTCACTAAAACCTGCCGTAGCGGGAGAACTCATGCTGTATGCAGATGATAACAGCGTTTTTTCAACAGCACAATTGAAAATGGGGAGCGGTACACCCGGAATGCTCGTAACCGAAGTAAAGAAACAGATGAAAAATGCAGCAAATCCAAATGTCGAGTTAGCCGTTATTGACGGTTCTCCGGGTATTGGTTGTCCGGTTATTGCTTCTCTGAGCGGTGCAGATATGGTTTTGATTGTTACAGAGCCATCTGTTTCGGGAATCAGTGATATGGAACGTATTATTAAAACCGCAGATACATTTAAGACAAAAATAGGAGTTTGTATCAATAAATATGATACCAATCCCGCAAATTCAGAAAAGATTGAAAATTTTTGCAAAGAAAAAAATCTGCCGTTTGCAGGTAAAGTACCATATGACGCAAAGGCTGTAAAAGCAATAAATAACGGTCAAACGATAGTGGATATTGATTGCCCTTCAGGCTCTGCGGTGAAAGAAGTTTTCAGAAAAACCATGAATATACTTTTTGATGAAAGTGACGGTGCTGACGAATGACAGTAACGGTATTATCGGAAAATACAACATCTTCGGAGAAATTCAAAAGCGAACATGGCTTGAGCTTATTTATTGAAACGGAAAGTCATAAAATTCTGTTTGACACAGGTGCAAGCGGTCTTTTTGCCGAAAATGCAGAAAAGATGGGAATAGATTTATCAAGTGTTGATATAGCTATAATTTCCCATGGGCATTATGACCACGGCGGAGGCTTAAAAACATTCCTGAATATCAATAACAAAGCTAAAATCTATATCCATAAACAGGCATTCGAGCCGCATTACTCAACCAGAGAGGGAGGAACGAAGGCATATATCGGCTTAGACAAATCTTTGTTACCGAATGAACGATTTGTGTTTTGTGGCGACCGCTTTGTGATTGATGATAAACTTGAATTGTTCTCGGATGTTGAGCCTGAAAGGTTTGTTCCTACAGGCAATAAAGATTTGTTTGTGAAAGATGGCGATAATTTTGTGCAGGACAATTTTGCACATGAACAAAATCTTATAATAAATGAAAACGGAAAGACTTTATTGATTGCAGGATGTGCACATAAGGGAATAATTAACATTGTTGATAAATTCAAAGTAATAAAAGGTTACACTCCCGATTATGTTATCGGAGGTTTTCATCTTTACAGTCGCGGAACGGGACAGAACGAGGATCCGGATATTGTGGATGAAATTGGAAAGATATTGCTGGAAACCCGTTCCCGATATTACACCTGTCACTGTACAGGTATTGAATCCTATAACCGATTAAAAACTGTTATGGGTGATAAGATTGATTATATATCTACCGGTAAAAAATTAAAAATATTTGAAAATTCGGAGGAAAAGAAATGATTAAAATAGCTGTAGCAAGCGAAGGTAAAAATGTTACGGAGCATTTCGGACATTGTGCCAACTTCTTAATTTACAATGTCGAAAACGGAAAAATTGCAAATGAAGAATCTATACCCAGTCCCGGTCACAAACCCGGCTTTCTGCCTAATTTCCTTGCAGATCGCGGTGTGAATGTTATCATCAGCGGCGGTATGGGCGGCGGTGCAGTTGACATCTTCAATGAAAGGAATGTTGAAGTTGTTTTGGGTGCATCCGGTGATGCCAAAACTGCCGTTGAAAGTTATCTTAAGGGTGAACTGAAAACAACCGGCTCTGTCTGCAGAGAACATCATCACGACGAGTGCCAATAACAAATGATAGAAAGCATTTTGTTAATATCAATAAAACAAAGTGAAATGTCATGAGTATGAAAATGAAAACTTCCATGAGCAGACATAACTTGGACTTTTTGAAAAAAACTATTGACATTCCGTCTTCTTGATGCTATAATGATGTGGCAAAATTGAATATCACAAACAACGACTGTGACGAAGACGGTCGGAAAGTGAAGCCTTGAGAGAGTTGCCGGTTGGTGTGAGGCAATGGTGAATCTTTCCAATGACTTATCACTTCTGAGTCGGAGGACCGAAAGCGAAAGCAAGTAGACTCCTTCCGTAATGCTGCGTAAAAGCAAAGAGCTTGTCAGAGCTCGTAAAGTGACGGAAAATTTTTCCGTAATTTGAGTGGTACCGCGGGTTAAATAACTCGTCTCAAAGATTTTCTTTTGAGACGAGTTTTGTTTTATTCAAAATTGTAACCATTAACAAAAGTGTCAATTGAAGGGAGACAACAAAAATGGATTATAGTTTGAAAGAAATCGCCGGCAGAATCAAAGGTCTGCGTGAAGCGAAAGGATACTCACAGGAAGAGCTTGCAAAGCTTACCGGTGTATCAGTCGAAGATTATCAGATTTTGGAAAAAGGTGAAACTGATTTCAGCTTTACCTTTATCTACAAATGTGCAAAAGCTTGCGATGTTGAAGTTGTTGATTTGCTTGAAGGAACAAGCTCCACACTCAGTTCATTCAACATTACACGAAAAGGTGAAGGTCTTAAAATCTTGAAGAAACACGGTGTTGAATATAACAACTTAGCACCTAAATTCAAAGAAAAACTTGCAGAACCTTTCCTTGTTAAAATCCCCTATATTCCGGAAGAGCAGGATGCACCCATCAAGCTCAGTTCTCACAAAGGTCAGGAATTCGACGTCATCGTAAAAGGCTCTCTCAAAGTGCAGATTGGTAATCACATTGACGTCCTTCATGAAGGCGATTCTATTTTCTATAACAGTACAATTCCTCATGGTATGATTGCAGCAAGTGAGGGCGGTTGCGAATTTCATGCGGTTGTTCTTAATCCCCAGGAAGGCAGCGTAAGTGAAGAATATCCCGAAGTGCCGCTTGCTGTCGCAAAAACCGCTGAAAAAGAAGTTACAACAACAGTTGCTGATAGTTTTATAGAATCCACTTACGACGATAAAGGCATATTCAACGGAATCAGTTTCAAAAACGACGATAAATTCAACTTTGCTTTTGACTGTGTTGATACTGTCGCAAAAAAGAATCCTGATAAGCTTGCAATGATGTGGGTAGGAAACGACAAGTCGGAACGTAAATTTACATTCAGCGATATGAAAAAGTACTCTGCAAGAACAGCTAACTACTTTGAATCCCTTGGAATTAAAAAGGGCGACACTGTCATGTTAGTGCTTAAAAGACATTATCAGTTCTGGTTCTGCATGCTTGCTCTTCATAAAATTGGAGCTATCGCTATCCCTGCAACCAATCAGCTTGTAAAAAATGATTTCACTTACAGATATAATGCAGCCAAGGTAAAAGCAATCGTATGTACTGCTGACGGAGATGTGTCAACTGAGGCAGAAAAGGCAGCTGAAGAATTCCCCGACATGATCAAAGTTTTGGTTGGCGGAAAGAAAGACGGCTGGAATGACTTTAATGTTGAAATGGAACGTTTCAGCACTCACTATAACCGCACAGAGAACACTCCCTGCGGCAATGATCCGATGCTTATGCTCTTTACATCAGGCACTACCGGATATCCTCGTATCGCAATTCATTCGTATAAGTATGCTTTAGGTCATTATCCCACTGCAAAGCATTGGCACAATGTAAATCCTGACGGCTTGCATTTCACTATTTCCGATACAGGTTGGGGCAAGGCTCTTTGGGGTAAGCTCTATGGTCAATGGCTCTGTGAAGCCGGTGTGTTCACCTACGACTTCGACAGATTCAATTCGGACGATATCTTGCAGTTGTTCAAGAAGTATAACATAACTACATTCTGTGCTCCGCCTACAATGTATCGTTTCTTTATCAAAGAAGATTTATCAAAGTATGATCTTTCTTCTATCGAATATGCAACGACTGCAGGCGAAGCTCTTAACCCCGAGGTATTCAATCAATTCAAGAAAGCAACCGGCCTTACCATTATGGAAGGCTTCGGTCAAACCGAAACAACACTTTCAATCGCAAACTTCGTTGGTTCTACTCCAAAAATCGGTTCTATGGGAGTACCAAGCCCGCTTTATGATGTTGTCGTTCTGGATCCTGACGGAAACGAATGTCAGACCGGCGATGCGGGTGAAATCTGTATCCGCACAAAAGATAATATTCCTTGTGGCCTATTTGCAGGTTATTACTTAGACGAAGAAAAAACAAAAGAAGTCTGGCATGACGGATATTATCACACAGGCGATCAGGCAACAGTAGATGAAGACGGATATCTTTGGTATGTCGGTCGTATCGACGACGTTATCAAGTCTTCCGGCTACCGTATAGGGCCATTTGAAATCGAGAGTGTAATCATGGAACTTCCCTATGTTTTGGAATGTGCAATCACTCCCGTTCCCGATGAAATACGCGGACAGATTGTAAAGGCAACAGTCGTGCTTGTAAAAGGGAAAGAGGGTACGGATGAACTGAAAAAAGAAATTCAGGAATACGTAAAAACACATACAGCTCCCTATAAATATCCGAGAATCGTGGAATTTGCAGAAGAGCTTCCCAAAACCATAAGCGGCAAAGTAAGACGTGTCGAAATCCGCGAAAAAGACAAGGAAAAAATGAATAAATAATTCTAAAATAGACGAGAGATCCTTAAATTCAGAGGAATCTCTCGTTTTTATCAATAAATCACAAAATTGAATCAGCAATTACATTAAGAAAAACTGTGTTGAAATACGCAAAAAGATATGAAAAAATCTAAAAACAGCTCTGAAAAATGAAATTTTACCAAATATTGTAAGAATTTTATGTCTTTTGCTTGCTAAAAATATCCAAAATTGACAAAAAGGAAATTTTTTTCTTTTTCCTCTTGAAAAAATCTGAATAATGTGATATAGTCTAAATCAAATCACAAAGGAGGAGACAGTCGTGAAGTATTTTGATTCTTTTTATTACTATTATTTTAACAAGGACTGTCCTTTCTTTTTGGAATTCGGGATATTGTAAACGTCTCTGAATTTTAATATATGGACAGTCCGTCATTTGTTGTGCTTTCACAGTATCAATGAAATGCGGACTTTTTTTATTTCAAAAATATTTATACGACGAAAAGAGGTATCCGACATGCAAATGCAATTTCACAGAAAACTCCCCATTCCCCAAGATGTAAAAAAAGACTTCCCATTGACTGACCGCATGGTTCAAGTCAGAGCAAAACGAGATGAAAGTATCAGAGCTGTTTTTGACGGCAGATCTGATAAGTTTATCCTTGTTATCGGTCCATGTTCCGCCGATCAAAAAGAACCCGTGCTTGAATATATTTCAAGACTTCGCAGAGTAGAGGAACAAGTTTCAGATAAGATAATCATTATACCGAGAATCTATACCAATAAGCCGAGAACAACAGGTCAAGGCTATAAAGGGATGCTGCATCAGCCGGATCCTACCGCAAAGCCGGATATGTACAAAGGTATTGTTGCGATACGTGACATTCATCTGGCAGCTCTGCGTGATTATGATTTCTCCTGTGCAGATGAAATGCTCTATCCCGAAAACCACCGTTATCTTTCGGATTTGCTTGCATATGTTGCGGTAGGTGCACGTTCTGTTGAAAACCAACAGCACAGACTTACCGCAAGCGGTGTCGGTGTTCCCGTCGGCATGAAAAATCCCACCGGCGGAGACCTCAGTGTAATGATGAACTCAATCGTAGCGGCACAGTCAAGCCATACTTTTATCTATCGTGGCTGGGAAGTTACAAGCGAAGGGAACGCTTATGCTCATGCCATTCTTCGTGGATATATCGACTATGCCGGAAGGAGCGTTTCCAACTATCATTATGAAGATCTCCTCCGAGTGCAAGCACTTTATGCTCAATCCAACTTAATAAACCCATCCGTTCTTGTGGATACCAATCACAACAATTCCGGCAAGAACTATCTTGAGCAGATTCGTATTGCAAAAGATATTGTCCATAGTCGTAATCAGAATTCCGATATTAAACGACTTGTAAAAGGCTTGATGATTGAAAGTTATATTGAGGACGGTGCACAGGGTTACGGAGAGAATGTCTTTGGAAAATCAATCACAGACCCTTGTCTTGGTTGGGAGAAAACGGAAAGACTGATTCTTGATATTGCAGAAAAACTTTAATTGGGGTATAATACTTGTGAGGTTTGACCTTAAAGGGAGACTAAAATGGAAAACAAGTTGGATGAAGCAAGAAAAATAATTAACGACGTTGACACTCAAATGGCAGAATTGTTTGTCAGGAGAATGAAAGCCGCCGAGATGGTCTATGAGCATAAGAAAGAATATGGACTGCCGATATTGGATCAAAAAAGAGAGGATGAAATAGTCGAAAAAACTTCCGCTCTGGTTGACAATCCGGTCTTAAAAGGATATTATATCGACTATCTGAAAAATCTCATGTCGATTTCAAAGGCATATCAATATCGTATGCAAAACGGTCTGAAAGTGGCATACAGCGGTGTTGAGGGTGCTTTTGCACACATCGCGGCAGGCAGAATATTTCCCGAAGGAAACAAAATATCCTACGGTGATTTTAAGGCGGCTTATGATTCGGTTGTCAAGGGTGAATGCGATGTAGCGACACTTCCGATTGAGAACAGTTACGCAGGCGAAGTTGGGCAAACGATAGACCTCATTTTTTCTGGCGGACTTTTTATCAACGGGATATATGAACTTGAAATACACCAGAACCTTCTCGGTCTTCCCGACTCAACCGTTGAGGATATTAAGAAAGTAACAAGTCATCCGCAAGCTCTCAGTCAATGCCACGACTATATCAAAATGCGTGGGTTTGACACGGAAGAAGCCAACAACACTGCACTTGCCGCAAAAACTGTTGCCACGGCAAACGACAAGTCGATCGGAGCAATTGCAAGTGTGGAAACAGCCAAGATATACGGACTGAAGGTATTGGAAGCCAATATCAATAAAAGTGGTGAGAATACAACACGTTTCGCAGTTCTTTCAAAAGTTCGTGCAAACTCCCCGTCACTTTCAAATTCCGTCCTGATGTTTACCGTTAAAAATGAGGCAGGTTCTCTTGCAAATGCAATCAGCATCATCGGAAAATACGGGTATAATATGACGGCATTAAGAAGCAGACCGATGAAAAAACTTTCATGGCAGTATTATTTCTACGTTGAAATTGACGGCACGACCGACACTGAAGACGGTGCAAATATGCTCGAAGAATTAAACAAGGTGTGCGACAAACTCAAGGTAGCAGGCACATTTGCTCCGCATGCTGAAATATAGGGTGGTTGGTATGACTATTCGTATGAATTTAGGCAAAGACAGTTACAACATTATCGTCGAAAGAGGAATTATTGCAACTGCCGACAAGCACTTGAATCTTAACAGACGGGTTCTTGTGGTAACGGATTCGGGAGTTCCCAAAACTTATGCAAAAACCGTCGCAGAACAATGCAAAGACGCTGTTATTTGCATTGTTGAACAGGGAGAAGGCTCAAAAAGCCTTGAGGGTTTTGCCAAAATCACTCAAACAATGCTTGATCATGGTTTTTCAAGAAAAGATTGTGTGATTGCTGTCGGAGGCGGTGTGGTCGGAGACCTTACAGGCTTTGTTGCTTCCGCTTATATGAGAGGCATTGATTTTTACAACATCCCGACAACTTTACTTTCGCAAATTGATTCTTCAATCGGCGGAAAGACGGCGATAAATTTCGGCGGAGTGAAAAACATCGTCGGTGCATTTTATCAGCCGAAAAAGGTATTGATAGATCCCGAACTTTTGAAGACATTACCACAAAGACAAATTTCAAACGGACTAGCGGAAGCGGTAAAAATGGCACTTACATCTGACAAAGAACTGTTTGAAATATTTGAAAACAAGGACATAGAAACCAATATTGACGAGATTATCTCTCGTTCACTCAATATCAAAAAAGATGTGGTTGAACAGGATGAAAAGGAAGCGGGACTGAGAAAAATACTTAATTTCGGGCATACGATAGGACACGGAATTGAAAGCAGCGAAAACCTGTCCGAACTTTATCACGGCGAATGTGTGGCACTCGGAATTATTCCGATGTGTGATGAAAAAATAAGACCAAGAGTGATAAAAGTTCTGAAAAAATGTGGTCTTTATAATATAATCGACTTTGATTGGGAGAAAATCGCAAAAGCGGCTTTTCACGACAAAAAAGCAGACGGCGAATTGGTAACTGTAACAATAGTAAAAGAGGTCGGGAACTTTGAACTTACAACAATGAGATTTGATGAAGTGATTGATATAGCGAAAAACTGTCTGGAGGGGTTGAGATAATGAAAAACACATTTGGAAACAGCGTAGCGGTTACCTTATTCGGCGAAAGTCACGGTGAATATATCGGTACGGTAATTGACGGCTTGGCACCGGGAATTGACATTGATAACGATTATATTTCGCATATGCTCACCCTTCGCCGCCCGCAAGGAAATATATCCACTCCGAGAAAAGAAAAAGACGAGTTTAAGATAGTAAGCGGTGTATTAAACGGCAAAACGACAGGAACACCGATTACTATAATCATACCCAACGAAAACGTCAAAAGTGATGATTATTTGAATATAAAAACCGTTGCTCGCCCTTCTCATGCAGACTATACAGCCGAGTGCAAATATCACGGTTTTCAGGATACAAGAGGCGGAGGACATTTCAGCGGAAGAATAACCGCTGCACTTGTCGCTGCCGGTGCGATTTGCAAATATGCCTTGGAGCAAAAAGAAATTTATATCGGTACGCATATAAAGAGATGTGCTGGTATTTCTGACAGAGAATTTGATAATCTCTTATCTGATATAAAAAACCTTAATGAAAAGACCTTTGCGGTGCTTGATGAGGCAAGCGGAGAGAAAATGCAAGAGGCAATTATTGATGCAAAAACAGACGGCGACAGCGTTGGCGGTATTCTTGAAACCGCAATCATCGGACTACCCGCAGGAATTGGCGAACCGTGGTTTGACACGGTTGAAAGCCTGCTTTCACATATAATGTTTTCCATCCCAGCAGTCAAAGGAATTGAGTTTGGTGCAGGATTTTCTTTTGCCGATATGAAAGGCAGCACGGCAAACGATCCGATGAAAATTGAGGACGGAAAAATTATAACCACCACGAACAACAACGGCGGTATAAACGGCGGAATTACAAACGGGATGCCGATAATATTCCGTACTGCCGTCAAGCCGACACCAACAATTTTCAAACCGCAAAACACAATAGATTTTTCAACAATGACAGAGACGGTGTCAGAGCCTAAGGGCAGACATGATCCCGCCATCGTCCACAGAGCGAGAGTGGTGCAGGACGCGGCAACAGCGATTGTTATGTGCGACATTCTTGCAATGAGATTCGGAACGGATTGGTTAAAATAATCCGCCTGACAGAAAGAAAAACTTATGAAAAAATACGGATGTATCGGCAAGAAACTGACACATAGTTTCTCAAAAGAAATTCACGCAAAACTTGCCGATTATGAATATGAACTTATTGAACTTGATGAAGAAGAAATAAAACCTTTCTTTGAGAAGAAAGATTTTTCTGCAATCAATGTAACAATTCCTTACAAGCAGACGGTTATTCCCTTCCTCAACTCGATCAGTACCGTTGCCGAAAGAATCGGTGCGGTAAATACCATAGTCAACAGGGACGGAAAACTTTACGGCTACAATACCGATTATTACGGAATGAAAGCCCTTATTGAAAAAGTCGGTATTGACTTAAAGGGTAAAAAAGTTTTGATACTCGGAACGGGCGGAACAAGCAAAACGGCTCATGTCGTTGCAACAGATATGGGTGCTTTGGAAATCCTGACGGTAAGCAGAAACAAAACCGAAAGTTACATAAACTACAGCGAAGCGATCAAAAACCACTCGGATGCGAATGTAATTATCAACACAACACCTTCCGGGATGTATCCCGACTGCGAGTCAAAGCCGATTGATATTTCGCCTTTTAAGCATTTGGAAGGTGTTATTGATGCGGTTTATAACCCCCTTTGCAGCAATCTCGTTTTAGATGCAAAACAGAGAGATATAAAAGCCGAGGGCGGTCTTTATATGCTTGTAATGCAGGCAGTCGTGGCGGTTGAAAAATTCCTTGATATTGAAATAGAAAAGGAAGTTGCCGATAATGTATTTGCCTCAATTCTTGCATCAAAAGAAAACATTGTTCTGACGGGAATGCCCGGAAGCGGAAAGACTACGGCGGGGAGACTTCTTAACATAGACGGTTTTGAGTTTTTTGACACGGATGACGAGATTGAAAAACTCTGCGACTGTACAATTAAAGAACTTATAAATACAAAAGGTGAAAAGTATTTTCGTGATTTGGAATCTGATGTAATACGGGACATTTCCTCAAACAGCGGACGCATAATTTCAACGGGTGGCGGTGCTGTTTTAAGAGAGGAAAATGTGCGAAGCCTCAAACGAAACGGCAAATTGTTTTTTATCAACACGGAGTTTAGTAAACTTCGTGCAACAGAGAACAGACCGCTCTCGGATACGGATGATAAACTTGCAAAACTGTATGCCGAAAGAATAGACCTCTATAAAGCAACTGCGGACGTAATTGTACCCGATCTGCCGACACCCGAAGATTTGGCAAAATATATCGAAAATAAGCGAATGGAGTTGATACGGTGAAATTTCTTGTTATTAACGGTCCGAATCTGAATATGCTCGGAATAAGAGAACCTGACCAATACGGAAAAGAAACTTATTCCGATCTTGAAGAAAAAATTAAAAACCACTGCGAAAAAAAAGACATCGAGGTTAAACTGTTTCAGTCAAATCACGAAGGCTATATCGTTGATGAAATTCAAAATGCTTACGGCAATTTCGACGGAATTGTAATAAACCCCGGTGCATATACCCATACGAGTATAGCAATATTGGATGCAGTCAAAGCGGTGAATATTCCGACAGTTGAGGTACATATTTCAAAATTGGAAGAGCGTGAAGACTTCAGACAGATTAGTTTTATACGACTTGCCTGCGTAAAAACAATAACAGGTCACGGCACGGACGGATACCTTGAAGCGATTGACTTTTTAGCAGAGAATAAATGATATGACAGCAAAATTCAAACCGTGCAAATTAAGCGGAACAATAGATGCTCCGCCCTCAAAAAGCATGACGCACAGATACCTTATCGGTGCGGCTTTATCTAAACAAAATTGCGTTTTGTCAGGAGTGGATTACAGCGAGGATATTTTCGCAACCATCAATTGTCTTAAAGACTTGGGAGCAGAAATTAAAACTGACAAGGACAAGGTAAGCATTTCTTCCGACAGATTTATGACTGCCGAAAATCCTATTTTAGAGTGCAAAGAAAGCGGAAGCACGTTGAGGTTTTTAATCCCTTTGGCTCTTTGTTTGGGAAAAACGGTAACTTTTCAAGGCAGCCAAAGACTTTTTGAAAGACCTCTTAATGTTTACGAGGAACTTTGCCGAGAGAATGGCTTTATGTTCAAGAAAGGAGCAAATTCCGTTACGCTTTGCGGCAAACTTGAAAGCGGAAACTATAAACTCAGAGGGGATATCAGCAGTCAGTTTATTACCGGACTTATTTTTGCCCTTATTTATCTCAACGAAAATTCGACCATTGAGATTATTCCTCCGTTTGAGAGCAGGTCATATATAAATCTGACAATTCAAGCCTTAAAGTCATTCGGAGCAAACATTGAGTTTGCGGATGAATATAAGATTAAAATAAAAAAATCGCCTCTGCACTCATTTTCGGGAAAAGTTGAAGGAGATTACTCCAATGCTGCGTTTCTTGATGCCTTTAATTATATCGGTTCAAACATAAAAATAGAGAATCTGAATGCCGACAGCCTTCAAGGCGACAAAGTATACGCTGAGTATTTTGATAAGATTTCCGCAGGCACGCCGACTCTTGATATTTCCGATTGCCCCGACCTCGGACCGATATTATTCGCACTTGCTGCGTTGAAAAACGGTGCAGTATTTACGGGAACCGATCGCTTAAAAGCGAAAGAAAGCGATCGAGGAATGGCTATGCACGAAGAACTGACTAAACTCGGCGGAGGACTTATATTCGGGGACAATTCCATTACCGTTCCGAAACAAGAACTTCAATACAAAGGAGAAAAGCTTGACGGACATAACGATCATCGGATTGTTATGGCTATGTCGGTAATACTTTCCAAAACCGGCGGAGTGATTGACGGTGTGCAGGCTGTACGAAAAAGTTATCCCGGATTTTTCGATGATATAAAACAACTTGGAGCGAAGGTGGAAACAGAATGTTAGTTGATATAAGCAAGAAAATATTGATTATCGGTCTCGGACTTTTAGGCGGAAGTTACGCAAAAGCACTGAAACGATTTGGATTTCATATCAGTGCCATCACCAAAAACCAAAGCTCGATTGACTATGCACTCAAAGAAAAAATAATTGACGAGGGATCGATAGAACTTGATGAAAGAATTATCGGTGATGCGGATCTCGTGATTTTTGCTCTTTATCCTCACATTTTTGTGGAATGGATAGAGCAAAACCAAGGACTTCTTAAAAGCGGAGCCCTTATTACCGACGTTACAGGTGTCAAGAGAAGTATCGTATATAAAATTCAGGATATGCTTCGTCCCGACTTGGAATTTATCGCGGCTCATCCTATGGCGGGACGTGAGGTTTCCGGTGTTGAAAACAGCACGGACAAGATATTCATCGGAGCAAACTATATTGTAACCCCGACTGACAAAAACACGCCCGAGGCAATCGGCACATGTATGGAACTCGGAAAACTTCTCGGCTTTGCAAACGTAACCACGCTTTCTCCCGAAGAACACGATGAGATGATAGGCTTCCTTTCGCAATTAACTCACTGCATTGCCATAACGCTGATGACCTGTAACGACAAAGAGGATATGGAGAAATTCACGGCAGACTCGTTTAGGGATCTTACTCGTATTGCTCGCATAAATGATCTTATGTGGAGCGAGTTGTTTATTGCGAATAAAGACGTTTTACTTGACCAGATGAATATGTTTCTCGACAAATTCAACGAATTAAAAGCAATGCTTGAAGCAGAGGATGTTGACGGAATGAGAGAAATGATGCGTCACTCCACCGCCCGCCGAGCCTTGTTTGATAAGGAGTGATTCTTTTATCTTGCTCTGCAACAGCATAAAACAACAAAAAATATTCAAAAACAAAAAAGTATTCACAAGTGCTTTGTGAATACTAAAAATGGTCGGAGTGAAGGGACTTGAACCCCCGACATCCTGCTCCCAAAGCAGGCGCGCTACCAACTGCGCTACACCCCGTTAATATGTATCAACATTTTTTTGTTCACTCTTTGAAAAACAACATGAACGCTATGGATTATATCATATAGAGCGATGTTTGTCAACTTTTGAAATTGTAAACAATTTATGAACAAGCCAATTTAATCTTGATATTTCAAGGCTTATGTGTTATTATTCATAGGTTAGATTATCACTTTATGAAAGGTGACCACAGATGGCAAAAAAAGCAAACAACCCTAAAGATTATCGTGCAGAGCGTAAGGCTCGTATCGCAAAAAAATCAAAAAAGACAAAAATCAGACTTTCCGATGATCAGATCGACAAGCTCGGCAAAGTTTTAGGTTATGTATTCGGAATCGGCATAGTTGTCGCACTTATCGCCGGTCTTTTCAGTCATTTCGGCGTTGCTCAGAAACTCACAACTGCCGTAAAAGTTGAAGATAAGAAATATTCTGTTGCCGAATACAACTACTTCTACACAGCAGTTTTCCTTAATACTTACAATCAGGCTTATTCCTATGACAACCAGTATGGTGAGGGCATGGGCAAGCTGTTCTCCGGTTATGATATTACAGTCTCCCCCGACCTTCAGACAACTAAGATAGAAGATCGCGACCATTCTGCAGAAGAAGGCACCACAAGCTCCGGCGAAGAAGGCACAACCTCTGCCACAACTACCGAAAAAACAGAAAAGACTGTTACTTACACTGAGTTTTTCCATGAACAAACTGTTGAAGCTATGGAACAGCAGGCATATTATCTTAAAAAAGCTGCCGAAGCAGGTATTGAATTTAATGACGATATGCAGGCAGATGTCGATGAACAGATTGAAACATTAAAAGGATATGCAGACAGCAATAAATATTCCTTAAGTCGTTATATTGCTCTTCAGTACGGCAAAGGTTTAAACGAAAAAATAGTTCGTAAAATTCTGGAAGAACAAGCAGTTGTTACAGCATATCTTGAAGATCGTGATGAAAAGTTAGGTGAAACAATCACCGATGAAGAAATTGAAGCTGTTTTCAACGAAGATCCTTCAAAATATCAGGTTGTAAACCTTCGTATTTTCGCATTCCCGCTTGAAGCATCCTATACTGCTGACAGCCAGTCTGAGCCTGTAGTGCCTGACTACACAGACGATGAGCAGAGAGCACGTGCAAACGAATTTGTATCAAGGCTTACGGACGAAAAGTCATTTATTGAACTTACCCGTGAATATGCTCCGGCAGACGAACAGGAAATTCTTGAAGATGAAAATGCAACCGAAGCTGCCTATTCCGACAAAGAAATGGTTAAGAACAATGTCAATGAAGAGGCTGCAGATTGGGCTTTCTCCGCTCAGGCAAACGAATACAAGGCATTTGAAACAGACACGTATATATATGTCCTCTATGTAAAAAAAGCGGCATTCAGAAATGAAGAAACGCTTAAGAATGTTCGTCATATTCTTGTTAAATATGACTCCGACGAAGCAAGCATTATCAACGACCTTCCCGAAAATGCAAATTATTACGATTTGGCTATTGAATATGCCAATAACGGTATTCCCGAAGATACAACGGGAACATCATCAGGCGAACCGACAACAGGTGTTACCGATTCAGAGGAAATACTCTACAAGCAATCACAATATCTTGAAAAAGTCGGTAGAATCATCAGCCAATATCTTACAGCCGACGAACAGACAGAAGAAGTATTCGCAACTCTTGCCGATGAAAACAGTGACGACACTTACACCACAAAAGACGGTGGCGGCGAAACGTCAGGCGGTCTGATTGAAAAAATCGGTCGCGGTGCATATGTACCCGAATTTGAAGCATGGTGCTATGACGAAAACCGTCAGCCCGGTGAAGTTGGTGTTATTAAATCGGATTACGGTTATCACATTATGTACTTCGTATCTGCCGAAAAAGAACCCGAATGGAAAGCAACAATCCGTGCGGACAAGGTTGAAAAACTCAACGAAAGTATTGAGGAAGCCGACAAAGAAGCCTATGAAGATACCGCTAAAGTAACTTTCCTTTGCGAAAAATGGGCGTTCAAAAAGGCTGAAAAGTTCATTATTGAATTCCACGAAAGAATAAACAAACAGTAAAATTTAAACAGCTGTCCACTTCATCACGGACAGCTGTTTTTTTGGTTTGGGAATTTAATAATTGAAACGGAAACAAAAACTTCCAATTATTAAAACAACCTCTTTCAATCGGCAAAAGGTCCTCCCGGCTGATTGAGGTTTTTTCTGTACTCAATGCCTTCTTCAAAAGCTTTTTTCAAGATCTCGTAATTTTCTGCGGGAATATCAATTTCCCCACCGGCATAAGACGAAATAACCTCATAATCGGGATTTTTCGGATCGGTGCAACGGGTATCATTACGCCAGATATCACGCTCATTCTTATCCCTCAGGTTCGGAATGTCGTAGGGTTTTCCGCCGTCAAGTGCGGAAAGAAGAGCAAAATATCCCGGCAGGAACATATCAAGTGCTTCATAAACATCAATAATATCAGCATTTTTATTTCCACGAATACGCTGAACCATATTATACATAATATAAAAATCGCTGCCACCGTGACCACTGTCGCCTGCCAATTCGCTCATGGCATCTTTGGGATCGTATTCCTCAAACTTACCCCAATTTTCGCCTTCTTCGGTGTCGCAGTTTACATAGAGATGACGGACACCGCCGTTGTTGCCGTCATCCTCACGAGATGATTCCATACGACCTTTAGAGCCGTAAATTGAATACCAAATTGAGTTCTTGGCAGGACCTACGCCATGAAGACTTTTGATTACACCACCGTTTTCGAGTGTAACCATTTCAATTCCGATAGGAGCAGCCTTTGCCCCCATACGCCACATACGATTATTAAACGGGACTTCAAAACCGGAGACACGAACAGGTCGCTCGCCGACAATATGAATAAGCGGTCCCAATGAATGAGTACAGTAATAAAATGCACTCATGGTATTTCGCCAGTGCGTCGGGTCTCCGCCTTGGGTATAACGATGCCAACCGGGTTCACAGTTGTGCATATATTCCCCTTCACCGTATTCAAAACGACCGAGTTTACCCTCTCTGTAAAGCTCACGCATTCTTTTCGGTGCAGGCATAAAAGCATAATTCTCGGCATATCCATAGACAAGACCGGTTTCTTCGACCGTTTCAATAAGTTCAACAGCCTCTTTCATATTCTGAACGGGCAAAACCTCGGACAAAACATGCTTGCCGGCTTTCATTGCTTTGACGGCATAAGGAGCGTGTTCATTTGCATAATTTGCAAGAACGACGCAGTCCATATCAGTCTTGATAAACTCATCAAAATCAGTGAAAAACTTGCAATTCGTATCTTTAAGAGCCTCTCTGTGACTGCTTAAAGCCTTTTCACGAAAATCACAAATCGCAACAACTTCGGCATTATCAAATTCCTTGCAATAGTTAATCATACAAGACCCGCGACCAGCTCCGAAAACTCCGAATTTAACTTTCTGCAACTTAGATTTTCTGACGATATTTTTATAGAAAGTACCGTCCTCATAATACATTTCAACACTGTCAATATCATATTCTTCAAGCACGGCAGCCCAACGTTCTTCCATACCTATGTCATATTCGACAGGTCTGAAACCTGCATTAAGATAACTCTTGACAGCAGCCTTACGCCACTCATCAGTGCTTAGATATGCCCACTTAATATCTTTTGAGAAAAGATGTTTGACGGCAATCATATTCAGATATTTTCCCAGACCTTTGCCGCGAAAATCAGTGCGAATTGCAACCATGTGAACATTACCGATATTTTTATCAGCATGCACAAATGCGGTAACGGTGCCGATATGTTCGCCCAAATAGTCCAAAAAGAATATGTCTTCATAAGGCTTGACGTCCTTTCGACCTAAAACATCTTCAACAAAACGAACAGGTCCCGTTGAATATTCGCAAAGCCCGTTGTCACAAATTTTTGCCCAATCGTCAATGTCTTCAATGCCTTTGAAATTGGAGAAAGAATAACCTTCGGGAAGTTCATGCTCGGGAATTTCGCCACCGGGGAAGCGGTACATTTTTAATTGTGCCATAATTTCACCTAACCCAAAACTTTGATTTTATTAAGTAATTTTGCTATTTTTTCTCCTTTGGGGAGCATAAGGATATCCGATTCAAGAATAGTTTTTGTAACAAGCAAGGATATAACATAGACAACCACTGCGGCAATAATTGCAATCATTGCGGAAATAGTGCTACCGTTAATTCTTGAGGCAAGTTGTAGAGAATCCATTTCAATTAAACGAGGATTAAGAAATTCATATACAACATATGCCGCAGCAGCACAAAGAACGGAACATATAAACGGTTTGAATATTGATTTTGTAAAACTGATTTTTACTCTTGTAGTTCTCAGAAGAACAACTAAATTGATGGCAGATGCCACAAAATAACAGCAAGCTGTACCAATTATGGCACCGAAAATATTTATCTGCGGAATACCGATAAGAATGAAATTTACGATTATTTTGAATAAAGCACCGATTGCAATTGATTTAACCGTGACATTTGCCTTGCCGATAGTCTGAAGCATATTAGTTATCGGCTGACTTATTGCAATTATAAACACGGTTACCCCGTATCCGACCATTACTTTGGCGGATATATCATTTGAACTTAAATCTCCATAGAGCAGAGTAAGAATTGGTTTTCCCAAAACAGCCATACCGAAACCCGCGGGGAAAGCAATCATCAGGCACATGCGAATAACAGATTCGATTGACATTTTTGTGTTTTCGTGGTTTTTAAGCGTCCAAGCCTCCGACAAAACGGGAATTGCACTGATACCCAAAACCGTCGTGAGAGTGGGAATCATATTCTTAAAGTCAACAGCTATTTCGTAAGCACCATGCAGGAAACCCGCCCAAAGCTCAGTATCATTTTCATAACCGCCGTCAACTATCGATGACTTAAACATATTCATAATGACTTCGGGATCCGACGCAACTGCAGTTTTCAACCTATACAACAGAGTCCATGAGTCGATTAAATTGGTAATATTAAAAATGAGAGTTGAAACAACAACAGGGATAGCTATCCTGAATATTGCTGATCTAATTTCTTTCGTCGAATCGGGTGCAGGAGAAAGTGCAATTTCTTCTTTTGTAATACCATCTCCCTTGATTTTTAAGCGTAAACTTATATACAGAGTAGCAAAAACAGTGCCCAAAGTAACGCCTACAATCGCGGCAGCTGCGGAATACGGAGCTGCTGCGTCAATGATTTCCATTTCGTTGCTAACCGCCGTACCAAATACAAATCCTGTTTCGGCGGCCTGATTTGAAGCATATACAAGAACTAATTTTGACAATGCAAGACCAAATATGAGCTTGACTGCTGCCTCGATAACTTCACAAACAGCGGAAGGCGTCATATTACGAAGACCGTTGTAATATCCCTTATAAGCCGACATCAGACAACAGAAAAATATTGAAGGAGCAACCATATACATGGCATAGATGGCATCCATTCTGTTGATTGACATACAGTAGGGATATGCGATAATCAATATAGCCGCAATTCCGACAATACCGGTAATAACAAATACCCTTTTCGCGACTTTGAAAACTCGCTTTACATCGTTATAACGCTCCAAAGCAGCATATTGAGCAACTAATTTCGAGATTGCAACAGGTAAACCGCCCAGGGCGATTGAATAAATCGGAATGAAAAGATTATAGGCGGTGCTGTAATAACTTCTGCCTATTGTTCCGAGTACATTTGTAAGCGGAATTTTATATATTGCACCGATTACTTTTGTTATTCCCATTGCAATAACAAGCACCAATGCTCCGTTTAGTAATGATTGTTTCTTACGAGCCATATATATCTCCGAATATGTTCCAATATTTCTATTTTATTATATCAAAATGTTGCTTGTTTGTCAACTTTATAATATTAAAATACATTGTTGACAGATTGATAAAACGGGGGTATAATAATATCATCTATAATTTTAATAAGGAGTGTTGTGATGAGATACGATTTTGTAGTCGTAGGCTCCGGTTGTGCAGGTCTTGCGGCAGCTTGCGAACTTAAGCAAGCAGGCAAAAAGGTTCTTTTGATTGAACAACATAATCTCCCCGGCGGATGTGCGTCGAGTTTTGTGCGTGGCAGATTTGAATTTGATCCGTCACTTCACGAACTTTGCACCATAGGTTCAGTCGAGAATCCCGGCATCACCAGAAAACAACTCGAGGCTTACGGTGTAAACATCAACTGGCAAAAAGTTCCCGATTGTTTCCGTATTGTATCCGAATATTCCGACGGATCGTTAATGGATGTTACAATGCCCTCCGGCAAAGAAGCATTTATTGCCAAGATGGCAGAATATGTGCCTGACTCCAAAAAGGCGACGGAAGATATGTTTGAACTTTTCGCTGAAATCTCCGCCGGTCTTGAATACACCAGTCAGGGTGATGAAAATCTTAACGGCAAAGTTCTTATGGAAAAGTTCCCGAACTTGCTTAAAATCGGCTCATATCCCTGCATGCCCGTATTTAAGAAACTCGGTTTTTCGCAGAAAGCCATTGATATTCTCTCTACCTATTGGTCATATCTTGGTGTTGATATGGATCATCTTTCATTCCTTCACTACAGCCAGATGGTCGAAAGCTATGTCGAACTTTCCGCATATATTCCCGAACATACCTCTCACGAAATCTCCGTTGCAATGGTTGAAGCATTCAGAAACATGGGTGGGGAATGTCTGTTTAATTGCAGAGCAACCGAGTTCATTTTTGACAACAAAAAATGTGTTGGTGTAAAAACAACCGCAGGGGACATTGAATGTGACTGCGTTCTTGCAAACATTAATCCGGATATTATTTACGCAAAAATGATGCCCGAACATGCTGTTCCAGAGCGTGAAAAGAGGCTATCCGCCGCTCGTAAAGGTCGATACGGTGCAAGAATGTTTACCGCACATTTCGGGCTTAACAAAACTGCAGAAGAACTCGGCATAAAGGACTATTCAATCTTTATGCCCTCCACAGCCGACTCATCAAAGGAATACGAAAGCCTGAAAAAGATTGCAACCAACAATTACACAATTTTCCTTTGCTACAATATCGTAAATCCCAATTTCTCTCCGGAAGGTACATCCGTAGTTTCATTTACGACAACATACACCTCTCCCGAAGATTGGAATAAGGTTACGCAGGAAAACTACTTTAATGTAAAAGATGAGATTGCAAAGAAATTTGTCGGTCTGCTCAAAGAAAAAACCGGTATTGACATTAAAGATGCCATTGAAGAAGTTGCAATAGCATCGCCTATGACTTTCTCCCGTTATTTAGGTGTTCCCGAAGGCAGTGCTTACGGCTTCGAAACCCGTGATTGGGACGGTATTATCGCTCGCACAATGGGTATGGAATTTGACTATACCATTAACGGCCTTATCCCGATAGGCACAAGCGGAATTCGCGGAGACGGATATTCGTCAAATTATGCCTGCGGTCAACTTCTCGCAAGATACGCACTAAATAAACAAGGAGGTAACAAATAATGGCTCTTAAAATCAAGATGAGTAAAATCGGGATTTTGGATGTTATAAAGTTTGCTACTCTCCACAAAACCCGTGAGAAAATTATTGCAAAACACCCTGCAAATCCGATTAAAGCCGATTATCCCATCAATAATCTCGCAAAAACCCTTCATCCCGATGCTCAGGATTTGGTAATTGATGAAATTATCGAACATATCGGAGCAGATGCAAAAACATATATATTGAAATCTGCCGACAACAAACCCTGTGCATATTTCAGAGCAGGTCAATATTTAAGCGTACTTATGACCATAGGCGACAGTTTAGTCACCCGTCCCTATTCAATTTCTTCTTCTCCCAAGTGGGCATTGGAAGGCAAATACGCTATTACCGTCCGCAATAACCCGGAAGGTTTTGCCGCAAAATTTATTATTGACGAATGGGAAAAAGGTGATCATGTAACCGTTTCCGCTCCCGAAGGCACATTCTATTACGATGCTCTTCGCGATAATGAAGAAATCGTTGCAATCGCCGGAGGCAGTGGCATTACTCCGTTCTTGTCAATGGCTTATGCCATTCGTGACGGTATCGAAAACTTTAATCTTACGATTATTTTCGGAAGCAAGACCGAAGAAGCAATTCTCTTTAAGAGTGAACTTGACAAAATAAGTGCCGAATGCAATAAAGTGAAAGTTATTCATGTTCTCTCCGACGAGAAAAAAGAAGGTTACGAACACGGCTTGATCACTGTTGACCTTATCAAAAAATATGCTCCCTATAATTCTTCAATATTCATTTGCGGTTCTGAAAGCATGTACAATTTCGTTATGCCCGAAGTTGAAAAAATCGGTCTTGATAAAAAATATGTCCGTTGTGAACTTTTGGGTGTAACAAAGAATGTTACCTCCTGCAAAGGTTATCCTGAAAATATTCCCGCAACATTTAACATCAAAGTAAAACAGGGATTTGAAGAATATAATATCACTGCAAACTCAGACGAGCCTGTATTGGTTGCACTTGAAAGAGCAGGTATCAATGCTCCCTCCCGTTGCAGAAGCGGTGAATGCGGCTTCTGCCGTTCAAAGCTCTTGTCCGGTGAAGTATTTTGCCCTGAGGAAAATGAGTATCGCCGTTTTGCCGATATTCAATACGGCTATATACATCCCTGTGCCGCTTTCGCAATATCCGATCTTGAACTCGAAGTTCCCGGCTCCTATTTAGGTTAAACCGACCTTTTTCAAATATGTGCAACTTAAAATCGGTCTGATTTTTACATAAACTTAATTTCTTTGCTCCACAATTATGCAATAAATATTACCGATAAATCAAGGATAATCAAATGAAAGAAAAGATAAAAAACATCCTGACCAGTGGATTTTTCAAAAAACTGACCGGTGACTTTATGTTCAGTGTAATCGGTCTTGTTATTTATTATGTGGCAATTCAGTTTTTGATTTATCCGCAAATCAAAGCACAGTTGGGCAGTGAAGGTTACGGAAATGTGCTTTTCTATATCTCTTTCATTTCAATCATGGCTTCCACCTTGGGCACGGCGGCAAACTACAGCCGTATGATACTTTCGTCAGATAAGCGGGACACGAACGGCGACTATAACCGGATTATGCTTATTTCCGCACTCTTATGTGTGCCGGTCGTTACTGTCTTAGCAATAATTTACAAACTGACTCTTATTCTCGCAATCGGATTTTTAATTGCAATGGTAGCAACTTTATATCGTTATTATTCCGACTGTGAATTTAAATTAAGCATTAAATATTCCGGATTATTCTTCTACTATCTGATTGCCGCCGCAGGAAATATTCTCGGTGTATTCATATTCAAAAAGACGAATAATTGGACATTCCCCTTGTTTTTAGGTGAGGCTCTTGCGGTAGTATTCGTAATGCTCCGAGGAAATATTTACAGAAAACCTTTTCTTCAAAAGAGTGAACATTATTCTGATGCTCAAAAATCATTCTGGACATTGGTAGCGGCAAATATTATTCCCGCTCTTATCTTAAATTCAGACCGTCTTTTACTTAAAATGATTCACGGCGGCTCAGCGGCGGAAATATATTATACCGCCTCTTTAATTGGTAAAAGCATCAGTTTCCTTACTACCCCGCTTAATGGTGTTCTTATCGGATATCTGGCTCGTTGGAGCGGAAAATTTACGAAGAAAATCTGGTTTATGAGTGCCGGTGCACTTTTTGCCGTGGGAGTTCTTGCAACATTTGCCTGTTTTGTCGGCTCCTATATTTATGTCGGCTTTATTTATCCCGATGATTTGGACACGATCAAACAATATTTCTTTATCGCAAATGCCGGTCAGATATTCTATTTTATCAGCAACTCACTTATGGTAATTGTCCTTCGTTTTGCCGAAGAAAAATATCAGACAATTATCAACGCTATCTATGCTGTCTTATTTATCGCAGTTGTTCCCGTACTCTCTTATTTCTTTGAAATAAATGGGTTTGCCGTAGGTCTTTTAATTGTAAACTTCGCAAAATTCTTTATCGTTGTTTTAATAGGTCTGCACAAAATCAAACAGTCGGGAAGCAAAATTGAGATAAAAGAATAATCTATGGAATTTATAATCAGCAACATCTTTTTGGGTATCGGTCTTGCCGCAGATGCTTTTTGTGCATCACTTTCAAACGGTATGAACGAGCCGAAAATGAGAAAAACAAAAACTTTGCTTATTGGGTTTATATTTGCAACATTCCAAGCAATTATGCCCCTTATCGGCTGGTTTTGTGTTCGTAATATCGTTGAATTTTTACCGTTTTTAAAAAATATATTCCTCTTGCTGCTTTTATTTTACTTGCGATTATCGGCGGAAAAATGCTTTTTGACGGTATTAAAAATAAAGTTGACCGTGATGCTAAAGTCGGTATCGTCGCCCTGCTTGTTCAAGGTGTTGCGACATTGATTGATGCACTGTCCGTCGGTTTTGCCTTTGCCGGATATGACTTGATTAAAGCTTTGACAGCGGCAATGATTATCTGTGTAATAACTTTTGTAATATGCGTTGCCGGAGTGTTCTTGGGAAAAAAATTCGGCACGAAATTTGCCGGTAAAGCCCAAATCATAGGAGGCATTATTCTTATCGGCATCGGAATAAAAATATTTTTCTTTTAAGGAGATTTGAATGGATAACGAAAACATCATTTTACCGGAAACAGACGATAACGTAGATAAAATTCCGATAAAAGACATTGGGAAAATCGGGAAAGACCCGAAAATGCAATCTGAACAAAACGAAGATGCTCCCGCGGAAGAAATGACTGAGGTCGAAGAAAATATCGAACAAGAAGAACAAGACGAGCTTGATGAACCTGCAGAAAAACACCGTATAAAACGTAAAAAACGCTGTCGCCGAGCACTTGCCTCAATTGCAATACTTTTGGCTTTTTGTATTATTTTTGGTTCTTTTGCAGCTATATTTTCAAAAAAGGGAACTCTTTCAAATATAGAACTTGCCGCATCATTCAAGTCTGCCGCAAAGGATTATCAGCTTAAACCCGAAATTGACGAGGAAGGCAATTATTATTTCACCACTAACGGTGCATTCAAGATTTTACAATTGACCGATATTCATATAGGCGGCGGTTTTATGTCTACCGGAAAAGATGCCAAAGCATTACAAGCCGTTGCCACGATTGTTCAACATGAAAAACCCGATTTGGTTATTGTGTCGGGTGATATTGCCTACCCCGTTCCCTTCCAGGCAGGTACTTTCAACAACAAAAACGGTGCGAAGATATTCGCGACATTGATGGAAACTCTCCATTGCTATTGGACAGTATCTTTGGGGAATCATGATACGGAAGCATACAGCTATTATGACCGTAAAGCCATAAGTGAATTTTATAGTTCTCCCGAGTTTACATATTGCATATATACTCCCGGCCCCGAAGATGTTGACGGACAGGGAAACCAGATCATTAAAGTTGTCAACACGGCAGGTCTTATAGTTCAAGGTATTGTAATTTTGGACTCTCATTCATATACAGACGGCGATATTCTCGGTATTCAGTGGAAATATGACAATGTCCACAAGAATCAAGTCCAGTGGTACGAACAACAGATTGAAAAGATGAAGAGCGAAAATGTTATGAAGCTCTATTCTATTGATGACCAATATTTTAAAGACCACAAAGCATTCAATACCGTTAACTCCCTCCTTTTCCTTCATATTCCGCTTGTTGAATACAAGGATGCGTGGATGGAATTTGCAAATAACGGCTATAAGGACACAGAAGATGTAAAATATATTGAGGGAATAATCGGTGAAACCGGCAGAATGATTTATCACGGCATGCATGAGGATGATTTATTCGAAAAAATCCTCAAGCTTAAATCCACAAAGGCTGTTTTCTGTGGTCATGACCACTTTAACAATATCACCATTAATTATAAGGGTGTTGACTTGTCCTACGGTTATTCTATCGATTATCTTGCATATCCCGGAATTGATAAAGAAGGTTCACAGCGTGGTGCAACCGTAATTGAAATTGATAAGTTCGGTGCTCATACAATTTCAAAATACAACCTCTATTCAGGCAGATATAACCTACCCGAAGGTTTTGATGACGACATTGTCATGCAGTTTGAAGACGTTACTTTCCAATATTTCGAGGATGGCAAAGAAGGCATTACAGAATAAATTAAGACGGCAAGAAGCCGTCTTTCTTAATTAAAAACTGCCCTTTGGGGCAGTTCTTGTTTTAATCTAAGTCCTTATTCTTTACCTTGTTTAATGCATATTCGATAAACGTGTCGACATTCTGTGAACCAATATCACCTTCACCGCGTTTTCTGACGGATATGGTGCCTTCTTCAGCTTCCTTATCACCGACTACGAGCATATAGGGAAGTTTCTGAAGTTGTGCTTCACGAAGTTTATAGCCGAGTTTTTCACTTCTTGTGTCAACTTCCGCTCTAAATCCCGCATCTTTGAGTTTTTTGAGAACCTCGTATGCATAGTCATGATGACGGTCTGCAATGGGAATAACTCTTAATTGTTCTGGAGCGAGCCAAAGCGGGAATGCTCCTGCATATTTTTCGATAAGCAAAGCAAGCGTTCTTTCATAGCAACCAATGGAAGTGCGATGGATGATATAGGGACGTTTCTTTGTTCCGTCAGATGCGACATATTCCATATCAAACTGTTCCGCAAGCAGGGGATCAATCTGGATTGTAATGAGAGTATCTTCCTTGCCGAAAACATTTTTAATCTGAATATCAAGTTTCGGACCGTAGAACGCAGCCTCACCGATACCGACTTTGTAGGGTATTTCAAGGTGGTCAAGTATGCGACCCATAATATCCTGAACTTCATTCCACTGTTCGGGCGTACCGATATATTTCTCCGTATCGGCGGGATCCCACTGTGAAAAACGGTAGGAAACATCTTCATAAAGACCTATCGTTTTGAGCATAAAAATGGCAAGTTCAAGGCAATGCTTAAATTCATCCTCAAGTTGTTCGGGGGTACACATCAAATGTCCTTCGGAGATGGTAAACTGACGAACTCGGATAAGACCGTGCATTTCACCGCTTGACTCGTTCCTGAAAAGGGTGGACGTTTCATTATAACGAAGGGGCAAATCACGATATGAACGAGGACGATTTAGATAGGCTTGATACTGGAATGGACAGGTCATGGGACGAAGTGCAAAACATTCTTTTTCTTCATCGTTCGGGTCGCCCAATACGAACATGCCGTCCAAATAATGATCCCAGTGTCCCGAAATCTTATAAAGTTCACGTTTTGCCATATAGGGAGTTTTGGTAAGTTGCCAGCCTCTCTTTTGTTCTTCGTCTTCAACGAAACGCTGGAGAAGTTGAATAACTCTTGCACCTTTGGGTAGTAAAATCGGCAGACCTTGACCGATAACTTCGCTTGTGGTAAAAAAGTCCAGTTCACGCCCTATTTTGTTGTGGTCACGCTTTCTTGCCTCTTCAAGCATAATAAGATAATCATCAAGTTCGCTCTGTTTCGGGAAAGCGGTACCATAAATTCTCTGGAGCATTTTGTTATTGGAATCTCCACGCCAATATGCACCTGTGCATTGAGTGAGTTTGAATGCTTTGACTCTTGAGGTGTCGGGAAGATGCGGACCGGCACAAAGTTCAACAAATTCACCCTGACGATAGAATGAAATATTCTCACCCTTATCAGCATGTTCTTTGATAAGTTCAACTTTATATGTTTCACCGATCTTTTCCATCTCGGAAATGGCATCTTCGGGAGAAAGTTCAAACTTTTCAATCTGTAATTCTTCCTTAACTATCTTTTTCATCTCGGCTTCAAGTTTGTCCAGTATATCTTGAGTGAAAGTTATTTCGCTGTCAAAGTCATAGTAAAAGCCGTCTTCAATGGAAGGACCGATAGCCAATTTTGTTTTGGGATAAAGGCGTTTTACCGCTTGTGCCAAAATATGAGATGCGGTGTGCCGAAATGTCTTTTTTCCGTCTTCATCTTCAAATGTAAGAAATTCTACATTGCAGTCATTGGTTAAGGGTGTACGCAAATCAGCAACAACACCGTCAATCTTGCATGCACAGACAGCCTTATAAAGACCTGCTCCTATGCCTTTTGCTATTTCAAGCGGAGTAATTCCGATTTCAAATTCTTTAACATCATTTTTTAATGCTACTTTAATCATATATTTCTCCTTTTCGGTAATTTTTAAAAATGATTTGTGGCAGTTAATACAGACATTCTTATTAAAATAAAAAATCCCTATCGACAGAATCGACAGGGATGAAGTATAAACTCCACGGTTCCACCCATATTGCACAAATGTGCCACTCTTTGATACACTGACGCAGTAGAGCGTCCGACTTGCTTTCTCGCCGGCTCTCAAAAGGGGTACTTTTCGACCGCATTTATGTGCTTCCCACCAACTGCACACTCTCTGAAAATGCTTATGTCTGAAGCTTCTTTTTCAACGATTTAAATAATTATACAACTTTACAAAGATTTTGTCAAGCGTTTTTCTTTGTCCGCTTAAACAACATAAATGTTTGCGAAACCATAATAACAAACATCAATGCAAGATATACGGGAAAAAGTTTGATGCTTATCTTCTGTGCGATAAATCCAAATATTGCGGGACATATCATTATTCCGATATAGGCGATTGCCATCTGAAAACTGATAATGGATTGTGATTTTTCTTTTCCGAACAAAATAGGAGTAAGATGTGACATATTCGGGAAGACGGGACCGTTGCCGAGACCGACAAGAAAAAGCCCAAAACCGCAAAGATAAGGATTTCTTGCGATTAAAACAATAAAAACTGCAAGAAAAACGATGCTTTGACCGACAATCAGGATACGCTTTTCTTCAAAAAATTTTGTCATAATTCCTGACATCATTCTGCCGAAAGTAAGTCCCAAAAAGTAGAATGTAACTATCTGAGCCGCAACTTTTGCACCCGTTTCAAAACCGTCGCAAAGATAAGTTGCCGACCAAGTCAGACAGACGGATTCTATTGCACAAGAACCGATAAATACTCCGCAAGAACTGCGAACGGCAGGCATTTTAAGCATTGTTTTTATTGGAATAATCTCAATGTTTTCTTCAAAAATCTGCTTTTCCTGCTTGATTTTCTTCCAGAGAGGAATCGCCGCTATCATAATCAAAGCAATTATACCTTGAATGACAATCATTATTTGGTATCCGCCTCGCCAGCCGAATTTTTCAAGCATAATTGACAGAAAATAGGGGCTTAATGTAACGCCTATACCGTAAAAAGCGTGGAGAAAACTCATCTGTGCAGATGAATAATGTTGAGCGACATAATTGTTCATTGCCGCATCAATCGAGCCTGCACCAAGCCCTAAAGGAAGTGCGGAAGAGAGCAACCAGACAAGATTTTGAGAACGTGCAAAACCGATAAGAGCAAATACGGTCATTGTTGTACTGACAGCTCCGACCAAACCGGTACCAAATCTTTTTACAAGCCTTGCACTGATGAGACTTGATATAACCGTTCCCGAATACAAAACAAGGGTTACAAATGCCGAATAGCCGACGGGGATGCCCAAATCACGATAAAGTGCAGGCCAAGCCGTGCCAAAAAGAGAATCGGGAACACCGAGACCGATATATGAAATATAAATTACAATCAATATCAGTATCGACATTATTTTAACTCCATACAAATCCAGCCGTTTTCTTCATATCGATTTATTATAGTAAACCCGTAGTTTTCAAGGGCTTCTTTGACTTCCTGCTCACGCATGTCAATAATACCGCTTACGATATATACCGCATCGTCTGTCATAAACTGACGGATGTTTTTTGAAAGCAAAATAATTGCATCGGCAACGATATTTGCACAAATAAGTGAGTATTTACCACTTATCTTGTCGGTCAAATCACCGTGAACAACAGTATATCTGTCCTCGTCAAAACCATTCATCTTGCCGTTTTCAATCGCCGTTTTAACCGCAAGTTTGTCAATATCAACACCAACGGCGGTCTTTGCTCCGAGCAATAAAGCCGCAACCGATAAAATGCCGCTGCCGCAACCGACATCCAGCATAGCAGTTTTGTTGTTTACATATTTTTCAAGTGCCGCCAGACATAAGCGTGTAGTTTCGTGTGTTCCCGAACCGAATGCAACGCCCGGCTCTAAGTTTAGAATAACCCGACCGACAGCCACTTCGTCATCAAGTTTTGTGTCTTCCCAAGCAGGATTTATAAGAAGTTTTTCGCCGACCTTTGTCGATCTGAAATACTTTTTCCAGTTGTTAATCCAATCCTCCCAAACTGTGGTATCGGTTTCTATGCTGTGCGGAATATTCTCTGCATCAAGACGTGCCTCCAAAAATGCAACCGCCTCATTAGGATTATCTTCGGGAGAAATATAAATATGGATAATACCATTCTCCCGATCGGCGTTAAGCAATTCCTCGTCAATCAAATCAATATGTGCAACTTCACGTGCCTGAATTTCAAGATCGCTGTAATCTTCAATATATATTCCGTAAGGAACAACTAAATTCGCAATATCTCCCGCAATTTCAATATATGCAGTCGGGATTTTGATTTTAATTTCAGTCCAGTCCATTATTTTTTCCTTCTCATTCTGGGAAATTCTTTTTTATGTTTAACAGTGAAATCCGCCTCTTTATGACGACGTCTTTCATTCATTCTGAAAAGAAGTTTTTCATTCTGAAACGGCTCAACCTTTATGGAAATTGCACCTGCACGATTTGCCGCTTCGACATCGGCAAAGAGTCTGTCACCTATAAGTGCAAATTCGGAAAGTTCCACGTCGGCAAGCTCTGCCGCTTTCAATACGCTGTCCGGATTTGGTTTTCTGCAAAAAGCAAAATAGGGCAATTTCAATCTCTTTGAAATAATATGTGCACGTAAAGTATTTGTATTTGTAATAATACACATCTTAAAACCGGCTCTTTTCATCTCTTTAATCCAGGCGGGAACACCCGCAAGGAGTTTGAATCCGGAGTCGTACACGGTAGTATTATCAAGATCTATCCCAAAGGCTTTAACTCCCATTTTATGTAAATCTTCGGGAGTAATGTCAGTTATTAAATTAAAAACATATTTAGGAATTGCATTAGTCATAACTTTACCTACCTACAAAAAAACAGACTCGATTCATTAACCGAGTCTAATAGTCCTATTTATATTTGCGCTTACGGGCTTCTTCGGACTTCTTTTTTCTTCTGACCGAAGGCTTCTCGTAATGTTCTCTCTTACGCACCTCACGGATTATACCGTCACGGCGAGTTTGAGTTTTGAAACGAGCGAGAGCCTTTTCAAAGGATTCGTTGTCCTTGACTTTAACTTGACTCATTATATTCCCTCCCTCCGCAAAACGCAGGGTAAATCCGCATAAGTGATTTTACCTTAAGTTTATAGGCAACCTTTATTATACCACTTATTGCTTGTCTTGTCAAGTATTTTTTATTTTTTTATCACTTGATATAACTGTCAATATCTATATATTGTGGTATTCCATTTTCTTCTCTTGATTTATCTGCAAGATATATAGTCAAATGACCTGCGACGGAATGTTTAAGTTCCGTACATGCAATAGTTGCTTTATCATATCTCAAATAGTCCACAAAATCACGCATCATCGCAAGCTCTCCTCCATGACCGATAACAGGTTCATCGGTGCTTACATCAACGATATATTGGTCATATTCCTTGCCGGGATCGGAGTTAATAATCTGCACGGTATAAATATTTTTCTCGAAGTCGCCGAAAATCTCACCTTTCGTGCCGATAATATGTATCTTGCGAAGGGGCATTGAAGCACCGCCTACTAAATTGTGCGTACCTGTTGCACCATTCTCAAACTTGACGATGAGAGCCTGATTATCAACTATATTGTTATCACATTTGTAGACGCATCTTCCGTAGGGGCTGTCTCCCTTAAGCAGATTTATCTTGTCTTCAATGGTCGGATTTTCGATATTTTCAAGAGCCGACCAAACATAGAAATGCCAGCGATCCGGATGGTCAATATATATCTTTTTAGCAGACTGTGTACAGGAATCAACCAAAGGACAATCGACCATACAACGAGTTCCGGCATTTTCGGGAGCGTTTTCGGGCTTAAACTGAAATTTTGAACCAAAAGATGACACAATATGAGGACGATTTTTACCCATAAGCCACATCATTATATCCACATCGTGGCAACATTTTGCAAGAAGCATTGGTGTCTTGCTTTCGTTTGAATTTGCCCATTTGCCGCGAACATAGGAGGTTGTCAAATGGTGATATGATACACATTCGGTGGTCTGAATATTGATAATATCTCCTATATCTCCACGCATTATTTTCTCTTTGATAGAATAATAAAAAGGAGTATAACGTAAAATATGACCGATAAGAACTTTATTATTCTTACGAACAACCACTTCCATCAATGTTTCAAGCTCGTCAATATTGCAAGCAAAAGGCTTTTCAAGAAGCATATCATAACCAAGCTCCAATAAAGGAACGGAGGTTTCAACATGTTGTTGATCCATCGTGCCGTTAATAATTGCATCCGCAAATTTAGGTCTTTCTGCAAGTTCTGCGGCGTCTTTGAATATGTTTTCTTTCGGAAAGCCGTATTTCTTCTGTGCTGTCAAACATCTGTCATAATCCGGATCGGCAACACCGACAATCTGAAGGTCTTCGGGATGTGAAAGAGAATATCCTGCATACAAATCCGCTCTGTGCCCAAATCCGACAATTATTGCCGTTACGGGCTTGATATATCTGGGGTTCTCCATAATTATTCTACAACCTCACCAATTAAATTGCCGTCTATAACATTGAAAATCCGGACTTTTACTATATCGCCTTCAAATAAATCATAGTCACATGTCATTATTGCAACAGAGTCAATGTCCGGAGCATCTGTCCACGCTCTGCCGAAATATGAGTCGGTATAGCCGTCATAGCCGTCAACAACTACTTCCAGAATTTTGCCGACATTAGCATTTAATTTTCTTTCAAATATTTCGTGCTGAATATTCATCAGGATTTCGCCACGCTCACATTTGACCTCATCGGAAATCTGATCATCAAAGGTGGCGGCGGGAGTTCCTTCTTCAGCGGAATATTCAAAACATCCGAGCCTGTCAATTTCCGCCTCTTTGACAAATTCACAAAGCTCTTCAAACTGCTCATCTGTTTCGCCGGGAAAACCGACTATTAAAGTTGAACGAAGTATAGCATCGGGAAGTTTTGTACGAATATGATTTATAAGAGCAAGCAAAGAATCCTTGTCGCCTGTACGGTTCATACGATGTAAAATATCACGATTACAATGCTGCAAAGGAAGGTCGATATAGTGAAGCACCTTCTTGTTTCTTGCCATTGCATCAAGCAATTCATCGGTTATTCTATCTGGATAGCAATAGAGCAACCGAACCCATTTAAGATTTTCAATCGTTTCAAGTTTATCAAGAAGTTCCGGCAATTTCTTTTCGCCGTACAAATCTTCACCATAACGGGTTGTATCCTGAGCGATAACAATAATCTCTCTGACACCGTCATCGGCAAGCTGTTTTGCCTCCTCCACAACGCTTTCGATTGTGCGTGAACGAAACTCCCCGCGAATAGACGGAATAACACAGTAAGAACAATGATTTGAACAGCCGTCTGCGACTTTCAAATATGCCCAATGTTCCGGAGTAGTCAATATTCTTGCGTCATCCAGAGGCATATCAGAAACGGGGGGATGAATAATCTTATGCTCCTCTCCTGCGGCAACGGCGGTTAAAACCTCGACTATATCACCGTTTGCCCCCAAACCTACGACCGCATCAACTTCGGGAATTTCTTTGATTATTTCTGCTTTGAAACGCTCCGCAAGACAGCCGGCAACGACAATTTTCTTTATCTCGCCGTCCTCTTTCATTGAAACCATATCAAGAATATTCTCTATCGCTTCTTTTTTTGCGTCATCAATAAAAGCACAAGTATTGATAACAACAATATCAATACTTCCCAAATCATCTGATATTTCAAAACCGGCAGATGCCAATTTTTCAATCATCATCTCACTGTCCACCTGATTTTTCGGACAGCCCAACGAAATGAAGCCAACTTTCATCTTTCGCTCCCAATTGCTTCTTTAATATCGGAATATGAATAACCGAGTCTCTGCAATCCCGCAATCATCCGACGCATACTCTTTTCATCATCAGCACAGTCGAGATACTTTCTCTCAATTACTTTTTTTATGTTTCCAATTATGTCAATTTCAATTTCATCTAAAACCTGCGTTATGATATTCCTGTCAACACCCTTTGCAAACAGCTCGTTTTTTATACGACAGGGGGAGAAAAACTTGTTTTCGTTAAGTTCTTTTGCATAACTTATTGCAAAATCGTAATCATCAATAAAACCCATGTCTTCGGCTTTGTTTAACGCATATTCGCAAGCATCAGCATCATATTTCCGACGTAGTTTATCGGATAATTCTCTTCTCGAATGTGCCCGACCTGTCAGAATATTCAACGCGGAATTCAGACAACGACGACGAACCGACTCGGACTTAATTTCATCGAGTGTATCTTCATCAACTTCGTCGCCGTCAAAAATATGATAATCGTACCAAACAACGCTTTCTATTGAAAATATAAACTCGCCGTCGGCAAAAATATTAAGTCTGCCGCCTTTTCCCTGTTCGGTAGTGATTTTCATTATTCATCAATAGAAAAGTCAAAATCGTCTTCATTGTAAGACAATATAGGATTTGACGGTTTTGCGAGTGTTTCCGCTGTTTCCTCTTTATCGGCAGGATTTTCGGATAACTTCTTTGTTACTAAGTCCAGAAGTTCAGCTTGAAGATCGGGATTTTCAGCAACAATCTTTAAGCAGTTATCTCTGCCCTGACCAAGTCTTTGAGATTTATATGAGAACCAAGAGCCGCTCTTTTCAATGAATCCGAGTTTAACGGCGGCATCAAAGATTTCACCGTCTTTATTGATACCCTTGCCGAACATAATGTCAAATTCTGCCTCTTTGAATGGCGGAGACACCTTGTTTTTAACAACTTTACAGCGTGTACGGGAACCTATGATTTCGCCGCTGCTTCCTTTAATCTGTTCAATCCTGCGAACATCAATACGTACCGAGGCATAGAATTTAAGTGCACGACCGCCGGTTGTAACTTCGGGATTTCCGTACATAACGCCGACCTTTTCACGAAGTTGGTTGATAAATACAACAACTGTGCTTGAACGAGAAATTGCAGCCGCCAACTTACGCAATGCCTGAGACATAAGGCGGGCATGAAGACCTACGTGGGAATCACCCATTTCGCCTTTGATTTCCGCAAGCGGAACAAGAGCGGCAACGGAGTCAATTACGATAATATCAATCGCACCCGAGCGTGTAAGAGCCTCAGCAATTTCAAGCGCCTGTTCACCGCAGTCAGGTTGAGCAACCAGAAGAGAGTCAATATCAACTCCTAAATTTCTGGCATATATGGGATCAAGGGCATGTTCGGCATCAATAAATGCTGCTTCGCCGCCAGCTTTCTGAGCTTCAGCAATAGCGTGAAGAGCCAAAGTAGTTTTACCCGACGATTCGGGACCATAGATTTCAATAATTCTGCCTTTGGGCAAACCGCCGATACCGGTGGCAATATCAAGCCCCAATGAGCCTGTTGAAATAGCGGAAATATTAAGCTCCGGAGCATCTCCCAGACGCATGATTGCACCCTTGCCGTAACGCTTATCAAGCATATCCATAGCGGACTTCAATGCCTTTTCCCTTTCAGCTGTATCAGTAATATTTGTAACAGCACCTATACTTTTATCTTTATCTCTAGCCATATACTTCTCCATTAAAAATTATTACATTTATTATACTACATTTAACACTTAACTGCAAGCCTTATTTTCTTTATTTTCCGAAAAACCATTAACTCCAAGAAACAATACCTGTTTTTTCGTCATTTTGCCGAAAGAAAGCAGATAGCATGTTGACCAAAAATCAAGCGTTATTTTTCGTTTTTATCAAAATAAATTGTAGGTAATGCCTAACGCGAAAAAAAATTTTTAATTTTTAAAGTTTTTTTGTGAAAATGCTTGCAAAATTTAAAAACTTATGCTATAATGCAAATGTTAATCTATTGTCATATTGCACAAGAGTAATATTTATAGGGGGATATGATATGTCAAACAGAATTTTCCAAAATGCTATTCATCAAATGAGCGATTCTTTTTCATCTGTTTTCGGCGTCATTGATGAAACCTGCAACATAGTTGCTTGCTCAAACTTAAGCCGCATCGGTGAACTGCTGTCATGCCCGGTAGAAGAGGTATTTATACCTAATACAAGTTTTACAGCTAACGGCTATTCCTTCCATTCATTCGGCAATCCCGCTTCACCCGAATTTGCTGTATTTATCGAAGGTGTTGACGAAGATGCTCAGAAATATGCAAATATTCTGGCTCAGTCATTAGGATGCATAAAGCAATTCTATGATGAAAAGTTCGATAAAACAAACTTTATAAAGAATGTCATGACCGACAACTGCCTGCCAGGTGAAATTTTTGAGCGTTCTCATGAACTTCACCTTGATGAAGATGCAAGCCGTGCCGTTCTTCTTTTAAGATTAAATGAGCCTGCGGATATTGCCGTATTTGATTTGGTTCGCGGACTTTTCCCGTACACCAACAGAGACTTTGTTGTCAATATAAACGACACCGATATTGCTCTTATTAAGGAAGTTCGTCCCGATACTCAAACAAAAGACTTGGAGCTTCTTGCCCGCTCCATTGTTGATGCTCTCGGTGCAAACCTTTATGCAAATGCTCGTGTAGGTATCGGTACAATCATTGTCGGAATCAAAGATATTGCACGCTCCTACAAGGAAGCACAGACTGCTATTTCCGTTTCAAAAGTATTTGCAACAGAAAAGGTTGTTGTAAGCTATGACAACCTAGGGATTGCCCGTCTTATTTATCAGCTTCCCGTTGCACTTTGTGAATCTTTCCTCAATGAATTTTTCCGTCGTGATTCAATCGAATCTCTCGACCAGGAAACTCTTTTTACGATACACAAGTTCTTCGAGAACAAATTGAATGTTTCCGAAACATCAAGAAAACTCTTCGTTCACAGAAACACTCTTGTTTATCGTCTTGAAAAAATCCGCAATCTCACCGGTCTTGACCTTCGTGAATTTGATGATGCTATCGTCTTCAAAATAGCCTTGATGGTTAAGAAATATCTTGACACTCGTCACCTTTCATAATTTTCCCCAAATAAAAAGGCTCACAAAAAAAGCGAGCCTTATTATTTTATCAATCAAAAACAAAAAAGTCTGCCGTGCCCGACAGACTTTTTGTAATTATTTTGCAAGAGCACCGATTTCGAGCATAAATGCACCGATTTGTGCACCAAATTCAGGAGCACCGTCCATAATAAGTTTCCCTTCACGGACTGATTCGAGCATATCGTCGATTGACATAAGAGTGCCCAGTGCCGATTTAAGAGAGTCAAAACGCATCGTGAAGAAAGGTAAAGCTCTCTTATACTCACCTCTGCCCGCTTTGCTCTTTCCGGCTTTAACACGGATAAAAGCAGAAACTGTAGGTTCATCGTTAACTTTCCAAGCATAAACACGGTCGGGACTCTTTAATGCCCATTCATGAATTGCGGGGTGTCCCATCTTATTCAATGCAGAAATACCGCTTGAAAGAAGATAGAAATAGAGCTTAACCAATAGTCTTTGAGTTTCTTCATCTTCGGGCGGGGTTGTAAGTCCCAAAAGATTTGCCATCTTCAGAAGAGCCATCATAAAAGCGATAAATTCTTTTGTATGCTTGGCAACACCCTTCATTTTGGGCAAGGTTGCGGGACCGATTTTCCCCTTGAAAAATGCGTTCATAGCTTCAACGCTCTTAAATTCAAGCTCAACGAAAGGACGGGTATCTACCTTGTTTGCGTGAATAACCCATTCATCTCCGTTAACCTGAAAATGTGTTGCCCATTTCCCATCGGGAGCTTCGGGATCCAAAGCGGAAACCTGATAAATACAGTGGATATTCTTGAATTTCTTATTGAGAGAAGGAACATCCTGAACGATGGTTTTCAGAAGCGGTAAAGCGGCACAGAGGAATATCTTATTAGAATACATCTCGTTTTGGTTTGCCATAGTTATTCCTCCTTAATATTCGTCTCCCCAGTCCTCATCAGCCTCGAAGTCTGCTTTCATAACTACTCGGACAGCCTCGATAATGCCGTTGGCATCAATACCCAAGTGGCTCATAATATCTTCGTGCAGACCAATGGGAGCGAAAGTATCCTGAACACCTAATTTCTTAAATGCACAAGCCTTTCCGGATTCAACAACCACTTCGGCAACAGCAGAGCCTAAACCACCTATAATATTGTGGTCCTCAACCGTTATAATACGGCGAGTTTCCGTAACTGCCTTTATGATCGCATCACGGTCAATCGGCTTGATTGTATGCATATCAAGAACGCGAACTTTAAGTCCGTCTGCTTTATCAAGGAATTCTGCAGCCTGATTTGCTTGAAATACGCAAGAACCGCAAGCAATAATTGTAATATCTGTTCCCTCACGAACTGTTACAGCCTTACCGACTTCATAACCATAATCAGTATCCTTATAAAGAGTTTGGTCAAAACCGCGGTTTATACGAATATAGAACGGACCGGGAGTTTCGTAGGCAGCCATAACCGCGTTATATGTTTCCATACCGTCTGCGGGACAGATAACTGTTAAATTGGGAATGGAGCGAGTAAGTGCAAGGTCGCAAATTGCATGGTGAGTAGAGCCTGCCTGCCCGAAAGAAGTACCGGAATGTGTGGCAATAACTTTTGCATTGACATTCTGATAGCATATGTCAGTGTGAAGTTGGTCTGCTGCTCTGAAAGATGCAAACTGTGAAAAAGTTGACAAGAAGGGAACTAATCCTGCTTTTGCCATACCTGCGGCTACACCGACCAAGTTTTGTTCTGCAATACCGACATTGAAAAATCTGTCGGGGAATCTTTTCATAAATTCACCGATTTTGGTGGACTTTGCAAGGTCCGCGGTCAAAGCAACAACTTCGGGATGTTTTTCTCCTAATTCCACGAGAGCCTTACCGTAAATTTCAGCTGTCTGCAAAGATGTTGAGTCAACAGCTGTATAGGTCATACCTCCGCCTGCCATATTATTTCGCCTCCTTCTCTACTCTTGCAACACGTGCGGCATAAGAATTTTCAAGTGCCTTCTTTGCGGCTGCATATTTTTCATCATCAAATGCACCATAGTGCCATGTGTAATCATCTTCGATAAAGTCAATTCCGCAACCCTTCAAAGTATCCATGATAATCATATAGGGTTGGTCGCTTGTGTTGGCAAGAGCCTCATCAATAGCACCGCAAAGAGCATTGATATTGTTTCCGTCAACTTCAAGGACTTTAAAACCGAAAGCTGCCCATTTATCTGCAAGGGGTTCAAGACGCATAACGTCTTCCGTACGACCGTCAATCATACACTTATTTCTGTCAACGAAAGAGATGACATTGGTAACTTTGTAATGAGCGATAGTCATAGCGGCTTCCCAGTTTGAGCCTTCGTTACATTCACCGTCACCTAATACACAGTACGTCTTATAATCCTTACCCAAAACGCGAGCGGCAAGACCTGTACCGGCAGCGATTGAAAGACCATGTCCCAATGAACCTGTAGATGCATCAACACCGACAACTTTGTTTGAGTCAAGGTGCATGCCCATCTTGGAACCGGAAAGATTGAAAGTTTTAAGCATTTCAACATCATTGAATCCCTTGTCGCAAAGAACGGGAGCATAAGCAACTGCTGCATGACCTTTTGAAAGGATGAAGCGGTCGCGATCAGCCCAATTGGGATCTTCCACTTTGATGTTAAGATACTTGTAATAGAGAACGGTCAGTAAATCGAGAACGGACATACCTCCGCCGATATGACCTGAGCCTGCCCAATAAGTCGTGTCGAGTGTCAGATTACGAAGCTCGTGAGCCTTTTTTTCAAGAGCAAGCCATTCTTGTTTGCTTAAAGCCATATATATCTCCTTTATAAATTAATAAGCAATTTTTAGTTTGCATCACAAGTCAAGTTGTTAGAATAATTCGGGATGGTTGTCACGAACTGCCTTGAAGGCAACATCGGCAACTTCCATAGTGCGATTAATATCTTCATCTGTCAAAGCAGCATTGATGAAGTGGTTGTGGTGACCTGCAAGGAAGATACCACGGCGTACCATTTCGGAAATCCACTCCTGATGTAAGAACAAGGAGTCATCATTTGTTATTCTCAGATAGAAAAGTGCCGGCTCGCCGGTAGCAAGCAAGTTAAAGCCGTTATTTGCGGCGGCAGCACACAAGCCTTCCGTAACCTTAAGTCCTTTTTCTCTGAACATAGCGGGAGCATCAAGAGCTTTGAGCTTATTGATACAGGCTATACCGGCAGCAAACGGAACAGCACTCATCCAATATGAACCCGTATATGAAAGAGAGCTCATTGCAGATTTAAGAGAATCCTTACCGCAAAGGCAAGATACGTTCCAGCCGTTTGCAATAGCTTTACAGAAGCAAATCAAATCCGCTTCAAAACCGTAATAATGGTCAGAGCCGGCAATGTCAAGTCTGAAACCGCAACGAACGTCGTCAACAATAAGAACAATGCCTTTTTCTGTACAGAGCTTGCGAACTTTCTGCCAATATCCGTCTGCGGGAAGGCTATTGTCAAGATAATTGCCGTGCATATAGGGCGTAGCGATAAATGCTGCAACTTCACCGTCATTTTCATCAATTAGCTTTTCAAGAGCTTCAAAGTCATTCCAGGCAACATAAAGGTTGTTTGCAACGTCCTCCGGAAGAACACCGGGATAGTCAACTTTTTGTGTCCACATTGAAACACCGTGATAGAAGCCGTTGACAAAGATAATTTTCTTTCTGCGGGTTGCTGCACGAGCACACATAATAGCTGCCTGAGTAACGTCGTTACCGTTTTTAGCAAAGAAAGCCCAGTCTGCAGATGCAACGGTATCTACCATAAGTTCTGCAAGTTCGACCATTTTGTATGACGGAGTAGTTGTGCAGTTACCGATTTTTGCCTGTTCGATTGCTGCGGCATCAACATCTTCATCACAGTATCCCAAAATATTGGGACCATATGCACACATATAGTCGATAAATTCATTTCCGTCAACATCCCAGAAACGAGAGCCTTTTGCACTATTGCCCAGAAGCGGCCAGCTTGTTACGGGAATGAAGTTGCCCTCTGCAGGACCTAAATGCCCGTATACGCCGGAGGGAATAACCTGCGTTGCACGATTGAACCACTCACGGCTTTTTTCATATGTATTAATTTTGATTTTCTTAGCCATTTTAATACCCTCCTTATGCAAGATAAACTGCTACACGATCGAGAATACGGTTGACATTGTCAATCATATTTATCATACCGCCCATAACGATTGTACCTTCGCCGATACAAGCAATGGCATTGACCTTGCCGTCAAACAAATCGCGGGCAAGATGAATATCGCCGAATTCCATAATAGCACGATATTGTTCGGGAGATTTTTTGAGAGTAATAAGATGATGATTCCGAACAACAATACCTACCGCAGGACCGTCTTTAATACTCATTTTGATTGTTCCGTCAGGAATATGACCTGCGGAGAATTGACCGATTGCATCATTATTTCCGATTTGTGCAATGGCAACACTGATCAAATAGAACATGAGAGTTGTAGATGTAACAAAGAATTCTTCATCTTCCAAATCAGCAGGATCGGGACGAAGATACTTTGTAAGCAGATCGGTCAAAGCAGTAAAGCTGTTGAGCAAGAAACCGATATGCTGGAAGCCTTTTGAAGGAATGGGAGTAACCGTGCCGTCAATCATGCCGTTAAACTTCTCACAAGATGAGAAAGGAAGCATAATGTTGCACTTTCTGTTTAAGCCGTCCTCCATGCGGCAGAAACCATTTTTGAATGTAAGTGTGGCTTTTGGACCACCCTTTACATCAAAACCAATCGTAATCGGTTTTTTATTGGTGAGTAACGCACGAGCGTTGGGGTCAAGTTCGCAAAGATTTTCAAGCGTACCTAATATACCATATAGGTTGATATAGGCAAGCGTTCTTGCATCAGTCATACGAAGTCCTCCTTATACATTAGCGTGTTTTTCACTATTTATAGTTGTATACATTATAACAAAATCAGTATTGTTTGTCAAGATATATATGCAATATTTATAGACAAAATATAAAAAAGAAATTTTGAACTTAAAATACGAGAAAATGCAGTGATTGCAAATAAGAAAAACAACCGCCGAAACGTGTGTTCTTTTGTCCAAACATAAAACAGACCATCATATTGAGATTAAAATCAATATTGATGATCCAGATTTGACCGCTGCCGAAAGCGAAGCAACTTATGCTGAGATTAAGGAATATGTACTAAATAAATTCGGTTTAAAAGTCTCTACTTCATTATAGCATAGGTAAAAGAAGAATGCTGAATAAAGCAGAGGGAGAATTATAACAGATCAAAAAAGAGAACTCCAAAGTACCACAGTGTCTGGCTGAAAAGCAAAAAGCGATTTTGGATGCACTGGAGTATTTTAGGATGATATGATGGATAGTTTAAAACAATGTAAACACCTTTGTGAACCAATAATCTACATGAAGATCTTAGGAACACTTAATAATGCATATAATGACGAGTGTTTAGGTATATGTGAATTTATCCTCGTAAAATCTCTTTTGCTTCCAACAGATCAATTCTTGCACTATAACCATGTTTCTCAAGCAAATAGAGCAAATTCGCACCATTCATCAAAGTAAGCGGTTTACCTTGTGCGAAGGTGTAAGCATCATTTCCATAATTTGAAGTAGTAACAAGAATTCCTTTTGTTGCTCCTTCATTCAAAACTGTCCCATAGAGGTCTCTGACTGCCGAAACTCCGACTACATTTGTATATCGCTTTGCTTGTATAACAATCTTTCCTCCTCGGATTGGGTCGGGGTCAAAAGCTACTGCGTCAACACCACCATCACGGCTAGCTCGCGTAATTTTTACTTCGCCTCCATTAACATTGAATTCTCTTTCAAATATTTCTCGTATTAAATTTTCAAAATCTTGCCAATCAATTGCTGCTAAATTTACACTATCATCTAAACTTTCTGTAACTTCATACCCCTCGACAAAACGTTTATCTTCTCGTGACATTGTTACAATTGGAGCAACAGGTGTGACATTTGCCAGTGATGCAGCAGAAACACCTTTTGCACTTTTAAACCATGCTGTTGCGTCTACTCCTTCTAAATTTATTTCGTCAAAAGCTGCTTTAGCTACATTTACCGAAAGAACATATGGCTCAATACTTTTTCCTGTTGACTTATCCACAGTACTTACTTTACCATTAACAACAACCGAATCAACTAAGTTATATTTGGAACCAAGTGAAAAAACATAGTTTAATGTTTGTAGCACGATTTGATAAATAACATCATCGTATTTCTTTTTGAGATGTGAGTCGGGATAGTATGTTTCTTTAAATTCTTTCCTTGCTTTGATATAACGAACATTTTTAAGGTTTGGAATATCCTCAATTACAGGCAAAAACAAATCAATGATTATGGTCTTGCTCATAGAATCGTACTCTACTTCAACTGATTTACTGTAACTAAAAGGTAATTCGATTTTTTCTAAAACTAATCTGAAATAGTTTTCAACGGATTCAGTTTTTCCTTGGGTATACTGTTTAAATAACAGATCTATTTCTTGATTTTTTGCAGTTTGGCTTTGATCAAAATCTAATCGTCTTTTGTTCCATTCTTTTACAGACGTTTCATAGTTTTGAGTTATTGTGCGATTACTAATATCAACGAAGTAGCTATCTGTTTTCCACTGACTAAAATCTTTCTCATATTCTGTTGTGTGATATTTTTCAAACTCCTCCATCTTCTTTTTCGATAGCCTTGCAAGAAATGGGGGAGAAGGATTATATTTTTTGTCAGAACGAATAGGCATAAATGGAATCATGAAAAGTGTTGGCTGTTGAGGGTATGGTTCGGAAAAAATTGAAAACTTTTTAAATTCATTTAAATCAAGATCATCTGGATAAAGGCTGTTTATCAATATTGTATCTAAAGCAACTTGCATATCTTCCGCCTGTTGCGATAATTCTTTAGCATAGGCATCTGAATTTGCATCGTTTTTCTTTTGTTCTTCGCGTTCTACTATCCGTGCCCATTGCTGATCCCATTGTGCCTTCAATGCTCTTGCTTTTTGATCTAATTCATATGGACTTGCAGCTTTAACAATTCGATATTTGTTCAGTCCACGATGAAATACTTCAGTTTGGTACATATTCCGTGTTGCCATAATTTGCCTCCCTGTATTTGATTACAACTTACCTATACCTATACATCTATGTGTTAAATATAATTTTTCGTTATCATTGACTTTTTATCATGATCATAAAGCAATCCTGGAAGTTTTTAAAAGTTGGTATTTATTGTTGCACAACTGGATGCTTCTATTCTAAATGTTGGCTATCTGCCATACGACGAAAGTTCGGTTATCGGTGTTAATCCTGATAAGATTGATAAAATTATTAAAGAATTTATGACATCCATCAAAAACTCGCAAAAGATTTTTTCGCCTTTATTTTATCATTGTATTTTACAATTATAATTGTATATATTATAACAAAATCAGCATTGTTTGTCAAGATATATATGCAATATTTATAGATAAAATATAAAAAATAAAAACAACCGCCGAAACGGTTGTAGTCATCTTGAATTTATGCTTTGTTATCGCAGCCGAGAACATTTACAATCTTGTGAGCAACCATATCTCTGATAGCAGTTCGAGCGGGAGCAAGGTACTGACGGGGATCGAAATGTGAGGGATTTTCTGCAAAATATTTACGGATGGAGGCAGTCATTGCAAGACGAAGGTCGGAATCGATGTTTATCTTACATACAGCCATCTTCGCAGCCTTGGCAAGTTCGGATTCAGGAATGCCGATAGCTCCGGGGATATTACCGCCGTAAGCATTAACCTGCTTGACAAATTCCTGAGGAACAGAGGATGCTCCATGAAGAACAATGGGGAAACCGGGAAGACGGGCAGCAATGTCTTCAAGAATATCGAAACGAAGTTTGGGTTCCTGACCGGGTTTAAATTTGAAAGCACCGTGGCTTGTGCCGATAGCAATGGCAAGAGAGTCAACACCCGTGCGTTCAACAAAATCCTGAACCTGTTCGGGATTTGTATAGGAAGCATCTTCTGCAGAAACATTGACATCGTCTTCAATACCTGCAAGTTGTCCCAACTCGCCCTCTACCATTACACCGTGAGCGTGTGCATATTCAACAACCTTTTTTGTAAGAGCAACGTTGTCTTCATAAGCATGGTGTGAGCCGTCGATCATAACGGAAGTGAAGCCACCTTCAATGCAGGACTTGCAGATTTCAAAATCTGCACCATGGTCAAGGTGAAGAGCAATGGGAAGACCTGTTTCAGCAACAGCTGCTTCGACTAATTTTACAAGGTAAGTGTGGCTTGCATACTTTCTTGCACCTGCGGAAACCTGAAGAATAAGAGGAGCATTAAGAGAAGCTGCCGCTTCTGTGATGCCCTGAATGATTTCCATATTATTTACATTGAATGCGCCGACAGCGTAATTGCCGTCATACGCCTTTCTGAACATTTCTTTTGTGCTTACCAAAGGCATAATATTTCTCCTGTTATAAAATTTGAAAGGGAATTTTGCAAAACAAATTATGTTTTCTGCTGTGCTAAATTCCCCCGATTCTTGATTTTTAGTTTTTACGGCGGGGCTTGGATGAACGCTTGCGTTCCGGCGGATCATTGTTTTCCGGAGTCAATCCTTCAACTTCGATTAACGCGGCACGACGGGAGAAGTTAAGACGACCCTGATCATCAAGAGGTAATACCTTAACGAGAACAGCGTCACCGACTGCAACAACATCTTCAACCTTTTCAACACGCTTGACATCAAGCTGGCTGATATGAACCATACCTTCTTTGCCGGGAGCAATTTCAACGAAAGCACCGAAACTCATAATACGGGTAACAACACCCTTGTAGAATGCACCTTCTTCGGGATCGTTTGCGATTGTTTCAACAATATCAAGAGCACGACGGGCATTATCAATATCCTGTGCACAGACGAATACCGTACCATCATCGTCAATGTCAATCTTGCAGTCGCATTCAGCCTGAATTTTCTGAATAACCTTGCCCTGCTTGCCGATAACATCACCGATTTTTTCGGGATCAATCTTTGTGGAGAGCATTTTGGGTGCATATTTGGAAAGTTCTTCACGAGGCTTTGCAATACAAGGAAGCATAACATCGTCAATAATCTTTACACGTGCTGCGTAGGTCTTTTCAAGTGCTTCCCAAATGATTTCGGGAGTAAGACCATGAACTTTTGTATCCATCTGAATAGCTGTGATGCCCTTCTTTGTACCGCCGACTTTGAAGTCCATATCGCCATAGAAATCTTCAAGTCCCTGAATATCAACCATAGTCATAAAACGGTCGCCTTCGGTTACCAGACCGCAGGAAATACCTGCAACGGGAGCCTTAATCGGTACACCTGCCGCCATAAGAGCGAGAGTAGAACCGCAAATAGCTGCCTGAGAAGTCGATCCGTTGGAGGAAAGAACTTCCGAAACAAGACGGATAGAATAGGGGAATTCTTCTACAGAAGGAATTACGGGAACAAGAGCATGTTCCGCAAGTGCACCGTGACCGATTTCGCGTCTGCCGGGGCCACGAGAAGGCTTTGTCTCACCGACTGAATAAGACGGGAAATTGTAGTGATGCATATAACGCTTGCTTTCTTCTTCGTCAATTCCGTCAAGCTCCTGAGCATCACCGATTGTACCCAAGGTTGCAACGGTAAGAACCTGCGTCTGACCGCGAGTGAACATACCCGAACCGTGAACACGGGAAAGAAGATCAACCTGTGCATCAAGAGGACGTATCTCATCAATGCCTCTGCCATCTACACGCTTGTTTTCATCAAGAAGCCAGCGGCGGACAACTTCCTTTTGCGTATTGTATATGCAATCGTCAATTTTTGCAATGTCATCGGGATAAACTTCATCAAACTTAGCATGAGCGTCTTCATATACAGGCGTCAATTTCTCATCACGAACACGCTTATCATCAGTATAAAGAGCTTTCTCAACATCCTTAATTACAAATTTCCTAACTGCTTTATACATTTCGGGAGACGGGTCATTTGAGGGGAAGTCAACTTTTTTCTTGCCGACAGATTTCTGAATTTTCTTGATAAACTTGACAATTTTCTGGTTTTCCTTGTGAGCGAACATAATGCCGTCATACATAGTCTTGTTGTCAATTTCGTTTGCACCGGCTTCAATCATAGCAATAAGCTTATCTGTGGAAGCAACGGTAACTGCCATTTCGGAAATTTCACGTTCTTCGGCATTGGGGTTGATGATATATTTGCCGTCAATAAGTCCGACGGAGACACCGGAAATGGGACCTTCCCACGGAATTTCGGATATTGAAAGAGCAATTGATACACCGATCATAGCAGTAATTTCAGGAAGACAATCGGGGTCAACGGACATAACGGTAGCAACAATACCTACATCGTTACGCATATCTTTCGGGAAAAGAGGACGAATTGGGCGGTCGATGACGCGAGCTGACAAAACAGCCTTATCGCTTGCCTTACCCTCACGACGACGGAAAGAACCGGGGATTTTACCTACGGAATAGAGTTTTTCTTCGAAGTCGATTGACATCGGGAAGAAGTCAACGCCTTCACGGGGCTTGTCAGCCATGGTTGCGGTACAGAGGATTTCTGTTTCACCATAACGAATAAGACATGAACCGCCGGCAAGTTGTGCCATTTTTCCGGTTTCAACAACAAGCGGTCTGCCTGCTAATGTGGTTTCAAATACTTTGAAATCTTCAAACATTGGATATTCTCCTTTTTATTGTTTTCCGACAAGCCAAATGAACAATTATATCTGCCGACGACCAAAACTATCTATGAGGTATAAACTGTCGCAGGTACATATAATTGCTGATTAAGCTGTCGGTAATGGATAAATGCTTACAATCAATACTGTAAAAAAAGCGGGCTTATTAGCCCGCCTGTTCTTTTATTACTTGCGAAGGCCGAGACGGGCGACAATTGAACGATATCTCTCGATGTCAACCTTTTGAAGATAGCCAAGGAGATTTCTTCTGCGACCGACCATTTTAAGAAGGCCTCTGCGAGAATGGTGATCATTCGTGTGTTCTTTAAGATGCTCAGTCAAATCCTTAATTCTCTTTGTAAGAACTGCGATCTGAACTTCCGGAGAACCCGTGTCACCCTCATGAACTGCATATTCAGCCATGATTGCTTGCTTTTCAGCTTGTGTCATTATTTTCACCTCTTTTTAATATTTCAATGCCATACCCCAGACAATGGTCACAGGTGTTCCGCTTTTGCGGCAGCCACCAATATCCGAGCATATGCATTCAAGATATTATATCATCACAACACCCATTTGTCAAGCACTTTTAGTATATACGCCTTCACTTTGACAAGGATGCTTGGCATAATAATCAGTCGATTTTTTCAATCCAGCCCATGCTATCAGGGAATTTGCCCCACTGCATTCCGGTAATTGCGTCATAGAGATGCTTAGAGATATTACCAATCTCGTTATTATTGATAACCATCTTGGTATCGCCGTCATAAAGCTCGCCGATAGGAGAGATAACGGCTGCCGTACCTGAACCGAATGCTTCATCTAATGTGCCGTTCTTGTAAGCCTCTATGACTTCATCAATGGAAATTTTGCGTTCTTCAACGGGAATGCCCCAATGTTTAAGAAGTGCAATACAAGAATCACGGGTAACGCCGGGAAGAATGCTTCCGTCCGAAAGGTCGGGAGTGATAACAACGCCGTCAATTACAAAAAATACGTTCATTGCACCGACTTCGTCGATATATTTACGGTGAATACCGTCAAGCCAGAGAACCTGAGCATAGCCCTTTTCTTCAGCCTTCTGCTGACCGATAAGGGACGCGGCATAGTTTCCGCCGCACTTGGACATACCCGTACCGCCCTTTACGCAACGGACATATTCTCTTTCAACGCCAATTTTAACAGGATTGATTCCTGCTTCGTAATAAGCACCGGAGGGAGAGAGAATGATGCAGAAAAGATAGGAATGTGAGGGATGAACACCTAAAAATTCATCAGTAGCAATAATGAAAGGACGAATATAGAGGGAAGTTCCAAATTCATGAGGAACCCAATCCTTGTCCACTTCAACAACAGCCTTAATAGCCTGCAAAGCATCTTCGGGATCAATTCTCGGAACGCAAAGACGGTCACAAGTATTGTTCATACGCTCGATATTTTTGTCGGGACGGAAAAGCTGAATGCCGCCGTCTTCACGACGATAGGCTTTAAGTCCTTCAAAAAGTTCCTGTGCGTAATGGAAAACCATTGCAGACGGGTCAAGAGAGAGAGGACCATAGGGAACGATTCTCGCATCGTGCCAACCCTTTTCGGGAGAGTAGTTCATCAGGAACATATGATCCGTGAAATGCTTGCCGAAACCGAGTTTTGAATAGTCGGGGCGAACACGAGGAGAGGTTGTTTTTTCAATTCTAATGTTAAGCATAAAATACCTCCTAATAATATAAAAATATTATACTACCAAACATAAGAAAATGCAAGTATTTTTTAATTTGTGAATTATTGTTGCATTTTATTAATTATCATGCTATAATACAATGAATATTTATTCACGGAGGATATATTATGACTACCACAAACATCATAATTCTTGCCACAATCATTGTATACATGGCAGCGATGATTGGAATCGGTGCTTGGAAAGCAAAGCAGAACAAAACTGCCGGAGACTTTTTCTTGGGCGGCAGACAACTTTCTCCGCTTGTAACCGCAATGAGTGCCGAAGCATCGGACATGTCCGGCTGGCTTTTGATGGGTTTACCCGGTCTTGCTCTTATGACCGGCGTTGCAGAAGCCTTTTGGACGGCTGTCGGTCTTGCAATCGGCACTTACCTCAACTGGCTTTTGGTCGCAAAAAGAATTCGTATTTATTCCGCAAAAATTGATGCCTTTACTCTGCCCGATTTCTTCTCAAAAAGATTTGGCGGGAACCGAGCCATCACATTTGTTTCTGCCATCATTATTGTTATTTTCTTTATCCCCTATACGGCATCCGGTTTCGCCGCTTGCGGAAAACTTTTCTCTTCATTTTTCGGTATGGACTATGTAACCGCAATGATTATTTCAGCAATTGTTATCATTGTTTACTGCACATTGGGCGGTTTCCTTGCCGCAAGCATCACCGACTTCTTCCAGTCTATAATTATGACTGTCGCTCTTTTCGTAATTCTCGGTGTCGGCGAAGCTGTCGGCGGCGGATTTGACAGTATTATCGCAAACGTCAAACAACTTGACGGCTTTATGGATGTGTTAAAAGGCTTTGACGTTGCAAGCGGCACTGCGGGAAGTTACGGTGCTTTGCCCATCGTTTCCACCCTCGCTTGGGGTTTAGGTTATTTCGGTATGCCTCATATCCTCCTTCGCTTTATGGGTATTGAAGATCCAAAAAAATTAAAACTATCCCGCCGTGTTGCTTCCGTCTGGGTCGTCATTTCAATGGGATTTGCGGTTTTGATAGGTGTTATCGGCTATGTTCTTATGACAAAAGACATCGTTCCCGCTTATGCATCTTCATCCGCATCTGAAACTATTATCATTGACATTGCGAAATTTATCGCAGGTCACGGATATATTCCCGCTATTGTCGGAGGAATAATATTAGCCGGCATTATCGCATCCACAATGTCCACAGCCGACAGCCAACTACTTGCTGCCGCCTCCTCAATCTCACAGGATATTGTTGTTGAAACATTCAAAGTAAAACTCTCCGTCAAAAAATCAATGATTCTTGCCAGAGTTTCAGTTGTTATTATTTCCGTTATTTCCATTTTCCTGGCTCTCAATCCCAACAGTTCGGTGTTCAGGATAGTATCTTTCGCTTGGGCAGGTTTCGGTGCTGCATTCGGTCCGGTTGTACTTCTTTCACTTTTTTGGAAGAAAACTACCGGTGCAGGTGCTCTTGCAGGCATGATTTCCGGCGGTGTTATGATATTCTTCTGGAAATTCATTGTCAGAAAATTTGCCGCAGGAACTTGGCTTGATATTTACGAACTTCTCCCCGCATTCATCGTTGCCTTGATTGTTATCATTACGGTAAGCCTTCTTACAAAAGCACCCGACAAAAAGGCACTTAACACTTTTGATGCGGTCAACATTGAATGTAAAAAATAATAAAAAACACTTGGGCAATCACTTCGGTGCTTGCCCTTTTTTATTGGGAAGAAAAAAGGATATATTTCAATCGCTCTCATTATTGACAATTAAGTTTTGAGTTGATATAATAATCTTAACCAAATCTTAACAATTTATTGTAAAAAATGCAACAATTAAGCGGTATATTTACTCATATAAAGAAAGGAGTATTTTATGGCAATACTTGAATGTAGAAATTTATCAAAAATATATGCGGCTGCGGAGACAAAAATCGCGGCGGTTGATGATGTATCTTTATCTTTTGAAGAGGGAGAATTTGTTGCGATAACGGGAAAAAGCGGCAGCGGAAAGTCCACCCTTTTACACTTATTGGGTAGTCTTGAACGTCCTACAAGCGGTGAAATTCTCTATGACAACAAGAATTTTGCGAAATTGGGGGACAATAAATTATCTGTACTTCGTCGTCGCCGTTTCGGTTTTGTGTTTCAGAGTTACAATCTTGTGGATGAACTCACAGGATATGAAAACATTATTCTTCCCGTTATGCTTGACCGCAAAAAGCCTGACGAAGAATACTTGAAAAATCTGTTTGAGATGCTTGACATAAGCGACAGGGTTTCTCATCTTCCCGCCGCCATGTCCGGCGGTCAGAAACAGAGAGTTGCTATTGCTCGTGCCATTGCAAACAGACCTAAAATCTTGTTTGCCGACGAGCCGACGGGTAATTTGGACAGCAAAAACGGTGCGGAAGTTATTCGTCTTCTGCATGAGCTTAATAAGGAATTTAATATTACCGTAATATTAGTTACTCACGATGCTCAGATTGCAAACTCGGCACAGAGAATACTGACAATCGAGGACGGGAGAGTGGTGGAATGAATACTACCAGATTAGCTCTCGCCAATCTCAGATATCATACGAAAAAATATATTCTCCTTGCCGTTGCTATCATTCTTTCGTTGGTATTTTCAAGCGGTCTTGTGTTTTTGATTACTTCCGCAAATGCAACGAAGAAAGATTTGTATGACAGAGATTTCGGCAGACAGGATTTTATTATCGTAAATGCCACAGATGAAATGTTAAGAGAAGCTGTGGATAAAGGTATTTTTTTAAGATACGGCAAAGCACAAACCTTGGGTTATGCCTTTGATCCCGACTTGGAGGAAAGCAGAGGTTTTTCTGTCGGCACATATGATGAGGCAGCTTTATATGAAGGATATATCTATCACACAGAAGGTCGTATGCCCGAAAAAAAGGGAGAGATTGCCATTGAAAATGATGCTCTGCTGCGACTTAAATCAAGTGCGGTTATCGGCGACAAAGTTACATTTGAAATAAAAGTATCAAACGGTAATATTTCGGAATATCTGCCCGAAACCGTTAAAAAAACATATACCTTAGTCGGTATCCTCAAGGATAAAAGACCGCAAATGGAATATGCGACAGATGCCTCCTATGCAAAACATATTCCGGCTGCCGTTGTTTCAAACGAGGAAACAATATCAGCAGGCGGTAAACCGCTTAATGTTTTCTATGCAAGTTGCAAAGGTAACGAAGAAGAAAAATGGGAAGCACAGAATTCATTTTATAATGATATAATTGCAGACATAAACTCAAATGTTCAGGTTCTTAATACGGTCTGGCGTTGGTCAAACAACAGCACGCTTGCAACTCTTGCAGAAAATATGACACTCCTGGGTATGCTCTTTGCCATTTTGGGCATTGCGTCATTGGTCGGGATTATCAATGCTTTTACCTCCATTTTAGAGGATCGCAAGCAGCAGATGGGTATACTTCGCTCCATCGGTGCGAGCAAACGCCAACTTGTATTTATTTATGCCAAAGAAACTGCCGTTATTGCGGTTATTGCCCTTATTCCGTCAATGCTTGTTTCTTATTTCGGCACAAAAATCATTGTATCGAATATGAGCGAACATGCAATATTCATACCCCAAATTTCCGTACTCCTAATCAGTGCTGCGGTGGGTGTATTGGCGGTTTGTCTTGTATCTTTGATCCCCCTATCCTTTGCAGTTCGCATTTCTCCGATGCAGGCGGTAAGAAATATCGAAAAGACGAGAAAACTTAATCGCAAAAAAATAAAATCACAAAAATCATTCAAAGTTCCGAATCTTCTTGCAAGTCGTACTCTAATTTTCGGCAAAGGTCGGCTTGTTCTTATTTCCCTTATTCTGACCATAATGATCTGTATGACATCACTGAGTTTCGGTATTTTCTCCGATGAATATATTAATATTCTGAATCAGTACAGCTATGATTATGCCGTCATGAAATACAACTATTTCATGTTCAACGGAATAAATTTTGACAGTCCTGATACAAAAGGAATAACCGCAAATGAGGCAAATGAAATCCTTTCCTGTCGCTATGTAAAATCTGTTGCGGGATATCAGTCTTTTCAAATTCATATACTTAAAGACTCCTTGACCGATTATGATAAAATCGTAAGCTTTGAGAAAGAAAGCAGGGACGGTTATTTATACGAAAATGACTTTACTGAGGTTACTCCCGAAAATTATCTTGAAGTCCTGATGGATAAGTATAAATATACCGACTTTGATGACATCCCCGGTTTCTTAAAAGAGAAAACGGGAAAGGCATATTCCATACCTTCCTCAATGTATTCCGTTGATTCCGCCGTTCTCTCCGGTGCTACCGTAATAGACGGAAAAATTGATCTTGAAAAGATTGCAAGCGGCGAGGAAGTTGTAGTAAGAGTTTCTCCTAAAATCGGCTATTATATGCAAAAAGAAGCTTTTCCCGATGGAGACTTCTACTTCTTTATGGCAAACGATATTGAAGATGGTAAAAAATCTAATACCTTTATGGATCCTAAAATGAAGCTTTTGGGAACTGCGGAATGTTCACTCAAAGCGGGAGACATCATTGATTTAGCTGAAATAACCATCAAAAAAGACCATTTCAGTCCTAATTCCGGAGAAGGAAAGCCTGTTGCCGAAGAAGGATATGATATAAACAAAGAGGGGAAATTAAGTCCGAAGACGGTAAAAGTCGGTGCTGTAATAAGCGATCAGAATTTAGGTTCCTCCTGCTGGCTTTCAAATTACAGCATAATCACCTCACACAACGGATTAAGTACGATATTTCCGCAATTAACTGCGTCAGGCATGAATTTCGAAACACTGGAAATTAAGCTCAAAGATGAAGAAATTACCCCCGAAGTCAATGAAATTATGATGGAGGTCATTAGTCAGGCAACGGGATTAAATAGTACCGGTGGCGATTTTAACATTGAATCCATCCCCGAATATAAGGCAAACGCTCAAAGACAACAAAAAACAGCCCTTTTTATCGGCTCCGGTATAATTTTGTTGCTGTTCTTCATTTGCGTAAGTCTTATTTCCAATTCGTTCTCAATCCGTATTCGTCATTCATCCGCACAGTTGGGTACTTTAAGGGCTGTCGGAGCATCCGAGCAGGATTTAAGAATGAGCTTTATTTTACAGCTTCGTACAATTCTCTTAACGGGTATAATAAGCGGTTTTGTCATTTCTCTGCTTCTTTTCTTCGGTTCCAATGCCTATACAAAATTCCTTTTCGGCGAAGTTTTCTTTAAGAAGTTGGCAATCTGGCAACCTATTCTTTTAGTCGTTGCCCTTACGATTGTTTGCATTATTTCACTAAGCATACAAATACGCAAAATGGCAAAATTCAGTATTGTTGAAAATATCAGAGCATCATAAACTTACTCGCCTGATAATAATCGCAATTTAATAATTAAAGATTTTACCTTATATAAAATCTATACTTCAAAATCAAAAAGAGGTTTGTTATGAAAAAAATTATTCCGTTTTTAATTCTTATCTTACTGTTTGCTTTTCCGGTATCTGCCGACGAAATTGAGGTTGGCACTTTGCTTGAATCCGAAGTTACGGCAGATACACCATTATTAATGATTTCCGATTTTTCCTGTCCGCAGATAAATGCAGGCTCGACGGGTACATTGTCCGTCATCATAATAAATAACGGAAAAGCAGATGCCGAAAACCTTAAAATTTCGTATACGGGCGAGGAAGCCGTTTCTTCCGGTGCGTCATCTGTATTTGTCGGCACTTTGGAAGCTGGCAAGACGTACGAATGGAAAATATTGCTGATTGCAAGAAAAGAAAGCGGCGGTGCAAGTCTTGCAAATATCGTATTTGAATACGACCATAACGGCGAAAGAGTACAAACTGCCGATAGTGTTACAATAAATATTAAAGAGGCTCCCACTCAAGCCGAGCCGGAAATTGATGCCTCAATGCCGCGACTTATTGTAACCGATATTTCAATTCCCGACGGATATTTAGTGCCAAATGAAAGCAAAACGGTTAAGATTACAATTAAGAACATTGCAAAAACAAAATCTGCTCTCAATGTCCTTATGACCTTTGTTGATGCAAGCGGAGAGATTAAACCCGACGAGGAAAATTATACTATAGCAAATTCCATTTACGCAGGCAAGGAATTTGTCTGGGAACTTCCACTTACCGCTGCAAACAATGCAAGTTCAAGCGAACACAGTTGTTCACTTTCATTTGAATTTGAAACCTATGACGGCGGTGGCGGCTCGGCTGCCGCGGAGGTTGCAATCCCAGTCCGTCAACCGCTTAAACTTGATTTTTCGGGTGCCTCTTTGCCCGCAAAATGCACTCAAAATGAAAGTGTTACCGCCAATGTTACTTTTATGAATGTCGGAAAAGCCACTCTCTCAAACTGTCGTGTGTCCTTTGAATCTGATGCTTTTGAGATAGGCGGCAGCACTTTGGTCGGCGAAGTTGCCCCCGGCGAATCAAAGACAGGCTCAATAAATTTCAGAGCCGTCAAGTTGGGAGAATGTACCGGCACTTTCATTCTCACTTATGAAAATGAGTACGGCGAAACATTTACCGAGAAAGTTGATGTTACATCCGTTATTGAAGAACAGGTAGATTATATGGAAAACAATCCGGAAGAAGACAAGGAAGCCGAAAACAAAATAAAGGCTATGCGTTGGATCTTCTTAGCCGTCGGTGTGGTTGTCGGTGCAGGTATCGGCGTCGGAATTACATATTTCATAATGGACCAAAAACGTCGTAAAATTGAAGAAGAGAACCTGTAAACAGTTAAAATAAATAAGATTTTTTGTTTCTTCAATCATTATTATCGCTCTGAAATATGAGCGATTTTTTCTTTAATCTCCTCTTCGTTATTGAGCCACTTTTGACAAAAATCCAACCACTTATGACAAAAAGCTTGACAGAAAATGATAAATCTTGTACTATATTCTCAACAAGATAAAAGAGTCATTTATCTTGCGAAAAGGAGGTGTCGCCTTTGGGGCTTGAACCAAAGATTATTTTTGAAACAGCCGATATTGACGGCATTGAAATTATTATACGAGCAAAAGAGCTTACGCCCGACGTTGAAACAATTATCTCAAAAGTCGGCATTGAAAAAGCGACAATGCAAGCATATTATAATGGTGCAGCCGTAAACATTCGTCTTGACGACATCATCCGATTCTATCGTGACGGGCGGGATGTCCGTGCACAGACTTCCAAAAATTCTTTCGTTATAAAAAAACCGCTGTATGCGATTGAAGAAGAAATTGTATCACCCGATTTTGTTCGGGTATCCGGCTCCGAAATTATCAATATCCGTTATATTGAGCGATTTTCATTTGTCGGCGGCGGTATGATGCGTATCGAAATGAAAGAGTCAATTGTTGCTTGGGCTTCAAGACGCTATGTAAATCTTATCAAGGAACATCTCAAAAATGCATCGGGAGGTGGTGTCTTATGAATAAGCGAATGCTCAAAAAAGCAATTATCGGTGCAATTGTCGGCACAGTCCTCGGAAATGCCGTAACGGGATTTGCGATGTATCTCAAAGCGGGTGTATTCAAGTTATGCATGCCGGAATTTGTCGAGATGGTTGACGGATTTATTCCCGCTGTCATAATTCAAACCATTCTTTCCGCCCTGTTTGGTGCTATATGCTTTGTCAGCACTGCCGTTTACGACATCGAGGATTGGTCGCTTGCACAAGCGGCATCAACACATTTTTCAATTATTTTTGTCAGTTATACTGTAATCGGATTTATTCTTAAATGGATAACACCGAATTTCAAAGAAATCATCACTATATTCATTTTTTTCGCAATTGTCTATTTCCTGATTTGGCTCATAATGTTCTTAATTTACAGGAATGACGCAAAGGAACTGACAAAAGCGGCTAAAGAATATAATGAGCACAAGAAGAAAGGAGACAACGAATGAAACAGAAAGTTTTGGCAATCATTTTATGCTTTTTAATGATTGGTTCCTCTATGTCGCTTATCGGTTTTGTAAATGCCGATCCCCCCAATTCTCCTCCCATGGTAAACGGTTTCAGATGCGAAAGTGTAACTCGCCAAGATAACGGTCTTTACACTTTTAGATTTTCTTGGAATGACAACGGACATACCGGTCATTTTGAAGTGTGGGGAACCAGAAATCCATACTCTCCACCCGGTTCTAACAATTGGATTTTCTGTATGACAACAGGTCGTTTAGGAGAAGGAGGGTACGGGCCACCAATCACAAGTGAGAACGGCAGAATTTGGACTAGCGATATGGAGCTTGCTGGCGACACTATGGTACCCGGTGATACTATATATCTTTCAGCTTCTTCTCTGGAGTTTGGAGAAAACTACGAAGAAACATTTTCTGATCCGAGTAATGTCGTATCTGTTGAATTAACCGAAGACGGCGGCGAGATAGATAATTCGGAAGAACCATCCTCCACACCACCAACCACCGAAACACCGACTACCGCAACACCACCTACCACTCCGACCACCGCACCACCGACTTCCGCACCACCGACTTCCGCGACACCACCTACGGAAAAACCCACCGAAGGTGGCGGATATGTGATAATAACAACTCAACCGCCGCCTACCGCACCACCTACTGCACCACCTACCGTTCCGACCACCGCCAAGAAACCCACTAAACCTACCGAAAAGCCTACAGAGAAACCGACTAACTCCAACAAATGCAAGCATGATTGGGATGATTGGGATTATTATACCGATATGAAGCATGAGAGAGTCTGCAAAAAATGTAATGCCCATCAGATTGAATCCTGCACATTGGGAGATCCGGAAATCAAAGACGGAAAAGAATATCGGCAGTGTACCAAATGTCTGTTCACTTATGAACGCAAACATTTTCACGATATGGGAGCTTGGACAAAAAACGGTGAAACCGGTCATATAAGAAAATGTCAGGTAACCGGATGTTCTTACGAAGAAACTGCAAATTGCACGATGACCATTATTACCGAGAATGATAAGAAATACAGGAAATGTACGGTCTGCGACCGTAAAGATGAACTTACTAAAGAAGAACTTGAAGACGAGCAACAGAAAGATGCCGACAGAGAAAAAATTACCGGTGGCGATCCGGACTGTCCGCATTTATCATTAGTCTATGTCTATAACGGCGGCAAAAAACACATGGCATATTGCTCAAAATGCAACGGAGTTCTTCCCGCAACCGCCTGCCGATTCAGAGTAATTGAGCGTTTTGATGCAAGTTGTGTTACCGGTTCGGGCAGAACAGAAAGATGTAGCCTGTGTGAACACATAGAAGAATACGTTAATGATGACCAATTAGAGCATGAATTTATCTATGTATCCAAAGGTGGCAACAAACACGAAAGAAAGTGCAAGACTTGCAACACTCAAACAACTATCGAAAACTGTACCGGAGTGGGAGTTGTTCATATTGTTTCCGAAGCAACTTGTCAGGTAGGAAAGAAAACTCGTACACAATGTGCAAAATGCAACGGGGATGTTATTGAAACCGACAGTCAAGTCGGCAGTCATAAATATGCGGATTTCGACAGAGGTGTCGGTTCAAGAAAATGTATATGGTGCGGCGAAATTGATTCTTGTGAACATTCTTTCAATATCATAACAAGAAAAGAAGCAACCTGTACGCAAAAAGGACTGTTTGACAGAAAATGTGCAAAATGCGGCTATTCGGAAATTGGACTTGTAGAAAATGAACTCGGTCATGATATTTACGGCTCAAGAATTTATCCCGGCACAGGTACTCATCATTATTATTATTGCACCCGTGAAGGCTGTAACAAAAGAATATATTACCCACATTATTGTAATAAAGAAGATTATGATCTATATAAGACCTACTATTTCTGTGCCGTATGCAATCAAAAGATAATGAAAAATAACAATCGTCCGGAGGATAAAGATAAAGACAAAGGTGGAGGTTCAGGTTCAACAAATCACGGAAATACCGGTTGTCCTCACCAGTGGATTGTGTCAAACACTCCTCCCACTGCAACAACTCACGAAGTTACTTGCAACAAATGTAACCTGACCAGAAATGAAAACCATGATTTCACTTACAGTTGCGTTTCCGATTCCATACATCAGGCTTATTGTAAAATCTGCAAATGTACAGTCAATCAGGAGCATGCATTTGATATAATGTTTGATGAAAACGGTGAATTGGCCATCAGAAAAGAAGGGGACAAATATATCGGTACAAGTGCTTGTGTGTGCGGAAAAGAAAGAACTTGGGAAGCCAAAAACTATGAAGAAGTTAGTGCTCATGTTACGGCAAACACCGGCAACGCCTTTGGAATCTGGGTCAACAAGGAATTCGAAAACTTTAACGGAGCCTTGCTTGACGACGAGCCGCTTTTCCACGGCGGAGATTATGATGGCAAAAGAGGCAGTACAATTATTGAATTAAGTGAATTGGTTTTCTCAACCATTGAACCCGGAACACATACGCTGACATTATTCTTTGAAGACGGATATTTTGAAACCGAATTTGTTATCGCAGCAGGTATCGGAGACGTCAACCGTGACGGTCAGATTAAACCCACAGACGCTCGTCTTGCTCTTCGTGCCGCTTTGTCGCTTGAAACGTTGAGTGATATTTCCGGTTGGGCTGCTGACTTTAATGAAAACAAAAAGGTTGAAACAACCGATGCAAGAAGAATTCTCCGTGTTGCCTTGGGTCTTGAAAAGCTTTATAAAGAAGAAGTCAAAGAGGAAAATCTTAAAAGACTGACTTAAATGCTGTTTAATAAAATTAAGCTCCTGCGTAATGCAAGAGCTTAGTTTTTTATTTATTGAGTTTTGCTTTTTTCTGCTTTTCGTGCAAACGGCGGAAGATTTTACCAATCTCAACTACGGGAACAGTCGAGAATGCAAGACCTGCGGAAATTGCAAGTTCAACCGGACTGAATACTTGATCTTCGGGCAGACCGAACACCATTTTAAGTCCGGGTATATATACGGCAGCAAGAGATAATGCGGTTGTAGCAAAGAATGCACCGACAAGCCACCAGTTTGGATTCTTTATCATGTGTTTTGAGAAAATTGAACCTATCTGTGAACGCTTGTTGATAGCACTCATCATCTGTGCAAAGTTTACGGTCAAGAATGCCATAGCCATTGCATTTACACAGTGGGTGTCGGTAAAGATTGCACCTTGAAGCGTACCGTTTTCAATTCTGAAGCCTATAAAATATGCGGCAAGTGCGATTATGGAAAGATAGACACCCTGCCATGCTATATCAAGACCTGCACCGTTAGAGAATATACCTTCCGATTTTGAACGTGGCTTTTGCAACATAAGGTCGCTTTCAGCCTTTTCCATACCGAGTGCAAGACCGGGCAATGAGTCGGTTACCATATTGATCCACAAAAGATGAACTGCTTCGAAAAGCGGGAAGTGAAGAATTGCGGAAATGAACATAATAATAACTTCGGAGAGGTTTGTTGAAAGCTGGAACTGAATAACTTTGCATACGTTATTATAAATTTTTCTGCCTTCTTCAACAGCGTGAACAATGGTAGCAAAGTTGTCATCGGCGAGAACCATGTCCGCAACACCCTTGGTAACATCGGTACCCGTGATACCCATGCCGATACCGATGTCGGAAGCCTTAATTGAGGGAGCATCATTTACACCATCACCGGTCATTGCGGTAACCTTGTCCAATGCTTTCCAAGCCTTGACGATACGGGTTTTGTGTTCGGGTTGAACACGAGCATATACGGAATATTTCGGAACAATTTCAAGCAATTCTTCGTCGGAATACTTGTCAAGTTCAGAGCCGACAATAGCCTCTTCGGCACTTGAAATAATTCCCAATTCCTTACCTATCGCAACCGCCGTATCCTTATGGTCGCCTGTAATCATTACGGGGCGGATACCTGCAAGACGGCATTCTTCAATAGCGTCATATACTTCAGGACGGCAGGGGTCAATCATTCCGGTAAGACCGATGAAAATAAGGTCATTTTCAAGGTCTTCTGCTTCAAAAGAGGCGGGAACTTCATCATATGTTTTGTATGCCGCACAAAGTACTCGAAGAGCCTTATCTGCAAAGTCCTTATTTGCCTTTTCGGTAGCAGCAATAAATTCGGGCGTTATTGGTTTTATTTCACCGTCAGCAAGATAATGAGTGCACTTTGAGATAAGAACATCGGGAGCACCCTTTGTAAACTGAATAATCTTGCCGTCTACATCATGAACTGTGGACATCATTTTGCGTGATGAATCAAAGGGAGCTTCGCCGATACGGGGAGCCGCTTCTTCAAGTTCATATTTGGGCATGCCAAGTTTATTAGCATAATTTACTAATGCACATTCGGTAGGCTCACCGGTAGAGAATTCTTCACCCTTCTTAATCTTTGCGTCTGAACAAAGAGCCATTGCACGAGCAAGCATTTTTTCGTCTGTTGAGAAATAGTCAACAACGGTCATCTTATTCTGAGTTAATGTACCTGTCTTATCAGAACAGATAACCTGTGTGCAACCGAGAGTTTCAACGGCGGTAAGTTTACGAATGAGAGCCTGACGCTTACTCATAGAGGTAACACCGATTGAAAGAATGATTGTTACAACAGCAGGAAGACCTTCGGGGATGGCGGCAACCGCAAGAGCAACTGCAGAAATGAATGTGTTGAGAGCAACCTTGCCGATAAGTGCGGCACCGATTTCCTGACCGCCGATTTTTGCAAGATAAACAGATTCAACAAGACCGACTACAAATACGAGAACGCAGATACCGAGAACAAGTTTTGTAAGGAAATGTGAAAGTTCGCTCATCTTCTTCTGAAGGGGAGTTTCTTCTTTTTCCGAAACAGAAAGAGCGTCCGCAATTTTACCCATTTCGGTGTCCATTCCGGTAGCAACAACAACTGCCGAACCACGACCGTAAACAACGGTTGAACCGGAATAAACCATATTTTTGCGGTCTCCTAAGGTAACTTCACCTTGACCTTTACAATTAAGAATATCGACGAGTTTGTTAACGGGTACTGATTCACCGGTAAGAGCCGCTTCTTCACACTTAATAGAGTGAGACTCAAGAAGACGACAGTCTGCGGGAACAGCGTCACCGGCTTCAAGAACAACAACGTCGCCGATAACAAGGTCTTCGCTCTTGACAACAACAATATCTCCGTCACGAAGGACTTTTGAAGTGGCTGCAGTCATCTGCATAAGTGCTTCCATAGCTGCTTCAGACTTGCTTTCCTGTACCAAACTCATAATTGTGTTGATGATAACAACCGCCAAAATTACGATAACATCAGCAAAGTCGCCGACAGTTGCTCCCTGTCCGCGTTGCACGGTTTCAAACACTGCAATAACAGCCTGAATACCTGCCGCAATAAGGAGCATAATAATCATCGGGTCAGCAATAGCATTGAGGAATTTCTTAAAAAGAGATTCCTTTTCCGCTTCTTTAAGTTTGTTCTTACCGTTTTTCTCCAATCGGTTTGCGGCTTCCGCAGAACTTAAACCGGTTTCGGCAGACTGAACTTCTTTTAATACGGCTTCTGTCGATTCAAGATAATGCTTCATTTTCTTCTCCCTTATCTTTTCTTATGAAAAAACCTCTAACATAGAGAAAACTACTATGTTAAAGGTCTCGCTTACATATAAAATGCTCCGGACACCAGCCTTTTGGGCGGTTGTTGATGAACGGAAAATTAGCTACTCCCCTCCAACGAGGTCTGTCATGACGTTATTTTATCACACAACAGTCCGCTTGTCAAGTCTTATTTTTCTCTTGACAAGGATATTCTTATCATTTATAATTTATTTAGTTATGTGTATCGGGTGACAGAAGAATGAAATTAACAAATCCAAATGAAATAAGAAGATTGATGAAATCGCATGGTGTGGAGTTTTCAAAATCTCTCGGACAGAATTTTATCATTGATGAAAGCATTTGTCCCTCTATGGCAAAACTTGCCGACTGTGAAAGCGGAGTAATTGAAATCGGCACAGGTGTCGGTGTATTAACACGCGAACTTTCAAAAATCTCAAAAAAGGTCGTTGCAATCGAACTTGATTCTTCGCTTTTACCCATTCTGGCAAAAACTCTTGACGGATGCGATAACGTCTTTGTTCACAATATCGACTTTCTCGAATGTGATTTAGAGGAACTTATCAACGAAGAATTCAGTGGCGAAAAAGTGAGTGTTTGTGCCAATTTGCCGTATTATATCACTTCTCCGATCATAATGAAAATTCTCGAAAACCGTCAACTTATCAAAAGTGCAACCCTTATGGTACAGAGAGAAGTTGCCGACAGACTTACCGCAGAAATAGGCTCTCGTGATTCGGGAGCTTTGACCGTTGCGGTAAATTTTTATGCAACGGCAGAAAAACTGTTTGACGTGGACAAAACTGCATTTATGCCTGTTCCGAAAGTAAATTCGGCAGTTATTAAACTTAATATGCTTGATTCTCCCACCATTGATGTTGCGGATGAAAAATATTTCTTCAAAGTCGTCAAAGCCGCTTTCTCTCAACGCAGAAAAACCGCCGTCAACTCTTTATCTTCGGGCTTGGCAAAAGATAAAATTATCATCGAAAACGCATTAAAAGAATTAAATCTGCCGTTGACGATACGTCCCGAAGCTCTTTCTTTGGCACAACTTGCCGCATTGAGCGATATTTTGTCCGAAACCACTTGACAAATCTAAACAAACGGTTTATAATCTAATTACAATTTAACGGGGTGCTGGAAACGGCTGAGATTGCTTATGCAAAACCCTTGAACCTGATACGGATAATGCCGGCGTAGGAAATGCTTTTTGAAGTTTACTGCACTGAAATTTTCCGTGCAGTATTTTTTTCAAAAGGAGTTTGTTATGAACGAAAAAAAGAAAGAATCACTGTACGCAATGATTGAGGCGGCGATAATGCTTGCCTTGACAATGGCACTTGATATGTTTGCCGTTATCAGAATGCCGTACGGAGGCTCTGTAACTATATGCTCTCTTCTCCCCATTATCGCTCTTTCATATCGCAGGGGACTAAAATGGGGCTTTGGTACAGGTTTCGTATTCGGCTTATTATCAATGATTTTAGGACTTGATAATCTCGCATATATCGCAAAAGATTTCGGAACTTTGCTCATTTTCTTTGTCTTCGACTATTTTTTAGCCTGCACCGTTTTGGGCTTTGGCGGAATATTCCGGAATATAATAAAGAGGCCGTACATCGCACTGCCTCTCGGAGCATTTGTCGCAACTTCCCTTCGTTTTTTGTCCTACGTCATTTCTGGCTTTACAATCTGGCGTCAGGTGGCGGATTATCCGACGGCTTCACTTGCTGCATTATGGTATTCAATCACCTATAACGCCTCATATATGATACCGGAAATAATTATTACGGTTGTTGCCGCAGGAATTGTTGCAGGAGTGGTAGATCTTCGAAAGAAAAGAATTTAAGTAATTTCAATCATTTCATCGGCTAAAATCTCCGCACAATCGAGATTATGTGTAACGATAATTCCCGTCTTTCCCACAAGTTCATTCTTAATAAGCCGTGCCATGTTCTCAGCGGTAGCCTGATCAAGTGCCGAAAACGGCTCATCAAAAAGATAGAGGTCTGCATCTATCGAAAGTGCACGGGCTATGCAAAGTCGTCTTTTCATCCCGCCGGACATTTCGGCGGGTTTTTTCTTTTTATCCTCACGAAGACCGACCAAATCGAGATATTTCTCAGCGGTTTTCACATCGATATTTACGGCGGTTATATTTGTAACGGCATCGGTATTTAACAATCTGTTTTCTTGAAATATATAAGAAACTTTTTCAAATCTGTCGGTTATTTCTCCCGTATCGGCAAGTTCAAGTCCTGCCAATATTCTCCATAATGTCGTTTTCCCGATACCGCTTTCGCCGATAATACAGTATATTTTCCCCGCATTAAAATCATAAGAAAAATCCGAGAGTACTGTTTTTCCGTCAAAAGATTTTGAGATATTTTTAACTTTCATTTTTTACCCTCTTTAACAGCTGTCCCACGATTTTTTCAATTATAAAACTTAAAACTATTACGCAGAGTGTCCACGCAAAAAGTGCGGGAGTATCAAAATAAATCTTCGTACGGTATAGAAAATATCCTATCGTATTGTGAGGTGAACAAATAACTTCAGCCGCAATTCCCGCTTTCCATGCCATTCCGATGCTTGTTATCATTGCGGAGGCAAAATGCGGAAGGACGGACGGAAGATAAATATATTTAAGTCTCGTCCTTTTATTCATATTGAACACTCTTGCCGCTTCAAGAAGGTTTTTGTCGGTATTTTGGATTCCTGTCTGCACGTTTTTACTCGTTATCGGTATGACGATAAGTGCGGAAACAAAGGTCGGAACATAGCCTTTTTTCAAAAAAATAAGTGCGAGAAGAATAAATGAAGCCACCGGTGTTGCTTTGATTATTGCTACAAGCGGGGATAATAAACTGTCGGAATATTCGGAAATTGATGATAAAACTGCGATTATTACTCCAAAAACCGTACCAATAATAATTCCGCATAATACACCAAAAAGTGAGGACAAACAGGCATGCCAAAAATCACCGGTTAAGGCTAATTGACCGAGTGTTTTTATCACAATATGCGGATACGGAATTAAATATTCAGCATTTACTATACGTGCGATAATATACCAAACCGAAATCCATATTGCAAGAACAGACAAAAATTTGAATAACTTTTTCATAAAAACAACACTGACTTTTAGAAAAGGCAAAGCAAATCAGAAATAAAGACTAATGAATGAGAGAGGGGAAGAAATCTGCGGTTTTCTGCCATTAATCCGACATACTTACCGCAGTTTCCAACAATTTCATTCACGAATGTGAAGTTAACTTTAATTTGTATAGTAAATATCTGCTGTGGGCAAAGCACCGCCGATACTTTGAGGATTGATTACAAATAACATATCAAACATACCATCACACAATTCCTTCATCTTTTCGCCGGTTTCAAATCTGAAACGGATATTGGGTATAGCCTTTGCTGCAACTGCGGCGGGCATAATGTCGGATTCTTCGATATATGTAGCGACAACATCAACAGAGGAGGTTAAGAACGTATGCGATCCCAAGCCGTCTTCAAGGAAGTTCTCAACGGCGGTGGGATATTTCTCCAAAAATTCGGTGCGTACAACATAAACGCCCATAATGATATTAAGTCTTGCAGCATCAATGGCAAGATTTAAGTCAATTCCGATATTGTAACCGATGTCAGCAGAAAGAAGTTGAGTTGCAAAAGGTTCGGGGAGAACAACAATGTCGGCAGTACCGTTCATTGCACGGGTAACACTTTCGCTGTGTTCGGCAATGTATTCAATATTAACCGTTTCTCCGATAACAAGTCCGTTTTCCGTAAGTATTTTTTCAAGAACATATTGTGCCGTCGTGCCTTCGCCAGAGGCAATAATAGTCTTGCCTTCAAGGTCTGCAAAACTCGTAATCGTTGCGTCATTTGTGAGAAGTTGAAGCACGTTTAATGTGTTTGTGGCAATAATTTTAATTTTGCCGTTTGTCTTGTTAAAAAGTGCGGCAGCAGCGTTTGAAGGAATGGCGGCAATATCAACTTCACCCGATAATATTGCGGAATTGACTACATCCGGAGCCGATTCAACAACAAAAGAATAGTTATTTTTGTATGTCGTCGTCCCACTGTTTACTTCATGCATAAGGTATGACATCTGCATTCCGGTGGGACCTTTGAGTACTGCAACACGGACAATTTCGGGAGTTTGTTCTTCAGTAGTGGCTTCTTCTGTATCATCGACTATACCGCTTGGTTGTTCGGGATCGTCAACATTTTTACAGGCGGTAAATACGCCTACAAGCATTATTATTGCAATGATTACTGCAATCAGTTTTTTGGTTTTCATTCTTTTCTCCTTATTTTTCCATTTTCAATCAATGTGTAATCTGAATTTTCATCACTTAAATATCTGTATAAAGTAGCTCGTGCGATATTCAAATCAACACACAAAGCTGACAGCGAGGTGTCAATCTGAACAATCCCGTTTTCATCAGCTGCAATTTCCGATAAATATACCTCTATTCTGTCATTTGGCGACGGGTGCGAGAGTATACTCAATCTTTTACTTAAAAATGCAATTCTTTCAGACATTATTCCGATATAATTTTGAGCAACAAGCGAATTTTTTGCAAATATTTTTGATAATTCACCTTCGGTAAGATATAACACTTTACCTTTCGTTTTTGCCGTAATTGTTGCATCAAAACGGTTGTTATCATTAAAGAGTACCGCCATACCGAAACAATCAGATTTTTTCAAAACATTCATTGTGAATTTTCGAGTTTTATCAAATCGAGATACTTGTAATTTCCCCGTAAGAATAATCCCTATTCTTTTCTCAAAATTTTCAGGAGAGCAAATTATATCGCTCTTTTGATATTCAATTATTTCAAAAGGAATATCTCTTAAAATATCTTTGATTTGAACATTTGATAATCCTGAAAAAAGTTTTGAGTTTTTCAGAGCATTTACATTTGTACCATTCAAATAAACACCTCCTTCTGTATCATTATGATACAATATTTTATCATATTTGTCAATACCCGACAGTAGAAAAAACTCTCCTTTCCGGAGAGTTTAATTTGTTGAATTTGTTAATTTACACTAAATACGGCACCTAAATACGGCTCACCTGATTTTGCCTCAACAATTTCGGACATCTGAGCAAAGAGGGCAATATCGGCTTCACTTCTGAGCGGATAAAGGACAGAAAATTCAAGGCTTTCTCCAACTTTCATAGTTCCGTTGTAAAAAGCATCGTATGCAGCGGCGTTTTCACTGTCAATGGTTTTACCGTTAATTTCTTCGATAGTCATACCGTTTTGGAAAACAACAATACGAAGAAGGTCAACGGGAGGCTTGGTCTCGTCAATGTTTCCATAGCAGGAAAGAATGAAATTAACCCTCATATATTTCTTGCCGTCTTTCGTAATAATATCATGATCGACAAATTCAAGAATACCGTTTTGAGCATTTTCTCCGCCATTGAAATCAATCTTTGAGCCACCGTAACCGGGTAATGTCTTCCAGGATGGCGTAATATCCTGAAGCTTGGGTGCAGGAGTAACAGCAGGCAGCTCATCAAGAGAAATTGTAATTTCTTCATTGCTCTCCGGCTCATCGGGTTCGCTTATAATGACCTTGATTTCATCTTTGTTATTGATAAGCTCGACTGCGACAATAATACGCTTTGTAATTCCGGGAAGGTACAACTCATCAACTGCACATCCGTCAATGCGATATTCACCGAAAGTCTCCTCAATAATTAAGGATTCTCCTGCCTGTATAACCGTAAAAGTCGGATTAGCTTCAAAAATTGTTGTCATTGAGTCGTATGACTTATTTACATTAAAGTGAAGGTCAATATAATTAAGACCTGTCTCAAATTCAGCCCCCTCAAATGAAATGACAGTATTATCAAATTCAAAAGTCAGGGGATTATCCACAATTTCAACCGTTGTTTCGGTAGTTTTCTCTTCTTCGGTGTGAGTTCCGGTAGTATCGTCTTCAATGGGATTCTTTTCACTGCAAGCGACAAAAGATAGCATTATACCAAGTGCCAAAATGACGGCTATAATCTTTTTCATAAGCATCCTTCCCTTCCTAATTACTAATATTATAATAATATATAAAAAAGAAAAAGTCAAGAGCAAAAGTATTACAGCTTCATTACAACCACTGCCGAATACGGTTAAAAATTTGGCTTGATTTTATAGTAAAAACGTGGTATAATTGCGTATAATGAGAGAGTATTTGAATATTTGAGGTGACTTTATGAATATACGGGAGCAGAGAGCTGCCGAAAGAGCAAAGAAAAGAAAACGCCAAAAGGTGCTGAGTTTCGGCATAGGACTTGCGGCAATTTTAATTATCGTTTTAATTTCCGTCTCCATATTTTTAGACAAAAACACACCTGAAGTTCTTGAACAAACTACCTACCAAATTGAAGATGTTACAGAAAATCCCGAAGCCTTGGCTGCACGTTCAAGTCTTGCGGCAGCATCTTTAAATCTTGAAGAAGCTATGTTCTCCAAGACGAATATCGATAAAACTCTCACCGAAACCATGGGCAAGGGACTTCGATATGCCTTTATCTCCGTATCTGACGGAGAAAGCAGAGCAAAAGTTTTCCATGCAGCCGGAACTTCCGCAAAAGAGGCATATACAGCAGCTTATGATATTACGGTCGATTATGTATATACAACTTGTCTTAACCCGAAATATGTACGAGTCGACTTTGTAAAAAACATTGATGTGGTCAAAACTCCCGAAGTTGCATCCGCCGTATCTGATGAATCTGCGTGGTATGGACAATTTTATCGTCACGGTATCGCTTTTGACAGAGAATTCAATGTTGCATTGCTTGAAAATGAGCTTAATGCAAATGCAATCATCGATTACGACGACGATAAAGATATCCAGCTTGCATATCTGAACAAATATCTCACTGCAAACAATTATGATGAATTCAAGAGTCTGCCCGATGAGATTTTCGCATTTGATACCATAGGTTTTATCTATGATGCAACCGGAGTTTATGAGCTTATCAGCGATGACTCCACATCAAACGGCAGACGGGTATTTGAATTGAATGCAGAATCTGCAAAAGCAATTGCAGGCGAGATTTATGCCTATCTCTTTACGAACATGGAAAGTAACGGCAAGTTTGTCTACGGATTATTCCCGATAGACGGTGCAAATATCGGCTCTTATGATATTGAAAAGCACGCATATACTGTTGATGCCCTGATTAATTATGCCAATGTCAACGATATGGCAGGCATGCACGACGAAGATATTAAAATTGCCATCGATTATTTAATCGGAAACATAGTTTCAAAAGACGATGCAACAATGTTTGTAGTTGACGATAAGGCGAATATTGCTTCTGCTGTCGCTACTGCCCGCACTTGTTCTGCTTTAATCTCATATTCAAAACGCTCGGCGGACACCTCTTTTGATTCCACCATCGACAAACTTTCCAACGGTCTTTTGTTTGCACTTGACGCAGGTGAAATTATCTGCAATCAGAACTTTTATTACGGCTCAACCGACGGAGAAGATTTTGCCGTTGCAAATATCGAACATTCAACCGCTGGCGACTGTGTGATTTTATCCGCCCTTTGTGATATTTACGGTTATACGAATGATGAGATAATATTAAGCTCTGCAAAACATCTTGCCGATAAAATGATTGCGGATGACTATCAGGAAAACTATAACCCCGAAATCATCAATGCATTCAACAAACTTACAAAGTATTGTGATGACGAAAAGTATTTCTCCTTCCCGCTTTTAGCCGTTGCGGACGGTCTGGACACAGTTAAAAACAGACTTCCCGTCTATGCAAACTATACCGAAGCTCTTATTTGTGCCTATGAGATATATCTTCGTATTGATGAAAAGGCTTTAACGATTGATGCTCTTGCCGATTTTGATTTAGAAAAATTCTTGTCCGTTCTCAATATTCGTGCAGAAAAATTAGCTGACGGATATGCGTATCCCGAAACGGCAATGTATATGAAAAATCCTGCCGATGTTCTGGGAGCCTTTATGTCCCGTGCGGAAAAGTTCAGAGTTCGTATTGATGACAATGCTCAATATATTAACGCTTTGCTTAAATACGCCGAAAACTATACAAATATTGAAGCCGACTTAATCGCAATCAACTCTCCCGAACCGACAGAACCAACAGTAACCGAAGAAGCGGATGAATAAAATTAGCAGCCTTACGGCTGCTTTTTTAAATTAAGGATATTTAATTTTACGCAATGATATTAAGAACATCAGCGGGGACAGAGGCAAATACCGTTGCTCCCGCTTTTTCAAGGACATCTTTATCTCTAAATCCCCAAAGTGCTGCAATAAATGAAAGTTCAGCATTAAATGCGGTTTTTGCATCAACATCGGAATCTCCAATATATACAGCCTCGTTCTTATCCGTTATTGAAAGCTCCGCCAGTGCAAGATTTACTCCATCAGGTGCAGGCTTAGAGGGAAGATTTTCTCTTGCTCCGACGACCACGTCAAACAGATTTAGGAACATCTCATTAACAATCTTTTTCGCTGCTGTTTCCTCTTTATTTGTAACAACTGCCGTTAAAATATTTCTGTTTTTTAGTTCCTTCAATAACTCAATTATTCCGTCATATGGGGCGGTTTTGTCCATACTGTGAGGAATATAATAATTAAGCATCTCTTCAGTATATTTTTCCAGCTCTTTGTCAGAAGGAATTGAAGGCAAACTTCTTTCAATAAGTTTCGGAATGCCATCGCCGACAAAACTTTTTATCTCGATTTTGCTTCGAAGAGGCATATTGTGTAAACCAAGCATATAGTTTACTGCGTCTGTCAAGTCGTCAAGTGTATCGACAATTGTTCCGTCCATATCAAATATTACTGCTTTAATCATTCTTTCTCCCGTTATAAAATTCATAAATTTTCTTTGCATTTTTTTCGCTTATCCCTTTTACTTCGCAAAGTTGTTCTATCGAAGCCTTACGAACTGCCGCAACGGACTTGAAATGCTTAACAAGTGCTGCTGCTTTTTTTTGCCCTATCCCGTCTATCTTGGTAAGCGATGTTACCAGAGTAGATTTTTTATGTTTCTTTCGATGATATTCAACGGAAAATCGGTGGACTTCCTCCTGAATTGTGCTGACTAACGTAAATGCACGACGTTTTGAATCAATCGAAATTTCGCCTTCACCGCCTCCGGCTATTGCTCGGGTGCGGTGTTTTGAATCTTTGACCATACCGAAAAGAGGGATTTCCAAATTAAATTTTTCAAGCACCGGTCGTACTGCATTGACCTGACCTTCTCCGCCGTCAAGCAAAATTAAATCCGGCAAAGTACCAAAACCGTCTGTCCCCTTGTTTTTCTCATATTCATTAAATCGGCGGGTTAAAACTTCCGCCATTGAGGCGTAATCATCCTGTCCCGAAAAACCTTTTATGGTAAATCTTTTGTACGCTTTTTTGTAGGGTTTACCGTTTTTGAACACGACCATACCGGCAACGTTATCTGTGCCGGCAGTATGCGAAATATCATAGCTTTCAATATATATCGGTGCTTCGCTTAATCCTAATAGCTCAGCAAGTTCATCAAGAGCCAAATCTGCTTTATCCGACCTGCCTCGATTCTGAGCAAGTTTTTCATTCGCATTTTTCAGGCATAATTTTACCAGCTCAACCTGCTCTCCCCTTTCGGGAATCACGATTTTAACCTTGCGTTTTGCCTGCTCGGACAATAGTTCTTCCAAAAGCTCTCTGTCCTCGACTTCGCCGTCAACGGCAACTCTCGGCGGAATCTGATCTCGCATTGAATAGTAAGAGATTATTAAATCTCGTCTTGCTTCGGGAAGGTTTTCGGGGTTATCCATAAAGAAAAATTCATTTTCAAATAATCTTCCGTCATCAAATCGCATTACATTCAGGCAGGCTTTTTCAAGAACTGCCGCCAATGCAAAAACATCCTGCTGTTTTATTTTTTGAGACACCACATGCTGTTTCTCGGCGACTTTATTTATGGCATTTATTCTGTCACGATATTTTGCGGCAAGCTCAAAATCCATTCTTTCAGATGCTGCATACATATCTTTTTCCAAATCTTTTAATATATCTGTACGACTGCCCGTCATAAACTCAAGTGCCGCATCCACATTCTGATCATATTCTTTTTTTGATATTTTTCCGGTGCAGGGGGCAGAACATTTTTTTATAAAAAAATTAAGACAAGGACGAGATTTTTTTATATCTCTCGGAAAAACCTTATTGCATGTAGGCAACTGATAAATACCGCATACCTCATCTACGGCGGTACGGGTAAAGAAAGAACTCGTATATGGGCCCAGATATGTAGCACCATCATCCTTTTTCTGCATTGCCACAGCGATTTTTCGCCAACCCTTATTGTCGATACGAATATAGTGATATCCCTTGTCGTCTTTGAGCAATATATTATATTTGGGTCTGTGTTGTTTGATAAGCGACGCTTCTAAAACTAAAGCCTCAAACTCAGAGTCAACTAAAATATAGTCGAAAGTTTCAATGTTCCCGACCAATTTTTTTTCTTTCGTCGTATGATTTGCCGACGAGCCGAAATATTGACTTACGCGATTTTTAAGAGCCTTTGCCTTGCCGATATAAATAATATCTCCGCGAGCGTTTTTCATTATGTATACTCCCGGAGTTTGCGGCAATTTCATTGCTTGCTCACGCAAATCCTTGATTTTATCACTTTTCATAATCAAAAAAATCGACCGACAAATGCCGATCGAATATATAAAATTTTAGTTCTTTGCGAATCCGGACTCGACCAAAGCGATCATTGCATCGAGAGCTTCAACTTCATCGGCTCCGTCTGCTCCGATAGTGATTGTGTCGCCACCTTTAACTCCTAAGGAAAGAACACCTAAAAGACTCTTTGCGTCGATACGGCGAGTGTCGCGCTCAACCCAAATCGAAGACTTAAACTTCATTGCAGTCTGAATGAAGTAAGTTGCGGGATAAGAATGTAAACCGACACTATTCTGAACCTTTACGTCTTTTTTGACCATTTGTAACACCCACCTATAATAATCTGATACCATTATACCATAAAAACAATCAATGTCAACTAAAAACATCGAATTTGTCAAAGTTTGGTTATTGTGTACTAATTGCACAAACAAACCTTAATTTTTTGTTAATTTTTCATAGAATTATACGTCATTGTCGGTGCTGTTGTTTTGGTCATATAACAAGGAATATCTCCGAATTTCTCGCTTAACTTGCGTTTTAACACGAACATACTCGGCATTTCGGTATGATAATGCCCTGCCGCAATGAGTGCAAAATCGCTCTCGGAGCAAATTAAAAACTCGTGATGTTTTGCCTCACCTGTCAAAAGACAATCGGCACCCATATCTTTTGCCTGCTCCCAGAATTCACTTCCGCCACCGGTAACTATACCGATGGTTCCTATTTTTTTATTCGGCAAATTGACTGTAACGGCTGCATCAAGCTCTTTTGCAAGCTTTTTTGCAAAACTCTCAGCTGTGGTCGGCTCTGTCTTTGCAATACGCACCAAGGAAGTTTCATCACTTTCCACCGGTATCAAGTCTAAAATATCAATAAGCGTGTCCGCCGTTCCGTCTTTTGCCTTATCCCAAGGAGTATGGGCGGAAAACAAAGTCAAATTGTTTCTTGCGGATTCATATATTACATCACCAGAAAGCACGGTTTTGGTAGCTACAAATATTGCCGGATGGTGTGTAACAATCAAATTCGCACCAAGTTTTACAGCTTCATTTATCACCTCACTTGTTACATCAAGGGCAAACAAAATACCCGTAACTTCGGCATTTTTGTCTCCTACACAAAGACCGGAATTGTCCCATTCCTCAGCAGTTTCGGGCGGAGCAATCGTATTTATATAATCAATCACTTCGGAAATTTTCATCTTTTACCTCCTTATCGCACAATAAACATCATTGACATTCGTGCCTGTCGCACCTGTAATTATCAAAGAATCAACTAATTTCAACGCATTATAAGAATCATTATTTTCAAGATATTCGTCCGCAGTTTTGCCGCTTTTCTCAATAATCTTCTCGGCTGTCGTACCATCAATTATACCTCCTGCGGCATCGGTCGGACCGTCTGTACCATCTGAGCCAAAAGCAAAAACCTGAATGTCTTTACTGCCCGCAATTTCAATGCTTGCAGCAAGTGCAAGTTCTTGATTTCTTCCGCCCTTGCCGTTTCCCTTAACCGTTACCGTTGTTTCTCCACACATTATTATTGCGGTTTTCGGCTCAGCTTTTTTAATCTCATTACAGAGAATTTTGGCAACATCCCTTGCTTCGCCTTCGATATTTGTGCCATATATTACTGTCTTATATCCATATTCTTCAAGCGTATTCTTTACGCTGTTACATAAAGTGTCGATATTTCCGACTATAATCGCTGTTGAGTTGTCAAGAGATTTCGGGGTCTCAATCAGTTGGGGAACATTTAAATTATACTTTTTCAATATTGCTTTTGCATCTTCAATCGTTGACTGGTCAGCAACAGTCGGACCGGATGCAATAATATCCAATTTATCTCCCAGAACATCGGATAAAATCAACGTGAGAACCTGAGCTTTCTCGCATGCTTTTGCGAAATTCCCACCCTTGACTTTGGACAAGTGCTTGCGGATAATATTCATCTCGTTAATCGTGCAGCCGCTTTTCAGGAGAGTGGTGACAAGTTTCGTATATTCATCAAACGGAATTACGGGATATTCAAAAAGAGCCGAGCCTCCGCCGGATAATAAAACTATTACCGTGTCTTGTTCGCCGAGATTTTCAACTTTTTTAAGTGCTGATTTTGCAGCCTTTATGCTGTTTTCATCGGGCACGGGATGTCCCGCCTCAATAATATCAAATATTTCAGGAATGTCTTTTGCATGATCATATTTCGTGATAACCAAAGCATCTGAAATATTATCTCCCAAAGCATCAAAGGCAGCTGTTGCCATCGGGGCGGCAGCCTTACCTATTGACAAAACCACTGTTTTTCCGTCAAAAGTCTTGTCTGAAAGATAATCGTAAACGGCTTTATACGGACTTGTATCTCGTATAGCGTTTTTAATTATCGTCTGTATCATCGGTTTCCTCAATTTTATTCAGCGTCCTTTGAATAATATCCGTCCGCTTCTTTGCATCCTCAACTTCCTTCATTACAGATCTCAAATACCTATCCATATTATTAAGGTTGTTCTCAAATTTGCCGTAGTCTTTAATGACCTTTTCAAGAATTTTCTTAATTTCCGCAGCTTTTTCATTTATCGCAATGTTTCTAAATCCAAGTGTAAGTGACGAAAGCAGTGCAACAATAGTTGTCGGTCCCGCGATCATAATATTATATTCACGTTGAATTTTCTCGGCAACGCCCGTTTTTGCGGTAAGGACTTCATTATATAGTCCCTCTGTCGCAAGATACATTATGGCAAAGGGGGTTGTTTCGGGTACATTGATGTATTTCGTAATGAGTTTTGCAGAGTTTTCAACATTCTTCAAAAGTGCCGTTCTTGCAATATCAATTTGAGCTGTATCTCCCTCGTCAATCGCAGTGTTCAGGCGGATATAATCTTCCATCGGAAATTTTGAGTCAAGTGGTAAATATGTAATTTCACCATTTTCAGCAGGAAGTTTTATCGCAAATTCAACCTGCCCTTCGCCTTTTTTACTCCTGTAATTCTCCTCAAATCTTCCGGGAATCACTTCATTGAGAATATTTTTAAGCTGAACTTCGGCAAAAGTGCCACGGGATTTTACATTGCTCAATATACGGTTTAATGAAGTTACGTTGGTTGTTATACCTCCCGAAAGCTCCTTCATCTCTCCAAGTGCCTTATAAAGTGAAGTAAGCTGTTCGGTAACTTGCTTAAATGAACCGTCAAGTCGGGCTGTAAGAGTATTATTCAACTTCTCATCAACCGTATTTCGTATTTCCTCAAGTTTCTTTTCGTTCTCCGTCCTTAACGCATTGACGGAAGTAGTCAGTGTTTCGTTTATATTCTCGCTCTGTCGCTGATTTCTGGTGAGCATATCGGTCAAACTGTCAGAAATAAGTTTCTGCGTTTCGGCTCTTTCACGAATATTCTCCTGACCTTGTGTAAGAAGCATTGTCTTAACCGAGCCGATTTCGGCACTGCTCTCCCTGCGATTTCTCTCAAGTTCATCGGATAGCGTCCGGCGAATTTCCCCATCATCCAGTTTGTTTTTCTTAGCAAGTAAAACAACAAGGAGAATAATTGCGATAATCAATAAAACAATAATTAAAATTTCCATTTTAAATCCTTTGTCAGTATTTTTATAAGAATCAAAGACTTTTTATTGTCTGTCAAGAGAACGATATTGCAAAGCCTCAGAAATATGCTTTACATCAATCATATCCGCACCATCCAAGTCGGCAATTGTGCGGGATAATCTTAAAATTTTGTCATAGGCTCTACCCGATAAACCAAGTCTTTCAAAAGCAAGTTTGAACTTCGCTTCGGCTTTTTCGGTCAACTTGCAAAGTTCTTTCGTCTGAGCCGGTGTCATTTTTGCATTACTTGTAATTCCCGTACCTTTAAGTCGTTCAAGCTGAATCTGACGAGCCTTGTTCACACGCTCTCTGACTTCTTTACTCGATTCGGGAATGGAAGTATCTGAAAGTTTTTCATATTCCGTTGCGGGGACTTCAATGTGAATATCCAATCTGTCAAGCAAGGGACCCGATACTCTTGATTTATAATTCTCTCGCTGTCTGTCCGAACAAGTGCATTTTTTCGTCGGATGTCCCAAAAAACCGCAAGGGCAGGGATTCATCGCACATACGAGCATTACCGAACAGGGATAGGTCAAAGTCCCTGCTACTCTTGCAATGGTTATTACTCCGTCTTCTATCGGTTGGCGTAAAGCCTCAGTAATATGTCGACCAAATTCAGGAAATTCGTCCAAGAACAACACACCGTTATGAGCCAACGAAAGTTCGCCGGGTTTCGGAATACTTCCGCCGCCGCTTAACCCCGCAGAAGAAATTGAATGGTGAGGTGTTCGAAACGGTCTGTTTCTTATCAACGACACATTTGTGGGAAGTTCACCCGCTACTGAATATATCATCGTTGTTTCGAGAGATTCTTCAAAGGTCATATCGGGCAAAATGGAGGGTAAGCGTTTTGCAAGCATAGATTTTCCCGAGCCGGGAGGTCCTATCAAAAGAATATTATGCCCTCCTGCTGCTGCAACCTCCAAGGCTCTTTTTGCCGCCTGCTGTCCTTTTACATCCGAAAAATCGGGATATTTCGGCTCATTATCATAAATAATTATCTCGCTGGTGATGGGTTCGATTATGTTTGCACCTCGAAAATAAGCAAGCAATGTCGTTACGTCCGGAACGGGATAAAATTCCATATCCCGAACAACGGATGCCTCGGCAATATTGTCGGCAGGCAGAAATACTCTTGTTATTCCCGCATTTCGTGCCATTATAACCATCGGCAAAACACCGCTGACTGCACGAACTTCACCGCTTAACGAAAGTTCTCCTATAAATGCTGCATCATCAAAAGTGTTTTCAAGCTGACGAGTGGCAATCAACAAAGAAATGAGCATCGGCAAATCATACAACGCTCCCTCTTTTCTCATATCGGCAGGTGCCAGATTGACCGTTATCGCCTGATTCGGATAGGAATATCCACAGTTTTTGACCGCAGAACGAACGCGGAGTTTCGCTTCGTTGACCGCATTATCCGGCAGACCGACAATATTGAAATTCTGCTTGCCGACCGTTATATCACACTCGACCGACACCATAAAGGTCTCTAACCCGTAAGCACCCATACTATTTACTTTCGAAAACATAATCTCACCTCGCAGATATTATAACATAATATCTGCAAAAATGCTACTGTTTTTTAACCATAATAAAAAACCCGTCGGGCGAACCCGACGAGTTTTTATTGAGGTTTAGGCGAAAAGGTTCTTGAAGAAGTCAATGATCTTCTGGAAGAAGGCTTTCAGCCTCTGGAAGAAGGAGATCAGACCGTTAGATGCAAGACCTTCACTGTCAAAGATGTCATCAAGATAAGTATCGAGAACACCTGCGAAGATTTTGCCCATACTTGCAATAACATCTGTTTCTGCATTGCCCATAAGGTCAATGATGAACTGCCAGTCATTGTTGAAGTCTGTGAGCCATTCATCTGCTGATTCAGCCGCAATATCTGCACCATAGAATACGTACCAGAGAGTACCAAGCATGATATCAACATGTTCTACGGGATCAGACTTAACTGCCGAGTAGAGAGTATCGATAAGAGCATTTACATACTTAGCGGCTTCTTCATCAATGCTTTCGCTGACAAGAGCCTTAAGTTGTTGTGCGTTATCTCCTGTTGCGATGAATTCCATTGCGATGCAAAGGATTGCGGTAATAAGGTCTGCTCTGTCGCCGATTGCATCTTCAGCGGACTTAGCTGCCCTCATTGAGTAGGCTGTTCTTCCGTTCTTACTCTGGAACTTGTAAACCGTACCGGTGGAGAGATCTGAAAGTAGGTCAACTGCGATATCCGTGAATGTAAATCCTGTTCTTTCTTCAAGAGAATCAAGAAGAGATTCAAGGATTTTTGCGATATCGAGCTCGCCACCCTGTTCTATGGTATGAATATCCATCTTGAAGAGAAGCATTGCAAGATCTACTTCGTAAATCGGGCTAATTGCTTCAAGGATGATATATACACCATGAAGGAGATTTTCCCAACATGCACTTAAACCATCGGATTCGATGAAGTAAATGACGGAAGGAAGGAGATCCATGATCTCGTTTGCGGGATCTTCAAGTACCTTGTCAATTCTGTCAAGAAGCGGGTTAACAAATGCTAATATAAGATTATTCGAGTCTGCCGCATAAGCTGCTTCATACTCTTCCTGAGTGAGAATATTATCACACTGGAGAGCTTCAAGAATCGGGATAATACCGTACTTGTAGCCGTAGCCGCCGGGAAGATTTATCTGAGTCATACCGTCTTCTTCTACGAACAACGCCCAATCGTCATCAAAGAACAACCAGCGAAGTACGGGTTCAAGAGGCATGAACATTTCAAGAAGAGCATTAACGAAACCTGCACGGTCGCCGTCTTCAAAGCCCCAATCATAGTCATAGTAGAAACCGTCATATTCAGAGAGGTCAACATCGATAAGTCTCTTTATGAGTTCTTCAATGTAACCTTCAGTATCAATTTCTTCAAGTTGACCAAGTATATCAAGGATCTTGTTGAGGATTCTGTTGGCAAGCTTCTGAGTATAAAGCTCACCCGCAACAAGAGATTGAAGTGCGGTTTCAAGACTGTCAAGATCAATCTGAAGTCCGCCAAGTTCCATTTCAACACCTAAGAGGTGAAGAACTGCATCAATGCAAGACTCAAGATGAGAATCCACGTATTCAGCCTTTTCACGAGTCCAGTACTTACCATATCTGATAAGAGATGTGGAGTTTCGAATCGGACTGTGTACTGTTGTACCCTCGGTTTGTCCGGGAGCAATTTCATCTGTGAAGAGCCAGTCGATGTCGTCATAGATGCCGTAATCCTTGATGGAGAGAATGTTGAGAATACCTTGATAGATATTAGCATTTCCGCCGAACCAGCTTGTAAGAATTGCCTCATTGGTGGGATCTTCAAAGGTCTCAAGAGTAAGAGAGATTAAGCAGGTGAGGAAGTCACCGCGGGTTCCGAGTGCACCACCGCCTGTTTCGTTTATTACAAGACGAACAGCGGGCTGTGCATTTTTACTCATGAACATTTCAAGATGTCCGATGAAGTAGTTCTCAAGGAATTCACCGACATAGTTATAAGTATCAAATCCGCCTGTTGCTGAGAATACGATGTCGCATATCGTCTTAATATCAATATTCATAAGATCGAAGGTTGTCATATTGAGAGAATCATTTACGAGATCGTTTATCATGCCGATAAGGTCAGCATCAACAACGCCGGATTCTGTAAGAGCATCCGTGATATGGAGAACTGCTATGAACATATTGTTTACACTTGCGGATACACCGTTTGCATTGACGTAGTAGAAGAGGTTGTTGATAAGAGAAATTAAAGCATCAACATAATCATCTGTACCGAACAAGTTGAGCATATCTGCAAGAGGATCAAGGATTGCAGCGATAACTGCGGAGGGTTCTTTTCCTGTTGCGACAAGGGCTTCGTTTTCAGCCTTAACTTCAGCTAAAGATTTAACATTGACACCTGCTGTGCCTACGAGAGCCTCAAGCAACGGAATTACACCGTAGTCATAACCGTTTGCACCCTGAATTGTGATTATGTCATTGCCGTCGCCGACTACATGATCGGAGCCGTTGAAGAATGCATAATTTTCACCAAGGAGGAGCCAGTTAAGTACGGGTGAAAGAGGAGCAAGAATGAACTCAAGAGTGTCTACGAAGGACGCAACATCAGTTACACCCCATGTTTCCTCGCCTGTCAATGTCTGGTAGTAACTAAGGTCAACATTGAGGAGAAGTCCAACGGTGTCAAGGAGACTTTGGTCAATCTTTTCTACAAGCGGGACAATTCCACCAACAATATCATTGATCATATCGTCGGAGAAAAGTCTTTCAAGTATGCCCGCATGAACTTCGGCTACACTTGTATAGCCTTCTGCTCTGTCCTTATAGACAAGAGTTACGATCCAGTCCATAATGTCTTCAAAGTTTTCATCGAGATAATCGACAAATTCCTTATCCCAATTGGTTGAAGCATAGTTGTCAAGATAAACAATAGACTGTTCGGGAGTATCGAGGGTTGCACCTTCTGCAAAAATAGGCGGTACAAAATAAGGATCGAAGTAGAACCAGTCAATTCCCATAAGTCCGTCAATTTCTTCAAAGAAGATTGCTGCGATAGCATCAATAGCACCGTACGGAATCTTTTCTTCGCCCGGAGCACAATCCTTATTGATAAAGGCTTCAAATGCATGAGCGTTATCAATTCCGGCACCTTCGTCCTTGTAAAGAAGTAATTCAAGTGCTACGGAGATAAGAAGTGTAAGAGCGTCATATTCTTCGAATTTACCCGGGATATACTGAACCTTACCGGTAGTTCTGTTAATGATACACTGTGTGGGATCATCGCTGTTCGGGAAGTATGTGCCGTTGATTGCCTCGTCAACGATAGTGGAGAGTTCCATACCGGTTGCTGTTTCAGCAAGATTGATGAGGTTATCATAAGCGAGGTAATCCCAAAGTGTTTCGCCTGCTTCAAGCTCAATATTAAGACCGTCAACGATGAGAGCTTCGAGGTCTACATCATAAATGGGCTTAATTCTGTCAAATAATGCATAGACTGCACCTAACATATTTGTTACAGCAATCTCAAGGTTGCCCGACTGCAAGAAGTAGATTAACTGCGGGAGAAGTTTTGCAACTTCTTCAACAGGAGCAGCTGCTACTGCTTCAAGGAAGGCAACTATCGGATTAAGAAGATCACGAATACCGCTGCCGTCATGCAATGCAATATGTGCTTCAAATGTATTTGCACTGACGGGAACAATATTGAGAGCTTCAAGGAGCTTAATCAATCCGTGACGATAACCGTAAGCACCCTTGATTACAATCTGAGGTGAAGTGTCATCGCCGTCAACAAAGAATTTAATATCCTTGCCTGCAAAGAGGAATTCAAGTATCGGCTCAAACGGAGTAAGAAGTTCAACAAGAGCGTCAACGAACTGATCTTCGGCAGGAGTTGCTTCGTTAAATTCATAATGTCCGTGAAGCTTGATATTCTTGTAAGCGTTGAAGTCAACACCTATTGCATGTTTGATTACATTGAAGATATGACCGTCTGTATCAACTTCACGAATTGTGTCATAAAGACCGATAATTGCATCGAAAGCCTTGTTTGCAAGGTCTTCGGTGTAAAGATTGTCGTAGAGAAGATCTTCCATGATTCCTTCAATGGTCTTCGGATTTTCACTATCGACAAGTTTAAGTACGCCGTTTATGACTTCATTTGCATTTTCATAGACATAGGAAGCGGTTTCACGATTCCAGTTGTTGTTGTACCTGAGATAGCACATGTCGGCACTGGTAATTGTGTCATCCTGTTCCACACCATCAATGAAGGAGTCGAAATCAAAGTCATCAGGAATAATATCGCCGGGATCGCCGTTCAAAAGAGCAATGATGGCATTAACTGTATTTGTTGCATTTGCTATCTTTTCTGCTCTTGTTGCATCGTCGTCGTCTTCCTTGACATCAGCAATAAGCTCAATGAGTTTATCTCTGTTGGCGGGATCTTCAACCGTATCAAGAGCGAGTGAGATCAGGCAAGTAAGGAAGTCGCCGCGAGTACCGAGTTCGCCGGATTCGATGTCGTTAAGTACCAAACGGACAGCGGGCTGTGCATTTGCACTTAAGAACATTTCAAGGTGACCTATGAAGTAGTTTTCGAGGAATGCTCCGATATATTGATATACTTCAAAACCTACAACTTCGTAAATAATGTCGCAAATTGTCTTAATATCAATATTTCTGAGATCGAATGTTGTAATACCGATAGCCTCATTGATAAGGTCATTGAGCATATTGACAAGATCAAGTTCTACAAGACCGGTATTGTTGAGAGTATCAGTAATGCTGAGAACGGCGATGAACATATTGTTAATGGATGCACTTACGCCGTTTGCGTTAATGTAGTAGAAGATGTTGTTGATAAGGTCGATAACTGTTGTTATGTAGTCTTCGCCCTCAATGAGTTTTAAGAGTTCGCCGAGAGGCTCAAGAATAGCAGAGATAACTGCTGTGGGATCTTTGCCTGCTGCAACGAGAGCTTCGTTTTCAGCCTTGATTTCGGCACCGGATTTTACATCAATACCTGCTGTGCCTACAAGAGCTTCAAGAAGCGGAACTACGCCATAGTCATAACCGTCTGCACCATTAATGGTGATAAGTGCTTCGCCGTCGCCGACTGTATGTTCGGAACCGCTGAAGAAGGTGTAATCACCGTCAAGGAGGAGCCAGTTAAGAGCAGGAGCAAGAGGAGCGAGAACGAGCTTGAACATCTGGATAAAGGACTGGATGTCTGTTACACCCCATTCTTCATCGCCTGTTAAGTTCTCGTAGTAACTGAGGTCTATGTTAAGGACAATGCCCACTGTGTCAAGGAGAGCTGCATCAATCTGACCGAGAAGCGGTAAGATTGCACCGACGATACCGTTGATAATGTCATCTGAGAAGAGAGCATCAATCTTGCCAGCCATTAAATCGGTGTAGCAAGTATATGCCTCCGGCTTATCCTTATAAATAAGTTTGATGATGCTGTCAACGATGGATTCAAGGTTACTGTCAATATAATTAACAAGTTCCCTATCCCAGTTGGTAGATGCATAGTTGTCAAGATATACAATGGACTGAGGAGGAAGATCAATAGGTTCACCTGCTGCAAAGATGGGAGGAACAAAGTCTTCATCAAAGTAGAACCAGTCGATACCCATAAGACCTGTGATTTCCGTATCGAAGATTGTGAAAATCATATCAATTGTGCCGTACGGAATCTTTTCTTCGCCCGGAGCACAATCCTTATTGATAAGAGTTTCAAGAGCAAGAGCGTTATCAATTCCTGCTGCTTCGTCCTTGTACATTAAGAGTTCGATAGCAACAGAGATAAGGAGAGTAAGTGAATCATATTCTTCGAATTTTCCATCGATGAACTGAACCTTACCTGTTGTTTTATTGATAATGCACTGTGCGGGCTCTTCATGATCGGGGAAGTAAATTCCCTTAATAGCCTCATCAACGATAGTGGAAAGTTCCATTCCCGTTGCATTTTCTGCAAGGTTGATAAGGTTGTCATAAGCAACCATATCCCAGATTGTCGTGCCTTCAGCGAGCTCAAAACCAAGACCTTCAATGACAAGACCTTCAAGATCTACATCATAGATAGGTTTGATTCTGTCAAGAAGATTGTTGACTGCACCCAAGATATTTGTTACGGAAACCTTAAGGTTGCCAGACTGTAAGAAGAAGATAATCTGCGGGAGAAGTTTTGCAATTTCCTGAACAGGAGCTTCGGCAATGTCGTCAATGAAGTTGACAACAGGCTCTAAGATAGCACGGATACCGCTGCCGTCGTGAGCTGCCAAAGCAATCGCGAAGTCAGCCGGATCCATCGGTGTCATATTGAATGCTTCATAGAGAGTTATCAAACCATCTTGATAACCGTATGCACCCTTGAGTACAATCTGAGGTTCTGTCTCGTCGTAGTCTGTAAAGAGAGCAAGATCCTTGCCTGCAAAGAGGAACTCAAGGAGAGGCTCAAAGGGAGCAAGAAGTTCAACAATAGCATCAATGAACTGCTCTTGAGCATCAAGATATTCATTAAATACGTAGGGACCCTGTGCCTTAATTTCGGCATAAGTGCTGAGATCAAGATCAAGAGCAAGATTTAATACATTAAAGATGTGACCGTCAGCATCGTTATCATTGATTGTGTCATAGAAGCCGATAATAGCATCGTAGAGTTTGTTTACGGTTTCTGCCGTAAAGATGTTTTCATAGAGAAGACCGTCTATAAGTCCTTCTAAGGTCTGCGGATTGTCTTCGTCAACCATGCGAAGGATTGCATCAGCAATATCATTGAAATTATCGTAGACATATTTAGCAGTTGTACGATTCCAGTTCGTATTGTACTTTAAGTAGCACATATCGGCACTGGTAATAGAGGGATCCACTTCAACACCGTCGATAAAGGTATCCCAATCATAGGGATCGGGTTCAATTTCGCCGGGATCGCCGTCAAGAAGATCCGCTAATGCCTCGTACATTGCTTCTGCCTTAGCCATCTTTTCAGCTACGGTTGCTTCGTCGTCGTCTGCTTTAACACCTGCAAGAAGTTCGATAAGGGGATCTCTGTTGCCGGCTTCTTCAATAACATCAAGAAGCAAGCAGACCATAACCGTTATAAAGTCAGAACGGGTACCCTTGAAGTATTCGCCGTTAAAGTCAACGTTGGGATAACCATACTGGTCAACATAGTCAACAAAGCGGAGCATACCTGCAAGTGAGCCGTTAGTGGAAACGTAGAAGTCAAGATAACCGAGATAATACTCGTGATCGAAGAAGTTTTTGAGAGTATCAAGGTTAAGACCTGTTACGGCGGAAATAATATCAATGATTGATAATAAATCAAGGTCAAGATTCTTAATATCAAGAGCAAAGAGAACATTGTCGTCTTCATCCTTGAATGTAAGACGTTCGTTAATCACTCCGTAGAGACCGTTCTCGAACTGTTCGGCATCGATCATCTCAAGGAGACCGGATGCGTTAACAACGTCTGCGATATTGAAAATTGCTACAAGCGAATTATCAATGAAAGCCGTTAAACCGCCGACATTGAGGAAGTAGAACAAGTTGTTGAGAACATCCATGATTGTATCAATCGGATTGTCGGCTGCCATTTCGGCAACAGCTACAAGAGGATCGACAAGAGCATGAAGTGCTGCACCTTCTGCACCGCCTGCAATTTCTGCACGGATGGCAGCTGCATTCTTAACAAGGTCATTCTTTCCTACGGGACGAGTAATAGCCTCAAGGAAGGGAACAACACCTGTATCCCAGCCGTTACCGCCTGCGATACGGATAATTGATTCTCCGTCTTGCTTTACGTGCTGATAATTGTCGTCATAATGCTCTACATAGTCGGAACCGTTGAAGAACTCGTAGTCAACACCAAGGAGAAGCCAGTCAAGAAGTTTGCTGACGGGGGCGAGTTGTGTTTCAAGTTCCCCAATGAACTCAGTAAGGGTAAATATCTGATCATCCGGATAAGGCTCATAATCTTCTGTAAGACCTGTAAGATCGATACCGAAGAAAAGATCTATCGTAGCAAGATATGCGTCAATATTATTGAACATACCGACTAACTGACCGAATATGTCATTAAGCATTGCACCGGTGAGATTTTCAGCGATAAGACCGTCGATAACACTGCCCAATGTTGCAGTTTCATCGTCATTTGCTATGCGTACGATGGCGTCTGCAATATTTGCAAGGTTAATATCGAGGTAGTCCGCCAAATCTTCAGTCCAGTTTGTGTTGTACTGAAGATATGCGTTAATTCTGTCAAGAGAACCGTCTGCAGGAACGAGGGTTGTCATATCATAGGAACCTGCAACGATGTCATAATAAGTAACATCGAAAGGAGCAAGCCAGTCAATAGTAGCATAGGCATCTTCTTCAATCTTGGAATTAAGAATTCCGACCAGACTGCTCAAAATGCCCTTGGGCGTTATATCTCCGGTTTCTTCATCCACATTGACAAAATCACCGCCGATAAGAAGTTCAATTGCATCGGCATTGCCGGGTGTCTGAAGAATTTCCAGTATAACTTCAGCGAGAACCGTCATAACATCCCACGGCTGATAGAGATTTGCATCCGCCGTCGTTACTGTTGTATTGACAAGTGCCTTATAAATAGTTTTTCCGTTCGATGAAGTATATGTTTCAACACCACCCAAAAGGAGAGTGCCGTTTATGGCTTCAAGCACAAGATTTGTAAGCGTCAAACCAAACATTTCTCCAAGGGCATCAAGAAGTCCCTTAAATGTCAGGATATCCTTAATGGTGTGGTTGTAGCAGTAGTCGATAAAGCCTTGAAGAATCGGGCTTATCGGCTCTTCTTCTTCACCGGGAGCGGGTTCTTCGGGTTCAAGTAACTCTGCGATAAAGGGAAGGTCAACATCGATAATCGGACGAACCGTATCAAGGATGACTATAAGTCCCTGAAGAGTATTGAAAATATAGTCACGGAATGCATCAGTCTGAACCTGATACATAATGTTCGGAAGTGTTGTGCAGAAATAATCTATGGGATTATCGGCAAATTTATCCAATACACCGATAACGGGATTAAGAACTGCATTGATAATCCACTCATAAGCTTCCTGCTTTTGTGCCGGTGTAGAACTGTCAGCACAAGCTATGGCTGCCCAATTGTTAAAGTCCGCCCAAGCCATAAAGCCAAATGCTCCATCGAGAGTATCGGCATTAATATCGCCGGGAGTAAGACCGAGCATTTCATACAAGGGAACAAGACCTTCACGGTAGCCCTCATAGCCAATGAAGCGAAGAAGTTTTGTAGTTGTACCGCCGGGTAATACACCTGTAAGAAGTCGCCATTCCTGACCGCCTAAAAGCATGGCAAGAAGGGGAGCAACAGGCATAATAAGAGTGGAGAGTGCCGAGAAGAAGTCAGCGGAAGCAATTATATCTTCAGTTCTGTCCGGATCGTCGGCATTGATAATTTCAAAGCCCCAATCGTATTTCCAATCTTCGTCAGCACCTTCGGGAGGCATATACTGACCGTAGAAATCAGTAAAGGAGCCGCCTAATTCTTTTTCGATAAGTTGAACAATGCCGGGACCTAAGACAGGTTTGGTGGGTTCACCCGTTTCGGGATCAATTTCACCGGGTTGCTCAAGTTCGGCAAGACCTGCAACAAGAGATGTCAGGCTGTGCAAAGTATCGGTATTAAATATTTTACCTAATAAGCCATCAACAACGGAATCAAGAGTAAAGTTTTCATCATTGCTGATAGTCTTAAGTAAGTTGTCTAAAAATTCATCGGCTGTGTTATAGAATTCTGCAGCCTTGTCTTCCGTCCACATATTGCTGTACTTTAAGTAGCAAAGTGACGGATGTGTTGTAACATTGCTGCCTGATTCATTCTGACCGTCGAATGTATCAAAGTTAGTATTGTAGGTGATATGCTGATATCCGTATTCCTGCGGATAGAACATTTCAACCAATGCCGACAAGCAGTCATTGGGATTTGCACCTAAATTGTTAATAAGATCTTCTACAATTTCGGGGAACTCAATATTATCTGCGAACACACCGATAAGTTCTTTCAAATCTTCGACGTTTCCGTAATTGGAAAACAGCCAGTTAAACACATAATAAAATACGTCGGACTTATCCGCCACAATCTTTCGACTGTAGTTGTTGATACATGCACCCGTACGTTTGGATGTATAGGCAACATCCGAGCCTAAGGCAGCCAAGATGTTTTGATTAAGAGGTTTGATAGTTACAGGCGGTGTGCCTTCCTCTTCATCCGATGCAACCAACTTTAGAACGGCATTCAGAACTTTGTTGATGTCACGCATATCCTGGTAGTTATCCATCTCCAGGATTTCATAGAGCTTAACCATGCCGCTGTCGGGATCTTCATAACTGAAAAGGTTAAGTGGGATATCTCCCTTGAAATAACGCCTGAACCAGCTGACTATTTCTCCTAAGAGACCACCACCGGCAATGTCATGAACATACCAGTGAATATTAAGAGCCAAACGGGAAAGTAAAGATTCAAGAGTAAAGTTCTTAATGGAATATGCCAAAGTCGGCAGTAAGTTAATAACCTTATTGAGCGGCTGAGTTGTCAAGTCTTGAATAAACCACCAAAGAGGATCCAAGATGGCATTGACCATCGTGTTTACGGTAAGCGTTGTATCTGTCCGCGAGTTGCCCGATGAACAGGAGATGTTCGGAATCTGAGATGCGGGAACACCAAGTTGTTCAAAGAGAGGAGCGATAACATCATCGTAACCGGTAACACCGGCAATCTGAAGAACTAATTGCAAGTCGACATTGTTTATAGACTGCTCCCAGAGAACCTTTGCCTTAATGTCTGCATCAACAATATGCGTAATAACGCCCGAATCATAGGGAACGTTAAAGAGAACTGTCTTCAACAAGGGAGCGATACCGGATACCATTGCGGCGAAGCCTCGCTTGAAGCCCGCAAAGTCATTTACGCCCCATTCAAATGCGAAGGTGCCGTCCTCGTCAACCGGAAGAATCGGATTGTCCCATGAAGAATAGACATAGGGCACTCCGTTTTCATAACGAATCTCGGAAGCACGTTTGCCTGCCTGAGAAAGCAAAGAGGCAATACCCGGGAAGCCCTGAGCATTAAAGTAGCTTACAATCTGTTGCGGATAGAGATTTAAGCCGATTCCCGCGAATATGTCTTCAAGGTTGTACGAAGAACCAAGACCATTCATACGAAGCCAAGCTCTTGTATTGCTTGCAATCGAAGCATCACCAATATAGAGATAAACATAGTTCTGAGAGGGCGGTGTTGTTCCGTTGGGATCGTACGGACCGCTGTTATTATAGTTATAACGATATGACTGACCGGGATTCATTGCATTTGCAAGAGCATCAAGAAGAATATCGGGTAATTTCTTTGCAAGGTCCTTATAAAGCATAGTCATAACGGCGTTAAGAACGTCGTCACAGAAAACGTTTTTATTGAAAATAGCGTAAATAAGTTCTGTAAGATTTTCAACTTCGGTGTATTCTTCACCAAGGTCAAGCAAGCCGGAAAGAAGTTGTGAAAATTCATCCGATGCAAGCCATGCGTCAAGGTTTTCAAGAACAGCCTCAACAACAAGGTCTCTGACTGTGTAATCATCACCATGCGGCTTATCTGTTTCGCCGTCGTGTCTTGCTATATCGGCATAACGAACCTGAGTGGCATAGCCGGGAACGTTGTGATAACCTTCCGCTTCACGGACACAGAAAACACCCGTACCGTTGGTTAAGTCGTTTTTAGTAAATCCGGGCCAACCTCTCTGGGTTGCGGTGGGATCTGTTGTGCCTTCTCCTGCTGCGGGGACAAGACCCGTTGCGGGATCAATTCCACGCTTTGCGGCTTCAGATTCAATCATACCATAGAAACCGAGAGATCTTGTAAACTCGGCTTTTGCGGCAAGAGAATATGCATCGATCTGTGATACGATTGCAGTATATTGATTGTAGAAGCCTGCAAGAAGTTCATTTGTAAGCTCGGCTTTAAACCAAGTTGTTGCCGCTTCCATTTCTTCCTGAGAAGCAAACTGAACAATATAAGTTTCAACCTGAGCGTCAATAGCCTGAATTTCGGGCAATAAGCCTGCAATTTCCGCTTTGTCAACAGCGGTTTCAAGGCTCTTCATGTAAGTTGACCAAGCTTTTACGTCATAGCCAAAGTTATCTGCAAAATAATTTCTTGCATCAACATAGCCCCAATATACGATAAAGTCATAGTCAGCCTTGACCTGTGAATAGAAAGCATTAACCTCATCAAGGGTGTATGCGGAAACATCAACCAACTGAGAGGCATTAAATCTTTCAACTGCTTCACGTTTTGTAAATACTTCGTTTGCGGCTGCGGATGCCGTTAAATAATCGGCAATGGCAGCGGGAGTAACTGCTCCGAAATATTTGTCATAAATGTTTTTGGAAATACCCAATTCAACAAGAGCATCCCACTGTGCCTTATCTTCAGCATAAGTATTTTTGTTTGCCGCGATAAGAGCATTAAAATCACCCATATTAGATGAAAAATAATTATAGGCGGTTTTCATTGCTTCCAATGTCTCGTTGGCGGTAAGTTCTTCACCGACAAATTCACCGTCGAAACTGTACCAATGACCTCTTGAAAGCATTGTTGCACTTGCGGAATTAGCCTTCACGTCGAATGTATACATATATTCAACGGGAAGATTGTCAATCTCGGAAAGAGCCTTGTCGGCACGAGCTAAAGCTGCGTCAACAGTGATACCGATTTCGACTGTGGTTGTGCGTGCCTGAACAAATTCAGATCTGTCACCGATAATATAAATGCTGTCTCTGAAATCAGCGTCGTATTCCATTGTATCGGGAAGTACGGCATTGATAACCGCTGCAGCGGGACCGGTGGTATAACCTGTCAATTCTTTGACACGGTCTCTCATACGAGACATTGAGTTTACGCCTTCTTCTGCGTCAAAGCTTATCTATTGATTTACAAGAGGAATAAGTGCCTTGGCAATGTCATAGATATAACCTTTTGATGTTTTATCAAAGACATAGGCGTAATAGTTGTTTTCTTCTTCCAGAGTGTTGTAGACGGCATAATCCGTCGCACTTGTTTCTCCGGAAGCAATCCATGTATCAATGGCTTCTTTTGCCGTTTTAACCGGCGTCATCTCATTGACTTCTTCTGCCGCGACGATTAAAGCCGTCGTCATGCAAGAAAGCACCATGAGCATTGCCATAATGACACTGAGGATTTTCAAGAATCGTTTATGTTCCATGAAATCTCTCCCTTCCTGCCCTTTTCGGACAAGTAAAAGTATGGTTTTCATCGGGATAAACCACCCGACTTTATTACACTATAAATAATAGCACAACAATGTCCAAAAGTCAAGTGAAAATTATACGATTTTTGTGTTTTTGCCCATTTTTCAAAAAAGAAAATCCCAATCAGTAAGAGGAAAACCACAATATATTGTGGTATTTTTTCGAATTTAGCACGTTTTATCTCCATTCGATGATTTTCGGCGAGTTATTAGTTGAAATAAATTTATAAACGGGCTAAGTTTCGGCAACATTTTCGTAATATTCAAAATTCAAAATCGGAAATAAAAAACGGTCTGTCAAAACAGACCGTTAACTTAATTTGGGCTTATTCTCCCCTGTCCTCACTTCTCTTTTTGTTGAGAGAATCAAGAATACGTTTGTGTTCTTTATTCGTAAGTTCATATTTAATCATCGGGAATATGCAGAAGAACAGACCGATTGCAGAGGGGATGGAAACGAGGAAGAACAGACCGGCACGATATGGCTCAAATTCGGGGGCGGTTGCAAACATAAAGTCCGTTTTGGGAGATGCCATAATGGCGGCATTGCAAGCCTCCATAGCCTCTTTTTCAAAGCCGACAACTGCATATACAATACCCTGAATAATGGAGGACATACCTGCACCGAGTTTTGTTATAAAACTCTGTCCGGAGAAGAAAACGCCGTCGGGACGACTTCCGGAGTGATATTCTTCATAGTCAACACAGTCGGCAATCATGATGGACTGAATAACGTTCATTGCACCGGTGCCGGCACCGGCAATACAGAATAAAATTGCAAGCGGAATAAGCCATTTTGTTTCGTAAAGAGCCGTACCGTCGATAAGATAAAGGACGAAAATACCGAAGAAGGGAATGGCACTGATAACACAGCAAACATTGTGAAGTGTCTTTCTTTCAAACTTTTCACAAAGTTTCGGAGTAAAGCCCATGGCGATAAACATACCTGCAAACATACCGCCGCCGAGGATGACCAAGTACTTAACGTAGTTCTGACCGTCGCCGCCGTTATCTCCGAAATAGTAGGTAAGAAGTGTCATGGCAACAAGAGAAAGAATGTTCATGGGGGAACGGATAACACCGGAGATAAGAATTCTGCGGAAGGGTTTGCATGCCCACATGATTTGGAAAGTCTGCTTGAAAGTATATTTCTTGTCGGAGGGTTGTTTTACGTGTTCTTTTGCATAGGCTGCACACTGGAAAAGAGCAGTACCTAAAACCGTAAATATAACTGCACCGACAATGCAACCCCAGTAAAGACCGCGGTTTGCAGTCATACCATGGTTTTCTTGGAAATAACGACCGATAGCCTGAGAAACGGGAAGAATACCTGCAAGAGCAATTCCGCCGCCGACACCGGCAACAATACGGGCAAGAGCCAATAAATTGTCGCGGTCTTTCTTGCTTTCGGTCATAAGAGAAATGATACCCCAAAGCGGAATATCACCCGCGGTATAACTCATTCCCCAAAGGATATAGGAAATTCCCGCCCAAGCGATGATAAAAAATTCCCCTGTTTTTGTTGTATCGGCGGTAATCTGAGCGTTACAGAAAGTAAGTAAGGTTGTAATCATGACAACACCGGGAACAACCATAAGATACGGACGCATTTTGCCGTATTTCGTACGGGTACGGTCTGCAATTGTTCCCATCATGGGATCATTTATTGCGTCCCAGATTCGGGCAATCGCCATAATGACGGATATTGCAATTGCAGGAAGGAAAAGCACATGCTGGAAGTAATATGCCATTCCGGTTCCAATGACGTTGTAAATTATGTTCTGACCGGCTAAGCCGATAAGATACATATTACGCTCTTTTTTCGTATAAGTTTTCATATATTCACCTTTGTTTTCTATGTTTTATTTTCTGCATCACGAAGTTCACGCATCTCTTTCAAATCTGCATACATCTCAAGTTTCTTTTCTCCCTCAATGTCGTAACCGAATTTCAAAATGAGTGCAGATATTAAATTTGCGAGAGAGTAACCGAAGACAAGAAAAGCAAGCAACCACATACATGTGTCCCAATAAGTCGGAAGTGCTTTCATCGTTTCGACAAGGTTTCCCGTTGTGCTTACTTGATAGCCGATGGCTGCGAGCATATAGGGAATAAGTAATTCTTTCAGATAGCCGAGGACGTTTGAAATCCAGCCGGGAACAGTGCCGTGAATTGCCTCAAGACGTTCACCTGTTTCCCTTTCGAGATAGTCGTTAAATTCGACAGTAAAGTGGGAGGTTGAAAGCTCCTGAATACCAACTCCGATACCGAAAAAGAAGTAGAACACATAGAAGAAAATTGCATTCCAGCCCTCATAAAAAGATATTCCGAGAACTTTTGTTTCAAAGAAACAGGTAGCAAAAATAAGTACCGAACATGCCATTGAATAAAAACCGCAGAATTTAAGCAATTTTGTAGGTTCATATTTCTTTGACACCCTCGCCGTGATAACATTGCCGACAACCGTTCCGATAGCGGTCGGAAGAGTAAGCAACAAATTCTTTGACGAACCGACGGTTATAGCGGCAAGATAGGTCGACATTTTGCCGAGCATTCTAAAAGTATTTGCCCATTGCATGTAGTAATATGAGCGATAATTTTTGTACTTAAACAGCGAGAATAAGGCACTTGTAACCTTAACTTTCTGTTTCTTCGGCGGCTCAATTCTCTCTTTGCAGAAAACGGCACACATAAACTGACCGATTGCAGTAACAGATGCTGCGAAAATTGCGATGTACATATACATCTTGTCTTTGCCCAACTTGTCGTCGGGGAAAATAAAAGTGAATAAATACGCTCCGCCGTATCCCAAATAATAGAACAACTGCCAAGCGGTCGCAACGGTCTTTTTCTCGTTGTAGTTTGGAGAAATGACCTGCGGAATTTGTGTCCCCAAGTTGTTAAATCCGCCGAATATTGTCGATAATATCGCCAAAACATAGCGGAAAGCGATCATTTCCGTCTTTTCCCAACCGGTCGGGATGTAGTAGTTTAATAGCGTAAGCAAGAACACGGGGACAAGACCTATCAGATACCACTGCCGATACCGTCCCCATTTTGTTACCCATTTGTGAGCAATAATACTTATTAGCAAGCCTGTGCCGTAGGACAAAACAGTCGTAATTGTCGTCTGCAAGCCTTGAATGTTAGCAAGCTCGTCTGCTGTAACTCCTACCTGTCCGTAATAAAGTTCATAGGTAAATGTTGCGGCAAGACCGGACAATGTCGAAACCATAATTGCACCGGCACGAACCAGACAAATACTTACATATTCAATTTTTGTAACATATCGTTTTTCCTGCAATGGGGATTCGTTCATTTTCCCATTTTTTAACATAAAAACCTCCTTTATAAAATTAACTTTTTCTATTATGACATAAAAATAAAAAAAAATCAAGTGCAAAATAAAAAAGTCTTGAATTTATTAGGAATTTGATGTATCATTAGATAAACAGTTATAATGGAGAAGTTTATGGATATTTCAAAATTGACACCAAATGAGAATAAAAACCTCGTAATTTCCACCAAATACGGCGACTACTACCGCTACCCCGTAAAAACTAAAGTCGTTGTCAAGGGAGATGACCTTAAAGAAATTCTTTCTGAATATGCCATGCCCTATGTCGAGGACGGCGATATGATATTTATGAGCGAAAAAATTGTTGCAATAAGTCAGGGGAGAAGTTTTGATATTGATGATATTAAACCCTCGCGTCTTGCAAACTTTCTTTGTAAATTCGTACATAAAAGCCCCTACGGAATAGGTTTGGGGATTCCGCAGACGATGGAACTTGCAATTCGTGAAATCGGCAGACCGAAAATTTTATTTGCAGCATTCTGCTCCGCAATTACAAAACCTTTCGGCAAAAGAGGAGTTTTCTATCAGATAGTCGGCGATAAGGCGAGAGCGATTGATGGCCCGTGCGACTATACTCTGCCTCCCTATAACCACCACGCAAAACTTGCACCGAAAGATCCCGATAAGGTTGCCGCAGATTTGGCAAAACATACCGGTTGCGGTTTTGTTGTTATTGATGCAAATGACCTCGGCGTTGAAGTTTTAGGTCGTTCAAGCAAAGAAATTGACATTGATTTCTGCAAAGCGGTTTTCAAGGATAATCCATTAGGACAAGGAAGTCAAAGCACTCCAATTGCCATTGTCAGAAAAGTAAAATAATCAAAGGAGATTTATTATGTACACCGAACAATATAATTTATGGCTCAAGAATGCCATAAAAGATCCGGATTTGATAGAAGAACTAAAAAATATTGAGGGCAATGCCGAGGAAATCAAGGACAGATTTTGGCGTTCTCTTGAGTTTGGTACCGGCGGACTTCGCGGAGTTATCGGAGCCGGCACAAACAGAATAAATATTTATACCGTAGCTCAGGCAACTCAAGGTTTGGCAAATTATCTCAATGAATATTTTGACGAACCGACAGTCGCAATAGGCTATGACAGTCGCATAAAATCCGATTTGTTTGCAGAAGCAGCCGCCTGCGTTTTGGCGGCAAACGGAATAAAAGTATATATGTACGGCGAACTTAAACCGACACCCATGATAAGTTGGGCTGTTCGTCGGTTGGGCTGTTCGTCGGGTATTGTTATTACCGCTTCCCACAATCCCGCCATTTACAACGGCTATAAATGCTATGACGAGCGTGGCTATCAGATGACGGATGAAGCAGCCGCAAGAACGCTTGAATACATTAAGAAAATTGATATATTCAATGATGTTAAGACAATGGATTTTGTTGACGCTCTTGCGGATGATATGGTTGACTATATCGAAGATTGGCTTGAATTTGAATATTTTGACGAATTGCTTAAAACTCGTGTCAATATCGACAAAGCCGCAGATGCCGATTTGAAAATCTTATATACTCCCCTTAACGGCACGGGAAACAAGCCTGTTCGTCATATATTAAAGCGTGCGGGATTTAAGAATGTCGCGGTTGTCGCCTCTCAGGAAAAACCCGATGGGAATTTCCCGACCTGTCCCTTCCCGAACCCCGAAATTCGTCAGGTTTTTGAAGAGGGTTTGAAAATGACCGCAGATTTTGATGCGGACATTATCATTGCAACAGACCCCGATGCTGACAGAATAGGTATTGCCGTGCCTTACGACGGAGAATACAAATTGATGACGGGAAATGAAGTCGGCTGTCTGATGGCGGATTATCTTCTTTCAGAGAGAGCACAAAAAGGTACATTGCCCGAAAACCCGCTTGTTGTCAAAACTATTGTTACAAGCGAACTTATTACCGCAATCACAAAGAAATTCGGCGGTGAAATTGCCGATTTACTCACCGGCTTTAAGTATATCGGTGAACTTATTACCGAACTTGAAAGCAAGGGAATGGCAGATAATTTTGTTGTCGGGATGGAAGAAAGTTACGGTTATCTTATCGGCACTCATGTTCGCGACAAGGATGCCGTTGTATCCGCTTTGATAATTGCCGAAATGGCTTCATTCTATAAAAAGAACGGCAAAAATCTCTATGCTCGCATGCAGGAAATTTACGCTGAGTTCGGTATGTACATAAACACCCTGTTAAACTTCGGTTTTGCAGGTGCTGACGGTATGGAAAAAATGCTCAACATGATGAACAGTATGAGAGAAAATACTCCCGAAAATATTGCAGGGATGAAAGTTTTGGTGATTGCGGACTATCTCACTCAAAAGGTTTGCGACAAAAATACCGGCGAAATAAGCGGTACAAATCTTCCGCAGTCAAATGTTCTGTCCTTTACTCTTGAAGACGGGAACAAGGTTATTGTCCGTCCGTCGGGAACAGAGCCGAAAATTAAGATATACATTACCGCTCACGCAAAAACCCGTGATAAAGCCGAAATTCTTACGGATAAAATCGCAGAGAATATGAAAGAAATAATGGGCATTGAATAATCATGACCGAGAAGATTGAAAAAATCCTGATGAGAGTTGAAAAGCCCGGTCGATATATCGGCGGGGAAATTAACTCCGTTATGAAAAACCCGAAAGATGTTGACATTAGATTTGCTTTTTGTTTTCCCGACACCTACGAGATAGGGATGTCGCATTTAGGGATAAAAATTCTTTACAGCCTTATTAACGAGAGAGATGACGCTTGGTGTGAGCGTGTTTTTGCACCGTGGAGCGACATGGAAAAAGAGATGAGGGAGAATAACATCCCTCTCTTTTCACTTGAAAGCGGCGACAGTATCAAGGATTTTGATATTATCGGCTTCACTCTTCAATATGAACTTTGCTATACAAACATATTAAATATGCTTGATTTGGCGGGACTTCCCGTTCGCTCAAAAGACCGCGACAACCTCTCGCCGCTTGTTATCGCGGGCGGTCCTTGTGTATGCAATGCCGAGCCTATTGCCGATTTTATCGACGTTTTCCAACTCGGCGAGGGCGAAGTCATTATGCCCGAATTTCTTGATTTATATAAGGAATACAAGGCAAAAGGAGCATCAAAAGCCGAATTTTTGCGTGCCGCCGCACAGATACAGGGAATATATATTCCGTCGCTTTACGATATTGAATATAATGAAGATAATACGATAAAATCAATAACTGCGAAAGACGGTGCTCCCGAAAAAGTTATAAAAGCCGTAGTTTCTGACCTTGATAAAGTTTACTATCCCGATAAATTCGTAGTTCCGCTTATTGAAGTTGTGCATGACAGGGTTGCTCACGAAATTTTCAGAGGCTGTATACGCGGTTGTCGTTTCTGTCAGGCAGGATTTATATATCGTCCCGTGCGTGAAAAAAATCCCGATACGATAAATGAACAATGCAAAGTGTTGTGCAGAAATACCGGTTATGACGAGGTTTCTCTTATTTCTCTGTCAAGCAGCGATTACAGTCAGATTAAAAAATTGCTTATTGATATGGTTGATTGGACAAATGAGGATAATGTCAATATCGCTTTGCCCTCACTGCGTGCCGATAATTTTGATGCCGAACTTGTTGAAAAATTGGCAGGAGTACGAAAAAGCGGTCTGACTTTCGCAGCGGAAGCCGGCACACAGCGTCTTCGTGATGTTATCAATAAAAATGTTACCGATGAAGATGTTTTATCAAGTGCAAGAGATGCATTCAAAGGCGGATGGACTGCCGTTAAACTTTATTTTATGCTGGGACTGCCCACGGAAACCGACGAAGATTTGCAGGGTATCATTGACTTATCACAGAATGTTGTTGAAGAATATTTCAAAAATCCCGACAGAATAAAAGGTAAATTCGTATCAGTAAACTCCGCCGTTTCCACTTTCGTGCCAAAACCATTTACTCCGTTTCAATGGGAGCCTCAACTATCAAAAGAAGAAATTGAGAGAAGTAAAGAATATTTAATCAACAATCTTGAAAGTAAAAAGGTTTCATTAAAATTCCACGACACCGAAACAAGTTTCCTTGAAGCCGTATTTGCACGCGGAGACCGAAGACTTGCGGATGTTATTGAATATGCATGGAGCAACGGCTCAACTTTCGACTCTTGGCATGAAAAACTCGAAAACAGCACTTGGGCAGAAGCGTTTGATCATTGCGGTATAGATCCTGCATTTTATGCAAATCGCAGAAGAAACTATGACGAGATTTTTCCGTGGGATCATATGGATGTCGGCATAGACAAGGAATTTTTAATCAGGGAAAACAAGAAGGCTCACGAAGGAAAGCCCACTGCCCATTGCCGAATTGCGTGTGCCGGTTGCGGTGCTAATAAACTTAACAAAGGTGATTGTGATGGTAGACATTAAAGTTTATTTTAATAAAACCGGTCGCGTAAAATTCATCGCTCATCTTGACACCTACCGCACATTTATCCGTGCTTTTCGCCGTACCGATATTCCCGTTTGGTACACGGAAGGTTTTAACCCGCAAGTTTATCTTAATTTCACCCTCCCCGTTTCTCTCGGAGTTGAAAGTTATAACGACTCTTTCATTTTTCGTCTTGTTTCTGACTACCCACTTGATAAAATTCCCGACGAATTAAATAAGTATCTCCCCGAAGGTATTACTTGTCTTAAAGCCGAATTGGCAAACAAAAAAGAAGCACCCATTGTCGCGGCGGAATATGAGATTATTTTTGATAATATCTCCAAAGAAGACCTTGAAAGCATTTTAAGTCGAGACGATTTGACCTATGAAAAAATGGGCAAAGTCAGGGGAAGAAAAACCACGAAAGTTGTCAATTTAAGCGAAAACATATTATCATATGATGTTACGGACAACGGTAAAACCGTTACTCTTAATATTAAAATGACCGCAGGAAGCAATCTTACTCCAAGTCCGGTTAAACTCTGCAATTCGCTCGGCGTTGAACCTATTCTTATGAAAAGACTTCGGATTATCCGCGATTCTTAATAGGCTTAATCAAAGATTTTCCACGTTAAAATCACTTTTCAATATTTATTTTGAAAAACACTTGACAAATATGCAATAGTGATGTATAATGCCTGCATATTTGACTAATTTCTGCGTAAATATTCATTTAAGGAGAAAAATTATGAATAAAAACGACATTAAAAAAGTAGTTCTTGCATACTCTGGCGGACTTGATACTTCAATCATTATTCCGTGGCTTAAAGAAAACTATAATAACTGTGAAGTTATTGCTGTTTCGGGCAACGTCGGTCAGGCTGACGAACTTGACGGACTTGAAGAAAAGGCAATAAAAACCGGAGCATCAAAACTCTATATTCTCGATTTAACCGATGACTATGTTGACAATTATATCATCCCCACCGTACAAGCCGGTGCAGTTTACGAAGAATATCTTTTAGGCACAAGCCATGCTCGTCCCTGCATTGCAAAAGGACTTGTGGAAGTCGCTCTCAAAGAAGGTGCTGATGCAATTTGTCACGGATGTACGGGAAAAGGCAACGACCAAGTTCGTTTTGAACTTGCGATTAAACATTTTGCTCCGAATATGCCCATTATTGCTCCTTGGAGAGAGTGGGATATTAAATCTCGTGAAGAAGAGATTGAATATGCGGAAGCACATAATGTTCCTTTGAAAATAAATCGTGAAACAAACTATTCAAAAGACAAAAACCTCTGGCATCTTTCTCATGAAGGTCTTGACCTTGAAGACACCGGAAATGAACCGATGTATGAAAAAGAGGGCTTCCTTGAAATGAGTGTTTCTCCATTCCAAGCCCCCGACGAGCCGACCTACGTTACACTCGAATTTGAAAAGGGTGTTCCCGTTGCGATTGACGGCGAAAAGATGAGTGCAAAAAATATCATCTATAAACTCAATGAATTGGGCGGCAAGAACGGTATCGGCATAATCGACATCGTGGAAAATCGTCTTGTAGGTATGAAATGTCGCGGTGTTTATGAAACGCCCGGCGGAACTATTCTTTACAAGGCTCACGCAACTCTCGAATCCTTATGTCTTGACAAATATGTCATGCACGAAAAAGAGCGTCTGGCAATTACTTTCGCCGAACTTGTTTATAACGGACAGTGGTTTACTCCCCTTCGTGAAGCAATTTCCGCTTTCGTTGACAAGACACAGGAAAATGTTACCGGTATTGTAAAACTCAAACTCTATAAGGGTAATATTATCCGTGCAGGTGCATGGAGTCCCTATTCACTTTACAGCGAAGAAATTGCCACTTTCGGCGAATCCGACTATGATCAGAAAGATGCGGAAGGATTTATCAACCTCTTTGGTCTTCCTATCAAAATTCAGGCAATGGTCGATAAGAAAAACAAGAAATAATCTTTGCTTTATTTGCTGAGTGCAAAGAGATGAAAATTACTCTCTCTGCACTCAATATTATTTTATAACCCCCTTTCTTCCCGAAATATATTGAAGGAAAATGATATTATGGCTAAGTTATGGGCAGGAGTAACTGCAGGAAATACCGAAAAATTGGCGGATGATTTCAATTCATCCATTCATTTTGATTGCCGTTTCTGGAAACAGGATATTACCGGCTCAATCGCTCATGCCCAAATGCTTGCAAAACAGAATATAATTACCGATGACGATGCGGAAAAAATTATTGCAGGCTTATCCGAAATATATGATGATATATCAAGCGGAAAACTTCAGTTTGATATGTCCGCAGAAGACATTCACATGTTTATCGAGGCAACGTTGACCGAAAGAATCGGAGATGTCGGCAAAAAACTGCACACCGCCCGTTCAAGAAATGATCAGGTTGCTCTTGATATGCGTCTTTATCTTCGTGATGAAATTGATGAGATTATTCCTCTTATCAAAGATTTTATCACCGCGTTGACCGACAAGGCGGATGAATATAAAACAGCGATATGTCCCGGTTATACCCATCTTCAACGTGCTCAACCCATTACTTTCGGACATCATTTAATGGCATATTCCTATATGCTGCTTCGTGATATTGACCGTCTTAACGACACGAGAAAAAGAATGAATACTTCTCCCATCGGTTGTTGTGCCTTGGCGGGAACGACCTACGACACCGACCGATTTTTTGAGGCGGAAAAACTCGGATTTGATTCTGTTATCGAAAATTCCCTTGACGGTGTAAGCGACAGAGATTTTGTTGTTGAAATGCTTTCAGGGCTTTCAATTTTGATGATGCACCTCTCCCGACTTTCGGAAGAAATTATTTTATGGTCAAGTTGGGAATTTAAGTTTATCGAATTAAGCGATGCCTATACTACAGGTTCGTCGATTATGCCGCAAAAACGCAATCCCGATATGGCGGAGTTAATTCGCGGAAAATCCGGCAGAGTATACGGCGAACTTATGGCAATTCTCACAACATTAAAAGGGCTGCCGCTTGCGTATAACAAAGATATGCAGGAGGACAAAGAAGGGATTTTTGATGCGATTGACACCGTTACCATGTGCCTGAAAGTCGGTACCGGTATGATAAAAACCATGAAAGCCAAGCCCGAAAATATGCTCAATGCGGCAAAGAGAGGTTTTATCAACGCAACAGATTTAGCCGACTATCTTGTTAAAAAAGGTCTGCCCTTCCGTTCAGCATATAAGATAAGCGGCTCTATCGTCGCCTATTGTATTGAAAACAATATCACTCTCGAAGATGTCGATTTAGCGAAATATCGTGAATATTCCGAACTTTTCGAGGATGATTTATACGAAGAAATTTCTCTTGAAACCTGCACTCAAAAACGCACCTCATTCGGCGGTGCTGCAACCGATTCTGTCATTAAACAGATAGAATCAGTCAGAAAATTATTAAATAAACAATAGCGGAGAGTTATTAAATCATGAAAAACATATTTATTGACGGCTCTGCCGGAACGACGGGACTTCGCATTTTTGAGCGACTTAGTTTACGTGATGATATAAAACTTATCACCCTGTCGGACGAACTTAGAAAAGACGAAAAAGCACGAAAAGAAGCGTTAAACGCCTCCGACATTGCCTTTTTGTGTCTTCCCGACATTGCCGCGAAAGAAGCGGTTTCCATGCTTGAAAATCCCGATACGGTCATTATTGACACCTCAACCGCACACCGTACAAATCCCGATTGGACATACGGTTTTGCGGAATTGGGACTTTATGAAGATATAAGAAATTCCAAAAGAATAGCAAATCCCGGCTGTCATGCAAGCGGATTTATTGCACTTATAAAACCCCTGATTGATGCAAAAATATTGGATAAAAACGCGTTATTGTCCGTTGTCTCTTTAACTGGATATTCCGGCGGAGGAAAGACGATGATTGCCGAATATGAAGACGAAAACAGAAGTAATATTTTCGACTCTCCCCGTCTTTATGCATTAAATCAGACACACAAGCATATACCCGAAATGACGGCTTTGACGGGAATTAAACATGCACCCGTATTCATGCCGATAGTTGATGATTTTTATTCGGGTATGCAGGTTATCATTCCGCTTTTTGCAGAAAATATCAACGGCAAACTTGCGGATATTATTGATGTTTATAAATCAAACTACAATTCAAAAGTCGTTTATTACACCGACATCGACGGTCTTTCAAACACTTCATTACATCAGGGGCTTGACTCAATGAGTATAAGCGTCTGCGGAAATGATGAAAGATTTACACTTATTGCCAGATACGACAATTTAGGCAAAGGTGCATCCGGTGCGGCAATTCAAAATATGAATATTGTAATGGGAGTTGACGAAACTCTCGGTTTGGAGATTTAGTAATATGATTAAAAGAATAGACGGCGGCGTATGTGCCGCAAAAGGATTTTCGGCAAGCGGCGTTCACTGCGGTATTCGTAAAAACCGTACAAAACGAGACCTTGCCTTGATTTTCAGCGAAGAAAAATGCACGGCGGCGGCTGTCTATACAACCAATCTTGTAAAAGGTGCACCGCTTATTGTTACAAAAAATCATATATCCGACGGTTATGCAAAAGCCGTTATCTGTAATTCCGGCAATGCAAACACCTGTAACGCAAACGGCATTGAAGTTGCAGAAGAGATGTGTGTTCTTTTGGCTCAAAAACTCAATATTGACGCAAACGATGTTGTTGTCGCCTCAACGGGCGTTATCGGTCAGCCTTTGAATATTACTCCGATAAAAAACGGGATTCCCGCCCTTGTTGATGCTCTGTCAACTGACGGCTCAGCTATGGCTTCCGAAGGGATAATGACAACCGACACATTCAAAAAAGAAGTTGCCGTTGAATTTGAAATCGGCGGAAAAATCTGTCGCATGGGCGGTATCGCAAAAGGTAGCGGAATGATTCATCCTAACATGGCAACCATGCTTGTGTTTATCACGACCGACTGTGCAATTTCAAGCGAAATGCTCAAAAAGGCTCTTTCGACCGATATTCAAACCACATTCAACATGGTCAGCATTGACGGCGACACCTCAACAAACGACATGGTCAGCGTTCTTGCAAACGGAGCGGCAAAAAATCCCGAAATTACAAGCGTAAATGCCGATTTTGAAATATTTATGAAAGCACTTAACACCGTAACCGTCGCTCTTTGCAGGCTTATTGCCGCCGACGGTGAGGGTGCGACAAAATTGCTCGAATGCAAGGCTTTTAACGCAAAAGACTCGGAAACCGCAAAAATTGTTGCAAAAAGTGTTATCTGTTCGTCATTATTCAAAGCCGCAATGTTCGGTGCGGACGCAAACTGGGGCAGGGTTCTCTGTGCGATAGGTTACAGCGGTGCCGACGTTGACGTACACAAAATTGACGTTACTTTCCGTTCAAAGAAGGGAGATCTTACCGTCTGCGTTGACGGTGCGGGGGTTGCTTTTAGCGAAGAACTCGCAAAAGAGATACTTTTAGAGGACGAAATTGAAATTCTGATAGACCTTAAATCGGGTATTTGTTCTTCAACCGCTTGGGGTTGCGATCTGACTTACGACTATGTAAAGATTAACGGAGATTACAGGACATGAGTTATTTTTCAAATGCGGAGCGTGCCGAAGTACTGGTACAGGCTCTGCCATATATCAAAAGTTATAACGGCAAAATCGTTGTTATTAAATACGGCGGAAATGCCATGCTTTCCGAAGCACTCAAAGAGCAGGTTATGGAAGACATCGTCCTGCTTACTTTAGTCGGCGTAAAAGTCGTTTTGGTTCACGGCGGAGGTCCCGAAATATCCGACACCATGAAAAAAATGGGCAAGGAAAGCGTTTTCATTGACGGGCTTCGTGTTACGGATGCCGAAACAATGGACATTGTTCAAATGGTTCTGACCGGAAAAATAAACAAATCCCTTGTCAATCTCATCACCATGAAAGGCGGCAAGGCAATGGGTATTTCCGGTCTTGATGCACGCATGATTCAGGCGAAAATTAAGGACGAAAGACTTGGTTTTGTCGGTGAAATTACGAAAATTCACAAAAGTCCCGTTCTTGACCTGCTTGACAGGGGTTATATTCCCATTATTGCAACCATCGGTTGCGACAAAGAGGGACATGCGTATAACATAAACGCCGACACCGCCGCCGCAAAAATTGCGGGTGCTTTGGGTGCGGAAAGACTGTTTTTAATGACGGATATTGCCGGTATACTTCGCGATAAAGACGATCCCTCAACGCTTATTCGGGAAATGCATACAGATGACGCGGAAAAATTGTTTGACGACGGCATTGTTACGGGCGGTATGATTCCGAAAGTAAAATGCTGTCTTGACGCTCTTAACGGCGGGGTTGAAACCGTTACAATCTTGGACGGAACAATTCCGCATGCAATTTTGATGGAAATGCTCACCGATGAAGGTGCAGGCACGATGATTACAAAATAAAAATTTCCAATCGGAGCGAAAATCGGATTTTTCGATAAATGAAAATACGCTCTGTTATTAGGGGTTATTATGGATATATTTGAACTTGATAAAAAATATATTGCCGGAACATACAATCGTTTTCCGGTCAATCTCATTTACGGTTTAGGAAGTCTTGTTTTTGATGAAATGGATCGCCGTTATATCGATCTGACATCGGGAATCGGTGTAACCGCCTTCGGTCATTCGGACGAAGAATGGACAAAAGCGGTTATTACACAGATTAACAAACTTGCCCACGTATCAAATCTTTATTACACCAATCCCGACGTAAAATTAGCCGAACTGTTATGCAAAAAAACGGGTATGAACAAAGTCTTTTTCTCAAATTCGGGTGCGGAAGCAAACGAATGTGCAATTAAGGCAGCCCGTAAATATTCCGCCAAAAAAGGAGAAGATTGTTATACGATAATGACACTCGAAAACTCTTTTCACGGCAGGACATTAACAACTCTTGCCGCAACGGGACAGGAACATTATCACGAACTTTATACTCCGCTTACTCCCGGTTTTGTCTATGCAGAAACAAATATGGAAAGTGTAAAATCACTTGCAGAAACGACTAAAATCGCGGGTATTATGATTGAGTGTATTCAGGGTGAAGGTGGCGTAAATGTACTGCCCGCCGATTTTGTACGCGAACTTGCCGAATATACAAAAGAGAACGATATTCCGCTTATTATTGACGAAGTTCAGACAGGAAACGGCAGAACGGGACAACTTTATGCTTATATGAACTACAAAATTTCCCCCGATATTGTAACCACCGCAAAAGGTCTGGGCGGCGGTCTTCCTATCGGAGCGTGTCTGCTTTCCGAAAAATTCGCCGATGTTTTCGGTTACGGCGATCACGGCTCAACTTTCGGAGGAAATCCCATTGCTTGTGCCGGTGCTTTTTCAATTATCAGTCGTCTTGACGATGATTTTTTAGCGGATGTCAAGCGTAAAGGTGTGCTTGTAAAGTCATTATTGGACGGAGCAAAAGGTGTTGAATCCGTCTGCGGAATGGGACTTATGATAGGGATAAAAACCACGAAACCTGCCGGCGAAGTTGTTAAAAAGTGCATTGAAAAAGGTGTTTTGGTTCTTACCGCGAAAGACAAAGTTCGACTTCTTCCGCCTCTTAATATTAACGATGACATGCTTATTGAAGCGATAAACATAATTAAGGAGGTTTGCCGTGAGTAAACATTTTCTTAAACTTTTAGACTTCACGCCCGAAGAAATTACAGAATTTATCGACCTTGCCGCTAAACTGAAAGCGGAAAAAAAGGCGGGCATTCCTCATAAACTCTGTGAGGGAAAAAATATTGCTTTGATATTTGAAAAAACAAGTACCCGAACTCGTTGTGCTTTTGAGGTTGCGGCAAATGACCTCGGAATGAACTGCGTTTATCTTGACCCGTCCGCCTCTCAGATAGGGAAAAAAGAAAGTATTGCCGACACCGCAAGAGTTTTGGGCAGAATGTTTGACGGTATTGAATACCGCGGTTTCGGGCAGGAAATTGTTGAGGCTCTCGCCGAATATGCAAAAATTCCTGTCTGGAACGGTCTTACAAATGAATTTCATCCGACACAGGTTTTAGCCGATTTATTGACAATCCGTGAGCATTTCGGGAAAATCAAGGGAATAAAACTTGTTTATATGGGTGATGCACGGTTCAATATGGGCAATTCCCTTATGGTCGGCTGTGCAAAAATGGGTATGCATTTTGTCGCGTGTACTTCAAAAAAATACTTTCCGAATGCCGAACTTATTACCGAATGTCGGAATATCGCAAAAGAAACCGGTGCCGTTCTTGAATTTATCGAAGATCCGATAATCGCAACCAAAAACGCCGATGTTTTATATACGGATGTCTGGGTTTCAATGGGAGAGCCGACGGAAATATGGGCGGAGCGAATTGCCGATTTAAGCCCCTATGCAATAACAAGCGATATAATGAAAAATGCGGGTGAACAATGTCGTTTTATGCACTGTCTTCCCGCTTTCCACGATTTGGGTACCGAAGTCGGTCGTGAAATTTATGAAAAATTCGATATATCCTCAATGGAAGTAACCGATGAAGTTTTTGAGTCCGAACAGAGTATCGTTTTCGACGAAGCGGAAAACAGAATGCATACCATAAAAGCGGTTATGCTAAAAAGTTATATGTAAATTATCGGGAGTATTTCCCGATTTTTTCTTTTTGGTGGGAAATATAATTGCCGATAAGAAAAAACTTCTTGAAAAAATAGGAAGAGTGAAGTATAATATATTTAATAAACTAAATTTGAAGTGCAGAGGTGAAAAATAATTGGCAAGCAATAAAAGTCTTCACAAAGCAAAAGAAGCAAAAAATGATGAATTTTATACTCAATATAGCGAGATACAAGAAGAATTGAATAATTATGAGGACAAATTCAAAGGAAAAACCATTCTTTGTAATTGTGATGACCCTTTTGAAAGCAATTTCTGCAAGTTCTTTTTGCGTAATTTTAATTACTTGGGCTTAAAAAGATTGATTTGCACATCTTACGTTACATCCCCTATCGCATGGACGCAGATGTCTTTTTTCGGCAGTCCCGAAGAAAATTCTGTTGTTTCGAGAAATGGTGTTGGTTATGTTATAGATATTTCGGAAATTCCGATGGCAAATAACAGAGGTGTTTCGGATACAGATATTGACAACTTGCTAAAATCGAAAAAACACGGTGTGAAAAAATTAGACGGCGACGGCGATTTTCGTTCGGAAGAATGTATTGAATACTTAAAACAAGCGGATATTGTTGTAACAAACCCGCCCTTCAGTCTTTTTCGGGAATATGTCGCTCAACTTGTGGAATATGAAAAAGAATTTTTGATTATCGGCAACATTCAAGCAATAACCTATAAAGAGATTTTTCCGTTAATAAAAGAAAACAAAATTTGGCTCGGTTGCAGAAATATCAATAAAGATATGTACTTTCATGTGAAAAAAGAATATCAGAAATATCTGCTGAAAAATAAAAAAGAAGGCTCTGCATACAAAATAATAAATGGTGAGGTAATGGGAAAATTCCGTAATGTTTGTTGGTACACCAATCTTGACCATAATAAACGACATGAAGAATTGATACTTTACAAAAGATATTACGGAAATGAGGAAGATTATCCGAAATATGATAATTACGATGCAATAAATGTTGATAAAGTTGCAGATATTCCTTGTGATTATTTTGAGGATATGGGTGTACCTATTACATTTCTTGATAAGCTCAATCCCGAACAGTTTGAAATAGTAAAATTCCGAAAAGGAAATGATGATAAAGATTTAACTTATAGTGTTATAAGAGAGAGAGAGAGAGAGAGAGAGAGAGAGAGAGAGAGAGAATCACGCCATACTTCAGAATTGTCATCCGACGACGCAAGATGTAACGGCATTATGGGAGTGCCGATCACATTCCTTGACAAATTCAACCCCGAACAATTCATTATCATCGGAGCAACTGAAAGCGAAGGAAAGGGCTTCTCTGCTGGCTTGTGGGATACAGAAAGCGGAGTTGCACAGCCCGTTGTCGGCGGAAACAGAATATATAAGAGATTGTTCATTAAGAGAAAAATGTAGTGGTGTTATGGGTGTACCGATTACTTTTCTTGATAAATATAATCCCGACCAATTTGAAATATTAGGCATGGCAAATAGTGCAAGATATTTAGGAGATTTTCCATGCTATACAATTATTAAAGGAAGAAAACTTTATAACCGAATTTTAATAAAGAGGAGAAACGTCAATGAAGATTGAGCAAAAATTGATAAAAGTCCGAGATGTATTTAACGGCTATGTTGATAACGATGATGACGGTGTTTTTGCTTATGGCGGGAAATTGGCAATAAGACCGGCTTATCAACGGGAATTTGTCTACATTTTAGAGCAGGCGGAGGCGGTTATTCATACCGTATTAAAAGGCTTTCCCTTGAATGTTATGTATTGGGTAAAAGTCGGCGATGATGAGTTTGAAATTCTTGACGGTCAACAGCGAACTCTTTCCGTAATGCAGTATTTAGAACACCAATTCCCAATTACTCTTGACGGAAATAAATATTATTGGGATGCTTTGCCCGATGATAAGTTTAACTCAATTATGGACTATGAATTTATGATTTATGTCTGTGAAGGCGAAGAATCGGAAAAATTGGAGTGGTTCAGAGTTGTAAATATTGCAGGAGAAAAACTTACCGATCAGGAACTGCGAAATTCTGTTTATACGGGAGAATGGCTGTCTGACGCAAAGAGATATTTCTCAAAACGAAATTGTGCCGCAAAAGGCTTGTCCGACAAATATATCACAGGAGACCCGAACAGGCAGGAACTTCTTGAAAAAGCATTGAAAGGAATATGCGATTATCAAGGAATGAAAGATATTACCGAATATATGGCGAAACATAAATCGGACAAAGACGCGGATGAACTTTGGCAGTATTTTCAGGATGTTATAAATTGGATAATGAAAATTTTTCCCCAATATTATGCGGATATGAAAGGTTTGGACTGGTGCTGTCTTTATAACAAATATCATAAAAATACTTATAATTCATCGGACATGAAAGACGAAGTAAAAAGACTGCACGAAGATGAAGACGTACAAAAACCGAAGGGAATTTATGAATATCTGCTCAGCAGAGATTTTGACCCGTTTGCAGAAAAACATTTGAAAATAAGAGTATTTTCAGAGCGAGATAAATTGGACGCTTACAGTAAGCAAGACGGAATTTGCCCAATCTGCAAACAACATTTTGAGTATAAAGAAAAGGAAGGCGACCATATCATTCCTTGGAGCAAGGGCGGACACACAACTCCCGAAAACTGTCAGATGCTTTGCAAAGACTGTAACAGAAAAAAATCAAATATATAGTAATTTTATATCGGGTGTAATGCCCGATTTTTATTTTGAAAAAACTAATAACATAATATTCCCGCTTGACAAGAGTATTGTTGCGGAGTAAAATTATATAAGCAAAGGGGGACATAAAAATGAATTATCAATTTACACGTGAAGATGTCGATTTTTATTCAAAGGGCACAAGATGTAGTGCATGGCTATATCTGCCGGAAAGCGATACGCCTTGTCCCATAATTGTTATGGCTCATGGCTTGGGCGGAGTTCGTGAAATGTGGATTGACCGACATGCCGAACACTTTGCCGCTGCCGGTTATGCCTGTTTCTTATTCGATTATCGCAATTGGGGAGCAAGCGACGGTAAGAAAAGACAACTGATAAATGTGAAACATCAACTTGTTGACTGGAACAATGCGATAGAGTTCATAAAGAAAGATAAACGGGTTGACGGGAACAAACTTTTGATTTTCGGCAGTTCATTTAGCGGAGGACATGCAATTACTTTATCCGTCCGCAGGAATGATATTAAATCGGCAGTTGCTCAATGTCCCTACACAGACCAATGGGCGACAATAAAAACAATTCCTCCCATTAGAATTATAAAATTCATTCCTTATCTTGTAGGCGACCTCTTGTCTTGTCTGACCGGCTATCATCCCGTTATGCTAAAATTGGCAGACCCGCAAGGAAAAGCCGCACTCATGGCAGAACCCGACTATGATAAATTCATAGCACGTATTCCCGAAAAAGCAAACTTCAGAAACGAAACACCGGCGAGAACAATATTAGAATTTCTTAAATACAGTCCGAGCAGATATACAAAACACGTTGAAATTCCAATTTATGTCGCAGCCTGTCTCAAAGACACTTTGGCTCCCGCTTATGCAACAATAAAATGCATGAAACGTGCAAAAAATGCAACTATCAAGGAATATAACTGCGGACATTTTGATATTTATTTTGATGAGTTTTTTGAAGAGGCTATCGCAGATTACATTGACTTTTTCAATCGCACCGTAAAATAAAATATTGGTTGCGGATATAACACAAAAAACGGCGGAAAAAACCTCCGTTCTTTTAGTTTTCAGCCTACTACTGTCGCAAAATTAACTTCTTGCGATACCGATAATGTTGCCGATTGTCTTGAACAATGTTGTGAAAAGTTTGAAGAACTCACGAATTGTAACTTGAATTATCTCCAAAGTAATTGCTTTTTCGCCGTCATCAAATACGTCTGCATATTTTACAACATAGGTTGTATATGTGCTTGTATCGGCTTCATCAATATCAATGATACGATAACCACGAGCTTCCTTAGCACCATAGGACTGGAAAGTTATACCGGGTGTCTGAATGAAGTCAATGCCGTTATAGTTGACTACAAAAGAGTTGGTGTGATCATGACCGGTAACAATACCAAGAACATCACCACGTTCAAGCATTGCATCAACTTGACCGTGATTTGTGTTGGGCGGGCAGGGCTGTTCGCCGAAGTTTTCACAGGACTTGGTTACGCCGTCGATAAATTCATACTTGTAGTGTTTTCCGTTGTAGGTGTACTGCTTTTCAGATTCTTCAACTTCTACCATAAGGTCGAAAATCTCAGGAACGATAATGTGCTGGAACACAAGAGAATAAACTTTTTCGCCGGCTGCTTCTTCAAGAGCAAGGGATGTGTTCCTATACCATTCAATCTGGTCTTCGTGAACATAGTCATAACCGCCGTTAACTTCATCATACATATTCGAGTCGATAAGGAAGAGGTTGAACGCAATTTCACCACTGCCGTCACTGCTCATAACAGGAAGATTGCAGTTACCTAAACCGGTGATTGAGTCATCAGAATTGTAGGTAAGGCAGGTTGCACCGCAATTGTGGAAACTCTGCATAATAAGGTCTTTGCTCAATGTTTCCGCATCATGATTGCCGAAAACAAAACCGAAAGGAACGCCTGCCTTAGCAAGAGATTCAAGAAGGGTTGTTGCGGCTTGATTGTGTAATGCATAAACCGGTTGGCAAATATTGTCGCCATCAAGCACTACAAAATCGGGTTTTTCGGTTTCGATACAATACTCAATCATCTTAAGCATACGAGCATCGGGAAAAACATCGTCTTGGCAGTCAGCAAAAACTGCAATTCTGAATTTGCCTTCTTCGTCGAATATTAGTTCGGATTCGGTTAATACCGTAGCCTCAGCACTTGCGAACAGGAAGGTAAACGGGAGGAGCATTAAAATACTTAATGCCACTGCTAAGATTTTTTTCATATTTATCTCTCCTTTTGGGATAATATTGACTTGTTAAATGCTGATAATTTCAGACTGTTCAACTACCTTAACACCGGCTTTTTTGAGTGCCGCTTCGGCTTTTTCGTTGTCTTCAACTCTCACGATAACATAAGCGTCGCCGATATTCGGAGTAATGAAAGCATAAGCATATTCAACGGATATGCCCGCATTTGTAATGCTTTCAATCGCACGGGAAAATCCGCCGGGCTTGTCTTCGATTAAAACGCCTATTACTTCCGTAACATTTGCGGTAAATCCGGCATCTTTTACAGCTTTGATTGCTCTTTCGGGGTCATTTACAATAAGTCTTAATATACCGAAATCGGTGGTGTCCGCCAAGGACAATGCACGAATGTCCACATCGGCTGCCGCCAATGTCTTTGTTATCTCGACTAATGTACCCATTCTGTTTTCAACAAAAACGCTGATTTGTTTTATTGCCATATATATTTCTCCTTTTTGTTGGGTTTTTGACTTTGTTTATAAGTTGTATCCTAAATCAAAAGCTTTTAAGTTAAGTTCCGTAAATTTCGGGGGGACGGTTTCTTTAACGGATTCAATCCATATTTCTTTCGGAATATCGGTCATTTTTGCAGCAACACCACATAAAGCAACGTTGACGGCTTTTGTACTGCCCGCTTCAACCGCAAGTTTGAGTGCATCAACTTCTTTTACTTTTACTCCGGTTGCTTTTATCGCATCAATGACACCTTCGGGATATTCCGTTTCGCCCGAAACAACACTCATCGGGTCAATTTTCTGAGTGTTTACGATAATTTTTCCGCCGATTTTCAGATAGGGGAGCCAACGGGCTGCTTCCAGTTGCTCGAAAGACAGAATAATATCCGCCTCGCCTTTTTCAATAATCGGACTGTTTACCTTGTCGCCATAGCGGACATAAGTAACTACCGATCCGCCACGTTGGCTCATTCCGTGAACTTCGGAGACCTTGACATCATAACCGCTTTTTATCAATGCGGCACCGAAAAGACGACTTGCAAGGAGAGTTCCCTGACCGCCGACACCGACTATCATTACACTTTTTACCATGTCGTTCTCCTCCTCAGTCCTCAAATGCATCAAATTTGCAGAGTTGTTTGCATACGTCGCAACCGACACATTGTGTGAAATCTATTTTCGCTTTACCGTCAACCATACTGATAGCCGGACAACCGATTTTCATACACATTTTGCAGGATCTGCATTTTTCCGCATTGACTTTTCTTGCTCCGTTATGCTTTACCGTTTTAAGTAATGCACAGGGACGACGGCTGATAACTACCGAGGACCCGTCATATTCCAGAGCCTCACGAATGGCTTTTTCTGTCGCAACCAAATCATTAGGATCACAGACCAAAACTTTGTTTATGCCGACCGCTTCACATACTTTTTCGAGAGATACGGCAGCAGTTGCATCACCTTTTAACGTAATTCCCGTTGACGGATTTTGCTGGTGTCCGGTCATTCCGGTGATTGAATTATCAAGAATGATGGACACGGTGTTGCTCTGATTGTATGCAACATTTATAAGGCTGTTTATGCCCGAATGAATGAAAGTCGAGTCGCCGATAACAGCCACATTTTTGCTCTGTGATGCGGGATCAGCCTTGTTTTTTCCGTGCAAAGAAGAGATTGAGGCACCCATACAAATACAGGTATCAAGCATTCCCAAGGGCTTCAACGCTCCCAAAGTGTAGCAACCTATATCTCCCGAAACGAAAACATTTAATTTTTTCAGCACGTAGTAAAGTCCTCTGTGCGGACAGCCGGCACAAAGCACGGGAGGACGAGCAGGGACATTTACATCTGCGGATAAACTCTCAAATTCTTCGCCCAAAACGGCTTTTCTTATAGTCGCTTGAGAATATTCGCCCAGAAGTGAGAATATCTCTTTTCCGATAACTTTAATGCCCAAGGCTTTGCAATGAGCTTCAACAACATCATCCAGTTCTTCAATTACATATACTTTTTCGTAATCTTTTGCAAAATCAATCAGCAGTTTTTCGGGAAGAGGATAGGTGCAACCTAATTTCACATAGCTTGCTTTTTCACCCAAGGCTTCTTTTGCATATAAATAGGAAATACCGTTGCAGATAACGCCTATTTTCGCTCCGTCATTTTTTTCAATCTTATTTATTCCGTCAACAAGAGCCTCAGTTTCAACATATATCTTTTGTGCAAGCACTCTTTCCTCAACAACAACGTGACGACCGCGAGCCATAGCCGGCATCATAACATTCTTGCCGGGTTTTTTTACGTATTCACGAAGTTTGACTTCTTCTCTATCGCCAATCTCAGCCAAAGAACGGGAATGTGCAACACGGGTTGTTGAACGAATAATAACGGGAGTATCAAATCTTTCGGAAAGTTCATAAGCAAGTTTGGTGAATTTCAGGCACTCGTCACTGTCGGCTGGCTCAAGCATCATCAACTTTGCCGCTTTCGCATAATGACGGCTATCCTGTTCATTCTGGGATGAATGCATACCCGGATCATCGGCAACAAATATCACCATTCCGCCGTTAACTCCGGTATAACTTGCGGTAAACATAGGGTCTGCCGCAACATTCATTCCGACATGTTTCATTGCACAAAAACTTCTTGCTCCGGCAATGGCAGCACCGGCAGCCACTTCACAGGCTACCTTCTCATTCGGTGCCCATTCGGCTTTAATTTCATCATATTTCGCAGCCTCTTCGGTTACTTCCGTTGAGGGAGTACCGGGATAGCTGGATACTACGGTTACGCCGGCTTCATAAAGACCTCTTGCAACCGCTTCATTTCCCAAAAGTAATTTTTTCATCAGTTATCTTCGTTCCTTAAATCTAATATTCTCTTCGCTTTGCCTTCAAAACGGGTTAATGTCTTCGGTGCACAGATTGTAACCTTACACTTAATTCCCAATACGGTATGTATTCTGTGGAACAATTCTTTCTGCAATCTTTCAAGCTCGGAGAATTTTTCTAATAATGTGGCATCAACAAGTTCAACCTTTACTTCGAGAGTATCGGCATAGCCCTCACGACGAACAACAAGCTGATAGTTTCCGCCGACACGACTGTCAGCAACAATGACACTCTCAATCTGACCGGGAAATACGTTAACACCGCGGATTTTGAGCATATCATCGGAACGACCGATAACCTTGTCCATACGAACTCCGGTACGACCGCATTTGCAGGAATCGTAATTTAAGCGGGTAATATCGCGGGTACGATAGCGAAGCAGAGGAATGCCCTCTTTGCAAAGAGTGGTAACCAAAAGTTCGCCGACTTCTCCCTTATCTTTAACCTCAAGAGTTTCGCTGTCAACAATTTCGGGAATAAAGAAGTCCTCACAAAAATGCAAGCCGTTTCTTTCACGACATTCGCCTGAAACGCCGGGACCCATAAGCTCACTCATGCCGTAGTTGTCGGTAGCAAATAAACCCCAAGCCTTTTCAATTTCATTTCTCATTTCGGGCGTGCATCCCTCAGAACCCAAAAGACCGAGGGTGATTTTGTAATCACTCATCGGGAAAGGCAATTCTTGAGCAAGCTCGGCAAGATATAAAGCATAAGAAGGAGTTGCAACAATACCCGTTGTGCCAAAATCACGCATAAACATCAACGATTTTTCACTGTTTCCGCTGGAATTGGGAACTACCGTCGCTCCTAATTTTTCAAGACCGTAATGAAGTCCCAAAGCTCCGGTAAACATTCCGTAACCGAAACAAATCTGAACAATATCATCGGGAGTTGCACCTGCGGCGACAACAATACGAGCCACACATTCTGCCCAATTTTCCAAATCGGTCTTCGTATATCCGACAACTGTCGGCTTTCCGGTTGTACCGCTTGAGGCATGAATGCGGGCGATATTTTTAACCGGTTGAGCAAAAAGTCCGAAAGGATAATTATCTCTCAGATCGTCTTTTGTTGTCGGGGGAATATATTGAATATCGGAAAGAGACTTGATTTTTTCGGCAGTTATGCCACATTCATCAAGTCGTTTTGTATAAAACGGGACGTTTTTGTAGCAATAATCAACCGTCCATTTAAGTCTTTCCAGTTGAAGGGAATCAATTTCTTTTCGAGACATGCACTCTATCTCTTTATTAAAAAACATCGGTATCAGTCCAATCTATATTTGCATTTTTAATGTATATAATATTATAAATCTATTCTGTCAATTTGTCAACTGCTTTTTCTCTTGTTCTTATCAGATAAATAGAAATGGAAATTAGAACCAATATTTCATTTATAACCCCCGCAATCGAGCCGTTTACAACATTGTAAATCAGCCATAACATTGCACCTGGAATGGAAACATATTTAAGTCTGCGTACATTTTGCTGCCAATTTGCATAGGTGAACAATATCGCTGCTATAACTACAAGAATATCCGAAGGCCCCGCCCATGTGAAATTTGATGCAAAAGTAGATGCAATTCCAAATATCCAAGGAATAGCTTTATACGATGCCCATTTCTTTCCTATGTCGTGAAAATAATAAACAATTAAGCGAAAAACACTTAAAATGTTCACGAAAAATGCAGTAAGGGAGCCAAGAACCAAAAAATGCAAACTCCAGAACGTCGTACTTATAATTAAAAGCAAAATTATTGTTTTATGCTTTTTCGATTGATAAGAAACTATCATGCAGCCCATCGCAATAAAGCCGATGCTCTGAGCGATTATATCACGATGGGCGTTAAAAAATTCAACCATAAACCAAACCTTAACTTATACTTTCAAAAATTGTTTCACGTGAAACATTAAAATCCCGGCACCGGATGAGTTAATATATAATCAATCCAAACCAGATCCGCATTGAGCGTCAGATGAATACCCATTGTCGGATAATCTCCGCAGTATTCACGTTTTAAGTAGCCGGATTCATCCACAAGAACCGATGACAAATCGAGATAATAATATTTTTTCTCCGCACATAATTCTTTAAGCATATCATTATATTGAGAAATTCGCGTATTGTTAAGCACGCTTGTTGTAGAAGTGCTTCCGTAAACCATAGGCGTTACACTTTGGACGACGATTTTTGCATTTGGGCAATTTGTCTGCATTCTTTCGAGCAAAGCGGAATATTTATTAAATGAACTGTCCAAGCCCATTGAAATCTCGTTCATACCGAGCATTATGTAAATAAGAGGACGATTTATCTGTGCACAGCCATCTTCGACTTTTACTTTAACTCCGTTTATTTTCGGATGAACGGAACTTGAATTTGAAGTCGACCACTCGTTATTTGTTGCCGATAAACTGCCGCTTGTCAGGAATTTGCAATTTCCGGTATATCCCGACGCATAAAGAGACATTGACACCGATACGCTGTCGCCTATCATTAAAACATTGTCGAAATATGAAATTTCCCGCTTTGTGTCAGCCTTCAATATCGGATCAAACTTCGCATTTGCAATGGACTCAGACTCCCGAAATGACTCTGATTCTCTTATAGATTCCGCAACAGATGGGCTTTCTCTGATACTTTCCTGAATATCTTTGCTTGCCAACTCCTGTTCAGAAAGGTTTTCAAGCCCCAATGCCATTCTGAGTATCGCTCTTGCATCATAAGCCTTTACATGAGAATCTCCGTTCATATCTGCGGCAATCATCTGAGCGGTAGAGAAATATATCATTTTCAATGCACATCGCAATACGCTTTTTGCATCATTTACCTTTACAACCCCGTCGGCGGACACATCTCCCATAACGACAGCTTTATAATGCTTTTTCTCAGTTTTTTTGATCGTCATTCCGGTGCCTATATATTCATTATCTCCAAGCAAGGTGCCGGAAATATTGTTTACTATCATTTTTTTGTCAAATTCTTCTCTTAAATCCTTTGGTGTGGATTTTTCTTTTATGATGATATAATCTTTGTTGATTATGTCATAAGGTTTATACTCGGCACATGCGAATAATGTACCAAAGCAAATTATAAAACTTAATAATAATGCCAATATTTTCATTTTATTTCCCCACACAAAATTTTGCAAAAACCTCATCTGTTACCGTATTTGTAGCTTTTTCGCCACTTAATACTCCCAATGAATTTATCGCGGAATCAATCATTATATTAACAGCATCGGGAGTTATGCCGATTATTAAATCCCTGATTGCAGTTTCAAGATAACTTTGTGCATTAACGGCACAAATTCTTTGTCTTTCATTCATTAGCATCGGTAATGAAATATCAATTTCGCCGATGTTTAACACCTCTTTCAGCTTCTCCTCAAAGCCTTCCATTCCGGTGCCTTCTTTTGCCGAAATGTAAATAAAATGTTCAAAACTACGTTCAAAATTCTTAAAACTACCGCTTTTTTTGATGTCATTCTTATTAAAAACCGCCAGATTCCGATGATTTTTGCAATATTCAATCAATTTAACATCATCTTCCGACGGTTCTTCGGATACATCAAAAACAGGAAATACCAAAACCGAAGTATCTATTCTTTGCTTTGCACGCTCAACGCCGATCCGTTCAACAACATCCTCAGTCTCACGAATACCCGCAGTATCAGAAAGTCTTAAAACAATGTCTCCAATCTTTACCGTTTCTTCAACTATGTCTCTTGTTGTTCCTGCGATATCCGTTACGATGGACTTCTCCGCCTGACTTAAATAATTCATCAAGGTGCTTTTCCCTACATTCGGTTTTCCGCATATAACCGCCGAAATTCCCTCGGTATAAGCCCTGCCATTATCAAAGTCTTTGATAAGTTTCTTTATTCTCTCATTTTCTTCGCTTAATCTTGATCTGATTTTTTCAATATCAAGAGCAAAATTTTCGTCATCGGGAGAATCTGTCCATATTGCCATTGAGGCGGAAATATTGATAAGATTATCATTAATTGACCTGATTTCTTTTGATAATCTGCCGTCCAATGTGCTTTTAGATGCAGCCAACGCAGTATCTCCGCTTGCGGATATGATATTCATAACACTCTCCGCTTCAGCAAGATCAATTTTTCCGTTAAGAAATGCCCGCTTCGTAAATTCTCCGGGGTCGGCTAATCTTGCACCATTATCAAGAACTATCCTCAAAACCTTATTTACAACATATATGCCACCGTGAACCGATAATTCCACTACATCCTCACCGGTATAACTGTTGGGAGAACGGAAAACCAATGCCACGCAAGAATCAACCGGCATGTTGTTTTCAATCACATCACCATAAAGAGCTGTATAGCCTTTTAATTCTGTGAGCATTTTTCCGCTTCTTGAGCGAAAACATTTCTGAGCAACTTCCACAGAGCCTTTGCCTGAAATACGAATAACACCGATACCTCCGATGCCCTGTGGAGTTGAAATAGCTGCTATTACCATTTTCCTAATTTCTTTGTTTCACGTGAAACATTATTTTTTTGGAACTAAAACTTCTTTTCCTCCCATATATCCTTGTAATACCTTCGGAATTGTAACGGTTCCGTCTTCCTGAAGGTGGTTTTCAAGGAATGCGATAAGCATACGGGGAGGAGCTACAACCGTGTTGTTCAATGTATGAACAAAATATCTTCCTTCTTCTCCGGTTACACGGATTTTAAGTCTTCTTGCCTGTGCATTACCCAAATTTGAGCAGGAGCCGACTTCAAAATACTTCTGTTGACGGGGGCTCCAAGCCTCAACATCTACTGACTTTTCCTTTAAGTCCGCTAAATCACCGGAACAACATTCAAGGGTACGAACGGGAATTTCAAGGTTACGGAATAAATCAACTGTATTTTTCCAAAGCTTTTCAAACCATTCTTTACTGTCTTCCGGTTTGCAAAGAACAATCATTTCCTGTTTTTCAAACTGATGAATGCGATAAACGCCGCGTTCTTCAATGCCGTGAGCGCCCTTTTCCTTTCTGAAACACGGAGAATAACTTGTCAATGTATAGGGCAGTTCTTCTTCGGGAATTATCTGATCTATAAATTTGCCTATCATGGAATGTTCGCTTGTGCCGATAAGATAGAGATCCTCATCTTCAATTTTGTACATCATAGCATCCATTTCGGCAAAACTCATTACTCCTGTTACAACGTTTGAGCGAATCATAAACGGAGGAATGCAATAAGTAAAACCTCTGTCTATCATAAAATCACGAGCATAGGTTATTACTGCAGAATGCAAACGGGCTATATCTCCCATCAGATAGTAAAAACCATTACCGGCAACTCGACCTGCTGCTTCCAAATCAATGCCGTCAAAACTCTCCATGATATCGGTATGATAGGGTATATCGTAAGCGGGAACAGTCGGTTCGCCGAACTTTTCAATCTCAACATTTTCACTGTCATCTTTTCCAAGAGGGACGGTATCGTCTATAATATTCGGAATGACAAGCATAATATTTTCGATTTTTTCCTGTAAAGCTACCTCTTTTTCCTCACATTCAGCAAGCAAATCCGCTTTTTCATTGACAAGTTTTTTCATCTCTTCGGCTTCTTCTTTTTTGCCCTGCTTATAAAGACCACCGATTTCTTTAGAATACCTGTTTCTTTCAGCACGCAAATTGTCAGCAAGCGTTTTGGTTTTTCGACTTTCTATGTCCAATTCAATTACTTCATCGACCAAAGGAAGTTTTTCATCTTGAAATTTCTTTCGGATGTTTTCTCTGACTATATCCGGATTTTCTCGCAAAAGTTTAATATCTATCATCTTAGTCCTCCAAAAGTCTTGCTAATTTTGCAAGATCCTCTTTATCAAAATATTCAATAATGAGCTTTCCGCCCTCTTTTTTCTCTTTAACGCTTACTTCGCGTTTTAAGGTATTCTTTAAAGCAATTTCAACTTCGGCAAAAAAAACATCACTGTGCATAGGTTTCAGTCTTCTGGGTTTTCCCTGCAACAACGCAAGTTCCCGTCTTACGATGTCTTCGGCTTCCCGAACATTCATATTTTTATCAATGATGATTTTTGCAATATCAATCATTTTGCTTTCCGTCGGCAATGATAATAATGCCCTTGCCACACCCGCAGATATTTTGCCTTCTTCAAGCATAATTGCCACTTTTTCAGGCAAATTCAAAAGTCGTACAGCATTTGCAACTGCTGAACGGGATTTTCCGACTTTTTCGGCAACCTCTTCCTGAGTAATTCCGAATTCATCCATTAAATTCCTATATCCCCTTGCCTCTTCAAGCGGAGATAAGTCCGTTCGCTGTAAGTTTTCAACAAGTGCCAAAAATGACGCTTCTTCGTCCGACATGGGTCGGATAATTACCGGAACTTCCGTAAGACCGGCAATTCTTGATGCTCGCCATCTTCTTTCTCCGGCAACTATTTTATAAGAACCATCTGTATCGGGGCGAACAACAATAGGTTGTAAAATACCGTGTTGAGCAATACTTTCGGCTAAAGAATTCAATTCTTCATCATTAAACAACTTTCTTGGCTGATTGCGGTTTGGTTCAATCTCAGTCAGAGGCAGGTGAGTAATATTCTTTTCATTAAGCCCTTCTGTTGAATTTTCAACAAAAAGAGCCTCATATCCTTGTCCCAATCTTCCTTTTTTCTTTGCCATATCACACCTCATTAAAATGTTTCACGTGAAACATCATTGTTTTCTTAAAAATTCTTTTGCTAAATTCATATAACTTTCAGCACCGGAAGAACGCTTATCGTAATAGACAATCGGTTCTCCGTAAGAAGGTGCTTCGGAAAGTCTGACATTTCGTGGAATTACGGTCGCATATACTTTTTTCGGGAAGAACTTTTTTATTTCCTCGGTTACCTGTCGGGAATGAGTCAGTCTTCCGTCAAACATTGTCAGAAGAACGCCTTCAATATCTATATACTGATTATATTTTATCTTGATTTTCCGCACCGTTGACATAAGTTGTGATAGTCCTTCAAGTGCATAATATTCCGCTTGTATGGGAACTAAAAATGTATCGGATGCCGTAAGTGCGTTTAATGAAATTAATCCGAGTGAAGGCGGACAATCCAGAAATATGAAATCATACTCATCTAAAACCGGCAAAATTGCATTTTTTAATATTCTCTCTCTTTGCGGAATATCGAGAATCTCAATCTCTACACCGGTAAGATTTATATTTGATGAGACTATTGAAACATTTTTAAATTTTGTTTCTTTGATACAATCATGAATATCCGCACCGTTGACAAACAAATCATAAGAAGTATATTCATTGTCCCTTTTGTTTATTCCGTATCCGCTGGTTGAATTTCCCTGCGGATCAATGTCTAAAAGCAAAACTTTCTTATCTAAAATACCCAGACAAGCGGAAAGATTTACGGCTGTGGTCGTCTTGCCGACACCACCTTTTTGGTTTATAACGGAAATTATTTTTGCCATAAATCCTCCTATATAATCGGTTTCTTTGAGATAAGAGCAGATGTTCTGGGATATGTGTTCGGGGTATTTTTTTTTTTTCAATTGTGATAATCGTCCTATTATCGCTATTTGGAAGAGAATATTGAACTTTATTTTCTATCTTTCCGCCAAGAAGCTTTATTGCTTTATTGCTCATTTCAAGCTCTTCTTCACTTAAATTTCCCTTCATTGAAATCATTTTGCCGCCGATTTTTACAAGGGGTAGACAATATTCAGAAAGCTCTCTGAGATTTGCAACGGCTCTTGCGGTAACAAAATCAAATTTTTCCCTATATTGCGGCATTTTTCCTGCTTCTTCACCTCTTAAATGTAAAAGATTGGCGGAAAAATTCAATTTTTCAAGAAGCTGTTCAATAAATACAAGCTTCTTTTTTGTTGCTTCAATAAGAGAAAAATCAAGGTCATTTCTCATAATCAGCATTGGTATTGCAGGAAAACCGGGACCTGTTCCAACATCTGCTATTTTTGAATTCACGGATATTTCAGAATGTTTTAAGACCATTACCGAATCTATAAAAGGCTTAACTATAACTTCATCAGGATCTTTTATTGCCGTGAGATTAACTTTTTGATTGTATTCTAAAAGAAAATCACAGTAAATTTCAAATCTGTCAATCACTTTTTTATCAAATTCAAAGTCTTCCTGATTTAATAACTCAATTAAATAATCTCTGTTCATTTGTTCAAATATATGATAAGTACTGAAATATCGGACGGACTTACTCCGGAAATTCTGCTTGCCTTCCCGATATTTTCAGGTCGTATTTTCTTTAATTTTTCACGGGCTTCAAGACGTAATCCTATAACGTCATCATAATTAATATTATCCGGAATAATACGCTTTTCAAGCCTTCGCATTTCTTTTACGTCGGCAAGCTGACGGTTTATATACCCTTCATATTTAATTTCAATCTCTACCTGTTCAAAAATGTCATCCGTAAAATCAGGTCGTGATTTATCAAAATCTTTAAGTATTTCATAATTTAACTGCGGTCTGCGAATTAAATCTGCCAAAAACACACCGCTAATAATCGGCGATGTTTCACGTGAAACAATTAGATCATTCAATTCTTTGCTCGGCGATATAATAGTCTTTTCGACTCTTTCTCTTTCTTTTCTTATTTTCTCACATTTATCAAGAAATTTTTCATATCTTTCATTATTGATAAGACCTATTTTATGACCAAATTCAGTAAGACGGATGTCTGCATTATCCTGTCTTAAAATCAGGCGATATTCACTTCTTGACGTCATCATCCGATAAGGATCATTACAACCCTTATTTGTCAGATCATCAATTAAAGTGCCGATATAAGAACTGGCTCTGTCAAGAACAAAAGGCTCTTTTCCCTGAATTTTCAATGCTGCGTTAATTCCCGCAATAAGTCCCTGAGCGGCAGCTTCTTCATAACCGGAACTACCGTTAAACTGTCCCGCTCCGTAAAGACCTTCAATATCCTTAAATTCAAGAGTAGACCTAAGAACTGTCGGGTCAACACAATCATATTCTATGGCATATGCAGTTCTCATAATTTCCGCATTCTCAAGCCCTTTTATTGAATGAATAAACTCCAGTTGCACGTCTTCGGGAAGACTTGAACTTAAACCTTGTAAATAAAGTTCTTCAGTTTCATCCCCACAAGGCTCTATAAAAATATGATGTCTTTTATGTTCGGGGAAACGAACAAATTTATCTTCCAAAGAAGGACAATAACGCGGTCCCGTTCCGACAATTTCTCCGCCGTAAAGTGCACTTCTTTTAATATTTCTTAAAACTATTTCTTTTGTTTCATCGTTTGTAAAAGTTATATAACAAAGGGCATCATTTTTCGGTATATAATCAGTTTCATAGCTGAAAGGAACAACTTTTTCATCGCCCGGCTGAACTTCAAGAGCAGAAAATTCCACACTTCTTCTGTTGATTCTTGCCGGTGTTCCGGTTTTAAATCTCCTCATCGGGATTTTTAATTCTTCAAGAGAATTGCTTAAAATATCGGCAGGAAACATTCCGTCCGGTCCGCTTGAAAAACTTACATCTCCAATGAAAATTTTTCCTTTAAGATAAGTTCCCGTTGCTATGATAACCGCTTTGGCAAAATGAACGGCTTCATATTTTGTTATTATATTAAAACCATCATCTGTTTTTTCAATATGAGTAATCTCACATTGTTTTAATTCCAGATTTTCTTGCCTCTCCAAAGCGTGTTTCATATAGTTCTGGTATCCGCGACGATCAATCTGTGCACGCAAAGAATGAACGGCAGGACCTTTACCTAAATTAAGCATACGGCTTTGAATGGTGGTTTTGTCCGCAGCTTTTCCCATCTCACCGCCAAGGGCATCAATTTCACGGACAAGATGACCCTTTGATGTGCCACCTATAGAAGGGTTGCAAGGTAAATTACCGACAGCATCCAGATTTATTGTAAAGCAAGCGGTTTTACAACCTAATCTTGCACTTGCAAGAGCTGCTTCGATTCCGGCATGACCGGCACCCACAACAATTACATCATAATTTTTTCCGATATATCTCATAAAAACCAATTGTTTCACGTGAAACATTACACTTATTCAATTTAATATAACTCATTTTTTCAACTATGTCAAGTGAATAAAAAAATATTTTGAAAAGTACTTGAAAAATTTGGATATTTATGTTATATTATATATAGTGCACTTTTTTTTGAAAAAGATTACTTAATTTTTTAAGAGGATATATATGGAAAATTTGGACGCAATTTGGCAACAGGTTTTAAATGAACTTGCTAAAACTCACAACGACACGGAAATGACGTTGTGGTTAGCCCCGCTTAAAGCTGTGGGATTTGAAGAAAATACGATAACACTTGAAAATGAAAATGAATTTAAGCAAAAAGTAGTTGAAAACACTTATACTTCGGACATTAGAGAGGCTTTGACTGCAGTATTCGGATTTTCGGTAGAAGTTGATTATGTTATCGCTGAAAATCAGCCTTCTTCGGAAATTCATAATGTTCCTGAAGGAAATGCGATGAATTTCGGAACAAAAGACATAAGATCTCCGAATTATGAGTTTTCTTTTGATAATTTTATTGTAGGACCGTCAAATAATTTTGCTTATGCGGCATGCAGCAGAGTTGCTGAAAAGCCCGGAGTGGTATATAACCCGCTCCTTATTTATGGTCGTTCGGGACTTGGTAAAACTCATCTTCTTATGGCGATTTATCACAGAATGTTGAGCATAAATCCCAATGCCGTAGTTTTATATACGACGGGGGAAAGTTTCTTCAATGAATTTTTATCCTGTCTTCAGAACAAAGATACCGAAGCCTTCCACAATAAATATCGTTATATTGATGTTCTTCTTATCGACGATATTCATTTTATTGCGGGAAAAACTCAGGCTCAGGAAGAATTTTTCCACACATTCAATGCATTGAAAGGTGCAAATCATCAGATAGTAATGACCAGTGACCGTCCTCCCAAAGAAATGGAAAAATTGGAAGAACGTTTAAGAACTCGTTTTGAATCGGGACTTTTAACAGATGTTCAGACTCCTGAACTTGAAACCCGTATGGCGATTATCAGAAAAAAAGCGGAAAAAGAAAATATAACTATTCCCGATAATGTTGTGTTATATATAGCGGAAAACTTAAAATCAAATATTCGTCAGCTTGAAGGAATAGTTACAAGCATGGCTTCTTATTCCTCTGCTCTTAAAACTCCGATAACCATGGAAATGGCACAAACCCGTATTAATGATATGGTAAGCGGAACAATGTCAATTGAAGATCAGATTGATTTGATTTTAAGTTCCGTATGTGAATTTTTTGTTGTTCCGATAAATGATGTGAAGTCAAATTCACGGCAGGCAACGATTGCAAATGCCAGACAGGTGTGTATGTATATTATGAGAGATGTTATGAGAATTTCTCTTAATGATATTGGTATGGTATTTGGTGGGAAAAATCATTCAACTGTTAATTATTCTATTAATCAAGTTATTAAACAAATGCAGAAAGATACGACATATAGAATAAATGTCAATAATATTATAAGAAATGTTCAGGAGAGTTTGGGAAGATAATTTTTACGGGCTTTTCAACATGTCAGAAAGAGAAGAAAATGATTTTAAGAATACAAATATAAATTAATTAATAGTAGTAGTAGTAGACTGTGTTGAAATTGCGGAAAATTCGTAAAAAGGCTTGAATAAGCGAAAAAAAAGAAGTTATTTTAGACATCGTGATGTTTGAAAAATGTTTAAAAATTTGGAATTTTTCTGCGTTGATGAAAGTGTTGAAAATTTTGATGTTCATAACTAAAACTTGTTGAAAACTAATGGAGAGAAAATATGAAATTTACATGTAATACTGAAGCATTGTACGAGGCATGTATAAATGTGAGTCGTGCAATCTCAAACAAGACAAATATTCCCGTTTTAGAGGGAGTTCTTTTTAAGACAACCGAACAGGGACTTAGTCTGACCGGTTATGATTTGGATTTGGGAATTTTTACGACAATTGAAGCGATGATAATTGAAGATGGCGAGATTGTTCTTGAGGCAAAAATTATATCTGAAATTCTTCGTTGTCTGGAGGATGATAAGGTTTCTTTTGAAACAGATTCGAGAAACGTATGTCGAATTACATCGGGTGTAAGTATATATAACATTAACGGTATGGGAACTGAAGAATATCCTGAACTTCCATATACATACGGAGAAAATGATATAATTTTAAATCAGAAAGTTTTCGGAGATATGATCAGGCAGACAGTTTTTGCCGTATCGTTAGATGATGCGAGAGTTGCTCATCGTGGTGTAAAATTTGAGATAAGTCATGGAGATATAAAAGCCATTGCTTTGGATGGTTATCGTTTTGCCATGCGTCATGAAATGATTGATTATAAGGGAGAAGACATAAGCTTTATTGTTCCTGCGAAATCACTTAATGAAATTACAAAATTTGTTACCGATGACGATGGTATGATTTCTTTATCTCCGGATGAAAAATATATGCGAGTCGGAATTAACGGTTATAATATAGTTTCGCGTCTTCTTGACGGCGATTTTATGGACTATAAGAGAATTATTCCGACGGATTTTGAAACGGAAGTTCATATTAAATCTTCATTATTGTTGGATAAGTTGCAGAGCATGGCGATTTTAGCGGATGACAGAATAAAGTCTCCCGTTCGCTGCACATTCAAAGATGATGAACTTTTCTTTAATATTAACTCCAAAAACGGCGAAGCAGACACGAAAATGGATGTTGAAATGACCGGTGCGGAGATTGAGATAGGCTTTAATATTCGTTATCTTTCCGATGCTGTCCGAGCATCTGACGGAGATAAAATAAAGATGTGTCTGTCCTCTCCGATAAAACCTGTTGTGATTAAACCGCTTGAGGGGGATTCATATTTTTATCTTGTATTACCGGTAAGGTTCCGAAACTGATTTTTAATGAAAGTAAAAAAAATTGAATTGCTTAATTACAGGAATATTCATTCTTGTATATATGAGCCGTCTGAAAATGTAAATGTAATTTACGGTGAAAATGCTCTCGGAAAGACAAATTTACTTGAAAGTATATGGATGTTTACGGGGCTTAAAAGTTTTCGTTCGGCACGCAATGTTTCATTTATAAAATTCGGAGAAGAATTTGCACGCAATGAAATGCTCTTTGAGAATAATCAAAGAGAAATGAAGGCTGCAATTTTGTTTTCAAAGACCAAAGAGGCTCTTCTTAACGGTGTAAAACTTGATACGGTTTCTGATCTGATAGGAGAGTTCAATGCGGTTATATTTACGCCCAATCATTTGTCCTTTGTTAAAGGCTCTCCGAAAGAAAGACGCGATTTTTTAGATTCTCTTATTTGCAGGGTCTATCCTGCATACACGAAAATATTGAGTGAATATAATCGTGTATTGGTGCAGAGAAATTGTCTTTTAAAAAACAGAAACTCCGCATATTTTCTTGATACTCTCGATATTCTGGACAAAAAAGCGGCAATTGCGGCAAGAAAAGTCTGTGATATAAGATATAAATATATTGATGAACTTTTTCAAAAAGCTGCTTTGGTATATGACGGTATTTCTTCAGGCAGGGAGAAATTGAATTTAAGATATGTAAGTGTTATGCCCAAATGTTTTTCGGGGAATACTTATGAAGAATTATTCTGCATTAGCCGAAGTGAAGATATTGAAAGCGGTACGACAAAATATGGTCCTCACAGGGATGATATCGAAATTATTATTGATGGGAAAAATGCACGGCTTTATGGTTCACAAGGTCAGCAAAGAAGTGTTGCTCTTTCTCTTAAACTTGCGGAGGCACAGATTATTGAGAATGAATCCGGAGAAAAGCCGGTTATATTGCTTGATGATGTTATGAGCGAACTTGACGAGGGAAGGCAGAGATTTATTTTGGACAAACTCAAAGATGTTCAAGTATTTATTACTTGCTGTGTTCCCGATAAGAGAAATTTCTCGGATGCGGATGTCAGAATTATTACTGATTTGGTGGGAAAATGATCAAAAAAGTTAATGTAAAGCTTAAACCCAATATAGAAAAAGAGGTATCAATAAAAGGCGAATATATTAAACTTGATTCGCTGCTTAAATATGCCGACATTGTTGATTCCGGCGGAATAGCCAAGATGATTATTCAGGACGAGAAAGTCAGAGTCAACGGAGAAATTTGCACCGAAAGAGGCAGGAAGCTTCATGTCGGTGATAAAGTAAAATATTCAAATATCATAGTAAAGATTACAGGTGAAAAAGATGGATGAGATTAAAATTCAACCGACGGAAAATACGGAAGAAGAATTTTTTGATACAGATAAAATAGATATGACAATAGATCCCGAGGCAGAAGAGAAGCTGGATACCGGAGTTACTGCAGAATATGACGAAAGTCAGATTCAGGTTCTTGAAGGGCTTGATGCCGTTCGTATGCGTCCCGGTATGTATATAGGGTCAACAGGTCCTCGCGGACTTCATCATCTTGTTTATGAGATTCTGGACAACTCCATTGACGAGGCATTGGCTGGATTTTGTACAAACATCGATGTCGATATTCTTCCCGGAAATATCATAAGTGTCAGTGATAACGGTCGCGGTATACCCACCGGTATTAACAAAGAAAAAGATCTTCCTGCGGTTACAGTTGTTCTGACCGTTCTTCACGCCGGCGGAAAATTCGGCGGTTCCGGATATAAAATTTCAGGCGGTCTTCACGGTGTCGGTTCTTCAGTTGTCAACGCATTGTCCGAATGGCTTGAAGTTGAAGTTCGTCAAAACGGTAAAATACATTATCAAAAATTTACCCGCGGGACACCGGATAATGACCTTAAAATTATTGGAGATACCGATGAAACGGGAACCACTATTCGTTTTAAGGCAGATCCTCAGATATTTACCGAAACAACGGAATATGAATATGATGTTTTGAAATCCCGTATTCGAGAACAGGCTTTCCTTAATGCCGGACTTCGTATCAACTTAAACGACTATCGTGATGATGAAAATCCGAACAGCGAAAGTTTTTGTTTTGAAGGCGGAATTTCAAGTTATGCTCAGTATATAAACGACAGCAGAGGTCTTGTTGCAGTACATGACAAACCGATGCATTTTTCTCATGTGTCCGGAAAAAGCAGTGTCGAAATTGCAATGATGTATAACGACAGCTACAACGAAATGATAATGTCGTTTGCGAATAATGTCCGCACGATAGACGGCGGTACTCATGAAGCGGGTTATAAAACCGCACTTACAAAAGCATTCAATGACTATGGCAGAAGACATAATATTCTTAAAGAATCCGATAAAAACCTTTCCGGCGAGGACGTTCGTGAAGGACTTATTGCCATTATTTCCGTAAAACTTCCCGATGCACAGTTTGAAGGACAGACAAAGGGCAAACTCGGAAATACTTATATTTCCGGTATGGTCAGAAATATGCTCTATGAAAAGCTTTCTGTATCTCTTGAAGAAAATCCGCAGGTTGCAAGGGTTATTTTCAACAAGGCATTGGAAGCAAGCCGTGTAAGAGAAGCAGCAAGAAAAGCTCGTGATCAGGCAAGAAGAAAATCTGCACTTGAAAGCAATTCATTGCCCGGAAAGCTTGCCGACTGTATCGACAAAGACCCCGCAAATTGTGAACTTTATATCGTTGAGGGTGATTCTGCGGGCGGTACTGCAAAGAACGGTCGAGACAGACATACTCAGGCGATTTTGCCACTTTGGGGAAAGATGCTCAATGTTGAAAAATCACGTCTTGACAAGGTTCTTACAAATGAAAAATTGCAGCCGATTATTATGGCACTCGGTGCGGGAATTGACGACGATTTTGACGTTGCGAAATTACGCTATCATAAAATAGTCATCATGGCGGACGCAGACGTTGACGGTCAACATATCCGTACTCTTTTACTTACTTTCTTCTTCCGTTATATGCGTCCTTTGGTTGACAATGGATATGTATATATTGCTCAGCCGCCGCTTTATAAGATAACAAAGAACAAAAAGTCATATTATGCCTATTCCGACAAGGAAAGAGATGAAATTATGGAAGAATTGGGCAGCGGATATGATATTCAGAGATACAAAGGTCTTGGTGAAATGGATGCCGAACAGCTCTGGGAAACGACTATGAATCCGGAAAGTCGGACAATGCTTCGTGTAACTTTGGAAGATGCCATGGAGGCTGATGAAACTTTTTCGATTTTAATGGGCGATAAGGTAGAGCCTCGTCGTAAATTCATTGAAGCAAATGCAAAATATGTTTCGCAACTTGACATCTGATTAAAGAAAATATTTGGTAGAGAAAAAGCAGATATTTCTGTATTTACTTCTCTCGCAAAGCTTTATAAAAATGTATCGTTATAAAACCGATCTCAACTTAGATTTGACATTATCCAGCGGACAGTGTTTTCGCTGGAAAAAAATCAACGGCTCTTGGCACGGTGTTGTCAGGGGCTTTGAAGAATTTGTATATCGAGAGGGTAAATATCTGGTTTTTGAAAACTCGGAGGAGGTCATTTTTAACAATATTTTTTATGAATATTTTGATTTTTCCACGGACTACGGAAAAATACTGAAAACACTCTCAAATGATGAAAATGTTCAAAACTATGTTGAAAAAAATGGAAAGTTGGCTATATTAAGGCAAGAATCGTTCGAAACGCTCATTTCTTTCATCATTTCCGCCTGTAATAACATACCGAGAATTATGAAAATAATTGATAATTTATGCAAAAATTTCGGTGAAAATAATGCTTTTCCCTCCCCTGAAAAATTAGCCTCTCTGACGGTTGAGGATTTGTCTGTTATTCGAGCGGGATTTCGTGCAGATTATATTATCAATGCTGCAAAAGCGGTTGCAAGCAAAGAGATTGATTTGGAATATTTGGAAAAAAGTGATACCGAAACGGTCAGAAAAGAATTGATGAAATTAAAGGGTGTCGGGAGAAAAGTTGCCGACTGTACTTTGCTTTATGGTTTTCATCGACTTGAGGTTGCACCGGTTGACAGACATATAAACCGCATATTTGAAAGATTATATCCAAACGGTTTGCCCGAATGTTTTGAAGAATATGCCGGAGTTGCTCAACAATATTTATTTGTAGAGGAGTCGGGTGTATGGACGGCTTCATAAATCTGTATAAAGAAAGCGGAAAATCCTCTTTTGGTGCCATTTCCCCGCTACGTCGGATATTCAACGAGAAAAAAATCGGACATACGGGAACGCTCGACCCTATGGCAGAAGGTGTTCTTCCCGTAACTTTGGGAAGGGCATCAAAATTTATCAATCTTTTGCCCGAAAATGAAAAGGAATATATTGCAAAATTTATATTCGGAAAAAGAACGGATACGCTGGACATTACGGGAAAAATTATCGAAGAAATTAAGTATATTCCGTCAACTGATGATTTAATGAATATATTACCTGAATTTATGGGAGAAATCAGTCAGATTCCGCCGATGTATTCGGCACTTAAAAAAGATGGAGTTCGTCTTTATGACTTGGCTCGAAAAGGGCTTGAATTTGAGCGGGAGAGCCGAAAAGTCAAGGTTTTCAATATAGAATTTTTGGAAGAATATAACGGCGAATATCAGATAAAAGTTCGCAGTTCGGCAGGGACTTATATTCGTAGCCTTATTGATGATGTAGGAATGAAATTGGGCAGTGGTGCGGTTATGACCGGATTGATCCGTACCGAGTCGAATGGTTTTACAGTTGAAAATTCTTATACATTGTCGGAAATTGAAAATTTAGTAAATCAAGGAAAAACAGATAAAGTGCTTATTCCCGTCGAAAAAATGATGAGCATTTATCCGTCTGTTTCAGTTACACAAAGGCAGATGGTGAGATTTATTAACGGTGGCGGTCTTTTGCTTGAAAGAATAATAAATATTCCCGAAAACAATGGTCTTCTGAGGGTTTATTCCAATGACGAGTTTTTAGGTGTCGGAGAGATTGCGGACAAGGAACTGAAAGTTAAAGTGTTATACAAAATAAATGCTTAACTTTATTGAAAAGCAAACAAAATAATCTTGTGAAAATCAGAGGATATTCAGGATGAATAAAATAGAGATATTACAAAATAAAATAGAAAACAATGTCGGAGCGATAATAATTTCCCCGAAAAATCGGTTATATTTTACCTGTTTTGAGTCAAGTGACGGTTATCTTCTGGTGACAAAAGAAGATGCGGTTTTTATTACCGATTCAAGATATTTCGAGGCGGCAGAAAAGGCAAAATTGCCTTGCAAAGTAAAGCTTCAGGGAAAGATTTTTGAGGATATAACCGAATTTTTCAGTGAGCATAGGATTGAAAATATTATGCTTGAAAGCGGAACCATTACATTAAAGGATTACAGAATATATCAAAAACACCTGCCTGAACTAAAATTAAGTGACGGCGATGAACTTAATGATATTATCGATGAAATGCGGAAAGTTAAATCTGCCGACGAAGTTTCAAATATTAAGAAGGCTCAGGCAATAGCCGAGGCGGGTTTTGATTATATATGCAAAGAAATTAAGGCGGGCAAGACGGAAAAAGAAATTCAGCTTTCACTTGATTTTTTTATGCTTTCAAACGGGGCGGATGCTGTTTCTTTTGATACGATATGTGTCAGCGGAAAAAATTCCTCCCTTCCCCATGGCGTGCCTTCGCAAAAGAGGATCGAGAACGGAGATTTTGTAACTCTTGATTTCGGTGCGGTTTATAAGGGCTACCACAGCGATATGACAAGAACCGTCGCGGTCGGCTTTGCGACAGATGAAATGAAAAAAGTTTATAATGTCGTTTTGGAGGCTCAAAAAACAGCTCTTGAGTCTCTTGCTCCCGACATTTCCTGCATAGATGCCGATAAATATGCAAGAGATATTATTGAAAATGCGGGCTACGGTGAGTATTTCGGTCACGGTACCGGTCATGGTGTCGGTGTTGAGATTCACGAGCTTCCGAATTTATCCCCTCGCGGAACGGATAACTTGAGAGTCGGTAATGTTGTAACCGTTGAACCCGGAATTTATCTTCCCGATAAGTTTGGTGTCCGCATCGAAGATATGGCATTGATAACCGAAAACGGATATGAAAACCTTACAAAATCACCCAAAGAGCTGATTATTTTGTAATTTTTTCATATTTTTCAGGAAATTTTTGAAAAAAGGTATTGACAAAAGGCTGTAAGTGTGCTATATTCATAATGTATCACAGTCTATATTGGTTTTTTGTAATTTGCTTTTCGGGGCAAATTTCCTTTTTCGCAAAATTGGTGGAGCGAATAGGCACGAAAAGTCACAAAGTGGTTCAAAACTACGTTCAAAAAACCAAAAACTACTCAAAATAGGCATAAAAATAGAATTTTTGAGAACGGGTAGAAAAATTTTACATTATTTATCTTGTTAAAATTCTGCACTTAGAATTTAAATCAATAGTATTACATTAAAAAACAAGGAGGGGAAGGTTAAAAATGTCATTCTTTGCATTCACCGGTCAATATGATCAGAAGATCGATCCGAAGAAGAGAATAATAATTCCGTCATGTTTGCGTGAAGACCTGGGCGAAGATTTTGTAATGATACCTTCACCCGATGGATGTATATATGCATATCCTTCCGAGGTATGGTATGAAAAAGTTGAGGAAGCAGTCCAGAGCGGAACAACTGCCGAAGGAAGACGTCAGCAAAGCCGTCTCTTTGGAATGGCTTCAAAAGTTCAGACGGATAAGTCAGGCAGAGTAACACTTCCTCAGAATTTGTTTGCTCATGCCGGTTTAACAGATAATGTTGCCATAGTCGGCGTTGGTTCGAGAATTGAAATTTGGAATCCGACGGTTTATGATGAATATCTTTCCGTTGAAGATGAAACCGTACTTCCAGATATTAATTACTGATGGGTTTTTATCACATTCCCGTACTTCTGCCTCAGGCAATGGAGGCTCTTTCGGTTCAATGTGACGGTGTGTATGTCGATTGTACCGCAGGCGGAGGCTCACATTCTGCCGCAATACTTGAAAAACTGACGACGGGAAAGCTTATATGCATTGACAGCGACCCTTATGCAATAGCTCATCTTAATGAAAAATTTTCTGCATATATTCCCGAAAAGGTCGAAATTTTTCACGATACTTACGATAATATCGGGGCTATATTAGGAGAACGAAAAGCAAAAGGAGTGTTGGCTGATTTAGGCGTGTCATCCGTTCAGCTGGATACTGCCGAGCGAGGCTTTTCTTTCCACAATGACGCACCGCTTGATATGAGAATGGGGCAAGAGGGCAAGACTGCGGCAGATGTGGTGAATGCTTATTCTGAAGCGGATTTGTCGGGAATCATATTTAACTACGGTGATGAAAAATTTGCAAGGTCGATAGCGAAGAATATTGTAAAATCAAGAACAGAAAAACCGATTGAAACTACATTCGAGCTGGTTGACATAATAAAAAAGTCGATGCCTGCAAAGGCGATGCGTGACGGTCATCCCGCAAGACGTACATTTCAGGCGATAAGAATTGAAGTAAACGATGAAATTCGTATACTTGAAAATTCCGTTGAGGCAATGTTTGAGGGTCTTGAAATCGGCGGTACATTGTCAATAATAACATTTCATAGTTTAGAGGATAGGGTAGTTAAGAATATTTTCCGAGAGCTTTGCACGGGTTGTACCTGTCCGAAAGAATTTCCCGTCTGTGTCTGCAACAAAACACCGAGGGGAAAAATCAAGCATAAGCCGATAACGGCAAGTGAAGAGGAGCTTAAACAAAATCCTCGTGCAAGAAGTGCGAAACTTCGTTCGATAGTAAGACTTAAGTGAGAAAGGATGGAGGCTTTATGTCCGGTTACAAAGACGGTTATAATTTCGGTTTATTTGAAGACAGCGGCCAGGCAGCAATAAAACCACCTGTGCCGGAGCAAAAAAAGAAAAAGTTCGTAAATCCTTATCTTAAACAAGTAAATAACGGTAAAAAGAATTCCGCAGCCAAACCTCCTGAAAAACCTGTTGATACCGGATTTATGAGGCGGGAAGACTACGTAAAACTTCAACAAAGACAGGCAGAGAAAAAGAAGGCTGAGGAAAAGCTGGCTAAGAAAGCACAAGCGAAAGCAAAACGCCAGCCGAAAACAGCATCTCAGATACAGGAAGTTCTTGTTATGGCAACAAGAGTTACAATTGTTATTGCTTTGGTGGTTGCGATAGCGTTTATTCCGATATATGCCAATATCCAGCAGGGCAAACTGATTAAATTGCAAATAACTGCCCGGGGGATTGATGAGCAGTATGACATCGAGCTAAGCCGGAGTTTTACGATAGAATCAAAATTAGCAGCGATAACCACAACCAAAAAGATTGAAGATTATGCTGAAAATGTCTTGGGTATGGTCAAATATGATGAAACTAACTGTATACCGGTTATGATGAAAAATACCGATACCATAACATTTTCGGGAGGACGGGTGTATGGCGAGAGAAGTGATTTTGTCGCCAAAACCTTGGCTTTTTTCAAAGGATTATTCGGCGATACCGATTAGCAAGGTATCGTCTGAATATGTTTTCAGCTGTAAAGCTGATTTTTATTTCTATATATAAAGCTTTTATTATGAAAAAGTGGTATATGATTTATGAGCAACAAAGCGGACGGCAATAATTCCATACGTACACGTCGAGTGTGGAAAGAGAGCAAATCCGACACGGTCGCAAGAGTAATGGTTGTGGCTGTCTTTTGCATCGCTGTATTTGTTCTTACGTTTTTTCTTGTAAAAGCTCAAATTTTTGACCATGATTTGCATTCTGCAAGCGCAGACAATCTTTTCATCACCGACTCAAAGGAAACACCGATGCGTGGCTCTATTTATTCCGCCGATGGACAGGTTTTGGCTCAGAGCAATAATGTCTGGATATTCTATGCCGATACGACGGAAATTTTCACATACGAGGAAGCTACAAGAATTAAGATATTTGAACGTGCGGCAAGACTGCTTTCGGCAAAACTGAATCTGACTTATGACGAGCTTTTCAGTAAGCTTATGAATAAAGATCTTAAGACCGGAGAGCCGACTGCGTCACAGTACATTGTGCTTAAGCGTGGTGTTACTGCCGACGAGATGGAGGATCTGAAAGCTTTTATCAACGACAGAGGCGAATATAAAAAGAGCGAAGGTCAGGAAAAGGTAAACTGCGGATATTTCACGAATTTTGTCCGGGATCCGATAAGATATTACCCGAGCGGTTCGATTGCTCCGTCAATAATTGGGTTCCTTGATTATGACGGTCAGGGGAAAAACGGAGGCGTTGAGCAGTCCTATAACTCCTATCTCTGTGGTCAGATCGGCAGGACGATTGGCTTTACCGACAGATATAACTACGAAGTTTTCGGTTACGATACGGAAGTATACAGTGATATGAAACAACTCAATGTCATTTTGAATATTGACAGCGAGGTTCAGTATGTTCTTGAAAATGCACTTGTTGAGGCGGTAGAAATATATGCTGCCGAAGGTGCTTGCGGAATTGTGATGGACGTAAACACTTTCGATGTTTTGGGCATGGCAAGTGTTCCCATTTATGATATCGAGAAAAAAAGTGAGATTGATGGTGTTGTTTATGAGAAGCTGATTGACTTTTATCTCACGGAAGATCAGATTGCGGACATGACACAGCAGGATCTTGAAGCGTCTGTATTTTCGCTCTATTGGGCAAACCGTTCCATCAACGCAAATTTTGCATATGAGCCGGGTTCGGTAAGCAAGATTCTTACCGTTGCGGCAGCACTTGAAGAAGGTGTTGTTGATTTAAACACTGCCTTCCCCTGCATTCCTATCACAGTTGGTGAGAACATTCTTACTTGTTGGTATACAAGTCATCACAATGCCGAGCTTGCCGATGTGCTTATAAATTCATGTAACCCTTTTGCTGTTCAGATAGCACAAAGACTTGGTCGGATGAGATATTATGACTATTTCGAGGCATTCGGATTTACTGAGAAAACCGGAATTGACTTGCCCGGTGAGTCCACTCCCGTATATGTTTCGAGAGAGAATTTCCGTGAATACAACCTTGCATCTTATGCTTTCGGTCAGACTTTTTATGTTACGCCTCTTCAGGTTGTTTCTATGGTTGCAACGGTTGCAAACGGCGGATATCTGATGGTTCCTCATGTCGTTGACAAGATAGTTGATAATGACGGAAATGTTGTTCACGATGTTGAGCCGGAAATTAAGCGTCAAGTCATAAGCAACGAAACGAGCAAAAAGATGATAAATATGCTTGAACGTGTTGTTTCCGATGGTTCTGGTGTAAATGCAGGCGTTCAAGGTTATCGCATTGCCGGCAAGACCGGCACGAGTGAAGACCTTGTTGTCAAGGCAACTGAGGGTAAAGATGAATATTGGGCTTCGTTTGCAGGTTTTGCTCCGGCAGATGCTCCGCAATACGCTCTTCTTATCATCGTCTATAAACCCCCTGCTGACGGACATCATGGAGGAGGCGTTGTTGCGGGAAAAACGGCTCACAAAGTATTTGAAAAGATTTTGCCGTATCTCAATGTTCCTTCCGTCTATGACGAAAATGATATTCGTACTCCTTCCCTGCTTGATCTTTATGTAGAGACAGCAAAAAATAATTTACAAAGCTCAATTCATGTTGAAGTATTCGGTGAAGGAGATATTGTTATATCCCAGTGTCCGCCGGTAAATACCGCGATCGAAGAAAACGGTGTTATCGCACTTTATACTTCGGGTGCTCAGACTGAAATGGTTACGGTTCCCGACTTTACAGGATTATCAATCAGTGCGGCAAAAGCAAGTGCAAGTACATACGGACTTAATATCCGAGGATCCGGAGACTCGACTTTTATTGTTGACAGTCAGTCCCATGTTCCCGGCACGCAGGTTCCCTACGGTACGGTCATTAATTTAGGTGCAGGTACCAATATCGGTGTAGAAGACGGCTGATTTTCTTTCTGACTTTTACTCCGATAATTAAAAATTTAAGCTAAGCTTAACTTTTCGAGGCATAAAATATGTTACTTTCAAAAATTTTTCCGGATGCAAAGATTGATAGAGATGTCGATATTGTCAGGATAACCGACAAATTGGATGAGGTTGTTGAAAACACCTTGTTTGTCTGCATTACCGGAAAAAGATTTGACGGACATAAAAATGCTCAGAAAGCTTATGATTCCGGTGCGGTTGCCTTTATTGTTGAAAGGGACATGGGGCTTTCTAACCAGATTATATTTGAAAATTCCCGTGTAGGCTATGCTTTGGCAGCGGCGGCATTTTACGAGCATCCTGCGGAGAAACTTAAGCTTGTCGGTATAACAGGCACAAACGGAAAGACCTCAACTGCTTTGATGCTCAGGACGATATTTGAAGCATCGGAGATTAAGACCGGACTTATCGGAACACTTGTAAATTACGACGGCGAAAAGGAAATTGAAGCAGGTTTAACCACTCCGGAATATATGGAATTGCAAAAACTTCTTGCTGATATGGTTGAAAACGGCTGTGAATATTGCATAATGGAAGTGTCCAGTCAGGCTTTAAGTCAACACCGGGTTGAAGGAATGAATTTTGAAATAGGCTTGTTTACCAATCTTTCGCAGGATCACCTTGACTACCACGGCACGATGGAAGAATATGCCGCAGCAAAAGCCGAATTATTTAAGATGTGCAAAAAAGGTATATTGAATTTTGATGATGAAGCTTCAAAAACAATGCTTGAAAATGCTACTTGTGAGGCTGTCGGATTTTCAATGAATGAGCCTTCAAATTATCGGGCACAGGGTGTGGAATTATCGAACAACAAAATCGAATATTTTCTTGACCGTGCTGCGATTTCTATTTCTGTTGCCGGGGAGTTCAATGTATACAATACCTTGGGTGCGATTGCCGCAGCACTTGAATGCGGCATAGCATTTGAACAGGTTGTGTGGGCTGCAAAGAAAATTCACGGAGTAAAAGGCAGAATGGAAATAGTTCCGACAGAAACGGAAATTACAGTTATAATTGACTATGCACATTCTCCCGACAGTCTTGAAAATGTATTGAAAGCCGTACGCAGATTTGCAGAGGGAAAAATCCTGACAGTCTTCGGTTGCGGCGGCGACAGGGATAAGACCAAACGTCCGATAATGGGAAAGATTGCAGCCGAACTTAGCGATAAAGTTTTTGTAACCTCTGACAATCCCCGAACGGAAAATCCGGATATGATTATTGAGGATATATTGGCGGGTATTGAAAATCAGAAAAATGTTAAAGCAGATCCTGACCGGAAAGCTGCGATTGCCGATGCAATAAAGGCGGCAAAGAAGGGAGATATCGTTTTGCTTTGCGGAAAGGGACATGAAACTTATCAGATATTGAATACCGGTAAAATTCACTTTGATGAAAGAGAAGTTGTCCGGGAGATTATTGCAAATATAATTTAATACTGGAACGTGCTATGAAAATGACATTCAAAACGGCTGCGGCAGCGGTCGGAGGCTATACAAATTATGACGGGGAATTTACGACCGTCTTTTCGGACTCTCGTGACATTAAAGCGGGCGGAATTTTTATTGCATTAAAAGGTCCGAATTTTGACGGTCACGACTTTGTTTCTTCTCTCAAAGGGACAGGTGCTGTCGGTGCAATTGTGAAGAATACATTTAAAACCGACTTCCCTGCGATTTATGTTGAAGATACTCACGAGGCGATGCGTAAACTGGCGGCTTATTATCGTAATCAGTTTGATATTCCCGTTATCGGAGTTACCGGTTCGGTTGGGAAAACTACCACGAAAGAGATGATTTCTTATGCCATCTCAACGAAATATAATACGTTAAAAAATGTCGGTAATCTGAATAACACGATTGGTTTGCCGTCGACGCTGTTTAATCTTAATGAAAATTATGAAGCTGCCGTTTTGGAGATGGCTACCTCCATTCACGGAGAAATGAAAATATTGACCGAAATTCTTCGTCCGACAATCGGCGTTATTACGGCTATCGGAACGGCACATATTGAAACTTTAGGCTCCCGGGAGGGAATATTAAAAGAAAAACTTGAAATCACGAAGGGAATGAAACCGGGAAGCCCACTTGTTATAAATATTGACAATGATATACTTCAAAATGTTGATTTGCCTGACTATAAAGTTGTTACTTTTGGTATTGCGAATAAGACAGCAGATGTACATGCGGTGTCCATGGAGGCTGCTGCTGACAGCACAACTTTTGTTGTAAATGCTTTCGGGAAAACAGCGGAAGTTTTTGTTCCCGCGGCAGGATATCACAATGTTTATAACGCATTGACCGCCATTGCAGTTAGTCATCTCTTGGGTGTCGATCTGGCGGATTCAATCAAGGGAATCGCAAATTATGTTCCTGCAGGAATGCGACAGAAAGTGGTTAAAAAAGACGGAATTACCCGTATAATTGACTGTTATAATTCAAGTCCCGAGGCATGTTCCGCAGCCCTGACCGTTCTTCGCGGAATGCAGGGAGAACGTAAGATTGCCGTCTTGGGAGATATGCTTGAATTAGGCTCTTTCTCGGCTCAGTCCCATGCAGATGTCGGATATTATGCCGCATCAAATGAGGTTGATTTACTCTTTACTTACGGCGAGGAGGCTTTGGGTATTGCTCAGGCTGCAAAGCGTGGCGGCGTTCCCGATGTTCGTTCATTTAAGGATTCGGACAGTTTGAGCAAGGCTATTAAAAAAGAAATCCGCGAGGGAGATGTTCTCTTGTTCAAGGCTTCCCGTGGAATGAAGATGGAAACGGTAATAGAAAAGGTGTTCGGTGAAGTATGACATCCGCAGTAATCATTATACTTGCCGTTGTGGTATCTTTCGGAATTTCGTTTGGTTTGGGATATTTAATAATTCCCCTGCTTCATAAGCTTAAGTTCGGTCAGACGATTCTTGATATAGGTCCCTCCTGGCACAAAAACAAACAGGGTACCCCCACAATGGGTGGTATAATGTTTATTGTATCTGTTGTTCTCTCTCTTATCGCCGGATTTGCCTCTGCTCACTTCCTTCTTGATGAGCCTATGGGCAACGATCAGATGAAAATTAAGCTTATCGGCGGTTTGCTGATGGCTCTTGCTTTCGGTTTGATAGGTTTTGCGGACGACTATATAAAAGTCGCAAAAAAACGCAACCAAGGTCTTTCCATTGTTCAAAAGACGATAGCACAGATTCTTGTTATCGGTGCATATTTATTTGCTCTCCATCATTCAGGTGCGACATATATTTTTGTTCCGTTTTACGGAAATGTCGAAACGGGATTTTTCTTCTGGATTATCGGTGCGGCTGCCTTATATGCGACGGTTAATGCGGTTAACTTTACGGACGGTATTGACGGACTTTGTTCTTCGGTAACGATGACCGCAGCTGCAGGTTTTTGTGTTGTTGCAATTATGCGTAACCTTTTCGGAGTATCCCTTCTTTGTGCCGCATTGTTCGGTGCATTGGCAGGATTTTTAGTTTGGACCTGGAATCCGGCAAAAGTATTTATGGGCGATATCGGTTCAAATTTCTTGGGCGGTATGGTTGTTGCTTTGGCTTATTGTCTTGATGCTCCGTGGCTTATTCTTTTAATAGGAATAATATATGTAATCGAATTTATGAGTGATGTTATCCAAATAGGATATTTCAAAATCACAAAAGGCAAGCGTATATTCAAAATGGCTCCCATTCACCATCATTTTGAAAAGAGCGGTTGGACGGAAAAACAGATTTGTGCGAGATTTTGTATTGTAAATGCCATCGGCTGTATCATTGCTATCTTGATTTGTTGGTTCGGAAGACTTAAATAATAGTAAAGTATGTGAGGCAACAGAAGTTTTTACCTATTCAAAAGCGTTTTTTGTCAACTTTCTGCCTTGAATTTTGCAGGTACGGGAAAGGTATAAATGGAAAATATACGAAAACAACAAGTGTCCGGGGGCAGACTTGAAAGAACTGTTTCGTTTGTCGAAAAGAGTTTTCTTCTTCCCTATCGTGAATACCGTCAGACTGAAACAGGCTTGATGGTGGTTGTTTTTACACTTTTCATTATCGGTATTGCCTATTTATTCTCTATAAGTGCCTATACGGTTCTGATTGGAACTTCAAATGCCACACTGCTCGATCCGACCAAAAATGTTGATATATTCGGCACCGTAAAAAGCCAATTATTAAACGGTCTTTTGGGAATTGTTTTGATGTTTTTCTCGTCATTTGTCAATCCTGATATATACCGGAAACTGGCATATTTAATATTTGCTATTATGACAGTGGGCTTGGGTGCGGTTTGTATAGGAGGACAGCTTACCGGTCAGGAATTTGCCCGTTCTGTACCTATTCCCGGTCTGTTCAGTTTTCAGCCTTCGGAGATAGCAAAACTATCACTTATCTTTTATCTGGCGGTTGCCGCCGAGCAGGATTATTATCGCCTGAATGACTTGAAAGTGCCGAAAAACAGAATATCAATTCCGTATAAGAGAAACGAAGAAGATGACATGATTACGAGTTTAAGGTTAAGAACAAAAGCCTTGATGAAAAACTCGGAAGTGGAAATATATAATCCGGCAAAGGGAAATAACAATGCGGTAGTTTCTGCCCTGAGAATGCTTTTTGTTGTATGTATGTTTGCAGGGTTAGTTGTTTTGGGCAACCATGTCAGCGGAGCGATTGTTATCGCCGTAATCGGTATAGTGATGATATTGCTTTCATACAGCAATGCAAAGGTTAAGCTGATAACACTTTCTGCATTGATATTGCTTGCCGGTATGTTTGCGATTTTTTATTTCAAGCATGAAGCCATTGAAAATTTGGGTATTCCTATAATAGGCAATATTGCATCAAAGATTTACGGACGCTTTCATGTATCGGACAACGTTCAGGTTGTAAATGCCTTGACTGCCATAGGTCGCGGCGGATTGACAGGAGTCGGTTTCGGACAGTCAATGATGAAACGGTTTTATGTCCCCGTTCTTGAATCGGATATGATATTTTCGATTATCTGTGAAGAGGGCGGATTGTTGATGGCAGCCTTTATTTGCTTCCTTTACGGTGCTTTTGCATATTACGCGATTAAGGTAATGAACAAATGCGACCGGCTTCGTGACAGATATATTATTATCGGTATTGTTACTCATTTCCTTTTTCAGGTTATTGTCCATATAGGAGTAAACTTGTCGATATTCCCAAATACCGGAATGATTCTTCCTTTTATCAGTAAAGGCGGTTCGTCATTGTGGATACAGTTTGCCGAAGTCGGAATAATTATGGGGATAGCAAGAAAGAATTACGCAGAAGGAAGACGGAGAGCATGAAAGTATTATTCGCAGCGGGTGGCACCGGCGGTCATATTAACCCCGCACTTTCGGTTGCTCAGGAACTGAAAAAACGTTGTCCGGATGCTGATATTCTCTTTGTAGGAACTGCGGATAAAATGGAAAGCAAATTGGTTCCCGCCGCAGGCTTTGATTTTACAACTATAAAAATCAGTGGTTTTCAGAGAAAAATTACGATTAAGAATATTTTCAGAAATATTCAGACGATAGTTTATTTAATGCTTTCGTTCTTCCAAGTGAGGAAATTGCTTAAAGAATTTAAGCCCGATGCTGTTATCGGTTTCGGTGGATATGTATCCGGTCCGGTTGTTCGTGCCGCAGCTAAAAAGGGAATAAAAACACTTATTCATGAGCAAAACGCCTATCCCGGTATCGCAAACAAAGCACTTGCAAAATTGGTTGACAAGACGCTTTTGACTGTTGAAGATGCCTCAAAACTGATGAGTCCGAAAAACAAACCCATCGTAACCGGTCTGCCTATTCGTGATGAAATTATCAATGCTGACAAGGAGACTGCCCGAAAAAAACTCGGTCTTGATGACAAACCGCTTATATTTTCAACCGGCGGCTCGCTCGGAGCGAGAACGATAAATGAGGTTATGGTTGAACTGATTGTTGCAAAACACAAGGATGAAGTTCATTTTATTCATGGCTACGGACAGTACGGGAAATGGGTTCCCGAGAGATTAAGTCAAAAGGGAGTTGATCTGACGGCTGAAAATATTGATGTTCGTGAATACATTTATGATATGGCGGATTGTCTGGCGGCGGCGGATATAGTTATTTCCCGTGCGGGTGCGTCAAGTTTGTCCGAGATTCAGGCTTTGGGAAAGACGGCAATTCTTATTCCGTCACCGAATGTTGCCGAAAATCACCAATATCATAATGCAATGGCGTTGGTAAACAATGATGCTGCAATTGTTTTTGAAGAAAAAGATTTGACGGCGAACAAGCTGATTGATGCGGTCAACGACCTTCTCAATGACAGGGAAAAATTAGCCCGAATTGGCTTTAATGCAAAGAAAATGGCAAAACTTGATGCCAAGGAAAAAATTTGTAACGAGATATTGGAATGAGCTGATACGAAATGGAATATGGCAGAAAATCCGAGAATCACAAGATAAAAACAAACCTTGAGAAACAAAAGAAGAGCAGAAATCGAATGATGGCTTCTGCAATCATTTCTGTCATTGCTGTAATTTTGGTTATCGTTAAGATATGTCTGGGGATTTTTGTTTTTGTGGTTGAAAGCGAAGACAATATAATCGTTGAAGGCAATCTCAGATACTCAACATCTCAAGTTATAGCGGCATCGGGAATTGCTGTCGGAGACAGTTTGTTCCGGTTCAGGGGTTATTCAAAGGTTGAAAAACAAATCGAACAAATGCTGCCATATATAAGAGATGTTCATATTCAACCGCAACATGCTCATACGATTACAATAACCGTCGAGGAACAGGAAGCGACTTTCTGTCTGTGGACTGCTGAACTTAACTATTGTCTTCTGGATAATGACGGCAAACTGCTTGAAACCGGACTGATTGAAAAACCCGAAATTCCCGTAATATTGGGATTAAGCTCAAACAGCGAAACGGGATATTCTGCTATAAAAGATGAAGAAATGCTTCAATGGGAAGCGGTTCAAAAAACACATGAATATATCAGTTCTTATGAAATTGAAGGAATAAATATTTATGACCTTCGTCAGTATCCGAATATAACTATGCATTATTTGGGAGATGGCGGAGAAAAATATGAAATCCGATTCGGAAAAGTTGAAAAAATGGACAGGAAAATGTCTATGCTTTCTGAGGCAATTAAGCGGGAAAAAAGCACAAGGATGACCGGATTGATTGATTTTGTTTCGAGAGAGGGCATGGCAATTGTCGGAGACCTTACACATGAAACCATTCCGCAAACCGTTACGGATGTTGACGGAAACCTGATTACCGAAACCCAAACCGATGTTGGCGAGGGATAATTCAAAAAAAGTTAAAAAATCAGTAAAAAAACTATTGCAAAATTTTATTGTATATAGTATAATAGAATAGTATAATTAGAAAAATACCTATAAGGGAGAAATATTATGGCATTTGAAATTTCCAATGAAATCGAAGAAGTTACCAAGATAAAAGTTATTGGTGTCGGTGGCGGCGGCGGAAACGCAATCAATCGTATGGTTGAAGCAAATGTCCGTGGCGTGGAATTTGTTGCAGTTAATACCGACAAGCAGGTTCTTGTTAAGTCTGCTGCTACATCAAAGCTCCAGATCGGCGAGAAACTGACAGCCGGTCAGGGTGCAGGTGCTAAGCCCGAGATAGGTAAGAAGGCCGCCGAAGAGAGCGAAGAAAGAATTGCCGAAGTTTTACAGGATACTGATATGGTATTCATCACAGCCGGCATGGGTGGCGGAACAGGTACGGGTGCTGCTCCCATTATTGCGAAAATGGCTAAATCCATGGGTGTTCTTACCGTCGGTATCGTTACAAAGCCTTTCGCTTTTGAAGGTAAGTACAGAATGGAACAGGCTGAAGTCGGTATTTCCGAACTTGCTGCAAACGTGGACAGCCTTATCGTTATTCCCAACGAGCGTCTTAAATTAGTCAGTGATCAGAAGATTACTTTTGCAAATGCTTTTATCGTTGCAGACGAAATGTTGCGTCAGGGAGTTACTTCCATTACGAACTTAATCAAGGTTCCCGGTCTTATCAATCTTGACTTTGCCGACGTAACTTCTGTAATGAAAGATGCAGGTCATGCTCATATGGGTGTCGGTAAAGCAAACGGTAAAGAAAAAGCCATTCAGGCTGCAACTGCCGCTGTTTCCAGTCCATTGCTTGAAACAACTATTGATGGTGCAAAGGGTGTTATTATTAACATCACAGGTTCACCCGATATGACGCTTGATGAAGTTGATGTAGCATCCAACCTCGTTCATGAAAAGGCAAATCCCGATGCAAACATCATATTCGGTGTTTCTATCGACAATGACCTTGATGATGAAATGAGCATCACTGTTATTGCTACAGGTTTTGGTGAATTTGCAAATGAGCTTCCTGATCAGGCTACCGCTCCCGTAGCAGCTCCCGCTCCGAAAAAGGTTGGCGGCGGTTTCGCAGAAGATGACTTCTCCGACTTGTTCGAGATGTTCAAGAAGAAATAAGAAAAACGGCAGGGGAGGCGGCGGTCTCCCCTTTTTAATTCATAAGATGAGGTTTTGTGTTATGACTTTTGAAAAACTTAGAAATATTATCTCCGAATTGCTTGATGTTGATGCTGACGAAATTACTCTTGAATCCGGACTTGAAGATCTGGATATTGACAGTCTTGATGTTGTCGATATTATTATGAGTGCCGAAGATGAATTCGGCATTGAAATTCCGGATGAAGCCGCAAAAGGCTTCAAGTCAGTCGGTGATTTTGTCAATTATATTGACAGCCAAAAATGATTAAAAATATAGTTTTTGATATGGGCGGTGTCTTGTTAAGTTACGACCCCGACCTTGTCTTGGACAATAACAATATTCTTGATGAGTCCGACCGCGAGTTTATGAAAAAGGAAGTTTTCGGCTCTTTGGAGTGGCAGGAGTATGACAGAGGAACGGTTACAAAGGACAGTTTCAATCGTTTTGTTGACATTGCCCCCGGACACTTAAAGTCGTTTATCCGACGCCTTCTTATTGATGAATGTTTCGGAGAAATGCAGATGCCGGTATTTGAATGGATGGATGAATTTATCGGACAGTTAAAGGCTGCGGGATATAAGATTTATCTTTTATCAAATGCAGGACAGGACTTTTATCAATATTCAAAGAAAATCACAGCTTTGCGTCATTTTGACGGGAAATTCGTATCGAGTGATTATAAATTGCTCAAGCCAGAAAAAGAGATATATGAAAAGTTCCTTGAGGTTTTTGATTTAGTTCCGGAAGAATGCGTATTTATTGACGATGTGCAAAGAAATATTGATGCTGCTGTTGAATGCGGAATGTATGGAATTTGCTATACTTCTCAAAATTCAGACAGCTCGGAATTAAGAACGGAACTTGAAAAAGCAGGAGTAAAATTTTAATAGGTAATTATTATGGCAAAAGAAAAATTAGTTCAGGAAATTACAAATATGGAGGACGATTTCGCTCAGTGGTATACTGACGTCGTCTTAAAAGCTGACCTTGTTGACTATTCGGGCGTTAAGGGCTGTATGGTAATTCGTCCTTATGGTTATGCAATTTGGGAGCTTATGCAGAAAGAAATGGATGCTCGTTTCAAGGCTTATGGTCATGAAAACGTCTATATGCCGATGTTTATTCCCGAATCGCTTCTGGAAAAAGAGAAGGATCACGTTGAAGGTTTTGCTCCCGAAGTCGCTTGGGTTACTCATGGCGGCAGTGAACCTCTTACAGAGCGTCTTTGTGTCAGACCGACCTCAGAAACTCTTTTCTGTGAACATTATAAAAATATTGTTCAGTCTTGGAGAGATTTGCCAAAACTATATAACCAGTGGTGCAGCGTAGTTCGTTGGGAAAAGACAACCCGTCCTTTCCTGCGTACCCGCGAATTTTTGTGGCAGGAAGGTCATACCATTCACGCAACCCCTGAGGAAGCCATTGAAGAAACCGAACAGCAGTTAAATGTCTATGCCGAATTTTGTCAAAATGTTCTCAATATGCCCGTAGTTAAGGGTAAAAAGACCGAGAGCGACAAGTTCGCAGGAGCAGAGTCTACTTATTGCATAGAGGCTCTTATGCATGACGGAAAAGCACTTCAGGCAGGCACTTCCCACTATTTCGGAGACGGTTTTGCACGAGCATTTGATATAAAATTTACCGACAAAGACAATAAATTGACATATCCTTTCCAGACTTCGTGGGGAACGACAACCCGTCTTATCGGTGCGATTATTATGTCGCACGGTGATAATAACGGTCTTGTTCTGCCTCCGAAAGTTGCTCCGATTCAGGTTATTATTATTCCCATTGCTTCCCACAAGGAAGGCGTTGTTGAGAAGGCAACCGAGATTAAGGAACGTCTTGAAAAGAAATTCAGGACAAAAATTGATTTAAGCGACAAACAGCCCGGCTGGAAGTTTGCCGAATATGAGATGAAAGGTGTTCCGCTTCGTCTTGAAATCGGCCCTAAGGATATTGAGAAAAATCAATGTGTCTTGGTTCGCCGAGATACCCGCGAAAAATATTTTGTATCCCTTGATGAACTTGAAACAAAAGTTGCAGAGCTTCTTGAAGATCTTGCTAAATCAATCTATAACAAGGCTCTTGAAAATATGGAACAACACACTCACGCATGCACTTCAATCGACGAGATTAAGGCTTGCATTGAAAAGAACGGAGACGGCTTCATTAAAGCAATGTGGTGCGGTGATGAAGCTTGTGAAGACAAGGTTAAAGAGCTCACTGGCGTCGGTTCCCGTTGTATTCCGTTTGATCAGGAAAAACTTAGCGATACCTGTGTTTGTTGCGGCAAAAAAGCAGACAAGATGCTCTATTGGGGTGTCGCATACTAAAAAACAGCACAAAAATATCCGCCCGGTCAAAAGACTGAGCGGATATTTTTATATTTACAAAAAGTTAAAACCTTCGTATGTTTCAAATGCCAATTTATATAAGGCTATAGATTTATCTTTCCCCAAATTATTTAGTTCTTTAAGGACAGTATCATTCTCAATTTGTAAAGACTCATTTGCTTCAATAATTTTTTCAATTGTTTTAGGCAATTGTAAGCACATATCTCTAAAAGCATATTTCTCGCCGGTTACGATTTCATAGAACTTATCGATTGAAATTCTTCTTAGTCTTTCGTTTGATTGTTGTTTTTCTTTATCAAGTGTAACTACCCAAGGTATGTTTTGCGACTGTTTTGCAATTACTTCCACTAATGCACAGATACTGTTTTCTCTATCTTCAGAATTTAGAAGATGATTTTGCATTCTCATAAAGGTTTTGCTTGCTGAAGAACTATTCATTGTATTATGTTTATTTTTCATTTCAACATAATAAATATTATTTGTATTCGGCGACTTATAAATTATATCCCACCCTGAATTTGGAACTTCACAATTTTTTATATATTTGAACATATTCTGATGAAAATATCCGATAGCATTTGTATTTGTTTTGTCTCGTTGCCTGTATATTTCCATGTTAATTAGTTTTTCAAAACTTTCCTGCATGACATTTTTGTCAAACAGCAATTTTATAGGGTCTATTATGTTTTTGTTAAACTCTTTCAAATTCATGGATTTTAGCGTATCTCTATACTGATTTAGAGTATTTTCAACATGTTTTTCAAAATCCTCTTGCTTAATAAATCTTAAATTATATCCCATTCCGACACACCTTTAAAATTGATTTAAGTACCTTATCATGCTTAATCCCATATATTTTGCCAAAGTAACCGGTACTGCGTTTCCAATTTGTTTATATTGAGACGTAATTCCTCCTGAAAATATCCAATCGTCCGGGAAAGATTGAATTTTTGCATATTCTCTTATAGTAAAAGGTCTTGTTTCTTCCGGATGGCATCTTTCTGTCTGTTTCATATCGGGAGCAGTTGTCAGAGTCAATGAAGGCTCATCCCAACTCATTCTGCGAGCCATACCACGCTTACCACCACCTAAATGGTATGATCCTTTCATATATTCTTTTGCAACATTTTCCGGTAAATCTACCCAGCAACCTCCGGGAGGAACTAATTTCATAACATTATATTTTTTTTTGCTGTATTCTCTTCCTTCACTATCAGGGACATTTTGCAGAATATCCCTCAATACAGGTTTGTATTCTTGGGCTTCAGGGTAACAATATGTATATTGTTGCTTTCTTATTAAATCATCTCGTATGCCTACCATGAACATTCGTTCTCTTTTTTGTGCCGTGTCATAATCCCATGCATTTAAGATATTCCAAACGATTTCATATCCTAAATCTTCAAATACTTCAATCATGGTTTCCAAGGTTCTTCCGCGATCGTGGGTTGTAAGCCCTCTGACATTTTCCAATATGAATGTTTTCGGTTTTAATTCGTTGATAATTTGCGACATGGGATGAAATAAAGTCCCGCGAGTGTCAGCAAACCCTTTGCCTTTTCCTGCATAACTAAATGCTTGACAAGGTATACCGCCACAAATTAAATCAATTTCATGATCGTAATCAATATAATTTTTCATTCCCTTTTGGGCAACAACGTTAATGTCATCTTCTATTACTAACCAATCAGGTCGGTTATTTCTGAGGGTATCACAAGCATCCTTATCAATTTCTACATTTGCAAGATTTTCAAATCCCGCATTCTCCATTCCGAGAGCCATTCCTCCGGCTCCGGCAAATAATTCTAAGGAAGTAAAACTTTTCTTGGGAACTACATTCTTAACATCCGTAAATTCATTTAGTTGGTAATCTTCTTTATTTATTTCATTAAAGAAGCTTAATTGTTGACTGGACATAACTACTGTTCCCATCGTTTATGACCTCCATTTCCTCAATTTTTATAATTTCCCTTATCTCGCAAATAAGAGTTAATAATAATTTCTACAATCATCACAACTTAATGGTTTATGCGTAGAACAATTTAATAAAGATTACATTCCCATATCTTCCATAAATGCCATTGCGGCATCCATATCGGCAAGGGAGAATTTTATTTCCTGAAAATCAGCGGGGGGAGTTAAGTAGCCGTCGGATGATGTGATAACCGAATTAAACTTGATGGTAAGGGAATCGCCGCTGTCCGATTTTGGTATTATTTCCATTCTGCACGGAATTTTCTCGCCGGAACGGAAGAAGAAGTAGGCATAAGAATCTCCGTCAATATAGCCGTATTTAAGACATTGTTCGTTGCCGACATTCACGAGTTGCGGTTTTGTGTTTCCGAATGAATTGAATTCATATACAGTGAACGAATCGAAAGTATCATCATCAATAAGATCTTCGGTTTTCATCCCCGCGATACTCATCAAAGATGACGACATGGAAAGATATTGCTTCTTCTCATAGTTAATAATATATAACGAACCGGTAATCTTGTGTGGAAGGATAAATCCGGTATCAACTCCGTTAATATTTGAGTGCATGAAAATAGTTTTGCCGTCAGAGGCGGCTTCAATGTTAACGGGATTTGCTCCGTTTGTAAGAAAAGTTCCGTTTACGTAGTAGTCGGTAATAATCTTACGGTCAATACTGTCAAGATTAACGGTGGGGGTAACTGGTTCAAGTGAATAGTCAATCTTATTTTTTGCGGTGGTATTTTCGGCGGGTTTTGAAGTTTGCTGGACAGAGCTTGTCGCGGCTGCGGTGGTGCCGGTTGCGGTTGCAGGCTGAGTTTCGGTTTTTCCGCTTATTGTTTCGCTCTGGTTTTCTGTTGCAGATTCGCTTGCATTTGTTTGCTCAGTAGTATTCTCGGTTGTGTCGTCAATAAATTCTGAAGAAAGAGTATTTGCAGTAGTTTTTTCTTCCGACATGCCGGTTGAGGGATCTTCGTTGTTTTCCAGTTTTTTGCAAGAGCTGAATACAAATATCATGGCAAATATAATTATAAATGCACAAAGCACGGTTAATGTTTTGTTTTTCATCTTAAATCACTTTCAGCCCCGCAAAATGCGAGGCTGTCCTTATCTGTCAGAGAGATTAAAACTCGTTAACGTCAATGGTCGGAACTTTGCCTTCGGGACCATAGTTCACTTTTGAAGGAGCTTCCGTGGGAGCTTCTGTCGGAGCATCGGTAGCTGGTTCTGTGGGCGGTTCGGTCGGAGGCTCAGTCGGAGCTTCTGTGGGTTCTTCTTCAGCCGGCCATGTATACTCTTCGGCATCAATCATGCCGAGGGCTATTCTGAGTATAGTAACAGCGTCAGTGGTTTTGACTTTTCCATCGCCGTTCATATCGGCAATAAGGAATTGTTCTTCGTCGATTTCCACCAATCCTAGTGCAGCCTGAAGAGCCAGACGAGCATCAGTAGGTTTGATTTTGCCATCACGGTTTACGTCACCACGAGCAAAAGCGGGGTTGGCGGCGAGAACAAAAGTAGCACCTAAAGAGGCTAAAAGGGAGATAACAATAACAACAGCAGTTACTATATTAAACTTTTTCATTAAAACAACCTCCAGAATGTTGTATTATATGCAATAAGTATAACACACATTTTTGCAAATTTCAATAGGGAAAACGAAAATTCACAAAATTTTCATAATCAGCCTACACCTTCGTACTGATAAAGAACTCCGAAATCAGCATAGCCTTCTTCATTTTCGAGGTAGCAAAGCCATAGGCGAACTCCGGTTTCCGCACAGAAAAACTCATATAAAGTGGTTTCTGAATCAGGATAGAGTGTCTGTACATAGCTGAAGTTATAGCTGTAGAGCATATCGAAATATGTATTGATAACATAGTCTAAGTCATATCCCCTGGCATCAACGAAGTCGGCAGCATACCAGATATCAATTGCTGAAAAGTCATCGGATGCATATATTTCGTAAGGAATAACTCCGAAAAGAGCACCGAAATCGGGAATGTTAATTTCGCCGATATAAGTTTCGCTGCCCATAGCGGATACATTGACATACACAGAGCCAAAGACATCATCGGGATATTCTTCAAGGTAGAAATCAATATATGTTTCGCCGTAGTCGTACGCAGTAACAAAGAGGATGATATATTCGCCGAGCCATTGACTCCATTGGATAAGTACGGAAGCATCGGGATCGCGAACCTTTGCCATAAGAGTGAAGTCTTCGTCGGAGGTGTATATAGCACATATAATCAATGCCGTTGAGCCGGGCATCATGTAAAGATCAGTTTCGGACTGATAAAATTCAGCATTTCCGTCAAGGTCGGGTATATCAATATCAATGCTTCCGCTATTTTCTTCCGCAAATTCTTCAACCGTAATCGGGTTTGAAATGTCAAGATAGGCGACATATTTAAGCGGGATTGCAAAATTAATATTCTGAGCCTCGTTATAGGTCATTGAATTTATGCCGATAACTCTGCCGTAAGAGTCAATCAAAGGGCCGCCGGAGTTGCCCATAGAAATTGGTGCGGTAATCTGGATAAACTCAAGTGTCGGATGAACATCTTCAAGAATGCGTGCGGTATTTGAGATAAGTCCGTCTGAAAACGTATCTGTCAGACCCTTTGAGCTGCCCAAAGTGTAAATTGTATCGGCGGTTGCATAGTCAAAAGAGAGAGGGGCAAATTCGGTTTCAACTTCGGTTTCCGCTTTCAAAATTGCAATATCTAATCCGGCAGAGTAGCCTAAAATGCGGTTACAGGGGAAAACATTGTTGTTGTAGTCGAAAACGGTTATGTTTTGTGCACCTTCAATTACATGATAATTTGTAATAAGCAAGCCGTCTTTTGATATAAAGAAACCGGAGCCGGTCGAATAGGAATAGCCGCAATCGGCATATACCTCAACGGTATATTTCCGTGCATGTTCATAAACTCCCTTTGCATCAAGTTTTTCAAGATTGTCATCGGGAGCAGCGTTTAACAAATCATTTTTAACTGTATCGTCAGGATTTTCGGGATAGTTCGGATTATCGGCCGGAATGTCTAAATAACAAGTTAACGTGCCGATGGGGAACATATTGTCAAGCCCCAAAGCATAACGCAAAATATATCTCGCATCGGTTGGTTTAAGTTGTCCGTCATTGGTCACATCGCCGACAATCAGGTCGTTTGATGACGGAATATCAAGAGCCAGAGCATAGCGAAGACAGATTCTTGCATCGGTCGGCTTTACAAAGCCGTCATAGTTTAAGTCGCCGAGCAAGACTTCCCAATAATCATCTGCATGTACAGGAGTTAAGGCTACAGAAAAAATGAGAGTAAGGACAAGGATAACAGTTGCGAATTTTTTCATAAATTTGCTCCTTTTATTGTATTACAACCGTAGAACAGGCTGCAACGGGAACAGTTTGTCCTGAAAAACGATTTGGCAAAGTGTAATGGATTTCGTGGTTGTTCATATTCGATATTACGACGGCATATTCTCCCGTTTCGCTTTTTCGAGCAAAACAGACGCAACCGAGCATGGCGGAGATAGGAATAAATTCACCCGTTTCAAAAACAGGATTTTTACGGATTTCACCATATATCTTGTAGTATTCGTAAAGGTCGGTGTCGATATTGTCCCAGGGGAAACAGCCTCTGTTAAAGGGATCTTTTCCGCCTTGCAAGCCCGCCTCGTCGCCATAGTAAATTGAAGGAACGCCGGGCAGGGTATATTGCAGACCTATTGCGGCTTTTAGCCGTCTTTTTGCGGTATTGATTTGGTTAGACGTTAACGCTAAGTTTGATAATCTGTAACGGCTCATCGATTCGTGATTTACGTCGGAAACGGCGGTTAATATCCGTGCAGTGTCGTGCGTCCCCAGATGATTCATCAAGGTGTCCAAGGCTTCTTTCGGATAATTTTCGCATATCGTTACAACGCTTTCCATAAAATCTTCAGCTCTGCCCGTTTTGACAAAATCAATTATCGCCTGACGGAAGGGATAATTCATTACACTGTCAAGCTGTTTTCCCAGAAGATAACGACGAAAATGGTTCTGGCTGAATTTGTTGGAAGCATCTTCCCAGACCTCTCCCAATAAATAGGCATCGGGATTGTTTCTTTTGACCGCAATGCGTATTTTATCAATAAATTTATCGGGAAGTTCGTCGGCAACATCAAGACGGAAGCCGTCAGCTCCGAGTTGCATCCATTTGTCAATTATTCCGTCTTCTTCGGTTATATATTCAATATAAGACGGCTCGGTTTCGTTGACTTCGGGGAGGGTTTCAAATCCCCACCAGCTTTCGTAACTGCCGTCGTCGAAAAAGGTATACCAGGAGCGATAGGGGGAATTTTTATCATTATATGCTCCGCCTTCGTATCTGTTGTTTAAGTTAAAATAAATGCTGTCAGCACCGGTATGACTGAAAACACCGTCAATGATGATACGGATATTTCGTTTATGAGCTTCATTGCAAAGATTGGCAAAATCAGCTTCATTTCCCAGAAGGGGATCAATTTTTTCGTAATTTGCAGTATCATACCTGTGGTTTGAATGTGCCTCAAAAATGGGGTTTAAGTATATTGCGGTAACTCCCAAGCTGCTTAAATAATCAAGTTTTTCGGTTATTCCGTCTAAATCACCGCAAAAATAGTCATTGTTCCTGATTTCGCCGTGAATATCGGGACGCCATTCGGGAGTATTTCCCCAATCGCTGCGGATTATTCTGTCTGTCGGGACACTCTTTTTTTCTTTTCCCGAGTTACAGAATCTGTCGGGGAAAATCTGATAGATAATACCGCCTTTTATAAAATTGCTTGCGGCAAAATCGGCATCATAGACCGTAAGTTGCCATTTATCGCCGGTATTGGTAAATGTACCGCAGCCGGAAGAGTTTAGCATGATACGACTTGTTCCCCAAGGCGTTACATATTCAAAATGATAGAAAAAAAGACCCGAATGGCGGGGCGTGTAATCACAGTCCCACCACTCCAGGGTTCCGTTTGTTCCTGTCCAATACATTTCAGCGATGTCGTTGCAGTCGCCGGAAAAAATCAAACGAATGCCTCGGACATGCATATCTCGGGGCATCGTAACAACAAAGTGAATTTTCTCGCCGACTTGTACTGCTCCAAACGGATTTTTGCACATGATGTCGCGAGAATTGAACGGAACAAATTGCAAGGTTTAAGCCTCTGTAATCTTTAATCTTTCAATTAGCTTACGAAGTTCTTCTCTGCGTCCGTTAAGCGATGCATTAGCTGCATTTAAGTCATTGATTGTTGTAGAAACAATCTGACCGCTTTCTGCAAGGTTGTTCATAATAAGCTCGTAAACCTGTCTTTTCATATCGTCGCACTGTTTTCTGCAGTTTTCAAGACGAGTTTCGATTAACGACGCTGCTTCCTGCTCTTGCTTGGCAATAGCAGCATTGGATTCTTCGCGGATTCTCTCTGCTTCTTCACGAGCGGCAACGGTGATTACATCGACGGATACAAGACGGTTTGCTTCTGTCTTTGCAGCAGTAATGATAGACTCTTTTTCTTCCGCTGCAGTGTCAAGAATTCTCTTTCTGTCTGTACAGATTGCCTTTGCCTGAGCAAGTTCCATCGGTAATGTGGCACGGATTTCTTCAATAACCTGATTTACCGATTCCGGATCAACCTTTACGTTAGAAGAGAAGGCAACTTTCGGACCGTCATTGATAATGTCTGTGATTTGTAAGAGTAAATTTTCGATTGTTTTTTGTGAAGCCATTTTAATCAATCCTTTCCGGTTTTAATCGTGCTTTAAGATCTTCGAAAATTTCTGTCGGCACGAAAGGGGATATATCTGCTCCGAGTCCGCAGATTTGCTTGATAATCGACGAACTGAGGAACATATTTTCCGAGGAGGAAGCGATAAATATCGTTTCGACACCCGGGGCTAACCGTTTGTTAATAAGAGCTTGCTGAAATTCGTCTTCAAAATCGGTAACGGCTCGAAGTCCCTTTACGATTGCACAGGCACCTTTTTTCTCGACATAATCGGCAAGCAAGCCGTCGTAGAATTCGACTTCGACATTAGGAATATCGGCAGTTGAGCGGTGAATCAAATCAACCCGTTCTTCCGGCGTGAATGCCGCTGAATTTCTCTTTTTGTAATTGAACATAACAACAACTATGACTTTGTCGAAAATTCCCGACGCACGTTGTATTACGTCTAAATGTCCGTTGGTTATCGGATCAAAGGATCCCGGACATACGGCGATTTTACTCATAATGACACCTTTATGTAAAATTTAAATCAGGGTTTGAGAAGGTGAAAAATATCTGAATTTATCTGTAATGATAAACATTGGTTTTTGAATATTTCTTTTTTCGGTAAAGCTCGAAATTCCCCACATTTTCAGGTAAATTCTCGGCTTCTGTTTCGCAGATGATAATACCGTTTTCGTTCATTTTTGAGACCAATAGCGGTAATATCCGAAGAAGCAAATCGGAGGCATAAGGAGGATCCAATATCGCAATATCATAAGTGTTCCTTGTGTTTTCAATATAGGATAGAGCGTCACTTTGTTTCACCGTAATTGATTTTTCAAGACCTGTTGATTTGACATTTTGATTTATTACGGCAATGGCATCCCGATTTTTGTCGATAATATCGGCGTGCTTTGCACCTCTTGAAACAGCTTCAATTCCCATCTGTCCCGAACCGCCGAACAAATCAAGAACGTTTGCGTCGGGCAGGTCGAAATGGATGCTGCTGAATATTGCTTCTTTTACTTTTTCTCCGGTTGGTCGGGTTATCTCATCGCCGTCCAATGTGATGAGTTTGCGACCTTTTGCGGAGCCTGAAATTACTCTCATATCATTCACCAACGCTTAATTATATCATATTGGTGGCTGTTTGTCAATACTTTCAGTTTTTCGGCTCAAAAATTAGTTGTTTTTACAAAGAAAAAACCCCTTACGAAAGTCCGTAAGGGGAGGAGGAGAAAATTATTCAAAGACGTCAATTTCAATCTCTTTGCCGTCGTTTTCAGCGGATTTATAGAGAGCATCGATAATTTTCATCATCATATTGCCTTCAAACATCTGATAGTTTGGAGTGTCGCCGTTGATAAGACAATCAAAGAAGTGGGAGATGTTTTCTGCGTGTTCGGGAATAATCTGAGCGACTGAAACATGTCTTGTTTTCTGCTTGCTTTTTTTGTTTTCTTCATAGAGATATACATGGCTGCCTGTCCAGGTAGCACCCGCTTTCGTTCCGCGAAGTTCTACACTGCGACTTTCCTTTTCAACATTGGATGCCCATGAGATTTCAAGCTGTAAAACGGCACCGTTTTCAAAACGAATAGAACCGATAACGAGGTCTTCCACGTTGTATGTTCCGCCCTCAACCTTATCTCCGAATCGGGAGTTTGCAGAGTCGCAGACATTGGAATCTCCGAAACAGCTGTATGCCGAGCAAGCAACACTGACGGGTTTCGGGAAGTCCATAAACCACATTGCAAGGTCAATCATATGAACGCCCAAGTCGATAAGCGGACCGCCGCCGGATAATTCTTTGGTGGTAAACCAACCGCCTTTTCCGGGGATACCTCTTCTGCGAAGCCATCTTGTGTGAGCGACATAAATATCGCCCATGTTACCATTCTCGATATATTCTTTGAGGTAGCGAGAGTTCGGATTAAAACGATTGTTACGCATAATCATGAGCATCTTATCGTTTGCACCGGCTGCTTCGTACATCTTTGTGGCTTCTTCGGGATTTATCGCATCAGGCTTTTCGCAGAATACGTGTTTGCCTGCATTAAGTGCATCAACGGCAATAATGCTGTGGAGATAGTTCGGAGTGCAGATGTCAATTACATCAATGGTTTCATCTTCAAGCATCTGACGGTAATCGGTATAGACATCAGCTTCCTTGAAAAATCTCTTCTTTGCCTTTTCGGCTCGTTCTCCGATTATATCACAAAGGGCAACAACCTTAACACGATTTCTTTCCTTGAAATATGCAGGAACATGAGCAGCGTTGAAAATGCCGCCGCAACCGACTACACCGACACGGATTCTGTTATCGGCGGGATAAAAATCTTCCTTCTTGTAAGTTCCGGCTTTTTTCGCTTTTCTTATTGCCTTTTTGCGTTCCTTTTTGTCGATTTTATACTGCTTATTTTCGAGTTTTCTCAGTTTCTTTGCTTCTTTCTTGTCAAGCTTTTTCTGTTTCTTGGCAAGTTTTTTCTCAGATTTAGCCATACTCTGTCTCCTCACACAGTTTTATATAATTATACCTATGAACAGTATATCACAAAAAAATCTGTTTGTAAACAAAAATTTTCGAAAAACTACAAAATTTTCGAAATTTCGTCAAAAATACGCTCGTGAACTTCGGAAATTGACGCATCTGCATCAATTCTGGCGATATTTTCATTGTGTTTTATTTTTTCAAATACGAAATTAAACCTGTTTTTTATTCCGTCGAGAGCAGTTTTATTTTCAAAAATCTCAATTTCGTCTGCTCCCCTGTTATCGGAAATTCGTTTCAGGCAAGCGTCCGTTTCCATTTCCAAAAATATACAAATATCCGGTTTTCTGATATTCGGACAGTCCAAATTTAAGTGCATACAAAGGTCGAGATCTCCGTCAAGACCCTGATATGCAAAAGTTGAGTAGTAATATCTGTCGCAGACAACAATTTCACCGTTTTCTATGTGTTTTTTGATACCGTTTTCGCTTAAATTATGCCATAGTCTGTCGGCAGAAAAAAGAATTGTCATCTCGTGGGTGTCGGATTTAATATCGCCCGATAAAACGGCACGTAAAAGCCTGCCGCAATCGCTGTCGGTAGGCTCTCTCGTGTTAAATACTGTATATCCCAAACTTTCTAATCTTTCGCATAACAAAGCGGTTTGTGTGGTTTTTCCGCAACCGTCAATGCCTTCGATGACTATAAGCTTTCCGCTCATTTTTGTTTGGAATATTTAAGCTTGTAGACAAGTCTCATAATGGCAGAATCGAGGAGTGAAATATTTCCGCCGGGCTGACCGAAGAAGGTGTGTGTGAGTTTGGTGTTGATATTCTTTTCAAGCACCATTTCAACAGCTTTTGCGTCATATTCATCACCCGCGACACAAATTGCACCGTTGTTTCTGAGGAGAGCCGCATTCTTACATCTTAATGCTCTGACAACTTTTCTTGTCTTGTTTTGGTTTGCATCATAAACTGCAGTTTTGCAACTTACACCTACAAGTTGAGCGAAATCGTCAAGCAGAGGTCTTAATGTGCGACTTGTCTTTGAAAATTCCTTGATGGTTTCATTGTCGGAATGAACAATGGCGTTGACATCTTTTCTTGCATTATAAACGGCTCTGTGAAGGTCGATTGATGTGTTTGTATCTTCAGAAATTCCGCCGCGGTTAAATAGGTCAACCGTCAATTTTTCTCCGCCGTCATGAGGAGTCATAACAAAACTTTTGTCTTTACGAACAGAATTAAAATGTGAAAATTCATCGGCATAATTGCGGACTTTTGTGCGTTCATTTACATATTCGGCAATGCTCTTAAATCCGTCAAATGCAAGATCTGATGCTTTTTTGTATTTACGCATAATAAAACGCAGGCAAACTGTTTCAAGTTCTGCCGCAATATTGAAAGCATCTTCATTGTCGGCACCTAAGCATACTGCACCGTGGTGGCTCATAATAATTGCCCTTGAATCGCTGGAAACAATTGCTTTGACAACACCTTTTTTTAGCTTTCCGGTTGAGGGCATACCATAGTCGGCAAGAGGAATATAATCCCCGATAAGTTCCTTTGACCTGCCCTTTAAGTCCTGAATTTCAAAGCCCAATGTGCTGACTGCGGAAGCATTCTTTTGATGAGTGTGGATAACGAAATTACAGTCGGGACGATGTGCATAGCAGGCGGCATGAATACCCTTTTCGCTTGAGGGTTTTACATTGCCTTCATACTTGCAATCTTCAATAGAAACAAGAACAATATCCTTGGGAGTAAGATCCTCATAAGCCTTGCCGCTGGGAGTGATGACAAATGAATTTTTGTCAATTCTGCAACTGACATTGCCCCAGGTGCGGGCAATAAGACCGGTTTCGACTAAGCGTAAGCCGGCATCAATAACCTGTTGTTTTGCTGTTAAAATGTCCATATTTTTTCTCCATTTTACTGTGTTACTTAATGTAAAAACAAAATCTAATAACAATTTTCCCTGAATCTGCAAATTTTTCATTCGGATTTGCAGATTTGGAAACAGACCACTGTTATTATACAACGAAAAAACAGTTTTGTAAATGACTTTTTGACAATTTGTGGAAAAAGTTTGAAGGAAGTTACATATTATGTTCTAATATTTTGCCAAAGTGTAAATTTTCTTTTAAAAGAAGTATCAAAATGATAAAATATCTTGACAAAACTTGTAAAATTTGTTATATTGGTATCGTATCAAATTGTCTATTTATAAGGAGGATAAATATGAATCTCTTATCAAATCCTAAAAGCAGGTTAAAATTAACAAGAGCATTGGGAATACTGATGTGTCTTGCAATGGTTTTGACTGCGATACCGGTCCTTATGATCGGTACGGCACCGAAAGCCCAAGCGGTTACGGTTGTTACAACTAAAGAGGCTCTTGCCAACGCTTTTTCTGCGGGTGGTGAGATTAAACTCGGCGGAGATATTACTTGGGACGGTCAGGTAAACGGCACGGACTACGGTGCCGATATTACTCGTCTTACCGTTCCGAACGGAAAAACCGTTGATCTTGATATGAACGGTCATAACATTTTATGGACAATCGGTAATCCCAGTGCCAAAAACGGCGATTACCACAATGTTGCTTTCGCCGGAAACGGTTCATCAACCGATTGTCATTTCTACTATTTAATCAATAACTTAGGTACACTTAATATCAAAGGTACCGGTAAACTTGAATTTTGGTTTGACCTTGCTGATAACTGTAAGCTTGACAAAGAAGGTCCGGTTTACTATGTCTGTGTAGCCGTTATCAGAAACCAAGGAACTCTTGATGTCGGAAAAAATGTTGATATCAAGAATTTGTGGAATTATGAATTTGCCGATTTCGGGACCGGAAAATACTGCGACTTTGTATTTGATATTTTCGGTATTTATAATTTAGGTGCTGCAACAGTTAACTGTGATATTGATGTACACCTTGATGCAAGAGCTGTTTATACAGGCTATGTGTTCGGTAAGCACAACTCCTACAACTACACAAAGTGTATTGCGGTTTATTCACCCGGCGGACATGTAATTTCCAACACTACCGGAGCACAGCCGAAATGGAAAGCATATTCTTATGTCGGTTTCTTGGATACATCCGGTGAGCCTGACAAATCTCGTATATCCAACACCACCTGCGGTCTTTACACCACGTCCAACCAGACAAACGTTAATAACGTTGAAATCACTACGGATATTTCTTACTATGATAATAATGCCAATCCTGACGGTTCGGGCGGTTCAATTGACCAAAGTTCAATGAACTGCGTCGGTGTTCTTTTCTACGGTCAGGCTCCCACAGTCGGTTCCGGCGTTGAAGTTGTGTCCACCATTTATCAGGGCTATTGGGACAGCGGTAACGTTACCCCCACAACTCAGGAGGCAGCGGTCGGTCAGACAACTTCCAGCATGATTACCATCGCTCAATCTGCCAGTTCATCTGATTCATACAGAACTGTAACTTCCAACCCTGCGGATAATGCCACATTCTATGATGAAAACGGTAATCAAGTAACCTGCGGCAGACACACAAACACAATGGTGGGTGGTTCTTGCGGAACTCCCTCCGGCGATAAGGTTGTTGTTAAATACAGATTCTTCACAACCGTTTCGGCAAATGCTATTTATAAATCTTACACAAGAGCCGGCAGCGGCACTAACGATGACGGTTATGCATATAGATCAACCGGTACGGTTCTCAACGGAGTAACGTCAAACGGTTATCTTCCCAACGGCACGGTTGCAACGATAAGTGATGCAAACCTTCCCGTTCCCACCAACCCCTACTACTATCGTGTTCTTCGTATAAACTATCGTGTTGTTGAAGGTGCCTACGGTGTTCCCGCCGATATTGACACCAATGCCGGTCAGGGGACGATGGTTACATACAATGCCGACGGAACGGTCAGAGTAAACGGTCAGTCAGCACCTGCATCTTCGACAGGTTCTGCAAAGGTTATGTATATCTTTGTTGACTATGTTCCGAAAGCACCTAACGGAGTTCGTGCAAACGTTGCTCAGATTGGTTCGGAATTTAATATCTATACGCCTCAGACAACGGAAGTTTCCATGACATATACAGGCAGGGCTGCCATTCCCAATGTTGACTTCCAGTTTAAGGTCTTTGATGCAGGCACAACTCCCAATTTACAGGATGACGACGTGGATATCACGAACAGATATGACTGTGCGTATGCAAATGACGGCAGACGTCAGGTTACATACAGTTGGGGTACTGTCGAAGGCACATATCCGAATACCGGTCTTCCGACCAATTCGGGAACATTCTACGTACAGGCAACAATTCCTGCCGATACCACATATACAAGATATTGCAACAACGCACAAGGATCGAGAAATATTCTTGGCGGTACATATACATTCCGACTTATTATCAACAAGCGTACGCCCACATTGACCGGTCCGACCACTCAGACAATTGTTTACGGTGCAAAACTCTCGGATATTAATATTTCCGATTATGCTGCAACCGTTGACCCGGCAGTTTGTGCCGTTCCTCCCGGCTCGGGTACTTTCTCATTTGCAAATCCCGACCATTATGTTGCTCCGGTTGACGGAACTTATACAGCAACACTTAACTGGACACCCACAGGTTCTACTGCTAATAACTTTGCTCCTACCAGCATGCAGGTCTATGTAACAGCCAATAAGAGGTCAATTACCGTAACCTTCGCCGCAAAGACGAATACTTACGGCGAAGACAACCCCTATTCAAATGATGACGTAAATATCGGCGGAATGGGACTTGCATTCGGTTCAAATCCGGCTTATAAGACGGCTGTTGTTTCCGAAATCTCCGAGCGTCTTGTAGTTAAGATTGGCGGTGTTTGGAGCGACTATTCCAGCTCCACGCCTGTCGGCACTTATGAAGTTACCGGTCAGGGCGACCTTGACAACTACACAGTTACTTATTCCGTTTCCAACTTGCAGATTGTCAAGCGTCTTATCGTTGTAACGGCTGTTGCCGATAACAGAGCATATATTGAAGGCTCTGCGGATATTACAGTTCGCTTCCCCAATGACCATGTAGTCAATGCGGTTGACCCCGTAGGTGCAGACCTTATCGTCAATAACGTTATCGGTACTGTTGCTGCTCCTCCCGGAGGTGTTCCCGGAGATGTCGGTGAAAACCTGCTTGTAACATTCTCCATTCCTACTCTCTCCGGTCCAAAAGCAGGTAACTACGAAATTGAAACTGTTACAAACAGAACATCATTGAGAGTAGACATTTTACAGAAGGCTCCCACGGTTGCCAATCCCACCCTTTCGACAATTGTTTACGACTCAACAAAGACATTGTTTAACCACTACGGTGAAATTATTGCATCAAGTGCCGACGGCGAAACTCCCGGTGTATGGAAGTTTACGACGGATGCCGCTTCTATTGTTCCTCAGGTTAATAACTACGGCTATACCGCTACTTTCTATCCCGACAGCACTAACTATGCAACTGCCACCCGTACTTTGACAGTTACGGTACAAAAGAGAGAGATTATGGTTGCCGTAACCAGTCCTACAATTTCTTATGGTGATGATGTTCCTGCATTTACATATACATTTACCGGATTTACCGATGTAAATCCCTCATCCCCCACAGCCGAATATATTACGGTTATCGGTCAGACATGTACTTCTGAAGGCTTCGTTCTTCAAGGTGATCTCCCGACAATCGTTGACTACGGCGGCTATGAAAAGGGCGACCCTGCAGGTGATTATAACATCACTTGGTCTCAGGGACTTATGGCAAATAACTATACATTTACTTCAGTTGCCGATTGTGTACTTCGTGTAAACAAGAGAGTTCTTATTATTCAGGCAAATAACGCTTCCGTTGAATACGGCAACAATCCTCCGACCTACGGTTACAGAACAACCGGTCTTGTTGCAGGCGACACTGTTGCCGATAAGGTTGGTGTTATCAACCTAACTTCCACTTATGCCGCAGGTTCTCCCGTTGTCACGGCAGGTTATCCCATCACAGTTGTTGAACTTCCCGAAGATAACGATTACTACACCTTCCAGTATGTCAACGGAAAACTTACCGTAACAAAGGCAATTCTTACTGTTACTGCTGATAATAAGACGGTTACTTACGGAGATCCTATTCCCACGCTCACATATCAAATCACGGGTTGGAAACTTTCCGACGGTTCAAATCCCTCCGATTTTGTAACAGGTACTCCGGGACTTACAACCGAATACACTCCCGGCAAGCCCGTTGATGAAACATATGCAATTTATGTTAACGTCGCTCCTTGCACATCTCAGAACTATGCTCTTGTTCCTTCTCATGGTACAATTACCGTAAATAAGGCAACCCCGACTGTTTCAGAATGGCCGACAGTTGCTGTTGTAAACGGCGACAGCCTTGCGGATGCAAGCGTCATGGGAGGAAGTTCAAGTGTTTCCGGTATATTTGCATTCCAGAATCCCGACGCTGTTCCTCAGTTTAACGGTTCTCATGACTTTGAGATGATATTCACTCCGCATAACGACAACTATATTTCTCTTGCTCATACCATTACCGTTGTTGTAAACCCGAGAGAAGTTTCCGGTATCCCCGGAATTGAAGGTTCTCTTATGGTCGGTGAAGAAGTTGCCGTTATAACAAGTTCACTTAACCCGACAAGCTACAGTTCTTACGACAGATTCGAATGGTATATCGGTGGAGTGCTTGTTCATACAGCAACAACCTATACATTCACGGAAGCCGATAAGGGCAAGACCGTTACAGTCGTTGCGATAGGCGATGATACAATGGGTTATACCGGTTCTCGTACCTATACAACGGACGACAAGGTTACTGCGGCTATGGACAAGCCCGTTAAGGAACAACTTGGCTATACAATTCCCGACGATGTCATATATGACGGACAAACACACGACATTGCTGTGTATAAGTTAGAACCTCGCTACGGAGACATTACCGTTCTCTATAACGGCTCCACCACTCTTCCCAAGGCAGCAGGCGATTATGCCATTACGGTAAATATCGGTTCATCCGCTTACTACGGTGCTGTTTCCGGTATGTATCTCGGCACATTCACCATTGAAAAGGCTCCCTTGTACTTAACTTTCACAGCTCGTGATAAGGTTTATGACGGCAAGACAAGTGCAACTATCGACGCAGGTACAATTTCCATTGTCGGACGAATCGGCACGGATGACGTCAATATAAACCTTGACAGTGCTATCTATAAATTTGCAAGTCCTGCAGCAGGCGATCACGACATTATCGTAACCGGTGCATATCTGACAGGTATTGCAAAGAAAAACTACGAAATCACAATCAACGATGTAACCGCAACAATTGAGCCGAAACAGGTTACTGCGGAAGCGGCTACCGTAACACGTGCTTATGACCCGGCTAAAAACTACGTTGACTTGACTTTCTCCAATATTACCGGTGTTCTCAATGCTGATAAGAGTAATTTCAGTCTTGTAAACGGTAGGGGTTATCTGGTACATAACGGTGCTTCCAATGACGCGGCACTCAGCTATGTTGATTTTGACATTTCCGGCTCTGCTGCATATAATTATGAAGTAACAATCACCAATGAAGAATCTCTTTACGGTATTATTACTAAGGCAGTTCCTGCTTACACCGTTCCCACTCCCGATACAGTAGTTTACTCCGGAACTCAGACACTTGCTCAGATTCCGCTTGGCCCCGGTTGGACATGGTCATCCCCCACAACAATTCCGACCGTTCTTGTAGGCACATATAAAGCTGTCTTCACTCCCGCAGATACGGCAAACTATACAACAGTTCAAGCTGACATTAACCTCTCTGTTACAAAGGCAGAAGCGATTATCACAGTTAACCCGATTGTTATTACATATGGTGATATCAGACCTGCATTCACAGTTTCTACAGCCGGTTTCTCAGGTCAGGATTCTCTTGCAACCTGCGGCGGTCTCCTTAAGTTCGCAACCGATTATCATCAGTATGACCCCGTTGGCAACTATTATGCAAGTGCTGACAGCTCAACGCTCTTTAGCCCGAACTACAATTTCGTCTATGAAGATGCGATAATTCAGGTTAATCCTCGTGAACTTACCGTTACTCCTATGGCAGTAAACCGCGGTTATATCCCCGGTGGTGGTGAAGATTCTTATTCCGTAACAGTCAACTTCACTAACTTTGCCGGCAAGGCTCGTGCAAATGATGACGTAAGTCTCGTTACCGCAAGCACGGTTGGTACAATCAATGACTGCAATGCAGGTACAAGAAGTGTTATGTACACAGCTCCCGCTATCACGGGTTCTGCGGCAGGCAACTATTACTTGACAATAATCAATCCGGCAATTGCAGTTGAAATTACAAAGATACAGCCTACTGATTATCAATTCCCGATTGAAGCAACAATTGAATTCGGTTCATCTCTTGCTTACGCAGAGTTTGCAGGTGAAAGCGGTGACGGTACATTCTCATTTGCGGATCCGACTTTCATCCCGAGTGCTGTCGGTACATATAATACGTACGAAGTTATTTTTACTCCCACTGACTATATCAACTACGAAACGGTTACCCGTATTGTCAGACTTGTTGTTACGGAAAATTATCTTACTCCCGCAGTTACAATTACCGGTTCCTTCTATGTAGGAAATACTGTCAATGCTTCCGTATCCGGTCTTTCTGCAGCTGCTATCAGTGGCGGTTATGTCCAGTATACATGGTACAGAATTGATGTAGAAACAGACACAATCGTAGCAGTTATCGGTGACGGCACAGACAGATATGTAATCACTGAAGAAGATAAGGGCTTCAAACTCCGTGTTGATATTTCTCTTATTTCTCCGTTTGCCGGTGAAGCAACCAACACAACTGCCCGTCCTGTCGAAGAACAGAAACTCTCTTTCTGGGAAAGAATCCGAATTTGGTGGTACAGAATTCTCGCAGCAATCACGGCATTGTTCGATAATTTCTAAAACCTGACCAGATATGTGTAGGCGGGAAAGCTCCATTGTGGGGTTTTTCCGCCGTTTCCTTATTATATACATTACTATATATAAGCGTAATTAGTGCGAAATTTTGAAAATCCGCAGTTTCTTGATTTTTATTGAAACGATATTTTGGATAAGTCGGTTATGACTTGCAAATAAGTCAGTTTAAGTTCAAAACATAATACAAAAGGAGAATGAAAATGAAAAAGATTATTTCTGTAATTCTTGCAGTATGTCTGGTGTTTTGTTCGAGTATAATTGTCAACGCCGAAAATGCTGACGGTCTTTATTACGAACAGGGTGAATATAAACTTCACTACACCGAAACTCTTGCCGAAAATTCCATAGGCAGAATTATGTTCATTCACGGATTTTTATATTCGGGACGCACTTGGGATTATATGATTCCGTATTTCGTTGAGGCGGGCTATGATTGCTATGCAGTTGACGTTGTGTCTTTCGGCTATTCAACACGTGAATCGACCGTTGAAAATCATATCGATCGTGAAGATCTTATTGTCGGTCTTATGGAGAGCATCGCTCCGATGGACGAATGGACGATTGCAGGTCATTCGATGGGTGGCAGTATCGCGATGAATATAGCATACGACTATCCCGAAATTCAGAATCTGCTTCTTTATGCTCCCGCTTTTATGACTTCAGTCGCTCCCGAAAACAACAGGATGATGAACAATGCGTTTACTATTGCAATGTGCAAGTTTATGCTCAATGTTGTTCGTGCCATGCCTTTTATAGCTACGTTTGGTGTATATAAGGTAACGGACGACTGGACTTATGCAAAGAGTTATAACGCATCCGTTCTTCTTGATCCGCTTGCAGTTGACGGTACGATGGAGAGCATTTGTGCCATGAATGAGACTGCCAGAGGCAACAAGATTGAAGAGATTAAGGCTTTGGAAATGCCGATACTTCTCGTCTGGGCAACAACCGATTCGGTTTTACCGGTAGCTTCAACTAACGCAATCAGTGCTGCTCTTGAGGGTAAGGCAGTTGAAAAAACCTGTGAAGGCAACCATTTATTTATTGAAAACAAAGCTCAGGCAGCAGCTCAATTTGCACTTGATTTTCTGGCATAATGAGCAAATATAAAATCTTTGCAAATCATGCTCATATTTATCCGAAAGAATGTAAAGATAATGCAGGTATTCCCGAATTAAAGACTTTGATGGAAACTTGCGGCATTGACAAATGCGTATGTTTTGCAACCTTCCCCGATAGGTTTGAGGAAGGTGGATTTAGAGGTTCGAGCGTCAAGTGGCTTGCCGAACAGATTAAAGACGATGATTCCTTGGTTGGTTTCGGCGTGATTGATTTTAATCGCCGAGATTTGGAAAACCAGGTTGAAGAAATTTTTGATTTGGGATTTAAGGGAATTAAACTTCATCCCGCCTATCAGGAATTTAATATCATGGGTGACGAGGCAAGACGGGTATATCGGAAAGCTCAGGAATTTGACCTGTTTTTGTCCTTCCATACGGGACTTCACTGGCACAGAATTTCGGACTACAATGTGTTATTGTTCGATGAGCTTGCCTATGAATATCCCTCTCTGCGTTTTTCAATGGAACATATCGGCGGCTATTCCTTTTTCAAAGAAGCATTGGCGGTAATGGCGAACAACAGTCGTGCTTTAAGAATTCATGTGTTCGGCGGCTGGACTACCATTGATATGGTCAACGGAAAATATCATAGTTGGACGTTGAGTGACGAACAACTGCTTGCACTTATTGATATTTGCGGATATAAGACAAGTATATTCGGTCTTGATTTTCCGTTTTCACGTGAGGAAAGACTTGTTAAAGCCATTGAGCGAATTGAAAATCTGCCGATTTCCGACGAAGCAAAAGCGGCGATACTGGGCGGAAATTTATCAAGAGAATTGGGGGTAACTTTATGAACGTATATGATTTTGATAATACGATATACGATGGTGAAAGTTGTCTTGATTTCTTTTGGTATTACATTAAAAAATACCCGAAACTTATCAAATTGACGCCGCGGGTCATTCATGCTTTTGCTAAATACAAGCGTGGCAAAGTAACTGTCGAACAGGCTCTTGAACAATATGCTCCCGAGGTTGAGGATTTTTTCCGTTCAATTCCGGATTTCGATGCGGATTGCAGAGATTTTTGGGACAAACATATTAAAAACATCAAGCCTTTTTATGCCGAAATTCAGAAAGAAGACGATCTGATTATTTCCGCATCCCCCGAACTTTCGATAAAAGAAATTTGTGACAGGATAGGAATTAAGCATTATTTAGGCTCAAAAGTTGATCGCGAAACCGGCAAAATTACGGAACTTTGTATGCGATCACATAAAATTGAGATATTCAAAAGAGAATATCCCGACGCAGTAATAGATGCGTTTTACACGGACAGCGTTAAAAATGACGCACCGTTAATAGCACTTGCCGAGACCGCTTATGAGGTCAAGGGCAATAAGGTCAGGCGAATTAAATGAAGAATTCATTAGCATTGGGAACCTTTGACGGACTGCATATCGGTCATCAGAAGGTTATAAATATTACAAAAAGACCGGATTATGCTCCACATATTTTACAGTTTTCCCATCATGTAAAAAGAAATATGAAAAAGGCTCCGCATTCCCTGCTTTTGTCAACTACGATGAAGCAGCAGCTTCTGGCGGATATGGAACTTTGTCCCGTTACGGTTGACTTTGGTTGTGTTAAAGACCTTTCTCCCGAAGAATTTGTTGAGTCTTTTATTGTCGGTTGCGTTAATGCAAAACTCGTTTCTGTCGGTGAAAATTTCGTCTTCGGTGCAAATCGCAGCGGTAATGTCGATACTTTAAGAGCACTTTGCGATAAGCATGAAATTGAACTCGTTGTTTCCGATATGGTGGAATATGAAGGTGAGATTGTTTCATCTACCAAGATTCGTGAGAAGTTGGTAAACGGAGATATTCAGGCGGCAAATGCGATGTTGGGTCGTCCGTTTGCATATGATTTTTTGGTCATTGACGGGAAAAAGCGTGGTCGTGTTATCGGTATTCCTACCATCAATCAGGTTTTCCCGACATATTTCACAATGCCCAAATTCGGTGTATATGCTTCCCGAATTACAATTAAAGGCAGACATTATAAGGGAATTACTAATATCGGTAACTCTCCTACATTTCACAGTTCAAAACTCCTTAGCGAAACACATATAATAGGATATAAGGGCAATCTTTACGGTAAATATCCGAAGGTTGAATTGATTGGATTTATTCGTGATATTCATAGATTTGAGTATCCGGAACAACTTTTGGAACAAATTGAAAAAGATAAAGAAATTCTTAATGGATTTGTTGAAATGGGTTTGTATAATTAAGTTTGAAAAAAGAAAAAAGCTCTTGACAAAGGGCTTTTTTTATGTTATAATGTCGAGGCTGTAAAGAAAAAACCTTTACACAAAAAAGGAGGGCAATATGGCAAAGAATTTTGAAATTGTTGAGCTGATTGACCTCTATGGTGCCGTCTTATCCCCGAGACAACAGGATTTTCTGGAGTATTATTACTGTCACGATCTGAGCCTTTCGGAGATAGCGGAGAACGAGGGAATGTCCCGTCAGGGTGTGCGTGATGCGATAAAACGTGCGGAAAGTCAATTGCTTGACGCCGAAGAAAAACTGGGACTTTCAAAAAGAATTAAAGAACTTACGGAAGCGTTGAACATTTGTTATAGTGCTGCAAGCGAGATTGACAGATATAACGACGAGAAACTTAAGGATTCGACAATTGAATCAAATACAATAAAAATAAAAGCCGCCGTTATGAAAGCGGGTATATAAGAAGGTGAGACTATGGCATTTGACGGACTTTCCGAAAGACTGGATGCCGCTTTTAAGAAATTGCGTGGTAAAGGTGCTTTAACCGAAAGTGACGTTAAAGATGCCATGCGTGAAGTTCGCCTTGCACTTTTGGAGGCGGACGTATCATACAAGGTTGCCAAGGATTTTACAAATACGGTTACCGAGAGAGCCATCGGTGTAAACGTCATGGAGAGCTTAACTCCCGCACAGATGGTTATAAAAATCGTCAACGAGGAGCTTACTCAACTCATGGGTGGCACTCAAACGAAACTTGCAAAAGCCAGCAATGGTCCGACTGTGGTAATGCTCTGCGGTCTTCAAGGTTCGGGTAAAACCACTCACTGTGCGAAACTTGCACTTCGTCTTAAAGGTCAGGGACATCATCCGATGCTCGTTGCCTGCGACATCTATCGTCCCGCCGCTATTAAACAGCTTCAGGTTTTAGGCGAACAGGTTGGTGTTCCCGTCTTTGACATGGGTGCGACCGATCCGGTTGTCGTTGCTCGTGAGGCGGTGAAACTTGCGAAAGACAAGGGATATGATTATGTATTTCTTGATACCGCAGGTCGTCTCCATATCGACGCTGAGCTTATGGCGGAGCTTCGTAATATAAAAACAAATATCCGTCCTCATGAAATTTTGCTTGTGGTTGACTCAATGACAGGTCAGGATGCCGTCAATGTTGCTACTGCATTTTCCGAGAATTTAGGTATTGACGGTCTTATTTTAACAAAATTAGACGGTGATACCAGAGGCGGTGCGGCTTTGTCCGCAAGAGCAATTTCCGGTAAACCGATAAAATTTGTCGGTGTCGGTGAAAAGCTCGGAGATTTGGATGTATTTTATCCCGACCGGATGGCAAACCGTATTTTAGGTATGGGCGACGTTCTCTCGCTTATCGAAAAGGCGGAACAGAACCTTGACGAAAAGAAAGCCCTCGAACTTGAGGAGAAACTTCGCAAGAACAAGTTTGACCTTAACGACCTGCTTGAACAGATGACCGAGATTAAGAAGATGGGTTCAATGAAGGATCTTTTGGGAATGATTCCCGGTTTAGGCAAGCAGATTAAGGATGTCGATGTTGACGATGGTGCGATTGACAAAGTTCAAAGCATAATCTATTCAATGACGCCAAGAGAGAGAAGAAATCCGGATATTATCAACGCGTCCCGAAAGCGTCGTATCGCAGCCGGTTGCGGAATGCAGGTTGAGGACGTAAACCGCCTGCTTGCCCAGTATCGTCAGATGCAAAAGATGTTCAAGCAGATGAACTCGAAGGGTATGAAACGCAAAATGGCACGTTTTATGCAATAATGATATTCACCGCATGTCTTTGATGTGCGATAAATATACCGTAATCCTAAAAAGGAGGTTAAAAAATGGCAGTAAAAATCCGTTTACGCAGAATGGGCGCGAAGAAAGCACCGTTTTATCGTGTAGTCGTTGCTGATTCCCGCTATTCTCGTGATGGTAGATTCATCGAAGAAATCGGTTATTACAACCCCACAACCAATCCCGTTGAAGTAAAAATCGATAAAGAAAAAGCTGACAAATGGATTGCTAACGGTGCACAGCCCACCGATACAGTCAGAGATTTGCTTAAAAAAATTAATTAATAATCCAAAAGGAGAAAAAAATGGAAGAACTCATTATCACCATGTGCAAAGGTCTTGTTGAAAATCCCGACGCTATCAGCGTAACAGTTGACGAACCCAACGAAGAAGGCATTATCGTTTATCACCTTCACGTTGCTGAAAGCGATATGGGGCGCGTTATCGGTAAGGAAGGCAAAATTGCCAAGTCTATCCGTACAATCGTCCGTACAACCGCTATCCGTCAGGGTCTTAAAGTTCAGGTAGAAATCGACTGATTCGATTAAAAATCGGCAAGCTTATGCCTGCCGTTTTTTTATTCGTAGAGAGCATCAATCTCTGCTACCGCATCTTTGAGAATACCCACGGGTTTCAGTTTGCCTTTCATAAAGGGCAGGAGAGCAAGTTTCGGATTGTTTCTCATCTGAATACGTGAATAGAGATTTACAAGTCTTTCGCGTTTATCACCGTTATTTTTCGCGGTGATGTTTTTTAATTTTATCTCAAATCCTGCATGTTCGGAATAGGGAAGATTTACGATAATACAGCCTTTTTTGCGACTAATATCGGGCTGTATCTCCTCTCCGTTTCGGGTAATAACAGCGGATTCAAAGTCGGTTATGTCTTTGAAAATTACGGAGTAACTGCGTTTTTCGGGTAAGACGGTCAAATCTCCGAAGGGCTTTGCAATCGTGAAAATAACATCCTTATTATTTCCCGAAATAGAAAAATTGGTAAATGCACAAGCTCCCTTTTGATAGTTTTTCGTAATTCCGTCATCCTCGAACATCTCAAAACTGCCGTTTCCGCGATATGCCCAGATCTCCATATTTTCGGGGTTACTGAAATTATTTGTATATCCGTCAGCATTAAGCGGAATAATAGCACCGGCTTTTGCAAGAACGGGTATGCTTTCCTCGTCCCTGAACATTTTTAGTTTGCGGTTGCCGTTGTAAATATCTCCGGTGAATATATCGGTATAACGTCCGTTTGGTATCCAAACATCAGCCGCCGCCAAGTTTAATTTCTTGTTTGCGGGGGAGGTGATAGGAGACACGATAAGCTCACTGCCGAAATGATATTGATTCGGGACTTTGTAGGCGTTTTCATCGTTCGGATATTCGTAATACATCGGCTCGCAAAGTGCAATGCCGTTTTTGTGGGTTTGGTAGTTAATTGAGTAGATATAGGGTAACATTTTGTGGCGAAGACGCATAAATTCGGTTGAAATTCGGCAGACGGAAGTTTTATATTTCCACGGCTCTTTGCCCATAAATTCGTTTGAACTTGAGTGAAGTCGGTTTACGGGAGAAAAGATACCGAACTGTAACCAGCGAAGATATAATTCATCATCACGCACACCGTTGCAATGTCCACCGATGTCGTGGCTCCACCAAGTATAACCGATATTTGCCGCCGTTGCGGTGAAATAGGGTTGAAAATCAAGACATTTCCAATTTTGTGCCGTGTCGCCCGAAAAGCCCAAAGGATAGCGATGAGAGCCTGCACCGGCGAAACGAGAGAGGATAAGCCCGCGTTTGTTGTTCTTCTCGCTGTCAAGAAAATGATAGTGATTCAACGCCCACAAGGGGTCTAAGCCGGGAACTTTCGAGTTTTTTCCCTGCTGCCAGTCAATCCACCAGAAATCAACGCCGTCACGTTCTTTCGGATGGTGCAAAACTTCAAAATATGCCTTGACGAAATCGGGGTCGGTTATATCAAATTTTATTCTCTCTCCCGTATTCTCAATGCCCATATTTTTACAAAATTCGGCGTAGTCGTCCTCGAAAAACTTTATACCCGCCGACGGATGAACATTGAGCGTAATTTTGAAACCTTTATCTTTAAGCCAAGTCAAAAATGCTTTCGGGTCGGGGAAAAGTTCGGTGTTCCATGAATATCCCGTCCAGCCGGGCAATATAAGGTCATAAAACAGCGATTCTATGTTCCCGAAATCAAAGGTTTGAGCCTTTTGTCCGAAACGTCTGGTTACATCCGTCCAATGCCAGTCCATGTCAACGGTTGCGACGGTTATCGGTATTTTCTCGTCAATAAATCTCTGCATAAGCTCGATATATTCATCCTGCGTATAGGCGTAATACCTGCTCCACCAGTTTGAAAGTGCATAGCGTGGGATAAGCGGAACGATGCCTGTAAGCTTATAATAATCACGAAGTGCCGCACGATAATCATTTTGGTAGGCAAAATAATAAATATCGCTTTCATCGGCAGCACGTTTTTCAATCTTGTCGCCGTTAAATACAAGTGAATCGCTGTCATCAAGAATGGCGACACCGTTTTTGGAAATTACACCGTCTCCGATTTTCGTTTTGCCGATGGTTAAGTCGAGAGTTCTTGTCGTTCCCTTCAAATTTTCGCTTGTAAAATCGGTTATAACGGGTTTGTTCGGAAATTTTATTGAGATAAGTTCCTTTTTTTCATAAGAAAAATGAAATTCAAGTTTGCTTGTCTTTATGAAAATATCCCTGTCGTTTCTGCGAATTTCGCAAGGGACGGCGGAAAAATTACGACATATAACACTCTGCGTTGCATTGTCGCAGAAAAGTCCGTTTTTCGTTTTTTCTATGCGAAAAAGCGAGGGGGTAATAAGCGTAATTCTCACATTTTGGCTTGTTATCGTGTATTTTTCGTTTTGTACGGGATTTGTGTATTCCATTATAATCTCTCCGTTAAAGTATATTTGTTTGCTTTTTCTCTCTCCGTTCAAAAAATGCCAACAAAAGTTGGCATAATTCTAAGCTCTTAAAACAGCACCAATTTCGGAAAGTGCAGTTATTGCCTTCTTGACGGCAGCATCGGCTTCTTCGTCGGTCAGAGTTCTGTCGGTGGCACGAAGACGCAGCGAAAAAGCAACGCTCTTCTTGTCGGCGGCAATCTGTTCGCCCTGATAAACGTCGAATAAAGTAAGTTCCTCAAGGAGTTTGCCCGCACTGTTTTCGATAAGTTCCGCCAATGTTCCGACGGGAATATCTCTGTCGCAAACAAAGGCAAGGTCGCGTGTCATTGCGGGGAATTTCGGCAGACTTGTATATTTTCTGTCGGTGTTTTTAACCGCAAAGAGTGCATCAAAATCAATTTCAGCGGCATAAATACGGTTTTTCACGTCGTAGTTGTCGCAGACTGAGGGATGAATTTCGCCCAATATCGCCATATCTTTTCCGTTGACAACGAATTTTGCCGTTCTGCCGGGATGATAGGACGGATTGTCGGATACTGCCTCAACTTTATATTTTACGCCCGCATAGTAAAATACTCGCTCGACCATTCCTTTAAGTGTATAAAAATCTGTGTCGGAGCCGTAAAGACCGAGCATAAGAGCAACTCTTTCAAGCGGCAATTCTTCGTTATCTCTCGGTATATACTCGGTGGCAAGTTCAAAGAGGGAGGCGGAGGCGTTTCTGTAATTGATATTGCGTACCAAAACTTCCATCATTGAGGGAAGTGCGGTTGTTCGCATAATGCTTGTTTCTTCGCCTAAGGGATTTGTGATATCAACGCTTTCTCTCTTGTCTTCGGGAAGTCTGATGTTGTCATAATATTTCGGACTGATGAATGAGAAAGTTTCAATCTGAGTTGAGCCTAAACCGATAAGAAGTGAACGAATTGCACGTTCAAAGGCTTGATATTCTGTCAGATAGCCTGCTGCGACACCCGAAAGTTCACGGCTGGGGATATTCTCATAACCGTAAAATCTTGCAATTTCTTCGGAAATATCCGCCTGATGTTCAATATCAATTCTGAATGTCGGAGCATAGATAACGTCATTTTCAACCTTGAAACCGAGACGTTCAAGAATGGTTTTCTGTTCGTCGGCACTTACGTCTATACCGATGAATTTGTTTACCCAATCGGGTTCAAAGGGGAGAGTAACCTGTTCTTTGATTGTCGGATATACGTCAACAAGACCGTTTACAACCTCGCCCGCACCGAGCATTTCAACCAATTCCAAAGCACGAAGTTGGGATTTAAGGCAACCGTTCGGGTCAAGTTGTTTTTCAAAACGTGCGGAGGATTCGGTACGCATGCCGAGTTTCTTTGCTGTTGCACGGACATTTATTCCGTAGAAACAAGCGGATTCAAAGACAATCGTGGTTGTGTCGTCCATGATACCCGAAAATTCACCGCCCATTACACCTGCGACGGCAACGGGTTTTTTCGCATCGGCAATAACGAGCATGCTTTCATCAAGTTCACGTTCAATATCATCCAAAGTTGTAATGGTTTCACCCGCTCTTGCATTTCTGACGATAACTTCATTTCCTTCAAGGAAGCGAAGGTCGAAAGCGTGCATCGGCTGACCGAATTCAAGCATAACATAGTTTGTAATATCAACGATATTGTTAATCGGACGAACTCCGCAGGCACGAAGACGTTCACGCATCCAACGCGGAGACGGCTCAATCTTTACGTTCTTGACAACAGCACCGATATAGCGATAGCACTTATCGGGAGCGGAATTTGATACTTTAAGCATATCTTTGACATCTGAGCCGCCTGAATATTTTACGACAGGTTCGGGGATATTAAGTTTTGTTTTGAATGTGGCGGCTGCCTCACGTGCAAGACCGGTTATTGAAAGACAGTCGGGACGGTTTGAGGTAATTTCAAATTCAATGACGGTATCATTAAGACCAATCGCCTCTTTAATATCCATTCCCGCAACTTTTTCGCAGTCATCGCCCAAGACGAAAATGCCGTCCTCGGCTGCGTAGGGGAAGTCGTGCAAATTAAGCCCGAGTTCACTTAAAGAACAGAGCATACCGTTTGATTGAACACCGCGGAGTTTGCCTTTTGTTATATGTGTGCCGTTTGCGACATATGAATTATGAAGTGCGGCGGGAACGAAATCGCCGACTTGTAGATTTTGTGCACCGGTTACAATCTGCACCGGCTCATCTTCTCCGATATTTACGCTTGTAATCCATAAATGGTCGGAATCGGGATGACGCTCAAGTGATAAAATCTCGGCGACGACTATATTTTTAAGTTTTTCGCCTTCATATTCAACTCCTTCAACCTTGGAGCCGCTCATTGTCATTTCGTCCGTGAAAACTTTGTCGCTTACGTCAAGTTTCACATAGTCAGACATCCATTTTTTTGATAAATTCATTGTTTTGCCTCCTTAAAACTGGTTGAGGAAACGAACGTCATTTTCATAGAAAAGACGCATATCGTCAACTGCATACTTAAACATCGCAAGACGTTCAACACCGACACCGAAAGCAAAACCGGAATAAACATCGGGATCAATTCCGCCGTTTTTAAGCACTCGCGGATGTACCATACCTGCACCCAAAATCTCAATCCAGCCTTCGCCTTTACAGATAGGACAACCTTCGCCCTTGCAGGCAAAGCAGGAAACGTCAATTTCCGCAGACGGCTCTGTAAACGGGAAGTGGTGGGGACGCAGGCGAATGCGAGTATCCTCGCCGTAAAGACGTTTTGCAAACTCTAAAAGAATACCTTTCAAGTCTGCCATCGTCATGCCCTTGTCAACGACAAGACCTTCAATCTGATGGAAAAGAGGAGAATGAGTTGCGTCAACCGCATCACTTCTGTAAACTCTGCCGGGACTGATAATGCGAATCGGTGGCGGTGTTTCTTCCATAACACGAATCTGTACGGGAGAGGTCTGTGAACGAAGGACGACATTTTCGCTTATATAGAAAGTGTCCTGAGAATCGCGTGCGGGATGACCTTTCGGGATATTAAGTGCCTCGAAATTATAATAATCAAGTTCAACTTCAGGTCCCGTTGCAATCTGGAAGCCCATACCCAAGAATATGTTTTCCACTTCTTCGGTTACAAGAGAAAGGGGATGACGGGAACCGATGGGGGCTGCCTTGCCGTTCATCGTAACGTCAATCTTTTCCTTCTGTAAAGCGATTTCTCTTTCTTTGTTTTTAATATCGGCAAGTGCCTTTTCAAGTACATTTTCAATTTTGGCACGTGCGGAGTTTACAAGTTGTCCCATAACGGGGCGTTCCTCCGGGGATAAACCGCCCATCTGTTTAAGAAGACCTTGAAGTTCGCTTTTCTTGCCTAAATATTGTACCCTTAATTCGTTAAGTTCGGCAGTTGATGCCGCAGACTGAATTTTCTCAATCGCCGCCGATTTGACGGCGTTTAATTTATCTTTCATTTGAAAGCTCCTTAGTTTTGAGTGTAGATATTAGTAAAAAACTTTCGTTTTTTCGTTAAATAACATAGCCGTATATGCTGAAATCTTCGATTATTGCATTAAATCGCATAAGCAAAGTGAAACCGTATTTTTCATAGAATTTGACCGCACCCTTGTTGTTTGTATTGCAAATGAGTGCAAGTCCGGACACGTTGTTTTCTTCAAGATGCTCAAAAAGTGCATCCAATAGCCGTCTTCCTATTCCCTGACGTTGGTATTCGTCGATAATATCAATGTGCAGATGTGCGGGAAAATCTTTCCGAAACATACGATGTGCCGCTATTTCGCCTTTTGTATAAATGACGTATTTAAGCCCGCAACCGGATATTCTCGGCATATAGTTTTTCATAAACTCACGCTCGAATTTGTCGTAGTCCGATGAACATATGCAATAGCCTATCGGGACATCGTTCTCATCAACCGCAACGAAACAATTTTCAGGCTCGGTTTCGATATAATAATTGCAGTAGAGAGTGAGGATATAGCGAGTTAAAAAGCTGTCTGCATTTCTTCCGACGGAAGTGTCCAGACAGACATTTTGTACCGCCTTGCGGTCGGAGGCTCTGTATTTTCTAATCTTAACCATTTATTTTAAAACCCTTGACGGCAAGCAACATTCTTTCAAGTTCTTCGGGATTTCTGCCGCTTTCGGTAAGTCCTTTTATTCGATTGTTTATAACTTTCAGCTGTTTGTTGATAAGGTATTTCGCCTTTTCGTCTTTGATATTCTTAAGTTCGCCGAAATAAAAATATCCGACATCATCCGCTTTTGTGTAGTCATTTTTATAATAAGCGGAAATTGCATGATAGATTTTCCCGTCATCCTCGCAAACACTTTCATATTCAATTTGAAAACCGTTTTTGCACAGCCATTCACGTACATCAAAAGCATGCGACTGCGGCTGAAGGACAAGGTGAATGTCCTCGTGTCTGATATTTTCGGCTACGGACAGAATTTCTGCAATAAGTGTGCCGCCCATGCCTGAGATAATAATCTCGCATTTGCCGGAGGTGTCGATATTTTTCAGTCCGTTTGTCAGAACAAGGTCTATTCTTTCGGAAAGTTTGTATCTCGCAACGGTTTTTCTTGCATTTTCAAGCGGTTTTTTTGCGATTTCCGTAGCAATTACCTTATCGGCTTTTTTGCTTTGAATTAAAAAAACGGGAAGATAAGCATGGTCAGTGCCGATGTCGATATATTTGCAGGCGGGGTCGGAACTTTCGACAACCATAGCCGCTACCATGCTCAATCTTTCGGAGAGGTTAATCATTTTTTTGCAAGATAATCGTTTATGTTTTTGACAAGTTCGTCGGGATTTGTGCCGTGTACAAAGCAAGCCTGTTCAATGGTTTCGTTTCTTGCCGAGGGGCAACCCAAACAGTGCATGCTCATAGCAAGAAAGAACTGTGCAGTACCGCGGTCAAAATCCAAAATATCACCAATCAATGAATTTTTTGTTATTTCCATTTCCTGACTCCTATTGTAACAATTTTATCCATAATTTCGACATCATTTGTCATATCGGCGATGAAACTGTCGTTGATAACAACCTCCTGAGCCAATAACTCGGATGCGATATGATCTCGTTTATCGTTTATTGCGTTTAGGATAAAGTCGTCGTCTGTGTTTATCATAAGAGCAATTTCCTGTTCAACAACATAGCCTGCGTCTTTACGGAGAACTTGGCAGGAACGGACTAAATCACGAACTGCACCGTCTGCGATAAGGTCGTCGGTCAATTTAATATCAAGTGCTAAAACATTTGCTCCGTTGTTAAAGTCGGCAGCGATAATGTCGGGCTTGGTTTCGCTCTTTCTGATAAAGAGTGAGCTGTCAAATTCTTCATCCCAGCCGGCAATATGTATCATTCCGCCTTGGTCATATTCGGCAACAGCCTTTGCCATATCTTCTGAGGGAAGGTCGGCAAGACATTGTTTCATTTTGTTGGCGTTTTGTTTGAGGACACGACCTGCAACCTTGAAATCAACCTGAAGATAGCCGACTTCCAGACTTGCCTTGTCTTCGGTATATTCAATTTCACGGATATTAAGTTCGTCAAGAATGGTCTGTTCAAAAACCTTGACTTTGTCGGCAACTTCGTCATTACAGCAAATAAATAATTTCTGAAGCGGCTGACGGACTTTTATCTGATTTTCGTTACGAAGACGCAAGGTGGTGGCGATTATATCACGTGCAAGAGCCGTCTGTTCGGTAATTCCGTCTTCAACCACGCCGTCAAATTTTTGAGGCCAACCGGAGAGGTGGACGGACAAGGCTGAATCGGGTTTGAGCGGTCTGACAACTTCCTGCCATATGTCCTCAGTCATAAAGGGGATGATAGGAGCCATGCAACGGCAGGCGGATTCAATTGCAAAGAGAAGCACCCAATATGCTAAAGTCTTATCACTTTCGTCGCCCATTTTCCAGAAACGACGGCGGTTTGTTCGGATATACCAATTGGAAATATCGTCTACATATACTTCAAAATCTCTGATGAGGTTATATGCCTTATAGTCCTCAAAATGTCCCTCCGCCTTGTCGATAAACTCGTTTGTACGGAGAATAAGCCATTTGTCGGTGGGACTCATTTTGCTCACATCGGGGACATAGCCGTCAAGAACGGGCTTGTCAACGGATGCGTAGGTGTCAAAGAAGGTGGGGATATTTTTGAAATTAAGGAGTTTTCTTCTTGCCTCATCACCTAAAGTGTAGCCGAAACGAACATCGTTTGCAATGGGAGCACCGGCATAAAGATAACGGATACTGTCTGCACCAATTTTTTCTGCCGCTTCGTCAAACTGAATCATAAAGCCGGTTTTACTGAATTTGGAGCCGTCCTCCTGAACAACTGCGTTATAGCAAAGTGCTCTTTCATAGGGGGCTTTATCTTCAAGAACAACGCTCATAAAGAGCATGGAATAAAACCACAGACGAACTTGCTCACGCATTTCGGTAATCCATTCGGCGGGGTAATTTTTCTTCCATTCTTCTTTGTCGGTAAAATATCCGGTAGTCGAGAACGGAACGATACCCGCATCAAGCCAAACGTCGCCAATTTCGGGGATACGTTTAACGGGCTTGCCGCAGGCAGGACAGACAATCTCAACTTCGTCAATCCAAGGACGATGAAGTTCGGGAAGTGCGTCAACTTTTGTCGGGTCAACCGCTTTTTCACGGAGTTCTTTCTTTGAACCGATGACTGTCAGATGACCGCAGTCGCAGTCATAGAAGGGAAGGGGCATTCCGTAATAACGTTTTCTGGAAATATTCCAGTCGCCCATATTTTCAAGCCAGTCGTGCATACGTTTGCCGTTTGATTCGGGTTCCCATTTTACCGTGGCACTCGCCCTCATAAGACGGGGCTTTAATTCTGCCGTGCGGATATACCAGGCGGGAACAAGACGATAAACAACTTCGTGCTTGCATCTCCAGCAAACGGGATAACTGTGTTCATAGGGAATAATTTTATAAAGCTTATTCTGTCTTTCAAGTTCTGCAAAAATTTCTTCTGCGACTTCGTTGGACTCTTTGCCCGAAAGGAAACCGAAACCGGGGAGGAATACACCGAGGTCGTCAATCGGCATAAGCTTTACAAGCCCTAATTCATTGCCCAACTCAAAGTCTTCGATACCGCAACCGGGAGCGATATGAACAACGCCCGTACCTTCTTCGGCGGAGACATCGTCCCAAGCCACTATATTGTGAGCAACACCTTGTTGTGCCTCAAAATCGGGGAAACAGGTTTCAAATTCTTTGCCGATAAGCTCAGAACCCTTGACGGCACGAAGCACTTCTTCCTTGTCGTCGCCTAAATATTTTATCGCATTCTTTGCAAGGAAAATTGTGTCGGTATCACTCTTGACCTTAACTTCAAAATATTCAAGTTCGGGGTTGACCGCAAGTGCAACGTTGGAAGAAAGTGTCCACGGGGTGGTTGTCCAGACGAGCATTTTGGAGTTCATTCCCTTGATGGGGAGTTTGAAGAACACGGAATCGTGGGTAATCATTTTGTATGAACCCGTCATTTCGTGTTCGGACAGGGATGTACCGCAACGGGGACACCAAGGCATGGGTCTGTATTCACTGTCAATCCAGCCGTTTTCATGACAAGCCTTCAAAAAGTGCCATATACCGCCGATATTTTCGTCTGTATTCGTGAAATATGAGTTGTCCCAGTCCATCCATTGACCGAGACGTTTGCTCTGTTCGGTGATAATGTCGGCAAATTTATTTACTCTCTCTTTACATTTGAGCGTAAACTTGTCAAGACCGTATTCTTCAATATCGTGCTTTGTCTTAAAGCCTAAATCTTGTTCGGTACCGACTTCCACCCAAAGTCCCTGAGAGTCAAAACCGTTCTGATAACGGCAGTCAAAACCCTGCATCGCTTTGTAGCGGATATAAATATCTTTAAGCGAACGTCCCCATGCGTGATGAATACCCATTGGGTTGTTTGCGGTTATCGGACCATCCAAAAAGCGGTAACGCTCGTTACCTTCGTTTTTGGCTTTTAATTTTTCAAAACACTTATTTTCTTCCCAAAATTCAAGAACTCGGTGTTCCATTTCGTTGAAGGATTTATTTTCGTTGGACATATTATTCTCCTGTTATGTATTCGTTAAGATAAGATTTACGTTTTATATTTCATCAAAAATAGTTTTGCCGATATTTGTTTCGCTGATAATGTATACCGGACGGGATTTTATTTCGATATAGGCTCTGCCCAAATATTCTCCGACAATACCTGTCAAAACACAAACGATTGCGGTAACAAAGAATATCGCACCCAAAAGCAGCATATAAATTCGATAGTCGGGCAGATTAAAGGGGATGACCAAGCCTAAAAATGCGAGAATTACGGATAAGATCCCGAGAACGACGGCAACAATAAATGAAAGTCGCAGGGGGGATACCGTAAATGACATAATACCGTCAAGGGCATATCTCATCAATTTTCTTATACTCCACTTGGTTTCGCCGGCGGCTCTTTCACGGTTTTCGTGAGGGAACCATTTTACGTTAAAACCGACCCAAGAGAAGATACCCTTTGAAAAACGGTTTTTTTCCTCAAGTGAAACAATGGCATCGACAACCGCTTTTTTCATAATGCGGAAATCCTGAGCATTGTCGTCAATTTTCGTTTCGGAAATTTTGTTTATAACCTTGTAAAACTGTGCAGACAAAGCACTTTTAATTTTCGCTTCGCCTGCTCTGTCGGAACGTTTTGCAGCGGCTACGTCATAGCCCTCATCGTCAACGGCAACAAGCATTTCGGGGATTAAATCGGGTGAATGCTGTAAATCCGCGTCGATAATTCCGACAAAATCGCTGTTTGCGTTTTTCATGCCGGCGAGCATTGCAGCCTCTTTGCCGAAATTGCGGGAAAATGATATGTATTTTACCTGAGTATTTCTTTCGGCGATTGCTTTGATAATATTCAACGTTTCGTCATTGCTTCCGTCGTCAACAAAGAGAAGTTCAAAGGAATAACGGAAAGAAAGCGAGGAAATCACTCTTGACACTTCCTTGTAGAGCATCGGAAGCACGTCGGCTTCGTTAAAGCAGGGAACAATTAAAGTTACAGTCTTCATATTTTTCTCCTGAATTACATAATTTAATACAATAGTATACTATTTTAAATAATACTACTAAATGCCGATTTTGTCAAGGCAAACTTGCTTTAATGCTTGACAATTTTCTTAATTAACAGTATAATATATAGTGAGATAAATTGCAAAATGGGGGAATATTATGGATATTCGTGTATTAAAGACTAAGGCTGACATTGCAAAGGCTTGCGGTGAGATTTTTATTGAAGAAATCAACAAGAAACCCGATATTGTTCTGGGACTTGCCACCGGAGCAACCCCCCTGCCGACCTATGAATATCTTATTGATGCGTATAAAAACGGCAGAGTTTCGTTTAAGGAAGTTACTTCATTCAATCTTGATGAATATTGCGACCTTGCAAGAGAAAATGAAAACAGTTATTATTCCTATATGCTCAACAACTTTTTTAACCACGTTGACATGGATAAGAGCCGTATAAACATTCCCGACGGCAACGCAAAAGATGCGGAAAAAGAATGTGCGGCTTACGACAAAATGATTGAAGATATGGGCGGAATTGACATCCAGCTTTTGGGTATCGGAACGAACGGTCATATCGGTTTTAACGAGCCGTCAGACGAGTTTACCGACGCAACTTTCAAAGTAAAACTTTCCGACAGCACGATTAAATCAAACAGCATTTATTTTCCCGACGGAGATATGCCCCGCTATGCTCTGACGATGGGTATCGGCTCAATTATGAAAGCGAAAAAGATTATTCTTATCGCCACCGGAGCGGCTAAAATTGATGCGGTTGATAAGATGGTAAACGGCGAAGTTTCTCCCGCCTGTCCTGCCTCCATTCTTCAAAATCATGATGATGTTATCATTTTCTTGGACGAAGACGCTGCCGCGAAAATCAATAAATAGACAAAAAATTACTGCGTACGAACGCAGATTATCGTTTTATAAACCCACACTCTGAATTTTTGGAGGTTATGATTATGTTTAATAAAGTTACACTAAACATTATGGGTACGGATTATTTTATTGCGACCGATGAACCGGTTGAATATGCCGAAAGTTTAGGTGCAGAAATGGATGCCCGACTTCGTGAGATAAGAAAAAAATCTCCGTCGGCGTCAATCACGCAATCGGCTGTCTTGCTTGCACTCGAATATCTTGATGCGGCAAAAAAACTGCAAAAAGAAAATGAGGCACAGCGTTCACAGCTTAAAAATTACCACAATATTGTTTTGAAAAACAGCGAGAAGAACGAGAAAAACGAGAAAAAAGATGCGGCTCAAAATTAAAAAATTGGACGACAGGGCAAAAATTCCCTTCCGTGCCACAGACGGCTCGGCGGGGATGGATTTGTATTGCATATTGGACGAGCCCGTAACTATGCAACCGCATACGAATTATTCTTTTCAAACGGGAATTGCTATTGAACTTCCGTCAAATGAATATGCCGCCTTTGTGTTTGCACGTAGCGGTCTTGCGACAAAACACGGAATTGCACCGACAAATTGTGTCGGAGTTATCGACAGCGATTACCGCGGAGAAATAAAAGTTAATCTTATAAATCAGACCGATGTTCCCTTTACGATAAATGACGGCGAACGCATTGCACAACTTATCGTTATGCCGGTTGCAGTTCCCGAAATTGAGGAATGTTCCGAACTTTCCGATACCGAACGCGGCGACGGCGGTTTCGGTTCAACGGGAAAAAAATAAGCCCGATATTCACTTAAGTTTTCAATATTCACTTGTTACAGTAAGGAGATAATTTATGGATAAAATCACAACCCAAAACATGAGATTTGTTGACCAGCACGGCAGAGAGCGTATATTCAACGGCGTAAACATCTGCGACAAGGGCAGGTTTAACGGCAAGAATTACGAATATGTTACGAAATGGGACGACGACAGACTTGATCGTCTTGCCGAAAACGGCGTAAACCTTATTCGTTTAGGCACGACTTGGGATGCAATCGAACCCGAGCCGGGCAAATATAACGATGAATATATCGACGCTTTAGTCGGTTTGGCGGATCGCTGTGCCGAGCATAAGATGTATTTCTATCTCGATATGCATCAGGACTTATATTCCGGTTTTGACGGTCTTGCGGGCGACGGTGCTCCGAAATGGGCTTGTCTGACGAAAGGAGCAGTTCCTCAGCCGACAAAATTTGTCTGGGCGGAAGGCTATTTTTGGGGCAGAGCCGTTCAGAATGCTTTTGACGCTTTCTGGAACAATGAAAAAGTTGAGGGCAAAGGACTTTTAGAATATTTCGCCGATATGTGGGCACATCTTGCCTCTCGCTTTAAGGATCATCCCGCCTTGTTCGGTTTTGATATGCTCAACGAACCGTATCCGGGCACGGACGGCGGAAAGATATTCCGTCGCTTGATACTTAATTTAATCTGGGTTACTTTAACCGACAAGCGGATAAACAAAATTGAACTTATCAAGACCGCATTGAGCAAAAATCCCATTCGTGTGCTTGATTTTTATACCGGCGATGTTCTTCGTTCAATCACAAAAAGTTGCGACAATATCGTAAAAGACTTCGATTTGAACAGATATTCTCCCTTCCTCAACCGCACTTCCGAGGCTATCCGCAACGTAACGGACGAGGGTATATTGTTTGTTGACAACAACTATTATTCAAACACGGGTATCCCGTCATTTACTCCCCCGATTACCGTAAACGGCAAGGTGGACGAAAAGCAATGTTTCGGTCCTCACGCCTATGATTTTATGGTAGATACCGAACTTTATAAATTTGCGTCCAATTCCCGTGTCGGCTCGATTTTCGAGGAACACCGTCGTGCTCAGGAGCGTCTGGGCATTCCCGTTGTTGTCGGTGAATGGGGCGGAAATTCGGAGGGTACGGAGTGGCTGCCTCATATCGAATACCTCTTGGCTCTCTTTGATTCATACAAATGGAGTTTTACTTATTGGGAGCATACCGCCTATCTTTATAACGCACCGCTTAAGAAGACTTTGCAACGTCCTTTCCCGACCGCCGTCTGCGGTGAGATTGTGTCCTATAAACACAACAGAGCGAACAAATGCTTTACGCTTATTTGGGAGCAGGACAAGGAATATGACGTTCCGACCGAAGTTTTCGTTCCCTTTGAGGCAAAGAGAATTTTGACTGACGGAGAATATACCCTCGACGGCACAGTTCTCAAAATTAACGGCAAAGTCGGTCATAACGAACTTCTTATCAACTTCTGAACAAACTGAAAACGGCTTTTTTCAGCCGTTTTTTCTTTTCGTTATATTTGTTTTTCCTGTCATAAAATATCATACTTGTAATGGCAAATCGGGCGAAATATCCCGATTTGTTTTTTTGAACATATTTTCAACAAGGTTTGAATAGATTAAAAATTAACCGTTATTTTTTATGGGTTAATGGTGCAAAATTTTCGGGTTAAAGGTGAAAAAATTTCGGGCAAATAATATTAAGGAGTAACATTAAGGAATAACACTAATGAATAATACTGATGAATAACATCAATCAACAATCTAAGAAATTTATTTTTTAGGATGGGATGGAAAGAAGAAAATGAAATTAAATTGCATTGAAAAAATATTTTGCGAAACCTACTTGACAAGAATTGAAGTTTGTGGTATTATGTGATTAGTGAAAGAGAGGTGAGATATATATGCAGGTTAATTACAGTAATTTAACCGCAGAAGACGGATTTCGGCGACTGGCTTTCGGTTCGGTCGCAGATGCGATGAGATTGTTGTCGGGTGAGGAATTTACTCCCCGAAAATTAAAAAATTTAGACCTTATGAATGTTGAATCAATCAAACGAAGCGACAAAGGCTCGGTGGAGATAAAATTCTTTGACAGAAACAAAGCCCTGCAGATGTTGATGGCATTCGGAACGGACGAGGAGAGAGAGGGAATTGAGCGACTTTATCGGGCTATTGAGGGTGGAGCATGACGATAAGCGAGTTTAGCAAAAAGCAGAAAAAGGTACTTAATTGGTGGTCGAAAAACAGTCCCGACAGGATGAAATGTGCGATAATTTGCGACGGTTCGGTGCGTTCAGGCAAGACGCTTGCGATGACGATTTCGTTTATACTCTGGGCGATGGGACATTTTAGTAACACCTCTTTCGCGATATGCGGAAAGACGATAAAATCCATTCGGCGAAACATCGTTGTTCCGATAATTTCGGAGATAAACAAGTTCGGGTTTCGGGTAAATGAGAAGATAAGCGAAAATAAGATTGAAATATCATTCGGAAAACAGGTAAATCATTTCTATATTTTCGGCGGAAAAGACGAGAGTAGTGCGGCGTTGATTCAGGGCATGACCTTGGGCGGTGTGCTTTTTGATGAGGTGGCATTGATGCCGCGTACTTTTGTTGAACAGGCGATGGCGAGGTGTTCGCTTAAGGGTTCAAAACTCTGGTTTAACTGCAATCCCGACACGCCGGAACATTGGTTTTATCGTGAGTGGATAAAGCAGGCGGATATGAAAAATGCACTTTATTTACACTTTACGATGGACGACAATCCCGCTCTTTCCGATGAGATTAAAAAGAGGTACAAGACCTTGTATTCGGGGGTTTTCTACGAGCGATTTGTCGAGGGTAAATGGGTGTCGGTTGAGGGGCTGGTATATCCCTATTTTAACCGCAATGAGCATATAAAAGACATTGCCGAGCCGTGCGAAAAATATGTTGTCAGTTGTGATTACGGCACGGTAAATCCGATGAGTATCGGTCTTTGGGGCTTAAAAGCGGATAAGTGGTATCGGCTTGATGAATATTATTTTGACTCAAAAACAGAGGCTTATATGAAAACGGATGAGGAATATTACATCGAACTTGAAAATCTTATCGACGGGCGAAATATTGAGATGATAATCGTTGACCCGTCCGCCGCAAGTTTCATTGAATGTATAAACCGACATTCAAAATATATGGTGAAAAAAGCGGACAACAACGTGCTTGACGGGATTCGCAAGACGGCGGATGCCTTGAAACACGAGAAAATTTACATCTCCCCCGCCTGCACAAATTCAATTCGTGAGTTTTCGCTCTATCGCTGGAGTGATAATATAAATCACGAAAAACCGCTTAAACTTAATGACCATGCGATGGATGACATAAGATATTTTGTTGCTACATATTTAATGAAAAGCGTTGACGAAGCATTTTTTGTTGAGGCTGTAAGGAGGGAATAATGGGATTATTCAGAAAAGAAAAAAAGCCCGAAAGCACGGCTCAGGCGGTAAGCGTTCCGCAGACGATGGATAGATACGCCAATATGACACAGTATTTTTCGGGTGAACTCTTTGAAAATCTGAGAAAAAACGTGCCGATAATTGATGCGGCGATTGAAAGACTTATAAGACTAATAGGAGAATTTACGGTAAAAACCGATGATATAAATACAGACCGAATGCTTGAAAATTTGTTTGATACGATAAATATCGGCGGTACATCTTGTGGTATAAATTCTTTTACAACACAATATTTAGACAGATTGTTGACCTACGGGACGGCTATATGCGAGATAGTTCCGACGACGGATTATAAAAACATCGCTCTTTATATTGCAAATCCGCGTTCGGTTACGCTTAAAAGAAACAAGCAAAAGCCGCTTAATATCGACATATATTCACGTGATACGGGCGGCGAAAAGAGGGTGAAAAATCCTAATCTTATCCGTATTTCGACACTTAATCCGAAACCCGATTCACTTTACGGGACATCAATTTTGGAGGGGCTGCCATTCGTCAGTTCGATTTTGATGAATATTTTTGATGCCGTCGGAAAGAATTGGGAGAGGGCGGGAAACATCCGATATTCGGTGAATTACAAACCGCAAGATGATGCTATGGATAATCAAAAAGCACGCGAAAAAGCACAACAAATTGCGACATCTTGGGCGGACGCGATGGGTTCTCATGAAGTAAAAGACTTCGTGTCGGTCGGAAATATCGAGATAAAAGTCATCGGTTCGGACAGCAAGATTTTGGACAGCGAAGTACCGGTGCGACAATGCCTTGAACAGATAATCGCAAAGATAGGAATCCCGCCTTTTCTTCTTGGACTTTCGTGGTCGGCAACCGAAAGAATGGCGACGATGCAAGCCGATTTATTAACCAGTGAAATTGAGGCTTATCGGAGAATTTTAACGCCGGTGATTATTCATATTGCGAAAACTTTTCTGCGTATGCGGGGTTTTGAGAGGGATATAAAATTAAATTGGAATGATATTACAAATTTGGATGCACAAGGAGGCTTAAATGAACAGTGAATATTTTGCCGTAAAATCAATAAGTCCGAGCGAAATAAATTCGGAGGACATGGAGAAAATCAATGAATATACGCTTAAAAAACTTGTCCCCTCCGATGTTTTCACCTTTTCGGTTATTCTCTGCGACAACGAGATTGACCGCGACTTTGAACGTTTTGATTTATCGGCTTTGTATAAACTTGCCGAAATGTTCAAGGGTGTAACGGGTATAAGCGATCACGAACACAAGACAAATAATCAACGTTCACGGATATACGACACGAATGTGATTATCGAGGAGAATAAATTTACGAGTACGGGGGAAAATTACGCTTATCTCAAAGCCTGTTGCTATACTCCCGTCTGCGATGAAAATACGGAATTTATCACGATGCTAAAAGCGGGGATTCATAAAGAAGTCAGTATCGGTTTTGCGGTCGGACAGATAAAATGTTCAATCTGCGGTACGGACAAAATGACGGGATATTGCGAGCATATCAAGGGAAAAACTTATGACGGAGAACTCTGTACGGCGGTTTTGATTAACCCGACGGATGCTTATGAATGGTCGTTTGTCGCCGTCCCGTCACAAAGACGTGCAGGGGTAATTAAGTCGAAAGCCTTACAAAAATTGGCTGAAAATTCCAAAGAAACCGCGGTTTTCGGTGTGATTGAAAAACTTGAACGCGAGGCGGATGCGGCGAGAGAATTTAAGAAAGAGGCACAGAGAATATTGACCGCAAAGGCGGCTCTGATTTTGCCGAAATTGGATGTCGAGGGATTTAAGAATATAACCGAAAGACTGTCTTTTTCGGAAATAAATTCACTTACAAAGGCGTTTGACGGAGAAAATAACAGCGATGTTCAACTTATTTTCAATAACGAAAATAAAGAAAATTACAATGAATATAAAATATAGGAGATTGATATGAATTATACAAATATAAATATTGACAAGAATATGTATACCACAAACAAGGGCTTTAATGCCACACTTGAGGAACTTGACCCGTCCGAAAATTACAAGGGTACGGAACTTGAAAACCTTGACGCTTTCGGTCGTCAACTTAAAAGATTTGATATAAAAGTGGGCGGAGCGAACAGTGATAATATCGAGAAATTTTTTGCAACCACTTCTTCCGCGGCACTTTTCCCCGAATATATTTCCCGTTCAATCGTCAGGGGTATTGAGGAGGCGGATCACCTTAAAGATATAATCGCGACAACCACGAATATTAACGGGCTTGATTACAGAAGTATCACTTGCAGTCCCGACACGGAGGATATTGAACTTAGGGAAGTCGATGAGGGCGACGAAATTCCGACAACCGAGATTACGCCGACGGACAGTTTGATTACACTTAAAAAGCACGGCAGAATGTTGTCCGCGTCCTACGAGGCACTTCGTTTTCAGCGACTTGACGTTTTTTCCGTTATGCTTCGTCAGATAGGTGCTCAGATTGCAAGAAGTGAGTTTAATGCGGCGGTTGACGCAATTCTTAACGGCAGCGGTGATGTTTCCGCGGCAGAGGTTCTTTATACCGAAACGGATGGTGTGCTTGAATATTCCGATTTGGTTAATTTCTGGAACGCTTTTTCACCCTATGAATTAAATACAATTATCGCTTCTCCCGACATGATGGCGAAACTCCTCAACATGACCGAGTTTAAGGATGCAAATGCCGGGCAGGATTTTCATGGCAGCGGAAAACTCATCACTCCGATGGGCGTAAAACTCATTAAATCTTCCGCAGTTCCCGAAGGCAAGATAATCGGTCTTGATAAAAATTGTGCGATTGAAAAGGTGCAGGCGGGTTCGGTGCTTACCGAGTTTGACAAGCTCATCGACCGTCAACTTGAACGTGCGGCAATCACGAGTATATCCGGTTTCTCCCGTCTCTTCCCCGATGCCGCCAAGGTGCTCAGTCTTGCTCAGGAAAGCGAGGAAGAAAGTCCTCCCGATGACGGCGGAGACGAAAGTATTGAATAGGTGATTAAATGAACATAAGCGACATTCTATCACTTCTTTGTCAGCTGGGTTTCGTTGATTCATCCGAACAAAACGCTTTGCTTGTCTATGCTCAGATAGGAAAAGCAATAGTCGAGGCAAAACTCAAGGCGGATGTTGACTTGTCCGATGTCCGCTTGCTCTGGGCGGCGGCAGGCGAGGCGTTTTATTGCTATGTTTCGGCAAAACTCATTTCGGGCGATGAGGGCGAATCAATAAAGATTGGCGATTTGACGGTTAAGAACAATCACGAATCTATCATTAAATTTGCGACAAATCTCAGAAACAGGCTTAATGACGCGGTAAAAGATATGTTCATCGACGAAAGTTTTGCTTTTCTGGTGGTCTGATGAATATTGAAAAACGAATTGACAAGATAATGCAAAAATACGGCAGAACGATTGGCTACGGCAACTCATCTCTCGGTCAATGGCATGCTTTAGTTCAGCCGCTTCGATATAAAAATAAGATGTACCTGCAAGGCACACCTACCGAAATCGGACGCACGGAGGACGGCTATTATCTTTATATCGGACCTGCCGACAGGTCGCTGTTCGGGGATAATGTACGGCTTGAATGTGAGGATATGCGGTTTTCCGTCGATAAGACCGAACGGGTTTATATTGCGGACAGGGTTGCTTATATCTGGGCGGTTCTGCGTCAGGAGATAATGTAAGGAGATTATATGTATTATTTTTACCGATTGTCCGAAAATTCGGAAAACCATTTTGAAAATGAGGAGGCTCTATGTACTATTTTGACCAACTTCCCGCGACTTTGAAAAATCATTTTGAAAACATGGAGGGTTTCGGGAATTATGAATTTCTGACCGAATTTCCCGGTACTCTTCGGAAAACTCCGCTTACTCGTCTGACCGTCTCTTTCGGGCTAAATAAGGTGAATATCACTCAACCTTTAAGTGAGGACGGCGTTCCCGTTTATGACAGTTATCACGAGTCGGCAACATCTGTCAGATTTATCATCCACGCCCCCGTTCTTTCGGCGGGAACAGCCTTTATATCGCCTTTGCCCGAATTTCAAATATTCTGCTTAACAATTTTGATATGGATATTGACGAGATTGACTGCGGCGAGATTTCTTACGACAGAAATACCGATTCCATTCGCCTGACTGCGGAATTTGTCGCAAGACGAGCGATAATATAAAACCCGAAAATAAGCGGATGATAACAGATAAAAAGACGGGGATATAAAAAAGTCCGACATCATATCGGACTTTGTCTTATAAATATTTCTCGGAAAGATCGTTGTAAAGACTCTCAAGAAATGCACTGTGCTTGAAGATGGTGATGAGAACCTTGATGATTTTAACGAGAAGTTTTACGAATGTAACCATTTTTTTCTCCTTTGGAAACTGTGTGGGGCAACTGTGGGCTGCCCCACCTTTTGACTTAATTAGACCTTAGCAATAAGACTTTCTACAAGATCGTCAAGTCCAAGAAGCTGGAAGAGACCGGTTGTCTTAAGGTTTGCAAGGAATGTGACAAGGAGTTTAAAGAACTCTTTGAAGAAATCAAGGAAACCGTCCATTTATGTTTCACCTGCCTTTATCGTGGTGTATATTAAAATCGAGTTTTGTAAGATCTCGGGAGTAACTTATTGATTATTTGTACATTGCACCGTAGGTCTTGCAGGCTCTGAAATCAGCCGATTCAAGTTCCTTTGTGCCGAATGCAGCCCATGCGTGCGGACGATAGATGTCGTTGTCGTCAATATTGTGCATGGAAACGGGAATACGAAGCATGGAGCAGAGGGTGATTAAATCTTTGCCGATATGTCCGTAAGTCAATGCACCGTGGTTTGCACCCCAGTTTGCCATTACGGAATAAACGTCCTTGAATGCACCCTTGCCGGTAAGACGGGGAACAAAATAGGTTGTCGGCCATGTCGGGTCGGTACGCTTGTCAATCAAATCATGAACATTGTCGGGAATGTCGCAAGTCCAACCTTCAGCAATTTGAAGAACGGGACCTAAACCGTTGATGATGTTCAAGCGAATCATGGTTATCGGCATTTCGGCTTTTGTTCTGAAATGTGATGAATAGCCGCCGCCTCTGAAATAACCCTTGTTGCCGGGACACCAGTCGGTTGCTTTAAGGCAGGCTGCAATGTCTTCTTCGGTTGCGTCAAACCAGCGTTTCATGACGCTGTTGCCGTTTTCGTCTTTCTGAGCACCTGTCGCTTCAAGGCAGGCAGCACCGGAGTTGATAAGGTGAATAAAGCCGTTTTCGGCACGTCCGTCAGCTTTCCAACCGGAAATTCTTTCAAGTGCGGCGGGAGACCAATATGTACGGACATCGGCGAAAAGGCTTGCCGTACCGGTTAAAAGTTTTCCGAAAAGCATGGATACGCCGTTTAAGCCGTCATTTTCGGTTGCGAAAGTGAGAGGTTCACGCTTTCCGTTCCAGTCAAAACCTGAATTGAGAATCGCCTCGGTAAAGTCGGCGTTGGGCATGTGGTCTGTCCATTGTCTCTGACCTTGGAAACCGCCCATGATTGCACCTTTGCCCAGAGCCTCTTCGTGCCAACCGGTATCAAGTGCACCTGCTTTTTGAGCCTCTTCACCGACGGGTTTAATGTTGTCAAGTTTCGGATTGCCGAGCATAATATCACGGCAGATGAGTGTCATTTTTACGCAAAATTCCCATTCCCAATCTTTGCGTTCGCGGGAACTGGGATTTGTGTTTATATCAAAGCCTTCACGGCAGTTTTCTTTTGTCCATTTAAGAGCACGTTCAAATTCTTCGTGGTCATAAATACCGAGTTCAACGCGGCGACGAACTTCGCTCATATCAACCCATTCGGGACGAATACCGAGATAATTCTGATAGAACATCGCGTCGCAATATGAACCGCCGATACCCATCGAAACGTTGCCTATACCGACATAAGTCTTTCCCTTCATCTGACCGACGACTGCGGCACAGCGGGCAAAACGCAATATCTTTTCAGCCACGTCGCAGGGAATTGTATTGTCGCTTACGTCCTGAACGTCATGACCGTAAATCGAGAAAGCGGGAAGTCCTCTTTGTGCGTGAGCAGCCATTGCGGCGGCGAGATAAACCGCACCGGGACGCTCTGTTCCGTTAAAGCCCCAGACAGCCTTTATCGTGTTCGGATCGAGGTCCATTGTCTCCGTACCGTAGCACCAGCAGGGAGTAACGGACAGGGTTGCAACGACGTTCTGAGTTGAGAAAAAGTCGGCACATTTCGCGGCTTCGGCACCTCCGCCGATTGAGCAGGGAGAAATTACGCACTGCATGGGAGTGCCGTCAGAATAAAAAACATTGGCTTCAATAAGTTCTTTTGCGGCGTTTGCCATTGCCAAACATTTTTCTTCAAGACTTTCTCTTACACCGCCCCAGCGACCGTCGATAATATGTCTTATACCGATTTTCGGATAATTCATTATATATCTCCTTTGTTTTGATATTTTCGTATTATAATTATACCGTATATAAGTAAAAAAGTCAAGAATATTTTTATAAATAAGAAATGTGATAAACGTGCTTTATTTTGAAGATAAAACATTAAAAAATTCTTGCAAAAGGGCTAAACTTATGCTATACTGTATATGTATAATTATAATGAGGTGGTTTTTATGCTTCTTGAACTTCGCAAAAATGCAAAATATGATATGCTCTCACTCGGCGAGATTATGCTTCGGCTTGATCCCGGCGACATGCGGATTAAAAATGCCCGCAGTTTTCGCGTCTGGGAAGGCGGCGGAGAATATAACGTCGCTCGCGGTCTTCGTAAGTGTTTCGGCTTGAAAACGGGAGTGTTGACGGCTTTTGCAGACAATGAAGTCGGCAGATTGCTTGAAGATTTTATATGTCAGGGCGGAGTTGATACCTCATTTATCAAGTGGATGGAATGTGACGGTATCGGGAAAAATGTCAGAAACGGACTTAATTTCACCGAAAGAGGCTTCGGTCTTCGCGGTGCTTTGGGAGTGTCCGACAGAGGCAACACGGCCGCATCGAAACTTAAAGCAAATGACTTTGATTTTGATTATATATTCGGCGAACTCGGCGTAAAATGGTTGCATACGGGCGGTATTTTTGCCGCTTTGTCGGAAACTACAGCCGAACTTGTTATCGAGGCGGTCAAGGCTGCGAAAAAATATGGTACAATCGTGTCCTACGACTTAAACTACCGTCCGTCACAATGGAAAGACATCGGCGGTCTTGAAAAGGCGAGAGAAGTCAACCGTGAGATAGTCAAATATATCGACGTCTGTATCGGCAATGAGGAAGATTTTACCGCTTGTTTAGGCTTTGAGATTGAGGGAAATACCGAAAATCTCGATAAACTTAATCTTGCCGGTTATGAAAATATGCAAAGACGTGTTTGTGCGGCTTATCCTAATCTGAAAGTCATCGGCACTACATTAAGAACAGTCAAAACCGCGAGTATCAACGACTGGACGGCGATATGTTATTATGACGGAAAAGTATATACCGGTATCGAATTTGTCGGACTTGAAATTTATGACAGAGTGGGCGGCGGCGACAGTTTCGCAAGCGGGCTTATCTACGGTCTTATGACGGCAAACGATGTCGAAACCGCACTTAATTACGGAATTTGCCACGGTGCTTTGGCGATGACAACGCCGGGCGACACTTCCATGGCATCCAAAAAAGAGGTCGAAAACCTTATGTCCGGCAAGGGTGCGAGAGTAGTCAGATAGCGGAAAAAATTATTTACAAACGGAGCGAAATTATGGATAAAGAACAAATTATCACGAGAATACAGGAAAGCGGTATTGTTGCCGTTATACGTGCCGAAAATGCCGAAAAAGCAAAAAGAATAGTTGACGCCTGCATTGAGGGCGGTGTTCCCGCGATTGAACTTACTTTCACCGTGCCGATGGCACACAAGGTCATTGAGGAACTTGCAACTATCTATTCCCCCGAAGATATTATTTTAGGTGCCGGTACGGTCATGGACGCCGAAACCGCGAGAATTGCCATGCTTTCGGGTGCAAATTATATTGTTGCTCCCTATTTCGATCCCGAAACCGTTAAAATGTGCAACCGTTATCGTATGGCGGTTATGCCGGGTGTTATGAGTGCTACCGAGGCTGTTCATGCGATGGAAGCCGGTGCGGATATATTAAAAGTTTTCCCCGGTGATGCCTTCGGTCCGTCATATATAAAGGCTCTCCACGGCCCCATTCCGCAGGCAAAAATTATGCCGACCGGCGGTGTTGACGTAAATAACGTCGCCGACTGGATTCGTGCGGGTGCCGTCGCCGTCGGTGCCGGTTCTTCGCTTACGGGCGGTGCAAAAACGGGTGATTATAAGAAAATAACCGATACCGCAAAACTCTTTGTCGAACGTATCCGCGAGGCGAGAGGTGCATAATGTCAAATCGTAAAAAAAACGAGATTAAAAAAGTTTCTGACCCAATAGAACTTAGCAAACATCTTATATGGCGTGCTGAGCGTATGGATGGAACGAATGATGGGCAAGATCTTTACATCTATCATTACACAACACTAGAAGCGGTAGAAGGTATTCTTAAAAGCAAACAATGGTTTATTAATTCTCCTAAGAATATGAATGATGGTCTTGAGCTTGAATATCTAGAAGGAACGACAGTTGACAATATTTTCTTTGGTAGTTTTCTTACAGAGGATGAAGAAAGCATTGCTATGTGGAGCATGTATGCACAGCCGTGGGCTAAAGGAGTTATGATTAAAATTCCTATTCAGAAGATGAAAGCATGGCTTAGAGGCAAGCTCTCAATTTTTTCTGCGGATGTGAAAAAGCACAAAGCTTTAAAGAAATTAGATAATGCAAAGTTAACATTTCATTTAATTGCATATACCGATGTAGAGCCAAATAATACAATTGAGCAAACAAAACTAAAGTGTATCAAGCAAGAAATCGTACACCCGGGTAATGTGTATAATTTTCGAGAACTTGCTGGATATGTAAAGGATAATGCATGGTCTTATGAAAAGGAATTTCGCTTGAAAGTTGAAGTACCGGCTGATGAAAAGTGCGAAGCAGTTATGGTAGAAATCCCTGAAGATATATTAAATTCATTTGAGTTTGTTACCGGTCCTCGATTTGAAGGAGATTTAGTCTTAAAAATAAAAGAAATAAACCCTGACTTTGATCTAAATGAATTCGAGTTTGAACAATCTAATCGAGTTGAAAAGAGCTTGTTTTACAATAAATTAAATTGGGTATATTGTGATAGTTGTGATAAAAATATAAAAGAAAAGCAATAACCCTCGGAAGAAAAATGAAACAAATGAGTATTTATAAAGCGGTGCGGCTATGAATGCAAATATCAATATTGCCGGCGTGCATTTGGAAACGGAAGATTTAATTCTCCGACCGTTCAAGGAAACCGACCTTAACGATTTTAACGAATATGCGAAAGTACCCGGTGTCGGGGAAATGGCGGGTTGGACGCATCACAAGTCGATTGATGAATCGAAAGAAATTCTGGACTTGTTTATCAGAGAGAAGAAAACTTTTGCCGTTGTTTATAAGAAATCGGGCAAGGTCATCGGTTCCGTCGGAATAGAAAATTATGACGAAAACGCTGTCGGTGAAGAATATAAGCCACTTAAATGTCGGGAGATTGGCTTTGTGCTTTCCGAAGATTATTGGGGAAAAGGTCTTATGCCTCAAGCGGTGCATAAAGTTTTGAGTTTTTGTTTTGAAGAACTTTTGCTTGATGCGGTTTTTTGCGGATACTTCAAAAGAAATCTCCGGTCAAAGCGAGTAGCGGAAAAACTGGGTTTCAAATATCTGTGCGACTGTAAGCACACGACAAGATATGATACTCAGGAAGACGGAGTTTTAACCGTTATTCATAAAGAAGATTGGGTTAAGTAAAGCGGAATTTGCTGGAGAATAATTGAGATAAAAAACAAAATAATAAAGAGTATTATAAATTTAGAATTTGTAAGGCAGGTTGTCTTATATGCATGCATTAGTTTGTCAGGGAAAAGGGAAATATTATGTTTCTGCTGTATTTGGGTACTACAACGATGATTATAAAAAACGGTATGATGAAAGCCAGTATGACTACTGGATTGTTTGGGATGAAGAGAAGAAACGTCTCATAAGATGGCTGCAATTTTCGCCGAAATCAAACTACATGAAGCCACAAATACTGATAATTGATTCAAACCAAGAGAATTGGGAAATGGATGAGCAGGGGTTTGGATGTGTTGACTTCCTTTCGAAAGATTTGCTCGATTCCTTTCTTGACCAAGAGGTACAACCGGAGGAGATTCTTGAAAAATGTCGTTCAATGGATGCCGGTTATATCTATGAAGAAACTCCGGAGATAAAGAGCCGGCAAGACATAGATATTCTTGAGTTGGCTTCTTGGGGTTTTCATGATGCTCGTATTTCGATAGAGGAGTTACAACAAGACGGCACGCTATATCTGAGATTTGACGGAATTTGGGGATGCGACATCGAAATTTGGCTTTGGGGGGACTTGGAATATGATACTTCCAGCCGCAACCCGGAAGAAAACAATCCGTATTGGTTCGCTGCCACAATTATTCAACAGGATGGTTTCATCTATTTGATTGATGAGGAAGCTGTGAAAGTTGAGGACATCAAGAAAGGATACTGTTATTTCAAAGCCAGACACATGAAGTACAGAATTATTCCTTCCTGAGAAAAAACAGCAATAATATGCGGGAATGATTAAATGGTGAAATGTTAATAGCTGATAATAAAATATGTTTGAAAATTCCGATTTGCTGAAAATTCATAACTGAAAAAGCGGAATGAGAATAATAATTGATAACAAAATAAAGGAGATATATATGAAACATCAAGACATTGTTTCCAAAATGACATTGCGTGAAAAAGTCGCAATTTGTTCGGGAAAAGACTATTGGCACACGCTCGACATTGAGCGTCTCGGCTTGCCTTCTGTCAACTTAACCGACGGGCCTCACGGTATCCGTCAGCAGGGTGAAAATGTTGACAAGGATGGCGGAGCGGATTTGCTTATGGGTGTACCTGCAACCTGTTTCCCGCCTGCTTGTGCTACCGCCGCTTCTTGGAATACCGAACTTATCGAGGAGATGGGCGATGCTCTGGGTGCCGAATGTCAGGAAAAGAGAGTATCCGTGCTTTTGGGTCCCGGCGTAAATATCAAGCGTTCTCCTCTATGCGGTCGTAACTTTGAATATTTCAGTGAAGATCCCTATCTCACCGGCAAGATGGCAACGGCTCTCATTAAAGGTGTTCAGGGCAGAAATATCGGTACTTCGATAAAGCATTTTGCCGCAAACAACCAAGAGGCTCGCAGAATGACGATTGACACCGTAGCCGATGAACGTACTCTGCGTGAAATCTATTTGCCTGCTTTTGAAATGGCAGTTAAGGAAGAACAGCCGTGGACAATCATGAGTTCCTACAACCGCTTAAACGGTACATACACCAGCGAAAACAAATGGCTTTTAACTGACGTTCTTCGCAAAGAATGGGGCTATGAAGGAATGCTTGTTACCGACTGGGGCGGCTCAAATATTCGTGTTGACGGTATCAAAGCCGGTCAGGATTTGGAAATGCCCGCCTCTTTCGGTTATAATGAAGAAAAACTCCATTCCGCCATTTTGTCCGGCGAACTTGCCGAAGAGGCACTTGACGTTTGCGTTGACAGAATTGTCGATATGGTACTAAAATCAAAGGACGGCTTTGTTGACGGCTCTTATGATATTGACGAACACCACGAGTTAAGTCGCAAGATTGCCCGCGAATGTATCGTTCTTCTCAAAAATGAAGATAATATTCTTCCGCTTAAAAAGGATGCCAAGATTGCCGTTATCGGCGAAATGGCAAGAAGTCCCCGCTATCAGGGTGCAGGTTCTTCCTTAGTCAATCCGCATAAACTTGACAACGCTTTTGATGCTTTCATTGATGAAAAAGTGAATATCGTTTACACGGCGGGTTATGACAAGACAACCGATATTCCCGATGCAAGACTTATCGGCGATGCCGTTACCGTTGCGAAAAACTGTGATGTTGCCGTTATTTTTGCAGGTCTTACCGATGCTTATGAATCTGAGGGCTTTGACAGAAAGAAATTGGATCTTCCCGCAAATCATAATGCTCTTATTACTGCAGTCGTAAATGTTAATCCCAATACTGTTGTCGTTTTAAGCGGTGGTTCTCCCGTTCTTATGCCGTGGCTTTCAAAAGTCAAGGCAGTAGTCAACGGTTATCTTTTGGGTCAGGCAGGCGGCTCGGCTACCGTTGATATTCTTTTAGGCAAAGAAAGTCCCTCCGGCAAACTTCCCGAAACTTATCCCCTCGCTCTCTCCGACTGTTCCGCCACAAAGAACTTCCCCGGAAGCAAAAAGACGGTTGAATATCGTGAGGGTGTTTATGTCGGTTATCGTTATTACGACACTTTCAAAAAGGATGTGCTTTTCCCCTTCGGTTTCGGTCTTTCCTATTCCGAATTTAAGTACAGCGGTCTTAAATTATCCAAGAAAAAGATAAAAGATACCGATAAATTAACCGTATCTTTCAAGATTAAGAACGTCGGCAAAGTTGACGCTGCGGAAGTCGCTCAGATCTATGTCCGTGACGTTGAATCGACAATCTATCGTCCCGAAAAGGAACTTAAGGGCTTTAAGAAAGTTTATCTCAAAGCCGGCGAAGAAAAGACGGTCGAGATTGAACTTTGCTCCCGTGCATTCTCTTTCTGGAACGTTCTTGCAAACGACTGGACTGTCGAAAGCGGAGATTTTGAGATTTTGGTCGGCAGCTCTTCTCGTGATATTTTACTTGACGCGAAAGTTAAGGTTGAGGCGACAAAGGACGTTGAAATTCCTGATTATCGCGAAACTGCTCCGGGTTATTACACAGGCGATGCAGCCGATATTTCCGATGCCGATTTTGAAGCGGTTTTAGGTCGTCCCATTCCCCCCAATCACCGTGATGAAAGTCAGCCGCTTGATTTGACAAATTCGCTCGGTGATGCCGTTAGTTCAAGAAACGGTGCTGCGATAAATCGCGTTCTTACCGCAATTCTTGATAAGGTTGCCGCTCTTAATTTAGGCGGTACGGGTGATATGATTACCGCAATGGCTCTTGAATTGCCGATACGCAATTTCGTCTCCATGTCCAGTGGCGTGTTTACGGCGGATATGGCGGAAGGTCTGCTTCAAATTCTTAATGACGGTCCCATTCCGAGCGGTGTCGGAAAGATAATTGCCGGACTTCCCGCAGGTCTTAAGAATATTAAGAACCTCGCAGGAATGATATAAAACATTAAAAAAGTCGGCGAATTTTTGAAAATACAAAAAAATTAAAAAAAGTGCTTGACAAACGGGAAAAAATATGTTATAGTACTCAGGCACTCGGGAAAAACCTGAGTCGAGTCGGTGTCTATAACATTGAGGTCCCACCCGTTCCCATCCCGAACACGGTAGTTAAGCTCAAATGTGCCGAAGATACTTGGAGGGAGGCCTCCCGGGAAAATAGGTTGTCGCCGGCATAAGAAACGAGTCAGAAATGGCTCGTTTTTCTTTTTATGTATGATTGTTCCGAAAAAGAAAAAAGCCATCTTGCGACAGCTTTATATATTATTGTTTAAGCCATTCTTCAGCTTTTGCGGCTGCCATTCTCTTGATTGTTTCTTCTTTATACAAGGACTCGGCACCACCGTTGCCATAGATAAAATACTTACCGTCGGGAGTTTTGTAGAGAGATTCCTCATAGCCGTCAGGATCACCGAATTCGCCGAAAGTTCTTTTTTCGATAAGTTCGGAAACTTCGGTATCGTATTCAACTTTGCAAATGATTTTTTTCATCAGGCGTCTCCTTTCTTTTAAGATGGTGTTTATTATACTATAAATTTGTTAAAAAATCAACAGTTTATTTTGAACTGAATGAAACGAAACAAAAAAGAGCCGCGAGGCTCTTTCTTTTTACTCTCAGTTTTTGGGATTGTTTTTTGTTGCGTCAAGCGGAATAACGAAATTGAGTGCACCGGGAACTACTTCAATGGTAAATTTGTTGTGGTTGATAATCTCGCCGTCGATGCAGTTGATAAAGCCTTCGGGGGCGGAAATTTCGACCTTTTTCGCCTGCTTGTAGCGATATATACCGTTAAAAATCGGGTTGGTGAAGATTTCGCCTTTTGTATAGGGCATAACGAGTTTCATAAATTTTGCACGGGACAGAGGATCGATTACGGTAACGTCAATAAGTCCGTCGTCGTTTTTTGCATTGGGTGCAACAAAGAACATACCGCCGACATAGTGGCAGTTTGAAACGGTGGCAAGCATAATTTCGTTATCTTTTGTCATAACTTCACCGTCAGCAATGACCTGAACGTCGGTTTTCATCGCCTTGCCCAGACCTTTGACAACACCGACTAGATAGCCTGCCGAGCCGCCGAATATCGGATGACCTTTGAGGTGGTTCATCGTGTCGCAGACGAAAGCATCAAAGCCGAAATTGTCGATGTTTATGCAGTAGTGAACATTTTCGCTGTCGGTTACTTTCAGCACGTCAATCTTGTGGGGAGTGCCGTTTACGAGCGAATCAAAATCTTCAAAACATTCTTTGCCGCCGTAATATTTTACAAAGTCGTTGCCGCTTCCGCAGGGAACGCAGGTTACTTCGACATTTTCTTTGTTTACGCAGGCTTGAGCCACTTCGTGCAAAGTTCCGTCTCCGCCACAGGCATAAAAACGTAACTGTTCATCGGGGTGGTTTTCAATATACTCTTTAACAAAAGTGACGGCATCACCGCTTGATTTGGTTACATAAAATTCGCAGTCGTCTTTGTCAAGGGCAAACAGAGCTTTCTTTTTGACATCCTCGGTTGCGTCTTTTTTTCCGGCAATGGGATTTATTACAAATATATGTTTCATAATCAGCCTCCGTGATTGTATAATTGAAATTAAGGGTGGATGGAGCGTGAATGATGCTTTTGGAAAATTTTTCATTTCCCTGAAATTTTTGATTTAATTAAGAATTATCTTTGTTGCAAGTGAATTATTCCCAGTCTGTAACAACGGAAACGATGGTAAAGACGAGAATGGTGCCGAAAATAAGCAACATTGCGATATATGCGGCACTTAAATTAAACAGACGAAGGTCAATGAGTGCACTTGAACCAAGCAAGGAAGAAAAGAGTGAACCGAGAGAGCCGGCTGAACCGGTAAGTGTGCCGATAACGGTTTCTCCCAAAAGTTCAACAATGGAAATTTTGCCGTTAATAAGCGGTTTTGCAAAACTCTCGAAGGCAATGTTCATTCCGAGAGTAAAGGCAATTCCGAGACCTGAGAATGCCATAACGGCTGTTTTTTTCTTTGTGAAAACACCGAGAATGAAGACGATGATTGCAGCTAAAAGAGCGAGGATGAAGAAACCGATGAAAAAAGCAGCGGGAACACCCAAAGCGTCGCGGACATTTTCGGGAATTGAGCTTAAACTGAAACTTGAAACAGTATCTTTGTAGGGGAGAATCAAGTCGTAAATATCCTTTAATGAGTATGCACCGTTGATTATCGGCTCACCGGTTGAGGAAGTAAAGAAAGATAAAACAGTCGAGGTAACGATAATCTTGAAGAAGGGGAAAAAGATGACAGCGGGGAATATGCTCAAAGCCAAAAGTCCTGTAAGAACTTTATAAAAAACTTTCATAATTTTGCACGGACAAGCCGTTCCTTTCAAAATTTTAATAGATATATTATATCAAAGTAATTATATCACAGCAGGTCTGGTTTGTCAATAATAAATTCCTGTACGCAAAAGTATCGCAATAATTAAAAAAGAAAAAAGACTTGAAAAATATATTTATATATGTTATAATAATCTGACTGATTTTAAAGTTCGGAGGAAGTATGAATATCACAGAAAAAGCCAAAGGCATTTTCAATGATGTAAAATCCTATTGGAAAACACCGCCTAAAGGCTACTACATGAACTACAAAGAGATATTGTCCTATTCCGTTGGCGGAATAGGTGCATATTTCATTTTCACGATGGCAACACAACTCTTGTTGTCCACGACCAACGTTGTTATCGGTAACACGATAGGCATTCAGCCGACACACATGTATATCATGTACCTCATTTCCAGTTTTGCAAACATTCCGTTTACAGCAATTCGTGCAAACATTATTGATAATGTCCGTCATAGAGAAGGTAAATATCGTCCCTATATTCTTCGTATGGGCATTCCGACGGTTATCATTTCCATGCTTTTCGTTTTCACTCCCTATTCGCGAATTGATTATATCTGGCGTTGCGTTCTTGTTATTGTTTACAATTTCGGTCTGCAGTTTTTCTATAACTTTTTCTATGAAGCTTATGAAAACCTTATTCACGTTCTTTCTCCCAACACTCAGGAGCGTGCAAATGTAGCTTCCATAAAGGCTGTTATTTATTCTCTTGCTCCGTCAATCACCAATGCGATTATTCCGCTTATTGCGGGCAAAGTTTCCGACGGAGATATATATGACCTTGCGGTATATCGTTGGCTCTATCCCTTTATTGCCGTATTCGGTATAGCTCTGTGTATATTAGTTGTTGCCAATACAAAAGAAAAGATTGTTCAGGCAAAATCTCATGTTGTAAGCATTCGTTTTATCGACGCTCTTCGTGCAGTTGCAAAGAATAAATATTTCTGGATTATATCCCTTGCAGGCTGGCTCGGATTTCTTGAGACTGCTCAGGGAACAATACTTCAGTGGCTCTATAACTACGGAAAACTTTGTGATGAAAAAACTTATTCTTTGATTACTCTAATTTACGGCAACTCCGCTTTATGGGGTATGCTCTTTGCTCCCTTCTTTATCAAAAAATGGGGCAAAAAGAAAGTTCTTATCGTTACAAATCTTTTCAACGTTTTATTTATTGCTCTGATTTATCCTTCAAAGGAATCAATATGGCTTGTTCTTATCTGTATGTGGATGAACAGTCTCATGGGTTCGTTTGCTCACGTTCTTAATCCTGCAATTCAGGCGGATATCCGCGACTATCAGCAATATAAAACAGGTGAGCGTATTGACGGAATGTTCTCCGCAGTCGCTCTTATCGGTACATTTATTACTATGGCAACAAGTTCCGTACTTCCCGCCGTCTATGAAAAATTCGGTATTCATGCAAACAACGGCTATGAGAATATGTATCATATTCTCTTTGATAAAGATGTTCTCTATCCCCTTATCGGAGCTCTTGTTGTGCTTTCCGTTGTCGGTGCAATTTTGAATGTTATTCCCTATTTCTTCTATGACTTTACCGAAGACAAGCAGAGAAAGGTTATAAAAATTCTGCAGATTCGTGCCATCTCCGATGACTATAGTGCAGGCATGCTTGAAAACGAGGAAGAGGCTCTGGGGACAATCCGCAAGGCTCGTGTTATGAGCAAAGAGAAACTCTATGATTTGGTTGCTCTTAAGCAAAAGATAAAGGGCTTGACCGGTGAAGAAAAGAAGGCTGCCAAGAAGGAATATAACGAGGCTATTGAGTTTAATAACGAAGTCTCCGTATCCGTTGCAGCGGTTAAAGAACTTGAAAAGTTTGATACTCCCGAAATGCAGGGTAAGTTAAAGATTGCCCGAGCTGTTGTCGCGGAAGGTCTTGAAGGTGTCGTAAATTGTCCCGACAATGTTGTTGAAATTGCCAGGGATTTACCGAAAAATACCAAGGAAGAAAAGAGATACCGCTCTGAAAGTATTGATGTTGCAAAAACACGTCTTCGCTCAAAAAAGGCGACCTTAAAGCACTATCCCGATGGTCTCGTTCCTTATGATACAAGCATATTTAACGATCTTTATGCTCAAGAAAATGCACTTGACCAGAAACAATTTGACCTTAACAAGGAACTCGGTGAAGTTAAGAATACTAATAAGGCAAGAGCTGCCGAACTTCGTGCCGCTATTAAAGAGAGCAATGACGAGCGTTATGTAATCAACGGCAAAATTAAGGAAGCAACTCGTCAAAACACTATGTATCATGTATGTGCAAAGGCATATCTTGATGCAGTCAAGCTCATTAAACAGGAAGAAAATTACAGAAAATTTTAGTATTAGATAAATAAAAAGGAGAAGTCCATGTCAAACTCCTCAACAGGTGTAGTTGCTCAGGTAATGGGACCGGTAGTTGACGTAAGATTTACCGATAATTCGTTGCCTGCAATATACAATGCCCTTGAAATTCCCATCGGAGACCGTATTTTAACGGTTGAAGTCGCACAACATATCGGGGACAATGTCGCCCGTTGTATTGCTATGGAATCAACCGACGGACTTAAAAGAGGCACAGCAGTAACAGATACCGGAAAAAGCATATCCGTTCCCGTCGGACGTGAGACGCTCGGAAGAATATTCAATGTTCTCGGTCAACCGATTGATAACGGCGAAGCACCGAAAAATGCGGAATACAGAAATATCCACCGTCCCGCACCCGCTTATGAAGACCTTTCCACTTCCACCGAGATTTTAGAAACGGGTATAAAAGTCATCGACCTTATCTGTCCATTTTCAAAGGGCGGAAAGATAGGGCTTTTCGGCGGTGCAGGTGTAGGAAAAACCGTTCTCATAATGGAACTTATTAATAATATCGCAAGAGAACACGGCGGAATTTCCGTTTTTACCGGTGTAGGCGAGCGTACCCGTGAGGGTAACGACCTTTATTACGAAATGAAGGAAAGCGGCGTTTTAGCAAATACCGCACTTGTGTTCGGTCAGATGAACGAACCGCCCGGAGCACGTATGCGTGTCGGTCTTTCGGGACTTACTATGGCTGAATATTTCCGTGACGATGAAGGTCAGGACGTTCTCCTTTTTATTGATAATATTTTCAGATTTACTCAGGCAGGCTCTGAAGTGTCCGCACTTTTGGGACGTATGCCCTCTGCAGTCGGTTATCAGCCGACTTTGGCAAATGAAATGGGTGTTTTGCAGGAGAGAATTACATCCACAAAGAAAGGCTCAATCACTTCCATTCAGGCGGTTTATGTCCCCGCAGACGATTTAACAGATCCTGCACCCGCCACAACTTTTGCCCATTTGGACGCTACCACAGTTTTATCCCGTTCAATCGTTGCACAGGGTATTTATCCCGCAGTCGATCCGCTTGAATCCTCCTCCCGTATTCTCTCTTCCGATATTTTGGGCGAGGAGCATTATACCGTTGCACGCGAAGTTCAGAGAATACTTCAGAGATATAAAGAACTTATGGATATTATCGCCATTATGGGTATGGATGAACTTTCGGATGAGGACAAACTTTTAGTTACCCGTGCAAGAAAAATTCAGAGATTTTTGTCTCAGCCTTTCCATGTTTCCGAAAAGTTTATCGGTATTTCCGGTGCTTATGTTCCGCTTAGTGAAACGATACGCGGCTTTAAGGAAATTATTGAAGGTAAACACGACGACCTGCCCGAATCGGCTTTCCTCTTTGTCGGCACGATTGATGAGGCAGTCAAAAAAGCCGAGACTGCGAAAAGCGAAGACTGAGTAAATATGAATACTTTTAATCTGACCATTTCAACTCCCGACGGAAATGCTTTTAACGGCGAATGTGTCCGTCTGGTTCTGCGTGGTGATGAGGGTGATTTGGCAATAATGGCAAATCATACGCCGATTATTACGGGCGTAAAGCCCTGTACCGCAAAAATAGAAATTGATGAAAACACAAGCAAGTCTGCACATATTGACGGCGGACTACTGACTGTTTCCGAGAATAAGGCTACACTTCTTTGCGGAATTGTAACAATGGGATAAAGAGCAAAAAGTGAAAATCGCGGCAAATACCGAAGTTTTCACTTTTCTTTTTTTGTGAGGAGTAATTATGTACGAAAACCTAACCGAAAAAATGATTGAGTCAAAGCAGGTATATGACGGGAATTTGCTGAAAGTATACTGCGACAAAGTGGAACTTCCCAACGGAGCAACCTCGACAAGGGATTATATTAAACACAACGGTGCCGTTGCTATTGTGCCGATATTCCCCGATGGTACTGTGCTTATGGAACGTCAATTTCGTTATCCGTTTCATCGGGTAGTTCTGGAAATTCCGGCTGGTAAGATTGATCCCGGCGAAACTCCCTTAGAGGCTTGTGTCCGTGAACTTCGTGAAGAAACGGGCGTTGTCGCAAAAGAAATAATCCCGATGGGCGAACTTTATCCGTCCGTTGCATATACCGACGAGGTTATTTATCTTTATATTGCAAAGGATTTTACTTTCGGAGAGAATGATTTGGACGACAACGAGTTTTTGGAACTTGAACGCATCCCGCTTGAAACTCTTGTTGAAATGGTAATGAACAATGAAATAGGGGATGCAAAAACCCAAACCGCAATTCTTAAAGCATATAATATTGAAAACAGAAAATAGTTGTTAGGAGATTTAATATGTACAGACCTGAACATCCGAAACCGCAGTTTATGCGTGAAAATTGGCTTAACCTAAACGGTGAATGGGATTTCGAACTTGATAACGGCAGAAGCGGAATTGCCCGTAAGATGTATGAAGACGGTGATTTCTCAATGAAAATAAATGTACCGTTTTGTCCTCAATCAAAATTATCGGGACTTGAAATTCTTGATTTTATGTACGGTGTATGGTACAGAAGAACGATAAATTTAACCGCCGACCGGATAAGCGGCAAGACTTTTATCCATTTCGGTGCGGTTGATTATAAAGCATATGTCTATATAAACGGCAAACAGGCAGGCACTCATTCGGGCGGCTATATTTCATTTAAATTTGATATTTCCGACCTGGTTATCGAGGGTGAAAACACGATTGTTGTCTATGCCGAGGACGATGAACGCTGTCCATTTATTCCGCGTGGCAAGCAGAGTGAAGAATATTATTCCCATCACTGCGACTATACCCGCACAACGGGGATTTGGCTGACCGTCTGGCTTGAATTTGCTCCGAAAACATATATCGAAAAAGTTAAATATTATCCCGATATCTACAATGTTTCTTTATACATGACTGCCGAAACAAAGGGGGCTGCAACCTTAACCGCAACCGCATATTATGAGGGAAAAGAAGTCGGGAAAGCGAGCGTAAATTCAAACGGCGGACTTGTTTCTCTGACTATTAACCTATCTGAAAAACACCTCTGGGAAGTCGGTAAGGGCAGGCTTTATGACCTTGTTCTTACCTACGGTGACGATAAAGTCAATTCGTATTTCGGACTTCGCTCCACTCGTGTTGATAGTAAAAAGTATTATCTTAATGATGTCTGCGTTTTCCAGCGAACCATCCTTGACCAAGGTTTTTATCCCGACGGAATTTACACCGCACCGAGTGATGAAGAACTTTTGGGAGATATAAAACGCAGTATGGTTTTGGGCTTTAACGGGGCTCGTCTGCATGAAAAAATATTTGAAGAACGCTTTTTATATCACGCGGCAAAAGAGGGCTATCTCGTTTGGGGTGAATTTCCGAACTGGGGCTTGGATCACACCCGCAGCGATACGATTTATCCCTTCCTTTATGAGTGGCTTGAGGAACTTGACCGCGATTTTAATCAGCCGGCAATCATCGGTTGGTGTCCCTTTAATGAGACTTGGGATATTCGCGGAAGAAAGCAGAATGACGAGTTACTTCGTTCTATTTATCGTGTTACAAAGGCGGTTGACGACACCCGTCCCGTTATTGATACAAGCGGAAATTATCATGTAGAAACGGATATATTCGATATTCACGACTACAACCAAAATTACGAGGAAATTCGCAAGCAGTATATGGATTTCTTAGACGGCAAGGGTGAAGCACCCGAGCGTTTCTTTGAAAATCGTCAGGAATTTAATTTCGATAAGCCCGTATTTTTCAGTGAATACGGCGGAATAAAGTGGTCTGCACAGACCGAAAATTCATGGGGTTACGGCGATGCTCCCAAGACGGAGGAAGAATTTATTGATCGTTACAGAGGCTTAACTCACGCTTTGATTGATAATCCTCATTTGATGGGTTTTTGCTATACTCAACTTACCGATGTTGAGCAGGAGCAAAACGGGCTTTATACCTACGACCGCAAATTAAAGTTCCCCGCCCAAATTATTTACGAGATTAACACCAAAAAAGCGGCGATAGAAGACTAAAATGAAAGCCTTTATTTTCGACCTTGATCATACCTTATTTGATAGGTATGCAACTTTAACACGCTGTATACCCATGATGAGATCCGTTCTTGATTTTGCCGTCAGCGATGAAAAAGCGGCGTCGCTTATTATTTACGGGGATAAGAATTTCAATCATCTCGGCTGGGAATTGATTTTTGATTTTTGTGTAAAAAACGGGATGTTTCGCACCGTTCCGACTTTTGAGGAATACAGAAAAGCCGTTGTGGATGCTTTTTTCAAGACTGCAGTACCCTATTATTTCACAATTCCGACCTTAGCGGAACTAAAAAACAGGGGCTATAAATTGGGACTTATTACCAACGGCCCGTCGGATTTGCAGAGGGCAAAACTTAAAATGCTCGACCTTGAAGACAAGTTTGACGAGATAATCATAAGCGGAGAACTCGGCGTTGAAAAGCCTGATTTGGAGCCGTTTTTCGAGATGTCAAGGCGACTTGATATTCCATGCAACGAAATGTATTATGTCGGTGATAATCCGGAAAACGATATTGAGCCGTCAAGGCAGGCGGGCTATACTCCGATTCATATAAAAACTTTGGATCGCTGGATGTTTCCTGACATTCAAAAACCTGAAATTTGTCTTGACCGTGTGTCCGAAATTCTTGATATAATATAAAGACAAGCACTTAAAATGATATGCCTCAAAAAGTTGTACGACTTTTGGGGTATTTTTTAATAGAAGAAAGAGGAATTAACAAATAAAAATATAAGTTGTAAAATGATTAAAAGTGTGATATAATATGAGTGAAAGAGGAGCAAGTATCGAGAAAAGACTTGCTCATAACATTCAGGGAAAAGGAAGATTATCGACCGGTCGCCGGCTGATTTGACGGAGAGTTGAAGTATGGCGACAATGATTAAGAATATTAGTCATTCAGACTTTATAGACGGTCAGAGCAAAAACGGATATTCATACACTTTAGAACAACATTAAAAGGGTAGGAGGCGAAAGACATGGCAGATAAAGATAAGCTCGTTACGTTTTGTGGCGGGATAAAGGAACTTCCATCATTGCCTGAAACGGAATTTGAAAAGAAGAAGCACAAAAACAAGAAAGCAACAAAGGAAACAAAGAAGAAGGCAACAAGCAAAAAGTAAAATTTAATACCGCATTACCGTTGACTGTAAAAGTCGGCGGTATTTTTGTTTAAGCTTTGGGGAACACTTCAAAAAGGCTCTTTTTCTTAAAATTTTCTCTGAAACCTACTTGACAGGACTGTGTAATTGTGTTATACTTTATATGCCACCTAATAACAGTTAAGGAGAAATATATGCAAATAATTAACACTGATTTAAGATTCAGACACGGGTTTACAACGAGAAAAAGTACAAAGAGAATTATACTTCATCACTCTGCGACTGAGAAAAACTCTGTCGAGGAGATACATAATTTTCATAAAAATAATAACGGTTGGAACGGAATCGGCTATCATTTTTATGTCAGAAAGGACGGGAAAATTTATCGCGGGCGTCCCGAAAACGCCGTCGGTGCACATGCGGGAAACCATAATCACGACACGATAGGTATATGTTTTGAGGGGAATTTTGAGCTTGAAACGATGCCGAAAAAGCAGATTATTGCAGGCAACGAACTTGTTAATATGCTTAAAAAGAAATATAATATTTCCAAAGTTCTTGCCCACAAGGACGTAAACGCAACCGCCTATCCCGGAAAAAATTTCCCCTTCGGAGCAATCGCAATGACTTTTAATATCGCCGAGACAAAGGAGATTTTGCGAAAGGTTTTGGCTGATAACGCGAACAATCCCGACCTTGATTATAACCGTGATTCAAAGGTTGATGTGAGGGATGCGAAACTGATTTTGGATATTGTCGATAAAAACACTTAGTTTTCACATTTTTTCAACATATTTTTGAACATTTTACGAGAAATAAAGCAAAAAAACCTTGATATTCCGTTTCGATTGATGTATAATCAGAATAATAAAAATGATTGAAAAGAGGAAGAAATATGGACGCGAGTCTCTACAAATTCGATGTTTATCCGATGGTAATCAAGGCACACGAAACGAGCGAAATCACGATAAAACCGATTGATTTTTCCGAGAGTTTCGACAAGGATAAGGAGTATCAAATTCGCATTATGCCGACCGACGAAGGCTCGTCATGGGCGTATCCCGACAGATGGAACAAAAATTATGTCTATACAAAACCTTGTGATGACGGTGCAATTCGCTTTACGTTTAAGTTCGGTGATGAGCAACTTTATTTCATTCGCGTTAAGGAAAATGACGATGATGTCAAAGCATACAAACAGTTTAACGTCTATGCCGTTGACAAGGATTTGCAGGGACGTTATCCCTTTATCGGCGACCTGCACATGCACACAAGAAGAAGTGACGGCAGGGAAGCTCCCGCCGTTGTTGCGGCGAATTATCGCAAACTTGGTTACGACTTTTTAAGTATCACCGACCACAGAAGATATTATCCCTCCCTTGAGGCTATTGACGCATACAAGGACGTCCCGCTTGAATATACCTTGATTGTCGGCGAGGAGATACATTTGCCCTCAATTTCGGGAAAAACCGATCCGCATATCGTCAATTTCGGCGGAGAGTTTTCCGTAAACGCTCTCATTCGTGAAAACGATCATTGTCAAGAAGTCGGCGAGGATTTAAGCCTTCGTGCCATTCGCGAAAATGATGTCCCCGATGTGATGTCCGTTGAAGAATTTGATGCTCTGATGCTTGAAAAAGCGAAGGACTATCCCGACGCTCCCTATCCGTCAGAAAGTTATACCTATGCCTCAATGAAGTTTTCTTTTGATATGATTAAAAAGGGTAACGGACTTAGCATATTTGCCCATCCCTACTGGTTCTCCGAATGCCGTCAGGTTCCCGAAAGTTTCACCGAATACGTTATGGAAAAACAGGATTTTGATGCCTTTGAAGTGCTTGGCGGAGAAGTATATTTTGAACAAAACGGCTTCCAGATTATTCGTTACTATGAAGACTTGGCAAAGGGCAGGGATTATCCGATAGTCGGCTCAACCGATTCTCACAGCAGTTTGCCCACTCATCGCGGTCATGACGTTGCACGTACCATGGTTTTTGCCCACGAAAACGAAAGACTTGACCTTATTGCTTCGATAAAAGACAAATACACCGTTGCTTTGGATATGATAAGCAAAGAGCCGCGTTATGTCGGAAGTCAGAGATTGGTGCGTTATGCCTGTTTCCTTTGGAACAACTTTTTCCCGCTTCATGACGAACTTTGTTTTGAAGAGGGCAGAGCAATGCGTGAATATGCAACGGGAAATAAAGAAGACGCAAAAAAATATCTGGTTGCAATAAACGGCAGAATGAAAAAACAGAGAGAAAAATATTTTAATATCTGATAAACAAACCGGCACAAAATCAATTTTTATGTTTTATTTACCGCCGTTTGAATTTTGTGAAATATCTTGAATTTTGCTGATTTAATATTAAAAAATTTGTGAATAATTTAAAAGATTCGACAAGCAAAAAACTTGTCGAAATCTTTATTTTTGATGAAAAATGTTCAAAACTCTGTTGAAAAAACGTAAAAGTGGGTTGAAAACCAAGAAAAAACACGTAAAAACACAAGATATTGTGCCAAGGTTTTCAGAATATTTTTTTCGGTAAAGCGGGTTTATTTGCAAGAGTCAAATCTAAAATATCGAACTTTGTGAAGACGATATAACCCGACGGATATGCTTCATATAAAACACCTATTGTACCGTCGGGAAGTTGTGCGATTGCGGAATAAGCAAAGAAGTCGGCATGCTTTTCAAAATCTTTGTAATACGCATTTTGTTTTATGCTCATCTCGTTAGTCCACTTTACCGTATGCGTCTTTGTGTCGGCAAGTCCCAGAGAGATAACGCCGCAGGTACGCGTGCTGTCTTTCCCGAAATGACCGGTGGAATGACTGCATAAGACATATTGTTTTCCGTCAACGACAGGCAGGGTGATAATCGCCTTTTGGCAGTGAACGCAGGCAATTTCAAGCGGTTTGCCCTTCTTCCATGTTCTCCCGCCGTCAGTGGATATAACGGTTTTCGGAGCGGAAACGAAAAGCGGTCTTGATACGCTTTGAATACAGCCGTCGGAATATTCAAACAACTGATTTTCGCCGGAAGTTTTAATATATCCCTTGTCGTTTCTCGTCCATGTATAGCCGTCGTCGTCGCTGTATATGACAGCGGCGGCTTTGAGGTTGTAGACGGGAACCAAGATTCTGCCGTTTAATTCGGGATTTTCCTGATATTGTAACGTAATGGCGTTTCCGGGAGCAACACCGAAAAATCCCTTGTCTTCGGGACGTTTTACCATTGCATTAATGTTATAGGGTGCAGACCATGTTTCTCCGCCGTCTGCCGAACGCATACACCAGAGATGACTTGTAACGGCAACACGAAGGGGAGCGGGTTTTGTGATTATTACGGGATAATCGGACTTAAAGGGCGGGTCGCAGTTTTTGTCCGCAACCGTCTTCTGAACGAAATAAAACTTGTCTTTAAGCGGCGGAGTTGCAACGGTAAGATAAATATTTCCGAGATAAACATCTTCATCCCCCTGCGGTTCTTTCGGAATAAGCGGAGGAGCTTTGTCGATATAATCAGGCTCGCCGACTGCAAGATAGAGGTCTCCCATCGTTGCATAGCCGTCTTCATAACAGGCATGACGCTGAGGAAGATACATCAAAGTTTTAACTCCATCGGGGTCATAAATAAAGCCGTTTTCGCGGACGGTATAGCAGTTATAACCCGTTGCACGTGTCTTTGATTTTAGCCGACGCATACTCGATTTTGAATCGAATAAAGCCAAATATTTTTGACCGTCAATCTCAACATAACCGCTTCCCGATTCAAGACGAGAGCGATCGTGAAGACCTTTTGATTCAGGCCACATATCGAACATCATAAGAATTTCGCCGTTTTTAGTAACCGTCATAACCGGATCAATCGCAAATGCAGATGCAGTATCGTCAACCGACTGCGGCGGAACGCGTGTCGGCATATTTGTAATCATCTTCATCTCGCTCCATGTTTCACCGCTGTCTTTGCTGATTCGCACGGCAATATCAATCTTGCCCCAGTCGGCACCGGTAGAGGCTCTGTCAATCGCAGCTATAACATTTCCGTTTGGTGCAGTCAGAAGCGACGGAATACGAAACGACCTTGTGTTTTTCATATCATCCTTTGTCTGATATTTCGAGGGCAAATCGGCACCTTCGTTTAATCCGACAAATAAGGGATAGTCTTTATAAACCATAAATTTCACCAACCTCAACGAGCATTATACAATAAAAGAAATATAAAATTGTGAACAAACTGTTAATTTTACGTTTTTCAAATAAAGCATTTTTACATGAAAAATTTATTGTTTTTTAACGAAAGTTTCAAAACCGGAGGCTTGTCTTTGTTTTTGAAGTCTTGAAATTTCGTTTGTAAACCTGTCGAAAAGCGTTTAATGTAAGGTGTTATATCTCAAAATGTCAGGATTGCAATATAATATTATCAAATATAACAAAAAAATAAAACTAACGGTGTCTATATTTTGATGTAGTCAATTGTTGACAATGAAAGCTCTATATGTTATAATATACTGAATATTTTAAAATGGTGAATTATGAAAATAAATCCGACAGTAAAAAAAGAGACAATTTTTGTTCTGATTGTATCGCTTATATTAAGTGCTTTGATGGAGGCGATATTTTTAATCGGCGGTTGGTGGAACTATACAGTCCTTTTGGGAAATATTTTGGGGCTGATTGCGGGAGTCGGAAACTTTTTGGCTCTCGGGATTACGCTCCAAAAATCAATGGACGGCGACAGTGACTACGCCAAAAAGCGAGCAAATGCTTCGATAAGTCTTCGTTTTCTGGCGATATTCATAATTTGCGTTATAGGTGTTGCAACTCCGTATTTTAACACGATTGCAACCGTTATTCCGCTTATATTCCCGCGAATTGCAGCGGCAGTACGTCCTTTGGTAGGAAGAAAGAGGTGAGAGCAACGAAACGCAAATTTGATTTTTTAGATATTATTTTAATCTTGGGTATGATATTGCCACTTGTTGCGGCGATAATGCTCAAAGTTCTTTTTACTCCCGAAACACATGGTGTTTCAATTACAGGTGCTTTGATATTTTGGCAGACGGATACGCCTATCGGCAAACTTATGATAACCGAATCAATAGTCAACTCATGGGCAATTGTTATGCTGATTTCCTGCTTGGCGGTATTTTTAACACGAAAATTAAGTGTAAAGAATCCGTCAACCCGTCAAGCCTTTGCGGAATGGATTGTTTATCACTGTGAGAAACTTGTCGGCGGAAATATGCGTGAGGAGTTTGCAAACTACGGTCCTTTCATTGCGGCAATTCTCAGCCTTTCGGCATTTTCCTCCCTCTCGTCGCTTTTAGGGCTGCATTCTCCGACATCCAATATAAACATAGTTGCTGCATGGGCTTCGTTGGTCTTTGTTCTTATCACCTACTACAAACTGAAACTCGGACCAATTTACTATATCAAGGGTTTTGCCGAACCGGTTGTTATATTGTTCCCGATAAATGTAATAAGTGAATTTGCCACTCCCGTTTCAATGACATTCCGTCATTACGGAAATATATTATCCGGCTCGATTATCGGTACGCTGATTGCTTACGCATTGGGGCTTTTATCAAATAAGATATTCGGCTTCCTTCCCGGATTATTGGGAGATATTCCATATCTACGTGTCGGTTTGCCCGCTATATTATCTCTCTATTTTGATGTATTCTCAGCATGTATGCAGGCATTTATTTTCGCCATGCTTACCATGTCGAATGTCAGCGGTGCTTTGCCGGAGGGATATATTCCGAAAATCCGCAAAAAGCATCGAGCAAAACAACAAATTGTCAACTGAACTACAAAAATATAAATTTCTTTCAAGGAGAAAACTAATGATTGAACTCGCTATAGGTATTATTTTAGGTGGCTGTGCTTTAGGTGCAGGTTGTGCTATGATCGCCGGTATCGGTCCCGGTATCGGTGAAGGTAACGCTGTTGCCAGTGCTTGTGAGGCTATCGGACGGCAGCCTGAAAGCAAGTCTGATGTTACATCCACAATGCTCTTTGGTTGTGCTATCGCAGAAACGACGGGTATTTATGCTCTTGTTATTGCAATTCTTCTTATCTTTGTTGCTCCCGGCAGATTTGTAAATATTCTTACCGAAGGCATTAAAGCAGCCAAAGAATCGGGACTTATATAGTCTTAAATCTTCCGGAGGGAAATCTTTGAAATTTTTGATTTCCCTTAACCAAACTCTGAATTTAAGTTAGATAGGTGACCTTAATGCAAAACTTGGATGTTATTTCCATAAACTTATGGGAGATTATCATTTCGCTGGCTAATCTCATCATAGTTTATCTTATTCTGAAAAAGGTGCTGTTTAAGAAGATAAAGGCAGTATTGGCTGCTCGTCAGGCGGAAGTTTCCGCACAATATAATGCAGCCGATGCCGCAAACCACGAAGCTCTTAACAATAAAAAAGAATGGGAAGAAAAAATGTTATCGGCTGAAAGTGAGGCTCAAGAGATTATTAAAGATGCTACGCAAAAAGCCGACAGACGGGCAAATGCAATTATCTCGGATGCAAAAGACAATGCTGATGATATAATGGCTCGTGCCAAGAATGAAATTGAACTTGAACGCAAAAAGAATGAAGCCGGAATTAAGAATGAAATTATCGAAACCGGTGCGGTTTTAAGCGAAAAAATTCTTAAAAGAGAGATTAAAGATACTGACCATCGCGACCTTATATCCTCATTTATTGAAGATTTAGGAGAAGGCGATGAGTGACAGAAGTAAGGCTTTTGCCGAAAGTATTTTTTCTCTTGCAGTCGACAGCGGAAGTCTTAAGAAAACCGACCGACAGTTTGATATTATCGCAAAACTATTTTCCGATAATCCCGAATATTGCTATTTATTACAAAGTCCGTCTATACCGAAATCCGAGCGTCTGAATGCTCTTGACGATTTGCTCAAAGACGGTTTTGATAAAAATGTCGTTTCGTTTATGTGTATTTTAGTCGAACGCAATGCAATATTTGATTTCGGTGATATTGTAGCGGACTTCAAGGCTTTATATCGTGAATATTTGGGTTTAGGTTCGGCGGTTATTACATCCGCCGTTGAATTGACCGATGACGAAAAAGCCCGTCTGATTTCAAAACTTGAGAAAAAGTCCGGCAAAAAGCTTGAAGTTAAATATGTTGTTGATGAAACGATAATCGGCGGTCTTGTCGTTGATATTGACGGCAAATTTATTGACGCAAGCGTTAAAACAAAGCTTGAAGATATTACTTCTCAGATTAAAGAATAAACTTTTGAGTTTGGGATTACCCTTATTCTCAAAAGTAAGGAGATAAAGAATGAATAAACCCGAAGAACTCGGAAAACTCATAAAAGAACAGATAAAGAATTATCAATCACGCATCGAGATGTCCGAAACCGGCACGGTAATTATGGTCGGCGACGGTATAGCACGTGTTTACGGTGTGCGTGAATGTATGGCAAACGAACTGCTTGAATTTGAGGACGGCAGTTTTGGTCTGGCACAAAATTTGGAGGATGAAACGGTATCTGTTGCCATTTTGTCAGATAATAACAATATCCGCGAAGGCTCTGTTGTTCGCCGCACGGGAGAAGTTATGGCTGTACCGGTCGGCGAAAGTCTTTTGGGTCGTGTCGTAAACGCTCTCGGAGAGCCTGTTGACGGCAAAGGTCCGATTAACACCACCGCCACAAAGCCCGTTGAAGCACAGGCTATGGGAGTTATCGAACGTGAAAGCGTATCCGTGCCGCTTCAGACCGGAATAAAGGCAATTGACAGCATGATTCCCATCGGCAGAGGTCAGCGTGAACTTATTATCGGCGACCGTCAGACCGGAAAAACTCAGATTGCACTTGATACGATAATCAATCAGAAAGATACGGGAGTTATCTGTATCTATGTCGCGATTGGGCAAAAAAATACTTCCGTTGCCTCATTGGTAAACGACCTTGAAAAAAACGGAGCAATGGATTATACAATAGTCGTAACCGCATCTGCAAGTGAAACCGCACCTATTCAATATATCGCACCCTATTCGGGTTGTGCAATGGCTGAATATTTCAGAGAACAGGGCAAGGACGTTCTTATTGTCTATGACGATTTGTCAAAACATGCCGTTGCCTATCGTGCTCTTTCCCTGCTTATCCGCAGACCTCCGGGACGTGAGGCTTATCCGGGCGATGTTTTCTATCTTCATTCAAGACTTTTGGAACGTGCCGTCTGTGCCTCAAAAGAAAGCGGCGGCGGTTCAATTACCGCTTTGCCGATAGTCGAAACTCAGGCGGGCGATGTGTCTGCATATATCCCGACAAACGTTATTTCAATTACCGACGGTCAGATTTTCCTTGAAACGGAATTGTTCCATTCGGGTATTATGCCGGCGATAAATCCCGGTATATCCGTTTCTCGTGTCGGCGGTTCGGCACAGCTTAAGGCTATGAAAGATGTATCCGGCGAGCTTAAACTTTTATATTCGCAGTACCGTGAGTTACAGGCGTTTTCGCAGTTCGGAAGCGACCTTGACGCAGATACCAAAAGACGGCTTGCAATGGGTGAACGCATAGTTGAGGTGTTAAAGCAGAACAAGAACACACCGATTCGTGTCGGTTGTCAGGTTGCGATTATCTATGCCGTTATAAATAATTATCTCGCTGATATTCCCGTAAACAAAGTCAGAGAATATGAAGCGAATTTGTTTGAAAAACTTGAAAATGAATATCCCGATTGGCTTAACCGTGTTGAACAGGGTTTTTGGGATGAAGAAGATTTAAATACATTGAAGAAAGCGTTGACGAAATAATGGGAGCAAATATAAAAAATTTGCGTATTCGCATAAAGTCTGTCGATTCAACATTGCATTTGACCAATGCGATGGGACTTGTTGCGTCGTCAAAAATCCGTAAGGCAACCGAAAAGATGATGAAAGCCCGTGAATATTCCGCCGCACATGAGGAAAGCATAAATTTACTTCTTGCCTGTCGTGAAAGCGAAAAAAGCCCTTTTGTTAAAAAACATGAGGGAAACAGGACAAAAATTATTGTTATTGCAGGTGATAGAGGTCTTGCCGGCGGTTATAACTCAAATGTATTCAAGCTTGCAGCCCAATATCCTGATGCCGAAATTCGGACGATAGGGAAAAAAGCAGCAGAAAGATTTGATACCGCTCCGATTTCCGTCGAGAAATTTACTTATGCCGACTGTATCGGTTTGGCTCGCGACCTTTGTCGTGGGTATGCTGAAAATGAATTTGACAAACTTTTCGTCATTCATACAAATTATATTTCCGTTATGTCGCAGGAAGCGGTTATTACACAACTTTTACCGCTTAATACCGAAAACAAAAAAGCAAGTACGGGTATAATTTTTGAGCCGGATGAACTTACGGTATTAAACGCTCTTATTCCCGAATATGTAGCGGGAAAACTTTATGCTTTTGTCCGTGAAAGCAATGCCTGTGAACAGGTAGCCCGCAGAAATGCGATGGACAGTGCATCCAAAAATGCAGAAGATATGCTTGACAGTCTCTATCTTGAATATAACCGTGCAAGACAAGGTGCAATTACTCAGGAAATTACCGAGATTGTCGCCGCTTATTAAGGTGGTTTTATGTCAAAAAAGAAAAAAGTTGTTATCGGAACAATTGCAGTCTTGGTGATAAGCCTAGCCGTTACCTTCCTTGTTCTGTATAGAAAAATGTACGTCAAGTATTATACGGGACAAGATATACTATGGGAAAGTCCGCTTATTTCGGTGGCGACTGACGAAAATCTGTCTGGTAAGAAGGGTTTATTGCTTATCGCTCACAGAGGCTTGTCGGCGATTGCTCCCGAAAACACCTTGCCGGCATTACAGCAGGCGTGCAATTATAAATATTACGGTGTCGAGTTTGATGTTTATACGACAAAAGACGAAGTTTTCATACTTAACCACGATGAGACCGTTGACCGTATGACCGAGGGTGTCGGCAGTGTACGGGATATGACTTATGACGAACTTAAAGCCCTTTCGTTTGATTCGGGCAATAACCGCTTGCTCTATTCTCACGATAATTTATACATTCCGACATTGGACGAGGCGTTAAAACTTCTGGTTGAATATGATATAGTTCCCGTTATTGAGCTTAAAAACGTTGATGTTGAACTTCTGCCTGAATTTGTAAAACTACTCGACAGATACAAGTTGACCGATAAAAGTACAATTATATCATTCAACGCGGAATATCTGGACGAACTTGCAAAAATTCGGAATAATTTAGACATGATGTATCTTGTCGGCACAATAAGCGATGAGAATATAGAATATTGTAAAAATAACGACTTCGGACTGAGTTTCAGCGGAACGAATAAAGACAATGACATATTTATCGAAAAATGTCTGGAGCAGGAAATAAGTCTCGGAACATGGACGATTGATGACCCTGTTCGCTTTGCCGAACTTTATGATATGGGAATAAGAATGTTCACAACAAATAGAATTACATATTGATGAAAAATTACTGTGCGATGCAAGCACAAAATTTTCACGAAATACTTTGAGGGAATAATATGGACTACAATAAACTTGCCGATTTACTTTATCCGAATATAACAAAAACCCCCGCAGACTATGATGAAATTTACCCGCCCCGCGAATTACCGCAGGGAGCAAAAGTCGTTCGTTTTGCACCGAGTCCGACGGGATATATGCATATAGGAAACCTGTTTTCCGCTTTGATTGACAAACTTGCGGCGGATTCAAGTAACGGTATTTTCTACCTTCGTATTGAAGATACCGACAAGAAAAGAGAAGTCGATGATGCCATTGACCATATCATTTCCGGACTTTCTTCTTACGGAATTATTCCGCAGGAAGGTATCATGTCGCAGATAGATGAAATAGGAAATTACGGTCCTTATAAACAGAGCCTTCGCTGTGAGATTTATCACACTTTTGCAAAAGAGCTGATACAAAAAGGCTATGCTTATCCTTGTTTTTGTTCGGAAGATGACTTGGCAGCAAATGTAGAACAGCAGGAAAAAGAGGGAGTACAGACCGGATATTACGGGAAATGGGCAAAATGTCGTGATTTGACTTTTGAAGAGATTGAAGAACATATAAATAACGGCGACAGTTTTGTTATACGCTTAAAGTCGCAGGGCGATGAGAATAAAAAGATTATTGTAAATGACGAAATCAAGGGAAAACTTGAAATGCCCGAAAATACGCAGGATGCGGTTTTGATTAAGAGCGACGGTATTCCGCCTTACGCCTTTGCTCATGCGGTTGACGACCATCTTATGAGAACAACTCACGTCGTACGCGGTGATGAATGGGTTAGTTCCCTGCCGACACATATTCAGATTCATCAGTATTTAGGGCTTAAAGCTCCGAAATATGCACATATCAGCCCAATTATGAAACTTGATGACGGCAACAAGCGTAAACTTTCAAAGCGTAAAGACCCCGAAGCTGCCGTTGCTTATTATGAGGAAGTCGGCTATCCCGAAGGCGGTGTGCTTGAATATTTGATGGGTATTGCAAACTCCAATTTTGAGGATTGGAGACGAGCCAACCCCGATGCCGATTTGCGTTCATTCCCCTTCAGTTTCAAGAAAATGAGTGCAAGCGGTGCCTTGTTTGACCTTCTTAAATTAAACGACGTATGCAAGAACGTTATTTCAAAAATGAGTGCGGAAGAAGTCTATGACTATGCAATCGGTTGGGCGGAAAAATATGATAAAGAACTTTATACCCTTTTAGGCTCAGACTCCGATTTTGCTGTTGAGATATTCAAAATTGACCGTTATAACAAAAAACCGCGTAAAGATATTTACGCTTGGAGTCAAGTCAAGGACTATGTTTCGTATTTTTATAACGAGATTTTCGACAAGAATATAACCTTCCCCGAAGATTTTGCAAAGGAAGATATAAACGCAATTTTAGAGGCTTATGCAAAAGTCTATGACGAAAACCACGATAAAGACCAATGGTTTGAGACAATGAAATCAATATGCGAGCCTTTGGGATATACCCCGAATGTCAAGGAATATAAAGCCGATCCCGATAAATTTAAGGGACATGTCGGCGATGTTTCGACCGTTATCCGTGTTGCGGTTACAAACCGCACAAATACCCCCGACCTTTATTCAATTCTCAAATTATTGGGTAAAGATGAAGTCTTAGCAAGACTTTCAGTCAGGGTGTAATTTAAGAAAAAATTAAAGTGAAGAGTTTTTCTGAAAAATGAGTCGGATGATTGACGATTTATCAAACTCTTGCACTTTGTAATATATTAGCGTTTGGAGAAGAAAATGTCCAAGTACAAACAGGAACGTGTGGCGGAAGATATTAAGCGAGAGCTTACGGCTTTACTTCGCGAGATGAAAGATCCGCGTATAGCCGATGCAATGCTTACTATCATTCACACCGAACTTGCGGGAGATTTATCTTATGCAAAAGTTTATGTAAGCTCATTAAACGGACTTGACGTGGCAAAAGAAGCAGTCAAGGCACTTTCGAGTGCAACGGGATATTTCCGCCGAGAGCTTGGCGACAGGTTGCATATTCGCAAAGCTCCCGAAATTAAATTTATTGCAGATAACAGAGTTGAGAAAAACATGGAACTTTTCTCAATTTTATCTGACTTGAGAAGGGAAAGAGAAGATGAGAATTAGCATGCAACAGGCAGCCGATATGCTACTTAAGAACGATAATATTCTTATTCTTGCACATGCAAGTCCCGATGGAGATACTTTAGGTTCAAGTTATGCACTTTGTCAGGCTTTGCAAATTCTGGGGAAAAATGCGAGAGTTCAATGTCAGGACGAGATTCCTGATTGTTATCGTTTTATCGTTGACGGCGTTAAGGAGATGGAATTTGAGCCGGAATTTTATGTGACGGTTGATGTTGCTGCATTAGAACTGCTTGGTACTCCTGAATATTACAATGAACTTAGAGGGAAAATAAATCTTTCCATAGACCATCATGTAACAAATACCGGATATGCTGATTTTACTTGTATTGAAGACGGCGATATTGCCGCAGCCGCAGCCGAAACGGTGCTTCAGATTATAAGAATGATGGAAACTCCCATCGACAGGGAAATTGCCGAAGGAATATATGTCGGTCTTGCCACCGATACGGGGTGTTTCAGATATGCCAATACCACAAGTCGTACAATGCGTATGGCGGCGGATATGATTGACTGTAAAATTGACCTTAAGTTTATTAACAAAACCATTTTTGAAACCCGCACAAAGACATATCACGCACTTGAAACCATGGCACTTCATGAGATGTCTATTACCGATGACGGCGAGATTGCAATCTTGGTTGTTACAAGAGAGATGTTTGAGAAATCCGGTTCAAAAGAGAGTGAATTTCATCCGCTTAAGTCAATTCCCCGTCAGATTGAGGGAGTAAAAGTCGGCATAACAATGCGTGAAAGTGATAAAGATACTTATCGTGTCGCAATTCGTACAAATGACGGAATAAACGCATCTCATATTGCCGCCCATTTCGGTGGTGGCGGTCATCCCGGTGCCGCAGGCTGTACCGTACACGGAAAAGCAAAGGATATTACTGACGAGTTTATCCGTGTTATCCGTGAAGAAATGGTAAGACAGGGAAAATGAAAATATTACTTGCGTCCGCTTCTCCGAGAAGAAAAGAATTGATGGAGAAAGCGGGTTTTTCAATAGAAATAAAGCCTTCCGATACAGATGAAAACATTGTTTTTGACGGCAATGTCGGTGAATACGTAATGAAACTTGCCGAGATTAAAAGCATTGACGCAAGTGCCGATGATATTGTCGTTTCAGCCGATACGGTTGTTGCTATTGACAACAAGATTTTAGGTAAACCCGAAAATCGTCAAGCGGCTTATGATATGCTTAAAACGCTGTCCGGAAATATTCATTCGGTTTATACCGGTGTATGTGTAAAAAAAGGCAAGGTTAAAGAGATATTTTTCGAGAAAACGGATGTTGAATTTTTCGACTTGACCGACGAAGAAATTTATAAATACATTGACACCGGAGAGCCGTTTGATAAAGCCGGCGGTTACGGAGTTCAGAGCAAAGCCTGTATATTCGTAAAACGTATTGACGGGGACTACTACAATGTCGTCGGTTTGCCCATTGCGAAAGTATACAGAGCCGTTTCAAAATTAGTAAATGTGTAAGACAAAAACAGATAAATTGCAATAAATATAAAAAAGAGGTTAATATGTTGTACAAAGGTGTTTACACGGCATTACTCACTCCGTTTGATGAGAATGATAATGTCAATACGCAGGAATTGGTTAAATTAGTTGAGTTTAATCTTAAAAAAGGTGTCGACGGTTTCTATGTTGACGGAAGTACTGCCGAGGCATTTTTGCTTTCGTTTGAAGAAAGAAAACTCATATTGAAGACAGTTGCGGATGTTGCAAAAGGCAGATGTAAGCTTATTGCTCATATCGGCTGTGTCAGCACAAAACAGGCTGTCGAGCTTGCAAAGTATGCTGAAAATCTCGGTTATGATGCTGTTTCTTCCGTTGCACCGTTTTATTATAAATTCTCCTTTGATGAGATTAAGAATTACTATTTTACCATTGTTGATTCAGTCAATCTTCCGATGATAATTTACAACATCCCCACATACAGCGGTGTAAACATGAGTGTCGAACAGATAGGTGGATTTTTGAAAGATGAGCGTTTTATCGGAGTAAAACACACAAGTACCGATTATTTCGCACTTCGTCGTTTCAAGACCGCTTTTCCCGACAAAACTCTCTGTAACGGTTTTGATGAAACTTTTCTTGCCGGTCTTTCAATGGGTGCTGACGGTGCTATCGGCTCAACTTTTAACTTTATGGCGGAGAAATTCATTAAAATTCAGGAACTCTTTGACAACAACGATGTCCATGCTGCTGCAAAATTACAGGAAGAAGTTGATATTATCATTGCCGCCCTTTGCGAATGCGGTGTAATGCAAGGCGAAAAGGCGATACTTAATCATATGGGAATAAATATGGGTACTACCCGTGCCCCCTTCCTTCCGCTTTCGAAAGAAGCTGAAGAAAAACTTATAAAAACAGTAATGCCTCTGTTATAATTCAGTAAAAGGCGTAGTTCATAATTTATATCGAGGTTCTTTTTATGAAAAAGAAAATTGTCATCAGAATTATTGCAATTGTTTTAGCTGTTTTAATGGCAGGCAGCGTTCTTTATGCAGCGATTTCCGCTTTATTCGTATGAGATTTTGTCCTCTTTTTTCATCAAGCGGGGGCAATGCGACCTATATCGGAACGAGCAGAGAGGGAATACTTATTGACGCGGGAATTAACTGTAAGCAGGTTTCGATTGAACTTGAAAATATCGGAATAAATCCTGCAACGATAAAGCATATTTTTGTTACACACGAACATATTGACCATTGTTCCGCTTTGCGTGTATTTGCAAAAAAATACGGTTGTAAAATTATTGCGTCAAACGGTACACTTTCGGCACTTCGTCAATTAAATCATATCCCCGAACTTCCTGCATATCAGGCGGCTGATATGTGCGAGGAGATTACAAAAACGTATTCACTTGATACAATGGAGATTACCCCTTTTCACACCTCCCATGACAGTGCGGAAAGTTTAGGTTTTACTATTACCGACGGAGACCGCAAAATTGCCGTGATAAGTGATACGGGAATGATAACGGATGAAATTTTTGATGCGGTACGAGGTGCGGATTTGGTTATGATTGAGTCAAATCATGACCTTCAAATGCTTAAATGCGGACCCTATCCCCCCGAACTTCAGCGGAGAATACGCTCAAAAGTCGGGCATCTTTCAAATCCCGATTGTGCAAAAACGGCTGTTGAACTCTTAAAATCAGGAACAACCCGCTTTGTGCTAAGCCACTTAAGTCAGGAAAATAATAATCCGAATATTGCGTTAAATGAAACGCAGTCGGCATTAAAGAATACGGGTGCTGTGCAAAATGTTGACTTTATTCTTGAAGTAGCATCCGTGCGAAATACAAGATCAAAATACTTATCTTTTTAATTATTATGGAAACAAAAAATATTATTATCGGCGAAAACTGCCTTATTGAAAACGCAAGCTTGCTTAAAGATTTGGGCAAGACTTGTCTTATTGTCAGCGGAGGAAAGTCCGCAAAGATTAACGGCTCGCTTGATGATGCCGACAAAGCATTAAAATCTCAGGGTATCGAATATGCGATATTTGATGAGATTGAAGCAAATCCGAGAACGGACACCTGCCATCGTGCAGGTGAAAAAGCACGGGAAATTAAGGCTGATTTTATCTTCGGTATCGGCGGCGGCTCTCCTCAGGATGCCGCAAAAGCCGTTGCTATCTATGCCTCAAATCCCGAAATGTCCGACTTGGATATTTTTAACAGAGAAAAGAAGACGGATATTCTTCCCGTTGTATTGCTTGGCACAACTTCGGGTACCGGCTCGGAAGTAACCGGCGTTTCGGTTTTAACCCGAAGCGATAACGGCAATAAAAAGAGCATATCCGGTGTGGATTGTTATGCCGCGATTGCGTTTTGCGACTATAAATACACAAAAACCATGCCTAAAAGCATTACAATTTCAACCGGTCTGGATGCTTTTGCCCATGCAACGGAAAGTTATCTTGCAAGCACCGCAACGGACGAAAGCAGGGAATATGCAAAAAAAGCCATCCCCGTCTTGTTTGATATATTCAAGCACCTTATTAAAAGTGATGAGCTTGACTCAATTCGTGAAAAACAATATCTTGCGTCCGTTGATGCTGGCAAAGCGATAAATGTTACCGGTTGTCTTTTTCCGCATACTTTGGGTTATGTGCTGACCGAAAGTTATAACATTCCGCACGGCAGAGCATGTACCGCTTTTCATGAATATCTGATGAAAAAAGCGAGATTGAACGTAGCAGACAAGGTACAAGATATTCTTGATATGTGCAAGGTTGATTTTGATGAATATATCAAAGTCATCAATACTTTAACTGATGTAAAAATTGAGATTTCATTGAATGAAGCTCTTGCCTATGCTGAGCGTTGGAAAAACGGGAACAAGAATTTTGACAAAACTCCCGGCGGACTTTCTTTTGAAGAAAGCATTGAAGCACTCATTTCTCTTAAATAAATTATTGCATTGAAATTCACCTTTCGGAAAAGGAGAAAACCATGATATACATAACCGGCGACACTCACGGTGATTATAAAAGATTTTCATCGCAAAAGTTAAAACGACTTCGCAGTGGGGACACTCTCATAATTTGCGGTGATTTCGGTTTTGTATGGAACGGCGACAACAACGAACATAAACTGTTAGCGGAGCTTTCATCAAGAGAATATACGATATGTTTTATTGACGGAACTCACGAGAATTTTGACTTGTTGGAAGAATATAATATTACCGACTTTTGTGGCGGAAAAGCCCGCAGACTCGGCAAAAATCCCTATCACCTTATGCGTGGCGAAATATATGAGATTGAAGACAAATCAATATTTGTCATGGGCGGCGGAGAAAGTCCCGATGTTGAATACAGATTTCGTACCGAAGGCTATTCAAGAAAAGAAATTCCTACGCAAAGCGAACTTATTGCGGGCGCAAACAGGCTTCGCGATAGGAATATGAAGGTTGATTATATCATCACCCACGAGCCGCCGTCAAAGACGAAACAGTTTTTGACGATGAACAATATCGGCGAACAGAGAATTACGGTCTTAAATGCCTATTTTGACAAGATATTCGAAAGCTGTAAATTCTCAAAATGGTATTTCGGAAGTATGCATATCGACAAAGCAATTTCCGAATCACAATATGCAGTATTTGAAAAAATCCGTGAAATAGAAAGCGGGTTGGAAATAAAGTGAAGCGACTTTTAACAAACATAGTGGCAACTTGTTTGTGTATTTTCCTTTTTACAACCTATGTATCTGCAATTTCATTTGACGATATTCCCGAAATAACAAGTGAAATTGCCTTTGTTGCTTGCAAGGATAATGATCAGGTTGTATTTGAGAAAAATGCTGATTTGCCGGTATCTCCGGCAGGTCTCTTAGGTGTTTGTGTCGCTATGGTTGTTATCGAAAGCAATCCCGATTTAAACAGGCTCGTAACAGTTCCGTCTGATGTTGATGACTTTGTCAGGGGAACCGATGCCGCAACTCTTAATCTGGATGCCGGCGACAGGCTGTCCGTTCGGGATCTTCTTACTTTCAGCATCATTCGTTCTGCTGCCGATGTTTCTTATACCTTGGCAATGAACACTTGCTCAACCGTCGATGAATTTGTTTCAAAAATGAATGATTATGCACAAAAATGCGGGTGTGCGAATACGGTCTTTAAAAATATTACCGGTCTTGATACCGACGGACAATATACAACGGCTCGAGATATGTGGAAAATTGCAAAAGCCGCATCATTGAACTTTGATTTTATCAGTGTTGCAAGTCTGACATATCATGAAGTTGAAGAAACCGAGCATAATGCGTATTATTACGCCGACACCACCCTTTTGATGCGTAAATCCGGATACGGAAATTATTACAGCTCTTATATCATCTGGGGGAAAACGGGAAATACAAGTCAAGCAGGAAGATGTGTAACCGTCGAGGCAACTCACGACGGATATACATATATTTATGTCGTGATGAAAGGTGATTTTGATTATCCCGAGGGTGTAACTTCAATGAAGCGGGATTACTCTTTTTATGACTGCAAACAGCTTCTTTCATGGTCATTTAATTCGGTCAAACTCCAAACCCTCTGCGACACGAATACTTTAATAGCGACAATTCCGCTTAAAAACTCATCAAAAACAGATTACCTTGCGGTCTATCCTGCTCAGCAAATCCGTATGCTTTTGCCATCGAGTGTGTCAAAGGATGCCGTTATTATTGAAATTGACGAGAATTTAACGAAAGATACGCTCTATGCACCTATCGGTGCAGGCGAAGTTGTCGGTCGGGCTAATATTTATTACGCAAAAGAGGTTATTGCAAGTGTTGATCTTGTTACGGCTCAGGCGGTAATGTTTTCTCCCGGAGCCGCAATAAAAAGTGTATTTTTGAAAATTCTGCCCTATATCGTCATTTTCTTTATTTTGATTATAGTATATGTGCTTTTGCATATATTTTCAGGATTTACACTTTCATTGAAATCTCCGCGTATAAGTTTGAATCAAAATATCAGACGTAGAAATATGAATAATCTTGCCCGAATGTTTGGTGCAGACAATCATTCCAGAACATATAAGAAGCCACCTCAAAGACCAACTCAACAACCTCAAAGATCACCGCAAAACAAAAACAAAAAGCCTCCGAAAACCGATGATAAAGACGATTTTACAATGAGTTTTTACGATGAGCCGAGCAAGAAAAAAGGAGATGACTACAATTTTGACCTCTTTACATAAGCTTGAAGAAATATTTGAAAAATATAATATTTTCAATTTCACGCTTGAAAAGTTTGTAATGCGTGTCATTGCCTCTTATGCTCTTGTCAATACATTTTTTATAGGACTTACACCCGACGGAATTCCCGTTACTTCAAAAGAGAGCGTAATCCCGACAAATTTTTTATCCACGGCAGGTTATATTTTCCTTGTATTTGTCTTAACTACCGGTGCATTTGCAATAACAAAAACTGCACTGGCAGACAAACTATTTCTGTTTTTGAGTGTATCGGCGTTTAATATAACTGCGATGTTTCAGGTTGGGAATAACGACTATCTTTTTATTTTCCTGATGATATTTCAGGCGATTTGTTGTTATTTCTGTTTTAATAAGCTCGATAAGGAGCTTAATATTCCCACTTTTGCCGTAAAAATCGGCTATATCGCAACGGCTGTTTCATTTACGGTATTTTTGGGACTTATCCTTGCTTTTCGCTATCTGACATTTATGACACCGAATTTTGATTTCGGCATATTTGTTCAGATGTTCTATTATATGAAAGAGACCGGTTTGCCGCTGACGACCTGCGAAAGAGATACTCTTCTGAGCCATTTCGCAGTTCACGCCTCCCCTATCTACTATTTAATTCTGCCTTTTTATTGTATATTCCAATCTCCGATTACGATTAACGTTTCGCAGGCCTTTATTCTTGCACTCGGTTTTATTCCTCTCTATCTTCTCTGCAAACACAAGAATTTATCTAACGGCATAACTCTTTTGTTTGCAGTAATATATACCTTTTATCCCGCAGTTATGGCAGGCACGTTTTATGATATTCACGAAAATGTATTCTTAACCCCCTTCCTGCTTTTCCTTCTTTATTTTATAGAAAAGGACAAAACCGTCGGAATCTTTGTTATGATGGTTCTGACCTTGGCAATCAAAGAAGATGCTGCGGTTTACATCATTTTCATTGCAATATATATGATATTGGCGAAGAAAATGTATTTAAAGGGCGGAATTATGCTCGCTCTTTCGACGGTGTATTTTCTTGTGATAGTTCATGTGCTTAATACCTACGGCGACGGTGCAATGACATCACGCTATGTGGATTATGAAATAAACGGTACCGGACTTGATGAAGTTATCAAGGTTTGCATTACCTCTCCGCTTTATGTTTTTGCTCAATGTGCAACTTTGGAGAAACTTCTCTTTATAATGAAAATGCTTTTACCTTTGGGCTTTTTGCCGATGCTCAGCAAAAAAGCATCGAATTTCGTTCTTTTTGCTCCGTTTATGATTATCAATCTTATATCAAATTATCAATATCAACATTCGCTTGATTTTCAATATAATTTTGGAGTTGTGGCAATATTCCTCTATCTTTCGATATGTAATATTTCTGAACTTAACATAGATAAGCAAAGAATGATGACTCTTTTCAGTGTCGTTGCCTGTATCAGTCTGTTTATGTCGGTAAATTGGCACAGAACGATTTATTTTAAGTATTACAAAGACTACGGTGATACATACAGGGCAGTCGAACAATCGCTTGAAGAGCATATTCCCGAAGATGCTGAGATAGCAATAAACACTTTCCTTTTGCCGCATGCATGCGAAAGAAAGGTCTGCTATCAGCTTACACCTACCAACCCCGAATTTGAAAAGAGAGTTGAATTTTTGGTATTTGATATCCGTTTTCAGGAATTTATCGACCAGTATAATGCATATCTTCTCGAAGGTTCTTATGAACACTATTATTCGGATGAAAATATCGCAATTCTAAGATATATTTATTACGAGGCACAATAATGAGATTATTATTTATCGGTGATGTCGTAGCCGAAATCGGCTGCGAATATATTCGCAAGGTACTTCCCGATTTTAAGCGGGAAAACAATATTGATATAGTTATCGCAAACGGTGAAAACAGTGCAAACGGCAACGGAATTACCCCATTTTCCGCCGAACACCTCTTTACAAGCGGTGTTGATATTATAACTACCGGCAACCATGTATATAAGCAAAACAAAATATATGATATGCTTGATCATACCATTTCGATTCTAAGACCTGCAAATTATCCTTTGCAAAATCCCGGTATAGGTTATACCATTCTGGATATGCGAAGTTATCGTCTGGCGGTCGTTAATCTGGTCGGGAATGCGTTTATGAAGGAAACTGCATCAAATGCTTTTGATTGTATTGACGAGATGCTTCAAAAGATTGACACTAAGCTGATTTTCGTTGATTTTCATGCCGAGACAACAAGTGAAAAAAGAAGTATGGGCTTTTATCTTGACGGCAGAGTGTCGGCTGTTATCGGTACCCACACCCATGTTCAGACCGCCGATGAGCAGATACTTGAAAACGGCACGGCTTATATGACGGATGTCGGTATGACCGGTCCCGTGAATTCTGTTTTGGGAGTAAAGCCCGAGATTACCATTAAGAAATTTAAAACCGGTATGCCGTCCCGCTTCATTATCGCAAGTGGTGAAGTTGTTATGAATGCCTGCATTATTGACATTGACGAAAAGACCGGAAAAGCGACAAATATCAAACGAATTGCATATTAAGAAAAGGTTAATTGTATGAGCAAGGTGAAAAATACAAAAATCTTATCGCTAATAAGTATATTGCTTGTTTGCGTATTTGTGTTTTGTTCTTGTGAAAACATTATTAGACCCGGCACGGATAATGGCAACACGCCGATAGTTTTGCCCGAAAAGACGATAAGTCTGCCCTATAGTCAATCAGACAGCTTAAATCCCTATCGCCTGACCACACAGTTAAATTATGATTTAATGCCGCTTTTATACGAAGCCCTGTATGAAGTTGACAATGAGTTTAACGCAAAGGCGAAGCTTGCATCGGAATCGAAATTTGACCATACAAAATTGACGGTATCATTCACTCCAACCGATTTTTCTGACGGTTCGCCGCTTTCTGTTTACGACATAGTTTATTCTTTTGAGAAAGCCAAAGCGTCAAGCATATATGAAAATGCGTTAAGTTCATTCAAATCGGCAAAACCTGTCGGTAAGACCGTCGTTTTTACTCTTTCCGCACCAAATCGCAATGCTCTTTCGTTGCTTACTTTTCCGATAATCAAGAAAGACACGGGGAATACGAAAGACGCACCTATCGGCACGGGGAAATATAAGTATAACGCAAAAACAAATACTCTCGATTTCAATCCGATAAATAATGCCGTGATAAAAGAGGTTGCTTATATTTCACTCTATGATATTTCGGATATTACAAAACTCAAGTTCAATCTTGATATGGGCAATATATCCGCATTTACATATAATTTGTCAAGCTACCGGCTTTCCGGTCTTCTGACAAATACCTTGAAATCGGTATCGAATAACTTAATATTTTTAGGTTTTAATCAGAATAATTATCTTGCAGGAATGTTCAAAGTTCGTCAAGCGGCAGCAAAGGCAATAAACCGTTCCGATATTGCAAGCTCGGTTTATGGTAACAACGCCGTTTCGACATTCGCTCCTTTTCATCCGTATTGGTTTGAATGTAACAATCTTTCCTTGCCTGCTGATAGTACAACCAATGATTATACCGTCGCCGAAAATCTGCTGATTGAAGCGGGTTTCGATGAGATAAATCAGGCGGGTGTACGTTCGGGAGAACCGGGAATACTTAATCTTTCGCTTATTGTGTGCACGGATAATGAATATAAATTATCTGTTGCCGATGCAATAAAAGCAGATCTTAATAAAATCGGCATAGGTGTTATAGTTCATTCGTTTGACAAAGAAACATATAAAAATGCACTTTTGGAAGGCAATTTCGATATGTATATCGGAGAAATAAAATTGCCGAATGACTGTTCTCTTGATGCGTTTTTCACAAGTTCGGGTACTGCGAATTACGGTATAAATATTCACTCAACCGCTGTCGAAAGCTATAAAAAATTTAAGAATAACGAGATTACGATTTCGGAATTTGTTTCGGAATTTATATATGAAACTCCCTTTATTCCGCTTTGTTACCGTAGCAATATCCGAGCGGTCTCGACGAATATAAGTGTGGGGGAAATTGCTCCCGATAATCTCTATGCAGATATAGAGAATTGGACAATTAAAGAATAATCAAAAAGGATGAAAGATATGATAGAACAAAATCGTTTGTTAAGAACATTGTTGACCGCAGCCGACTCACCGACGGAAATGCGTGTTCAGGAAAACACAGGACGCAAAGTGATTCTTTTAAGCGGTTCTTTGGTCGGCAATTCAAGTAATAATTCAAAGGGTGTAAGTGCCAGAGTATTCAAAAACGGATACTGGGGTTTTTCCGCAGGCAGTGCACTTGATCCGAAATCTGTCCGTGCAGTATTAAGAGCGGCAAATAAAAACGCAAACTTTCTTGCAGATTCTTTGCCCGCAAAAGATGCAAGTTTAGCACCTGTTTCTGCGGCAAGCTATCTTTTTAACAAACCGATCCCAAATTCTACCCCCAAAGAGTTTATAGATTTCGCAAAAGAGTTTGATGATTATGTTGAGAAGGCTTGTCCGAAACTTACCAGCCGTACAATAGTCGTAACAGCCGACTCAATGGAAAAATTGTTATGTACCTCTTTCGGTACGCTCTCCCATTCGGTTATGCCGAGAATTTATCTTTATTTGATTATGAGTGCCGATGCAAGTGACGGCAGCACAATCGAACTTTTCGATGTTATTACCGGCGGATACGGATATTTCGGAGACTATTTTACTAAACAAGATTCAATGGAAAAATGCAAGGCTGCGGCAGACAGTTTATATGAAGAACTTATGCAAAAAGCTCAGGGCATATTCCCCGATGCAGGCGTTGCCGATGTTATTCTTGATTCCACTCTTGCGGGTATGCTCGCTCACGAGGCTGTCGGTCATACAGTTGAGGCTGACTTGGTTTTGGGCGGAAGTGTTGCCGGTCATAATTTAGGGAAACAAGTTGCAAGTGAAATGGTAAATCTTGTTGACTTTGCAAATGATACTCCCTACGGATTAGCTCCCCTTCCCGTATATGTTGATGACGAAGGTGTAAAAGCAAAAGACGCTTGGCTTATAAAAGACGGGATATTGACGGGCTTTATGAACAACCGTGAAACTGCTGCTCATTTTGATATGGAACCTTATGGGAATGCTCGTGCATATTCATTTGGCGATGAACCGCTTATTCGTATGCGTAATACGGCAATTTTGCCCGGCAAAGATAAGCTTGAAGATATGATAGCCTCCATTGACAACGGATATTATCTTACCCGCACCGGCAACGGTCAGGCTGACACAACCGGTGAATTTATGTTCGGTATCAATATGGGTTATGAGATTAAGAACGGCAAATTGGCAAGACCGCTTCGTGATACCACTATATCCGGTGTTGCTTTTGATATGCTTAAAACGGTTACAATGTTGTCCGACAATATCACTTGGGAATCTTCCGGTTTTTGCGGAAAAAAACAACCTATGCCTGTCGGTCTGGGTGGTCCCGCAGTAAAATGTAAAGTAAACATCGGCGGAAGATAATTTCAAACGGAAAGTGGTGAATGAAATGAAAGATTTGAAAGAATTATCAGTAGAAATACTGGATTTATTAAAACAAGAAGGTGCAGATGACGCTATGGTTACATTAAGCTCCGGCAGTATGACCGAGTTTAATGTTGACGGCGGCGATTTGAGTTTGCTGCGTACTCTTTTTAATGATTCTGTCGCCATGATGGCAATTAAAGACAAGAAAAAAGGCGTTATTTCAGTAAATTCTTTTGAAGCGGACGATGTAAAAAATGCCGTAAAGAATTGTATTGAAGCCGCAAACAGTGCTATTGAAGATGAGGCTCTTGCCATATCCGAACTTACCGAAAATGAGGACTTTCTTACCGGTATCACTAAGTTTGACAGAGAAAAACTTCTTTATCGCATAAAGGAATATATGGATGATGTAGCAAGAGATTATCCGAAAATTATTATCGAACAACTTATTGTTTCTTATGGTATGTCGGAAAGATGTGTTGCAAATACCAACGGCGTTTGCTATACACAGCAAAGCGGTTATTATTCGCTTTATTCCATGTTCTCGGCTCATGAGGGTGAAAACGGAACAAGTTTTAACGGTATAAGTTTCGATTTTTACGATTTGGATACTCCTCTTATTGAGATTAACCGTCAGAGAGAGGATTATGAAAGAGCTGAAAAAGAGCTTTATGCAAAAGCTATTGACGGTAAATTTGTAGGCAAGGTTCTTGCCTCTCCCGATATGTTCGCCGAATTTGTCGGTACCGCTCTTGACAATTTTATCAGTGATTCGGTTATTATTGACGGCACTTCTCCGTGGCGTGAAAAACTAAATACAAAAGTTGCAAGCGAAAAACTTTCCGTTCGCTGTATTCCTACCGATGAACGAATGATAGGCGCAAGCCTGATTCATTCCGACGGTTATAAGAATGAGGATTTTGATTTTATCCGTGATGGTGTATTAAAGAGTTTTGATTTGTCTCTTTATGCTTCAAATCGTACAGGGTTGGAACGAGTAAAAGCAACCTCCTCCTGCATCGAAATTGATGGCGGAGAAACTCCCCTTGATGAGCTTATTAAGAGTATCGACAAGGGAATATTTATCTGTCGTTTTTCCGGTGGTGCTCCCGCGTCAAACGGTGATATTTCGGGTGTTGCCAAGAACAGTTTTATGATTGAAAATGGCGAAATAACTCACGCATTGACCGAAACAATGATAAGCGGCAATCTCGAAGAAATGATAAATAATATCGTTGAGCTTTCTAAGGAAAATTTCTGCGACGGCTCATCGGTTCTTCCTTACGCTCTTATTGATGGGGTTACAATTTCCGGAAAATAATTTACTGTTGCAAAATTTGAATTTTTGATGTATAATATAAAAAAGTGCTTTAAGGGGGTGCAATTATGGGTTTCGATTTTATCGATCAGCTTATTAAGTTTATCTCAAGACTCGCCAGATTATTCCGCTATGTCCGTATGCTTCTGTCAGGAGCAGAATATGATCCCACCTTAGTTGATGACTTATTAAACAACTATTGAACCAAAGACGTCGTCTGACGTCTTTTTCTTTTGGGTACAGAACTTTTATTTTTTGTTTATCGGGCAGCTCTGACTTCTTCATTGACAAAATGAGGATATAATGGTATTATTATGCCATTGAATAAAACAAAGGAGCGAGGTATGGAAAAATATCTTATCAACCCGAATCAGAAATTGAGCAAAATCAGCAAGGATATTTACGGACATTTTTCTGAACATTTGGGAAGATGTATTTATGAAGGTTTTTTTGTTGGTGAAGATTCTCCGATTCCGAACGTAAAGGGTATGCGTAAGGACGTTGTTGAGGCACTTCGTGATATTAAAATTCCCGTCCTGCGTTGGCCGGGTGGTTGTTTTGCAGATGAATATCATTGGAAAGACGGAATCGGTCCGAAAGAGAACAGAAAAAAGATGATAAATACCCATTGGGGCGGTGTGACGGAAGACAATTCATTCGGTACGCACGAGTTTTTTGAACTTTGCAGTCAACTCGGTTGTGATGCTTATGTCTGCGGTAATGTGGGTTCAGGTAGCGTTCAGGAGATGAGCGAATGGATTGAATATATAACCTTTGACGGCACATCCCCCATGGCTGATTTGCGTAAAGAAAACGGCAGAGAAAAACCTTGGAAACTTAAATATTTCGGAGTCGGCAACGAGAACTGGGGTTGCGGCGGAAATATGCATCCCGAATTTTATGCTGACCAATTTCGCCGATATGAGACCTATGTCCGTGATTATGACAGTAATAACCACATTTATCGCATTGCCTGCGGTGCAAATGAATTTGATTTTAACTGGACACGTGTACTTCTTCAAAAGGCAGGCGGTCGCATGAATGGACTTTCCCTGCACTATTATACAATTCCGGGAAATTGGCACAAAAAGGGCAAGGCTCTGGAATTTTCCGACGAGGAATATTATACCACCATTGAAAAGGCATACAAAATGGAAGAACTTGTCCGCCGTCACGGGGATATTATGGATCAGTACGATCCCGATAAGCGTGTCGGTATGATAGTTGACGAGTGGGGAACTTGGTATAACGTTGAGGAAGGCACAAATCCGGGATTTTTATACCAGCAAAACACCATGCGGGACGCCATAGTTGCAGGTCTAACTCTTAATATATTCAATAAATATTCCGACAGAGTGAAGATGGCAAATATCGCACAGACGATAAATGTTCTTCAATCCGTTGCCTTGACCGACGGGGAAGACATGCTTCTCACGCCGACTTATTTCGTATTCAAAATGTATAAGGAACATCAGGAGAACACGCTTTTAGGCTCGTTTATTACCACTCCGAAAATTTCCGAAAAAGGCAAGTTGCCGAAACTTATTGAGAGTGCATCCGTTGATGAAAACGGCGTGATTTATTCAACCGTTGTCAACACTTCCATTGATGAGGGTGCCGAAATTCATTGCCAGATCGCCGATTTTGCCGTATCTGAAATTACTGCCGAAATACTGACTTCGGATGTTCGTGCATATAACAGTTTTGAGAATAAAAATGCAGTCAGGATAAAAGAGTTTAATGATTTTGAAATTACAAACGACGGCTTTAAGACAAATATTCCTCCCTGCTCGGTTGTCAAATTCGTTATTAAGTAATGGAAGAATGCAAAAGATGCCTGCTTCGGGAAATTGACAACGGTGATATTCTTGAAAGCATAAGAACAAGAATAGAAAAACTTTCCGATAATGACAAGGTTGACGACAAAGTTTATCAAGAGAGATTGAGCAAGTGTAAAAATTGCGATCATCTTATATCCGGAGTATGTATGAAATGCGGTTGCTATGTCGAGTTTCGTGCCGCATTCAGGAAACAGAAATGTCCCGATGTAAAAAACCGAAAATGGTAAAACAAAAGGTCTGAAATTTAATCAGACCTTTATTTATTATTCATTAAAACTCTGTTTTGAATTTGAGGAGCATCCGACACAGCGGGAGCAATCCCCCGAACAGGTGAGATTTTTCCCCGCTTTTTTGCGTTTTACCATATATATCACTGCTAAGACCGCCCAAAGAAGCAGCAGGGTAATTACTATAATTGTTGCCGTCATAATATCACCCTCGCAATCTGGAAAACTATAAGAGACACAAGCCAAGCGACAGCAGACTGAAATAACGCAACGCCGACGGCTTTCGGGAAAGATTTAAGTTCTTTTTTAGTAGTCGAAAATGCCGCAACGCAGGGGGTATAGAGTAAAGTAAAGGTGAGAAAACTGACTGCCTGTGCGGTGGAGAACATTGAAGAAAGAGCGGCGGATACTCCGGCTTCAGATACTTTTAATAAAACTTGGAGCGTACTTATTACCACTTCTTTTGCGATAAAGCCGGAAAGAAGGGCTGTCGAGGCTCTCCAGTCGGCAAAACCGTTAAAGGTGAAAATCGGAGCAATTGCCCGACCGATACCGGCAAGAAGACTTGTTGAGCTGTCTTCAACATAGTTAAAACGAAGGTCAAAACTTTGGAGAAACCAAACGACAACGGAGGCAAAGAAAATAATCGTAAAAGCACGGGTTAAGAAATCTTTTGCTTTCTCCCAAAGAAGAAGAACAACATTTTTTGCGGATGGCATACGATAGTTCGGCAGTTCCATAACGAATGGAACGGGATTGCCTTTGAAAATAGTATTTTTGAACATCAAGGCAGTCAAAATACCGACTAAAATACCGCCGAAATATAAAATTATCATTGTAAGAGCCGCATGTCCGGGGAAAAAAGCAGCCGAGAATACTAAATATATCGGAATTTTCGCGGTACATGACATAAAGGGAATGAGGAGTATCGTCATCTTTCTGTCACGTTCCGAAGAAAGAGTACGGGTTGACATTATTGCGGGAACGGAACAACCGAAACCGATAAGCATCGGGACGATTGAGCGACCGGAAAGACCGATTTTTCGGAGCAGTTTGTCCATCACGAAAGCAATTCTTGCCATATATCCCGTATCTTCCAGAATTGAAAGGAAGAAAAACAGAACGACGATAAGCGGAACAAATGAAAGAACGGAGCCGACACCGGCAAAAATTCCGTCAATAATCAGGCTGTGGACAATGTGATTTATTCCGAAATTTGTCAGAGCCGTGTCAACCGTTGAGGCTAAAGCATCTATTCCGAGTGCCAGCAAGTCAGAAAGTTGCTGACCTATCACATCGAATGTAAGCCAAAATATTAACGCCATTATACCGATAAAGACGGGAATAGCGGCATATTTATTCGTCAGTATCTTATCAATCTTTTGAGAACGGATAAACTCTTTTGATTCTTTGGGCTTAATAACCGTCTTTGCACACAACTCATCAACAAAAGCATATCTCATATCGGCAAGAGCCGCATGTCTGTCCATTTCATGTTCGGTTTCCATCTGAACAATTGCATGTTCAATCATATCAAGCTCATTTTCATCAAGCGAAAGTTTTTCGGTAATATCGCTTTCATGCTCAATAAGATTTGTCGTTGCAAAACGAATAGGAATTTTTGCTTTTTGTGCGTGGTCTTCGATAATATGACAAATAGCATGAATACAACGGTGAACGGGACTGTCCTTTGCACAAAAGTCTGTAACTTTCGGCTTGATGTCTTCATTGACGGCAGTTAAAATATGATTGACAAGCTCGGCAATTCCTTCATTTTTAAGAGCAGATATCGGCACAACGGGAACACCTAAAAGTTCTTCAAGTTCATCAAGCTTGATTGTTCCGCCGTTTCCCCGAATTTCGTCCATCATATTAAGAGCAACGACCATCGGAATATTTAAATCAATAAGCTGAAGTGTCAGATAGAGGTTTCGTTCAATATTCGTTGCATCGACAATATTTATTATCCCGTCGGGTTTTTCGTTTAATATGAAATCACGGGTAATCTTCTCCTCGGCGGAATAGGTGCGAAGTGAATAAATACCGGGAAGGTCAATAAGCAAAACATCATTATGTCCTTTGATCTTGCCCATTTTCTGCTCAACGGTTACGCCGGGGAAGTTCCCGACACGTTGGTTTGAGCCGGTTAGCTGATTAAATAATGTTGTTTTGCCGCAATTCTGGTTCCCGACCAATGCAAGTTTCATTGTTAAATCACCTCAACTTCAATATTACGTGCATCATCTTTACGAATAGTCAATTCATAGCCCCGAAGTCGCAGTTCAATCGGATCGCCCATCGGAGCAACTTTAACAACGGTAACTTGAGTTTTTGGTATCAGTCCCATATCCAATAGTCTGAGCCTCAATGCACCTTCTCCGCCGACAGATGTAATAATTCCGCTTTTTCCTGCTTCTAATTTATCGAGAGTCATAATATTCTCCAAGCTTTTTATTCTAAAAGTTAGCAAAGGCTAACTCATAATTGCAAGTATATCACATACATTAAAAAAAGTCAAGAGGAAAATAAAAAAATTGCACGATATTTTTGTGCAACCTTTTTGTTTAAATTCCAAATGTTATTGTTGACGATATGACTGATTATATGCGATTCGTGAATTATATTCCCAAATCAGTCGCGGCAAATCGGGATATTTTTTTATAAGCAAATAGCCTGCATATACCGAATCGTGCAGATCATTTTTTGACATTTCTCTGATTTTTACAAAGCAGTAGATAAACATTGCTATTACAAAAACAGCGAATACAAATATTGCGATTGGGTTTTCAACCGACAGACAAAAATCATAAAAGCCGTGTGCGATAATCGGCACGGCTAAGGTGCTTATCTTTTGAGATGTTGAAGAAAAAGGCGGAGAGTTCGGGTGAATTAAGCCGTATCGTTTATACAAGTCTTCTTTTTTCTTTGCAAGTTCCGTCATGTGCCACATGCTGTAAAAATATCCCATGAGTACGCCGAAACATGCATGACCGGGAATAGCTGACACGGCTCGGATCAGTGCAACCTGTAATCCGCCTTGAAATACATATAATATATTTTCAAATGCGGCAAAGCCTAATGAAATAAATACGGAATATAACAGTCCGTCAAACAAGGAGTTAAAATGTCGGTTGTTTCTTGTCATCAGGTATAGCACCAGAAATTTAAATCCTTCTTCGACCAATGCAACACCGATGAAATTATCAACTAAGTGATAGATAACTCCCGAATCGCCGAAAATTCCGATGATGATATAGTCCAATATCATTTCAACTATGATAACGGGAATGGTAGACAAAGCCCCTATAGCGAACAAGAGAGCCAAGAGTTTTGGTGGTTCTTTATCAACTTTGTCTTTTTTATAGACATATACACAAAGTGCTATGGCAGGCAAAACTGCTGCATAGAGTAAATACATTAACTATCTCCGATTAGAAATTGTAAAATTACGGCTGAATATCGGGAGTAAAAAACGTGAAACTTGCAAAGCCTTCAACGGGTTTTGCGTTGAAATAGTCGTAGAATTTAATCTCCACATAGTTGTCAAACGCATCAATTGTAAGACCGACACCTGAACCCAACTCGGGAAGATTTATATAAGCAACATTGAGCTGGTCGGCAATTGAGGACATTGAAAGAGGCGCATGAGAATGACCGCAGAAATAGAAGACTTTGCCGATATAACTGTGAAGAGCAGCACGAAGTTTTGCATCGTTGGTCGTCTGATTAAAGTATGCACCTGAATATCCGGTTGTGCCGCTTACTAAGTTATGATTTAATACGAAAACGGGTTTTCCGTCGGCTGAGGCAAGTTCGGCTTTAAGCCAATCGATCTGTTCATCCGAGATATTTGAAATTGTGTCCGGTTCGTTGGATTCCGAGCCTAAAACGATAAACTTATAACCGTTTATCATGGTTGAATAATAAACTTTGTCAATGTTTTTGTTGCAATAATCGTTGTAGTTTCTGATGCAACGTTTTGAAGTTTTTGCATAAGTATCTGCATCATCATTGTTGCCGAAATCGTGGTTGCCCATAGCAACGACTGTTTTATCAAGAATGTCAAATCTTTCTAAAAAACCATAGAAGAACATCCATTCGATATACTGACCGTTCATGGTGTTGTCGCCCAAGAAACCGACTGCATCGGGTTGTTTTTCGGTTGCGAATGCGTTATTGAAATATTTGCCGATATTTTTGAATCTGTCCATATTGTTGCCTTCCATATGAACATCGCCGATAATAATTGCGGACATATTGGCTTCTTTGTTCAATGAATACCAAGTGTCAACATTTGACGGGAAGAATACGAATAATGCCAGAAATGCAGCAAAAAGTCGTTTAATAATACCAATCATGGTAAACCTCCTTATAATCTAATCGGGACACGAGGAAAAATCCCCGCATCCCTTATTTAATCATTAAAAAATTATCTTGTTTTGAACATATTGAAGAACATTGTCAGATAGGACAAAATCTTCAGAATGAAGTTTGTAAACTTCTCCCAGAGAGTCATAATACCTGTGCCGGAAGAGCCGTAGTTTGCAAGACTTGTTTTTATGTCGGAAGGTGCTCTGTCGCAAGCAAAGTCATCAATAAGCGGAATGATTGCGTATCCGATAACAATTTCAATTCCTTCGGCACGCTTAATTGCAGAACCGGCATAAGTTGCAATGTCTACCGGAATCTTGTCGCCGAGATTGAATTTTTCAATAGCCCAAGTAAGAATAGCCGTATATTCTTCCGCACTGACGTCTTTAAGTGCATAACTCAATGTTGCACCGAGACCTTTAGCCGCAGTTTGAATTTCGAGTGAATACGGCGGATAGAACTCATCACCTGCACAATGTGCCACGTAAACATTGGCGGCAACATGCATAAGGCTTTTGTAATTGCTTTCCGGAATGGTGATATTAAACTCTTTTGCAATTTCAGATAAACTTCCTTCTCCGTGAAGCGGTCCGTAAATAGCCTCTCTTACAAGCGGAATTACCTTACGAAGTGCGGCACAAACCACAGCATCTTTTTCTTCATCAAGTTTAGCCTGTGCGATAAGATAGTTTGCATTTACATAATAACCTACATCAAGAACCATTCCTTCAATGAACATCTTTTTTGCATAGGCTTTCAAATTGCTGTTTAGGAGATAGAGTGCTTCGTCTGCATAACCAGTCGGGAGTTTTGTGGTGTCAATCTTGTCGATGTATTTTGTATCAATATTGACATACTTGTCGGTAAATTGTACAGTTCTGTAAGCCATGGGATATGTAGTAAGTGCACCGCCTACTATTTCATAAAGAATGCCGTTGTCGTTTTTAAATTCGGCAATATCAAGTTCATGTGTATGACCGGTGAAATTGAAACGAATACCCCATTCAATCCATTTGTCTGCAAGCGGCAAATCTTTATTAACTAAAGAGGCATGTGCAATATCCTGAATTAAGTAGTGGGCAAAAATCGGATGATGAGTGCAGGAAATAATTTTCTTGCCGTCCTCGTTTGCCTTCTGTACTTGTGCGTCAATCCACTCAACATCATCATTGTCAAAACGATTTGAGTCAATCATGAATAAGCGATAATCATCACCTATATCAACTGTAAATGAGCAGGAATCGGGATCGATGGCATTTGCCAGATCATAGCCCAAATTCCAAACAGCAGCTTTCCACTCATCAGGTTCAAATCCCTCAAAATAGAGTTCATGGTTGCCGATAAGAGTGATGACAGGAACACCGGTGCTTGCTTCAAAAGCTTCCATTCTTTCAACGAAGCCTGCCATGCTGTCGGGATGCCCTGTGTCGCAGTTGTCGCCCGTTAATACAAGATAATCGGGCTTGTTTGCAGCAACCTGAACCAAAAACTCATCGAAAATCGCTTCAGATTCCCAGACAAGCTTTCCGTTTGAGATAACATGTCCCCACGGATTTTCGTCGGTACTGCCTACAACAGGCCCTTGTGAATAAGGTGCCGAATAGTGAATATCCGTTACAATTGTAAGATTAAGCGGCTTTGACGCAGCCGAAACGGCGATTGTCATAACGGATAGCATCATTATGGCAGCTAATATGACAGAAATAATTTTTTTCATACAATTAAATTTCCTTTCATAAAATTGAGGTATCTTAATTGTAGCATAACTGCCATAAAAAATCAAGTCTTTTTTGTAAACAATTTATATGTTGCTTTTTATAAGTACTTTTGTTATAATACAAATGAGAGGTGTGGATATGAGTATCATTAAGTATGCGGCGGCAAAAATCAATGTCCTTCTTGATCTGGGACAATGTTTTGATGATGGCTATCACGGAATATATACAATCATGCAGTCGGTGAGCTTATACGACATTATTACTGTTGATAAGAGAGATAAAAATATCACTGTTGACTGTAATATTGGTATACCGCTTGACGAAACAAATACTGCACATAAGGCGGCAAAACTGTTTTTTAATTATACAAAGATTAAATCCGGTGTGCATGTATTTGTCGAAAAAAACATACCAACCCAAGCGGGACTTGGCGGAGGCTCGGCAGACGCAGCAGCTGTCTTGCATGCAATGAATGATTTATTCAATACGAAATTAAGTATTGATGAGCTTTGTGATATTGGTGTTAATATAGGTGCGGATGTTCCGTTTTGCATCACCGGCGGCACTCGTCTTTGTCAGAATATCGGCGAAGTTCAATCCCGTTTGCCTGATTTTCCCGATTGCTATTTTGTTATAGTCAAGCCGATAAGCAGTGTGTCAACCAAACTTGCTTATGCTTCATATGACGAAAGAGATGATATTCGTCACCCTGACAGAGAATGGTTATTAAACAAATATTGCAGAGGTAATTTTGCCGAATTCTGTAAAAATACCGGTAATGTATTTGAACAGGTTGTTTTGGTGCCGGAAAGAGCCGAGATTAAAGCTATTATGCGTAAAAACGGTTCGGTTGCAGAAATGATGTCCGGCAGCGGTTCGTCAATATTCGGAATATTCCTGACAAAAGCATCTGCTCAGAAAGCGGCAAATGACCTTAAACGCAATAACGGAAAAGTTTATCTGACTGAACCGGTCAAGAAGGGAATATTTGATAAAGTCAATATTGAGGACATATATTCATAAATTTCGGTGAGAAATATGAGAAACTCTCACCAAGATTTTTTTGATTTTTATTGCATTAAAAAAGCTCTTGCAATTTTGCAAAAGATGTGTTACAATGACATTCGGTTTGATTTTGCCGATGTGGCTCAATGGCAGAGCAGCTCATTCGTAATGAGCAGGTTGTCGGTTCGATTCCGACCATCGGCTCCAAAAAAGCAGCTTTCGGGCTGTTTTTTGTTTATTTTGACCGAAAAAATTTTACAGATTTGTTATAATCTCTCAATTGGGGGCAATATTTCTATCTTGACATTTTTGTATTATTGTGCTATAATTCGTCTGTTATGCTATAGCGACATAACATATCATTTTAAATAGGAGGTAGAAAAGCTTTGCCAACCTTTAATCAGCTTGTTCGTAACGGCAGAAAGACTCATGAAAAGCACTCGAAGTCTCCCGCTCTCGGTAAGAGACTTAACAGCCAGAAGAACATTATGACAGACCACAACTCACCGCAGAAGAGAGGCGTATGCACGGTAGTTAAGACCGATACTCCCAAGAAGCCTAACTCAGCTCTTCGTAAGCTCGCCAGAGTACGTCTTACAAACGGTATTGAAGTTTCCGCTTACATTCCGGGCGTAGGGCACAATCTTCAGGAGCACAGTGTTGTACTTATTCGCGGCGGTCGTGTAAAGGACCTTCCCGGCGTACGTTACCACATTGTTCGCGGCACACTTGACGCTCAGGGCGTCAGCGGCAGAATGCAGGCTCGTTCCAAGTACGGAGCCAAGAAACCCAAAGCAGCCAAGAAATAAACTGTTTCGGTTTCTCTTATCACCCTTGAGGTGAATAAATCAATGTAATGTTACTCGGCATTGATTTAAATGTTTCCCCATGCAAGCTGGAAATGATATGTTTTGGCTTTAAGAGGGCAACACGAATTTCGTTTTACGAAAATTAGAGTACCTATGATTTCATCTTTATGAAGGAGGGAAGCGCCGTGCCAAGAAGAGGCCAGGTCGCTAAACGCGATGTATTAGCGGATCCCGTATATGATTCAAAGCTCGTTACACGTCTTGTCAACAACATAATGCTTGATGGTAAGAAGGGTGTTGCTCAGAGAATCGTTTATGGTGCATTCGACATCATCAAAACAAAAACAGACAGAGATCCCCTCGAAGTATTCGAGGAAGCTATGGAAAACGTAATGCCTACAGTTGAAGTTAAGGCAAGACGTGTTGGTGGTTCCACCTACCAGGTTCCGATGGAAGTTCGTCCGGCAAGACGTCAGACATTAGGACTTCGTTGGATCACACTTTATTCACGTGCTCGTTCTGAAAGAACAATGAAACAACGCCTTGCAGGCGAGATAATGGACGCAGCAAATAAGTCAGGTAATGCTTATAAGAAGCGTGAAGATACACACAAGATGGCTGAAGCAAACCAGGCGTTTGCACATTTCAGATGGTAATTGACCGTCTGATAAGCCAGTTATTAGGAGATAAGATCAGACTATGCCCAGACAGGTATCATTAGAAAAAACCCGTAATATCGGAATAATGGCACATATCGACGCCGGAAAGACAACTACCACCGAGCGTATTCTTTACTATACCGGAAAAACACATAAGCTTGGTGAAACTCATGAAGGCGATGCCGTTATGGACTTTATGGAGCAAGAGCAGGAGCGTGGTATCACTATTACTTCCGCTGCTACGACTTGCTTCTGGAGGGATCATCGCGTCAATATCATTGACACTCCCGGTCACGTTGATTTTACTGCCGAGGTTGAGCGTTCTTTGCGTGTTCTTGACGGTTCCGTCACAGTTTTATGTGCAAAGGGCGGTGTTGAGCCTCAGTCCGAAACCGTATGGAGACAAGCGGATAAATACAACGTACCGAGAATGATTTACGTCAACAAGATGGACATTATGGGTGCGGATTTCTATAACGTTCTTGATATGGTCAAGGACAGATTCCGTTGTAATGCTGTTCCGATTCAGCTTCCTATCGGTGTTGAAGCGGATTTCAGAGGCATAATCGATCTCGTAGAAATGAACGCCGACGTATATTACGATGATATGGGTATGGACATGCGTGTTGAGGAAATTCCCGAAGATATGCGTGAACTTGCCGAAACTTATCGTATGGCACTTGTTGAACATGTAGCTGAAATGGATGACGAGCTTCTTATGAAATATATGGAAGGCGAAGAGCTTACCATTGAAGAAATTAAGACTTGTATCCGTAAAGCAACCGTTGCCGGTAAAATGGTTCCCGTAGTTTGCGGTACTTCCTATCGCAACAAGGGCGTTCAGAAATTACTTGATGCAGTTGTTGACTATTTACCGTCACCTCTTGATGTTGAAGCAGTCAAAGGTATAGATCCCGAAACGGGCGAGGAAGTTACTCGTGCTCCTTCGGATGACGAACCTTTCGCAGCTTTGGCATTTAAGATAACAACTGATCCTTTTGTAGGAAAACTTTGTTTTTTCCGTGTATATTCGGGAACTTGCGACGCAGGTACAACAGTATACAACTCTACCAAGGGCAGGAATGAGCGTTTAGGTCGTATTCTTTTAATGCATGCCAACCACCGTCAGGAAATTGAAACTTGTTATGCAGGTGATATTGCTGCGGTTGTCGGTGTTAAGAATACTACCACGGCAGATACTTTCTGCGATCCTAAAGCTCCCGTCATCCTTGAACAAATGGAGTTCCCCGAACCCGTTATAAGAGTTGCCATCGAACCGAAAACCAAGGCAGGTCAAGAAAAAATGGGTATCGGTCTTCAGAAACTTGCCGAGGAAGATCCGACTTTCAAGTGCTTCACTGACGAAGAAACCGGTCAGACAATTATTGCCGGCATGGGTGAACTTCACCTGGAAATTATCGTCGACAGACTCTTGCGTGAGTTTAAAGTTGAAGCCAATGTCGGTAACCCGCAGGTTGCCTACAGAGAAACAATTACTCAGGAAGCTACCGAGGATTGCAAATATGCTCGTCAGTCGGGTGGTCACGGTCAGTACGGTCATGTCAAGATTCGTATTTCTCCCAATCCCGGCAAAGGCTTCGAGTTTGTCAACAGCATCGTTGGCGGCGTGGTTCCGAAGGAATATGTTCCCGCGGTTCAAGCCGGTGTCGAAGGTGCTATGAAAGCCGGTATACTTGCAGGATATAATGTTGTTGACGTTAAGGTTGAACTTTATGACGGTTCTTACCACGAAGTTGACTCTTCCGAAATGGCATTTAAGATTGCCGGTTCCATGGCATTCAAGAATGCAATGGAAAAGGCAGCTCCGGTATTGATGGAGCCGATTATGAAAGTTACCGTTATCGTTCCCGACGACTATCTTGGTGATGTTATGGGGGATATTACTTCCCGTCGCGGAGAAATCCGTGATATGGAAACCCGTACAGGCGTCACTCAGGTAAACGCAGTTATTCCGCTTTCAAATATGTTCGGTTACGCTACAGACTTACGCTCCAAGACTCAAGGTCGAGGACAGTATGTAATGGAACCTGAATCATACACACAAGTTCCGAAATTTATTTCGGAAGAAATTACGGGGAAGCGTATAAAAAGTTAGAATATTTAACATTCTGCTTGTAGTTTTTCCGGTAAAAAGTGGATAAAAAGTAGAAATTTTCTCATATTTTATAATCCGCTTGATTTTTATAACTCTATAAGTTACAATATGTCCGTATACGCACTCTCCTTTTAGTAGAGGTAGCGGCACATATTAAATACATTACTAATTTTGCATAAGGAGATTTTCAAATGGCAAAACAGAAATTTGAAAGAAACAAACCCCATGTAAACATCGGTACCATCGGTCACGTTGACCACGGTAAAACAACTCTTACCGCCGCTATCACAAGAACTCTTGCTATGAAGGGTTTTGCAAAGTTCGAAGCATACGATATGATCGACAAGGCTCCCGAAGAGAGAGAACGCGGTATCACAATTAACACATCTCACGTTGAGTATGAGACCGAAAATCGTCACTATGCTCACGTTGACTGCCCCGGACACGCTGACTACATTAAGAACATGATCACAGGTGCTGCTCAGATGGACGGTGCTATCATCGTTATCGCTGCTACCGACGGTCCTATGGCTCAGACTAAGGAACACCTTCTCCTTGCTCGTCAGGTTGGCGTTCCCGCAATCCTTGCTTTTATGAACAAGTGCGACCAGGTTGACGATCCCGAATTCCTTGACCTTGTTGAAATGGAAATCCGTGAAGCTTTTGCTGAGTACGGTTTTGATGAAGATGCCCCCATTATCAGAGGTTCCGCTTATGAAGCTCTTAACTATGCAGGCAACGATATGGATGCTCCCGAGCTTAAGCCTATCTGGGAACTCATGGAAGCTGTTGACAGCTACATTCCCACTCCCGAGCGTAAGGCAGACCTTCCTTTCCTTATGCCCGTAGAAGACGTATTCACAATCACAGGTCGTGGTACAGTTGCTACAGGCAGAGTTGAGCGTGGCCAGCTTCGTCTTAACGACCACGTTGAAATCGTTGGTCTTTCTGATGAATCCAGAGAAACAGTTTGCACAGGTATCGAAATGTTCCATAAGCTTCTCGACTATGCTGAGGCAGGCGACAATATTGGTGCTCTCCTTCGTGGTGTTCAGAGAACTGATATCGAACGCGGTCAGGTTCTTGCTAAACCCGGCTCTATCAATCCCCGCACAAAGTTCACAGGTCAGGTTTACGTTCTTACCAAGGAAGAAGGCGGACGTCATACACCTTTCTTTGATAACTATCGTCCTCAGTTCTATTTCAGAACAACAGACGTTACCGGTATTATCAATCTTCCCGAAGGCACAGAAATGTGCATGCCCGGCGACAACGTTGATATGAAAGTTGAACTCATCACTCCCATCGCTATTGAAAAGGGTCTTCGCTTCGCTATTCGTGAAGGCGGCAGAACCGTTGGTTCAGGCGTTGTTATTGATGTAGAATAATTTTCTTCAACTGATTTAAGCACTCGGTTTCCGGGTGCTTTTTATGTTTAATTCGTGATATATATAAAACATTGCAGTTGACACTATGAAAAGATTTTCGGATAAAATTCTTAATTATGATTTTTTCATTAACAATGCTTATTTTATTTTTGCTTGACTTTTTAAGATAAAGTGGTATAATACAGTATTATAGGCTCATATTGCATATTATTTCTTTTGCGGAAAAACAGTCATTTAAGGCTGTTTCAAGCAATTAAAACGGAGATTATTATATGATAGAATTTAAAAAGGTAACAAAGCAATTCCCCAACGGAACGAAGGCATTGCGTGACTTTAATCTGCATATTGAACCCGGTGAGTTTGTATTTATTCTCGGTGCCAGCGGTGCCGGCAAGAGTACATTCTTAAAGCTCATTATGCGTGAAGAAGTTGCAAGTGAAGGAACAGTAACGGTAAACGATATTGATTTGGGAACAATCAAACCGAGAAAGATTCCCTATTATCGTCGTCATCTGGGTATCGTATTTCAGGATTTCAGACTTATTCCGAAGATGCGTGTTTATGACAATGTCGCATTTGCCATGCGAGCTATCGGAGCAAAAGAAAAAGAAATCAACCGTCGTGTATCTTATGCTCTTTCGTTGGTTGGTCTTTCATCCAAAACAAAGAATATGCCCAACGAATTGTCGGGCGGTGAGCAACAGCGTGTTGCTCTGGCAAGAGCATTGGTCAATGATGCTGATATTCTCATTGCAGACGAACCTACGGGAAATATTGACCCCGAAATGTCGTATGAAATCGTTGAGCTTCTTAACAGAATCAACGAGAACGGCACGACTGTTATTATGGTAACCCACGAGCATGAGCTTATTAAGAAGTTTAATAAGCGTGTTGTCAGAATAGAAAATGGTACAGTCGTATCTGACACAAAACATCCCGAACTTCAGACGGAAGAACAGACTGAGTATACTACGGATTACTCCACAACAAAAATCACGGGATATTTCGAAGACACTGCTAGCAGTGATTATTATGAGAGTTTCCTTGAGGAATATGCTGCTGAACATGAGATTGTTCCTGAAACTGAAGCTGACAATGAAGTTCAGGATATTGACGATGTAGTATCTTTCATACCCGGAACAACGGAAGATGATATTATTCCGCAAAAACCGGACAAGAATTTCAAAAATGTCGGTGAAGACATTCCTGATTTTTCCAAGTTTTTTGAAAACGGAGGCGAAGAAAATAATGGCTGATAATGAAATTAAAACCAAAAAAAGCAATAGTATTCGCTATCTTACAAAAGAGGGATTTCGCTCCATCCACATAAACCGTCTTATGACCCTCGCATCCGTAACGGTTTTGATGTCTTGTCTGGTTATCATAGGTGCGGCATTCTTATTGTTTTTAAATATCAATGCTGTTCTTGACGGAATCGAATCCCAGAATGTTGTTATGGTATTTGTAAATGACGAGGCATCCGTCGATGAAATAAAGGCTGTTGAAACGGATTTGATGAAGATTGAAAATGTTTCCACTTGTGAGTTGGTAACACGTGATGATGCATTTGAAATCGTCCTTGATTCATTGGGGCAAGATGCAGATATGCTTGAAGGAGTTACATCCGATTTCTTGCCTGACGGATATAAAATTACACTCAAAGACCTTTCTTTGTTTGATGCAACCATCAGTGAAGTTAAGGAAATTGAGAATGTACTTTCCGTTCGTGAAAACTCTGCTCTTGCAGAGAAACTTACTGATATAAGAAATTCTATTACATATATTTGCTTGGGTATCATTATTCTTCTCTTCATTGTTTCCTTGTTTATCATTGCAAATACGATAAGAATTTCCATGTATTCACGTCGACTTGAAATTAGTATTATGAAAGCTGTCGGTGCTACAAACAGCTTTATTCGCTGGCCCTTCCTTATTGAAGGAATGACAATAGGTTTAATTTCTGCCGTTGTAGGTGAAGTGGTACTCTATGTGCTTTACACTACCGTTAAGAATTCTCTTGCATCAATGATCGTTCTCTTTAACTCTGAGATAGTTCCGTTCGGCAAATATGCACTTGTATTGTTTATCGCTTTTGCTGTAATCGGCATTTTTACCGGTTCTGTCGGCTCTGCCGTATCTATGGGCAGATACCTCAAAGAACAGGGGAGTGTGATTGCAAATGAATAAAAAACGAATTTTCAGTATATTGTCAGTAATTCTTGCAGCAATATTGTTATGCTCGACAATTTTGCCCCTATCTGCTGAAACCGTTGAAGAAAAGAAAGCAGCTTTGCAAGAAAAAATTGATAGTCTTAACGAAGAGATAAAAGAAAACGAAGCTCAAATCAGTGTTCTTAAAGGTCAGATAGCTGAACAAGAGGCATTTGCAGGTGAGCTTAATGCTCAGATTGCGGCTTTGCAGTCGCAGATTGATGCTCTTGAGCAAAAAATGGCAATTCTTCAAACGGAGATTGATACTCTTAATGCTACAATAAAAGAAAAAAGTGATAAGATTATCGTTCTGGAAGAAGAAATCAAAAAGACCGAAGACGAAATCATAGATTGTGAAGAAGAAATTGAACAGGACTATGAAATACTTAAAACCCGTATTCGCTCTCTCTATATGAACGGTACGGTCAGTGAGATTGAAGTGCTTTTTTCGTCGGAAGATCTCACCGATTTTCTTATTATTCTTGAATTATTAAACGGTATTTCCCGTCACGACACAGCCATAATCGAAGAAATCAAGGCACAGATTGTTAACCTTGATATAAAGAAAGCCACGCTTGATGAGAATAAGGTTATTCTTGAAGAGGAAAAGGCTCTTTTAGAAGAAGAGAAAGCCGAAATTGAGGCAGCGAAAGCCGAACTTCAGGAAGACCAAGCAGTTCTCGATGCCACCCAGTCCCAGATTGAAAAGAACTGGATGGAAGTCAATGCAATTATTGCACAACTTGACCAGCAAAGCGACACATTCCAATCGCTTGTTACAAAAGCTGAAGCCGAAAAAGCAAAATTTGCCGCACAAATTGACGCTCTTGTTTATCAGCGAGGTTCATACGGTACGGGTACAAGTGCATCCGGCTTTGTATGGCCGCTTCAGTATCCGGGTGTTTATATTTCTTGTTACTACGGGAAAAACGGTCACGGCGGAACGGATATCACTATGCCTGCTGCCTTGGGAAAAAATGTTTCTTGTGTAGCGGACGGTGTGGTTCTGATTTCAGGTTGGCATTGGAGTTACGGTAACTATATCGTAGTTGACCACGGTAATGGTCTTTCAACCTACTATGCTCACAACTTACAGAATAACGTTGTTCAGGGACAGCAGGTAAAACAGAACCAGGTTATCGCACTGTTAGGCTCAACCGGTAACTCAACCGGTCCGCATATTCATTTTGAAGTCCGTGTAAACGGTTCAAGAAGAAATCCCGAACTCTATTTGCCCTAAGGAGTGAAACATGCTTAAAGGTATCCCCAATATAATTTCGCCCGAACTACTTAAAATTCTTCACGAGATGGGACATGGAGATGAAATTGTTATCGGAGACGGCAATTTTCCTGCCGCCTCCAATGCACAACGTTTAGTTCGTGCTGACGGACACAATGTTCCTGAGCTTTTGGATGCGATATTAAAACTTTTCCCGCTTGACACCTATGTTGACAGTCCCGTAATGCTTATGTCCACAACAAAGGACGACCCGACACCGACAATCTGGGCTGAATATCAGGCAATTATCGATAAACATCAGCCGTCAAAAATGAGCGAGATTGAGAGATTTGCATTTTATGAACGCACCCGTGACGCTTATGCTGTCGTTGCAACAAGCGAAACCGCTCTTTATGCAAATATTATTCTCAAAAAGGGCGTTATATGAATAAAAAACGAGTCCATAAAGGATTGATAATAGCGGTAGTTTTAGTTACCGTATTGTTGTCTGCCGGACTTTTTTTCCTGTTTGGAGATCTTCATTCCGAAAACGGTGTACTTTTTGTCAATATCAAAAAAAGTCAGGGAGACATTCATTCCGGCGATTTGGTATTGGTTAACTATGAAAATGAATATGATTTTTCCCATTCTCCGAAAATAGTTTCTTTGAAAAGCAAGAAAAATTCAGCATATTCTTTACGTAACGGTAATGAAAAACTTGAGAAAGACACCGTTAAAGCATTGAATAAAATGCTTAAGAAATTCAAGAGAGAAACAGGGATAGGAACGGTTTGTGTAAATTCAGCATATCGAACTTATGACGAGCAGGCAACAATATTTGAAAATCGCATAAATGAATACGGCTATGACGGAGCTTCGGTTTTGGCTTCGGAAGCGGGCTTTTCCGAACATCATACAGGACTTGCCTGCGACTTGATTTTGCTTAATGACGACGGAACAACCGCCGCAATCGGTTCAATCTCCGAATACACTTGGTTTACCGAGAATGCGGATGACTACGGTTTTATTATCCGCTATCCCGAAGGGAAAACTCATATCACGAAAATTTCAAATGAACCGTGGCATTTTCGATATATCGGCAAGGCTCATGCAAAAGTGGTTTCAGAGTATGGCTTTTGTCTTGAAGAATATATTGATTATATCAAGGACTATTCTCATAAGTCCCCACTTGTATGCGATGGTTACAGCATTTATTACTGTGAGGGAACAAAGGTTACCGTCCCGATATTTAAGTCATATACGATAAGCGGAAACAATATCGACGGTTTCGTAATATCTTATAAAAATTAAATTAGCGTATAAAAAAGGCTCAGAACGAGCCTTTTTAGTTTTGCAAAACTCCGAGGGTTTAATACTCTCGGAGTTATCTTTGTTTAGAATGTTAAGGTTTTAACAGGTGCGGTGGTTTCGCCGATTTTATAGACATCGACACTGTGTTCGGTAACAACCAACATATAGTCGTTTACGATAATACCGCGAAGGACACGGAAATATCTATACTCTTCTTGATTCGGATTTGTTGCCTCATAGAATCCGCCGCCGACTAATTTTCCGTCAACGACCGAGAAAGTCTGAATACCGTGAATTAAGAGGTCGTAATAATACTCACTTGTAAGTGATTTATAAATTTCTATTGGAACACCGAACATTCCGTTCTTGCCGACTGTAAATGCACGGCTTGAAAAGTTATAGATAGTGGCATTGGAAATTGTCATTCTGTCGCTTTCGGTCGGGTTTGTCATATCCGAGACGTTAAACAGACTGAATTTGCTTCCGCCGTTAAGTCCGTCCTCCGTGCCGTCATAGCCGATACCTATCATATATTCGCCGTAGGGATGAAGATAATCGGAAAAACCGGTAATTTTAAGTTGTCCTTTTTCAACAGGATTTGTCGGGTCTGACATATCAAGAACGAACAGCGGGTCGGTCTGCATAAAGGTTACGACATAGGCGGTATCACCTATGAAACGAACACCCTTGACTTCTTCTCCTGCCTGAAGTTCGTCAATCGAGCCGACAATGTTCAGATCTTTGTCCAGAACAAAGACTGCGGAACGGGTGAAATCGTTACCTCTCACAGTAACCGCAGTTCTGAAATAGCCCTTATATTCATCAAGAGCAAAACTGCCGTTTGCAACTCCGGGAACGGTTCCGTCAGCGGTAAAAGTGATTGAGCCGTTTGCAATGTCGAATTTGAATATTGTTGTGGCTGAATAAACTTTATATGTTTCGCCGTTAGCGAATACGAATTCAATTCCGCCGTCGGTGTCCCAATCTCCCCAACTCCAGTTTTCACTTGTTACATAGAGGTTGTCCCCGTTGCAGAATATTTCACTTGATTCTCCCAAAATTGAGAGTGCTTGTTCTTTGCGGGAGCCGTCAAGAGCAACGCTTAAGAGATTGATATATTGACTTGAGTCATCGTCCAAAGCGATAATGGAATCGCAGTTTAAGTATGTTTCGCCTTCTTTGGTGATAACGGACGGGATACAGGTGTTTCCGCTTGTATAGCCATTATAAATTGACCATACATCCACATAATAGTTATTGATTAAAATCAGGTTGCCGTTTACAAGTCGGCTGTCCATATTATAACCTTTGGTGGTGTAACGGGCAGTTTCGGTTATATTGTTAATGTCGCTGATGTCGTAAATAATTGCACCGGAATATTGCTCGGCAAGCCAGATTTCAGCCTCATTTGTATCAAAATCAATACCGGTTTCCGGTTCGACAGGTTTATTTTCTGTGGAATAAATATAATAATCAAGAACAATCGCCAAAGTATCTCCCGAAAGATACATATCTTTGATATTATATCTGCATTCGGTCTGTTTTTTCGGTATAAGAGTGTTGATAAGAACGGGATTTTCGAGATTGTTTATATCAATAATTTGAATGGCTTTTCCGCTTTCATAATAGGAGTAATATCCATAGGGTATAGCGGTATCGTACATGATATCAGGGGAGGTAGTGCGAGCATCGATATTGGCTTCGTCTGCGATATGGTCCCCCACAATGAAAATATATTCACCGTTGGTTTTGATTATATCCGCCTCGTCAATGCCTTCAACCTGTAAATTGGTTTCCGAAAAACTCCTGTCCGCATCATCGCCGCCCATTCCGACTCCGTCAGACAACATACCGACTGCTGCGTTTGATGATTCGGGTGCTATATCGGCGGCATCTTTTTGTAACATCAAATCGAAATTAAAAACGTAATCTCGGTCAATCATACCTTTCGCCTGTGTTCGGAATATTCCCAAAATATCGCCGTAATCGTCAAAAGTCTTGATACCTTCGGGATAAACGGGAGTAACAGCCAGAGGTTGATTTATTTGAATATTGCCTTTGTCGATTTTTATTCGATGAACTCTTATCGTATCCGCAAGATGTATTCCGCCGACAAGCAGAGCAATGGCACAGACAATCGCAGTAATTGATTTAAGAACATAGTGATTTTTTCTGTTTTGCTTTACTCCGCTTAATTTGTTTTTAACATTCTCTCCTGAAAGGGAGTCCGGCAATTCTACCGGATCGTTTAATTTGTTTATATCCATTTTTATTCCTCCATAAACTCACGCAGTTTCTCTAAACTTCGTGAAAGCACCGAACGGACGGTTGAGTCTTTTCTTCCGACAATTTTGCCGACTTCTTTTGATGAATAACCGCCTATTACGGAAAGCAAGACGATTTCTCTCGCTTCCGGTTTGAGCTTTGAAAGAGCATTTTCCAATGTCATTTCGGTTATTAAATCCGTATTCTCTTCGGCAGTCTTGTAAATAATGTCATCAAGACTTCCCGTTGCCCGTTCTTTTCTTTTAATGAGCATTTTCTTGCATGTGTTAGATAAAATTTTGAACAGCCATGACTTAAAAGCACTTTCTTTGCGAATATTAGGCAACGCCTTATACGCCGCGAGCAAAGCCTCCTGAACGGCATCTTCGGCATCGGTCGTATTGCTCATGTAATATAACGCAAATCGGTACAAATCGTTGGCATACTGTACATAAAGTTGTGTAAAGGCGTCGTTATCACCTTTCTTTGCTTTTTTAACGAGCTCGATGTTATTCAAATTATCACCTCATGTTGTCGGCCTGACACTTATTAGAGTATTTCAAAACGGATTTTGTTGCAAACATTTCAAAATATTTCAAATTTTCAAAAAAATCGTATTATTAATGAAAAATAGTTTCACAAACTTTTTTAAGTCAATTTTCGATTTGTTGCGGATTTTAGGCGATTTTTACAAAAACAATAGGTGTTGCTTGTGCAGATTTCACAAAAATATTACAGATTGAAAAAATATTAGTTTATTCTAAAGGGGAAGTGCGAATAAATTATTTCGTCATATTGCACAAAAAGTGTTTGATGTTTTTGTGCAATATGCCTTGACAAAATCGCAAAAATGTGTATAATAGTATATGGTTGTTAGGTAAACTACAACTCAAAAAAAATAACGGAGGTAAAGTCATGTACGAAGAATTGAGAAGAGCCAGAAAAATGCTCATGGACGAAATCAAGGCTGAAAAAGGTATATCCGTAAGAAAAATCTTCAAACTGATTGCTCTTACCGAAATCTCCAAAGAGATGGCGAACTACTCTATCTGATGTAACCGTCTCCTCCAAACTCCTTGAAAATGTCTTGCAAAATGTAAGTGTGCATATACCCCGCCCTTTGGCGGGGATTTTTTATTGTATCTTCTGTTTCGTCATTTTTGAGTAAAAAACGCCTGTCGGAATGACAGACGTTTGATCTTAACCTAAACCTTTTTCGTCAAATAAGAAGAGGGTATTAACCATAATCTCGAAACCTTTTTCAACGGATTTGAAATCCATATTGTCATAGGTGTCAAGACGGGTATGATAATAATGAGGCGGACCGGGATCCATGGCGGCAAAGCAGCAACCGGTAACACCAGCCTGTGTCATTGCACAAGCATCGGAAGCACCGGCAAAAATAACGGAATATTCCATATCTATGCCTGCCTCTTTGCCGGCTTCTTTGAGAAGTTCGCAAGCACGAATATCATGACAAACCAAACCGGAAAGGTCTCTTCTGTAGATTGCCATTGTATCATAGTCGCGAAGGGTGTCAACGGCGATAAAAACTGTTTCAACATTAGGGTCAAGCAACTTGTCTTTGTGAGCCTTTGCAAAAGCTTTTGCACCGCGAAGACCTGCTTCTTCGCCACCTGTAGAAAGACAGGAAACCTGAGTATTTTCGAAAGTAATATTGTTATCTTTCATGAATTTAAGAATGGCAATGGAGGTAAATACACCGGTTAAATTGTCATTGGCACCATCAACGGGACGTTTGTAGTTAATGAAGAAAAAGAGAATGAAATATGCAGGGATGAAGGCGATCATAATACGAGCAAGAATCATATTTGCTCCGCTAATCTCCATAAATGAGAAGCCCTGACCGGTGGCACAAGCTACGATTGTGCTGACAACTGCAAGACCAAGACCGACTGCGGGATAAATAAAGCAGAAATACATCAAGGGAGCTTTTCCGTAATATGTCGGACTCCATTCATAAGACGAGTCAACGTGTCCGCCGAAAATGATATGACGTTTAACCTCTCCTGTTGGTCTTATCGTGGCGAAAGTGTTATAACTTGTTTTTTTCGGATAAAGCGGATCTAAGAACTCTTTATAGAGCAAAAATTCGCCCACAAGAGCCGCAATTGAGATAACTAAAAGCGGAATTGCGAAATATGCAAGTCCTAAGTTTAGTAGGACGATAGTTGCTAAAAGGCAGACCGCATCAATTCTGAACCATCCGAAAAAGGCTCTGGGATGAACAGTAAATTCTTCCATAATTACGTCATCAGTTGCGGTTTTTAGTTCATTGAATACATATTCCTGAGCTTGTTTTTCCGCTTCACTTCCGCAAGGACGGGGGCCGGTCTTAGTGATTAGTTTTTTTATTCCTCGAACACTGTAATTCGCATATTCACGAATTCTTGAGTTCAAATTTGGCAATGCGTCTTGTGCTTTCATTGACAAATTCCTTTCTGATATAAAATTATCGTAAATATTTTATCACATTTCTGCAATAATTGCAAGTATTTTTTGCAAATAACCTAATAATAAACAAGTTCTTGCTATTATGTTCAATTTTCTATATGTCTAAGATAATTCCCCTTGATTTTCTAAGTCATCTGATGTATAATAATATAGTTGAACGGTGGTAATTTTATGTCAAAAGAATTTATTGTTGAAACATCTGCCCGCCACGTACACGTAACTCAAGAAGATCTTGAAACTTTGTTCGGTGCAGGTTATGAACTTACAAATAAGAAGGATTTATCACAGCCCGGTCAGTTCGCTTGCGAAGAACGTGTTACTGTTGTCGGTTCTAAGAGAGAACTTGCAGGTGTGTCGATTTTAGGTCCCGTGCGTGCCGCAACTCAGGTTGAAATTTCCGCTACTGATGCAAGATCAATCGGTGTTCCCGCTTTCGTCCGTGAGTCCGGTGATATTGCAGGCACTCCAGGTTGTAAACTCATCGGTCCCAATGGTGAAGTAGAAATTTCCGAAGGTGTTATCGTTGCCAAAAGGCATATCCACATGACACCCGAAGATGCAGCAAATTTTGGTGTAAAAGATAAGGATATTGTCAGCGTTAAGATTGACAGTTCAGACAGAAGTCTTATTTTCGGTGATACCGTTGTTCGTGTAAGTGAAAAATTCGCACTTGCAATGCATATTGATACCGACGAATCCAATGCTGTTTTAGCGGCAAGAGATGCAACGGGTATAATCGTCTGATAATTTATAAAAAGAAATCGGCATAGTTAATGCCGATTTTTTATATTTATGCAGGGACTTGTTAAATTTTACTTGAAATACATATAGAGCGTACAACGGATCATTCCGTTATAGAGTTTTCTGCGTTTGTCTGCATTTTTCCCGAAAAGTTGTTCAAAATCTTCATCGGGAGTAATGATTGAATAACTCCAACCCTGTTTTCTTTCAAAAACTTTGCCCATTATTCTGTATATTTCACGAGCAGTTTCAATATCCGCAAGCCGTTCACCGTAAGGCGGATTGACAATCAAAGTTCCCTTTTCGGTAGTAGGAGCAAAATCTTTAATGTCTTTTTTCTCAAAAGTGATTAAATTTTCAACTCCCGCCCGCTTTGCATTCTGACGTGCAATATCCAAGGCTTTTTCGTCAATATCAGAGCCGAATGCATGAAAATCAATATCAGTTTTGACAAGCTCTTTTGCTCTTGAACGTTCGTCAAACCAAATTTTTTCGGGAATCTGTTGCCAGTTTTCAGCGGTAAATTGTCTGTGAATGCCGGGAGCGATATTCTTTGCCTTTAATGCTCCCTCAACTAAGATTGTACCCGAGCCGCACATGGGATCGTAGAGCGTGTGATAGTGGCGAAGATATGAAAAATCACATAATGCCGCTGCCAAAGTTTCTTTAATCGGAGCTAAATTTGAAACGGGTCGGTAACCGCGTTTGTGTAAGCCCGCCCCTGAAGTGTCAATTGCAAGTGTTACCTGATTTTTCATAATGGAAAATTGAATTTGATATAAAGCACCCGTTTCATCAAACCAAGGGATTTTGTATTTGAGTTTAAGTCGTTCAACGACGGCTTTTTTTATGATTGACTGACAGTCGGAAACGGAGAACAAATCGGAGTTGAGTGAATAGCCTTTTACGGGAAAAGCATCGGTTTTTCCTATCCACATTTCCCAAGGCAGAGCCTTTGTGCCTTCAAAAAGTTGGTCGAAGGTGTGTGCCTTGAATGAGCCGACAATGACCTGAATGCGTTCTGCGTAACGGGAATTTATGTTTGCACGAGCGAGCATATTTGCATCACCCGAAAACAAAACTCTGCCGTTTTCGGACATTACATTTTCCGCACCGAGCATCTTAAGTTCGTCGGCAATCGGTTTTTCCAAGCCCAAAAGGCAGGGAACCAGCATTTGAATTTTCATAATATACCTTATTTCTGTTAAAATCCGTCGTAAAATTGAGTGTCGGCGGGCAAAAACGCACGATAAAAATCATCGTTTTCGTTTATGATATTTACACCGGGCAGATGGTGTGCATCGTGATAGGAAATTCCGCCGAGCAATATTTTCGACATTGCGGGAGCATTAAGCTCAATATCAAATTCGCCGTCGGTTTTTGTGATTTTGCCTGTGCCGTTTGAATATTCAACCCTGAATATACCGTTATTTCTTTCTATTTCATCATTGATTTTGATTGTAAAATTACCTGCGGAATCGGGATATTTTTTCATTTTCAAGACGTTTGCAACGTTGTGAATACGAACGGAACCCATGCTCTTAAGTTCCCGTTTTGCCCATTCTTCTCTGTCGCAAAAATAGATAATCGGCGAATCGACGGGAATTTTTTCAAACCGGATATTCTTGATATTTGCATCGAAAAAACGCAAAAAACCGAGCAGATGTTCAAGGTCAGTCATTGTGTCAAATATAATCTCATTGACGGTAATCAAACTTTCTTCTCGATTGAAATTATACGCAATATATCCCGAAAATTCGCCGTTTTCATTTTTTACCGCGTATGTAAAATCCTGAGTTTCAAAAGGTTTCAGACTAAAGTTATTTGCGTTATTACGGGCAAAACAGAGGTTTCGTTTTTCAGCGAGACGGTTGTAAAGTTCGATAAGTTCACTTTCATTTTCTTCACGTAAAAGATGCACATCGGGATAATATTTTGCCGTTAAATTGGTTATCGGAGTTTCCAAACTCATTGCGGGTGCAACGGTTTCATAACCGAATTTTCTGTAATATCCGCTTGAAAAGGCGTAAAGAATACTGATGTCGCAGTCGTAATTATCAAAAATATGATTAAACAGTTTTCGTACACTGCCGCTTCTGCGATATTCCGCCTTTGTTGCAACACCGCCGATTCCCAGCGTATGAAGCTGACCGTGACCGAAATATACTTGTTTGTCATATATTTCAATTCTGGAAGTGAGAATATCACCCTCAAATGTGGCGATAACATCATATTCCGGCATTTTCAAGTCGGCAGGCTCAATCGTGCCGCCAAATGCCTGAACGGCACATTCCGCACTTTGAACTAAATCTTTTTCGGTAATTTTTCTTATCTCCATAACAGCCTCGCAAAACATACTACATTTTATAATGATAACATAGAAACAGATTTTTATCAAGCAAATTTTCAACTTATGAAAAAACGCTTGACAAACAGTTATTTTATGATATAATATTTCTTGCGTTGAGGAATAGTGTAACGGTAGCACGACAGACTCTGACTCTGTTTGTTGGGGTTCGAATCCCTATTCCTCAGCCAAAGAACCGACTGCAAAGTCGGTTTTTCTTTTATTGGTAATAGGGATTCGAACAAGGACGGTGGCGAGCAAAAGCGAGCCAAGCAAACAGTCCGGTGGACTGTTTGGTAGTCCGTGGGTCGTGCCGCGAGCGGTAGTGAAGCGGGCGAACCCTATTCCTCAGCCAAAACAAGCCGACCTGATGGTCGGCGGTTTTTTTATTGGGTGAAAGGGTTTTTACAGAAATTTACATTTAAAACTATAAAGGCTGTCTGTCGGACAGCCTTTTTACTTATTGTTTATACTGATAAACTCTTACATAGTCGACGATGAAATAAACTTCGCTGCCGTCCTGAGGTAATGAAATTTTACCTGTACCGTGTCGGTCTGCGTTTGCTATGCCGTTTTCGCCGGCAACTTCGCAGGATAAAATCAGATATTGGGGATTATCGGAAACTCCGCCGGTTGACAATCTGCCCGTCTCAACACCGTTAATGTAGAAAATATATTCATCCGGATTCCATTCAAGACCATAGGTGTTATATTCATCATAAGGATTTTCTGCAAAATAATATCCTATCGAATCACCTTTTGAATCTTCGCCGTAACCGTCATAATGAATTCCTGAAACGACGCTGTCTCCGGCTTTCCACCAATGGTCTTTATACCTCATCGATTCGAAAATATCAACTTCGGTACCGTCATCTCCGCTGCCGTCAACGTTAAAAACGCCCTCATTCATCATCCAGAATGCCGACCACATGCCCGTTGACGGGGGCAAAATACAGCGACACTCAAAATATCCGTAGCATTGTTCAAATTTGGTGCGAGTTTCAACAATTCCGGTATAATATCCCGCCGGATTTCCGTTAAGCCCGTCTTTTAAGTATTTGGTTGTAATAATCAAATTACCGTCGCTGACACTGACCATTTCTTTTGCCCAGTATCCGCCTTTACGCTCTGAAATCCACCACGGATCAATCCATTTGGTTTCATCAAATTCGTCTCCGTCAAACTCGTCGCTCCAAGTCAGTTCAAATTTCGTCAGATCGATTTTTTGCCCTGAAGGTTTTTTCGGGAAATCGTTAAATGCCCACGGAAAAATTGATGCGATTGCAAAAATAATTGAACCGATAAATGCTATAATTTTGTTCATAACCATTCTCCTTTATATTTAATTTCTTTTTTTACAGAATAAAAAATGTCTCAGATTTAATATTTGCTGATGTTTTACAGAAAAAGGCTGCCGAAATACGACAGCCTTGGAATTTTAGTTATTCTTTGGTTTTGTTTCTTCGTCTTCCTTAATTCCGCCTTGACGTATTGCCATGACAAGTGCGAAAGCTGCAACGGCAACTAAGACTACAATAACAATAACGATGATGATGGTCTTACCTTTTTTTCCTTGGTTGAGGTCGGGAACGGTAACATCAACGGGAACAGAAACATCATAATCCCATTCGGAAGCAAGTTCGCCTTCAATGGGGACAACAATATCCGCATATTTTGCATCTACGGCAACCGGTTCGATTTCGTTGCCGTCAATACAAACTTCGACGGAGTTTGCTAAAAATTCCAGACGGCAATCGCCACCGCCGATAGCCTTAAAATGAAGAATTGCAATATCCATCTCGTCCATTTCTTCCGAAACGCTTCTGGCATGCACGAAGTATACGGGTATGCCGGAAATGGGTGTTACACCGTCTTTATCATATCTAATGTCTTCACTCTCATTCGGGTCGTGGGACATAACGATAAGCCCTGATTCATCGGCGACATCTTCCGCAATTTCGTAGTTTACAAAAGCGAGACGATAGGGGTTGATTTCAACCCAAAGTTCAGCAGTAGCAAGACCTGCTAAATTTCTGCCTGAAACGACGACATCCACATAATCGCCGACAGCAACATTTTCAGTAGATTGAGTGATATAAAATTCGGGAACATCATCGGCAATAACACCGACAGCACCGAGTGCCGCATACATAAATACAAGTACGACGGTCATTAAAACAGCTGTGATTTTTTTCATAACAATACTCCTGTCAGTTGTTAATAATATTCTTAAGAAAATCAACGGCGATGCGAATATCTCTTTCGGGGTCGTCACCGACTTCTCTTTCAATGGTTAAGAAACCTTTGTATCCGACATCTTCGAGAGCTTTGAGATAGGCGGGGAAATTAACAGAACCTGTGCCCAGAGGAACTTCTTCAAAGGAGGGAGCTGTTACAAGAGCATCTTTCTTGATACCGTAAACAAGTTCGGGTTCTTTATAATAAAGCTGAACACCGTCTTTTGCGTGAGTGTGAACAATATAATCTTTAAGGTTATAGACGGCTTGCACGGGATCATCGCCGGTAACCATAACAAGATTTGCGGGGTCTAAATTAACGGAAAGACCTTTGGAACCCAAAGAATCCAAGAATTCTTTAAGAACGGCACTTGTCTCGGGACCGGTTTCAATCGCAAAAAAAGCATCAATTGAGTCTGCATATTCCGCAAGCTGACCGCAAGCATCCTGCATTATTTTGTAGCGAGGATGAGAGGTTTCAGTCGGAACAACACCGATATGAGTTGTAACAATATTTGTTTCTAAATCTTTGGCTAAGTCGAGAATTCTCTTTGACTTTTCAATTCTTTCGGGATTTTCGTCAGCATCACCGAATCCACCGCCCAAGTCGCCGCAGAGTGCGGAAATAACCAAGCCGTTGGACTTGACCATATCCAAAAATTCGCGACGCTTTGCAGGTGATAAATTTTCGGGAGCCATTTCACCCTTTGTTGCATAAACCTGAATACCGTCCGCACCGACTTCGGCAGCCTTTTTTACGGCAGTGGGAATATCTGTTCTGAAACTGTCTATAATAACACCAATCGGGAAATTATACATATTGACCTCCGCATATAAAATTCGGATTATATTATACAGCATATTTCTAAAATAGTCAATGATAAATTTTGAAAACGTTCACATTTGGTGTTGATTTTTAATTGAATGTATGCTATAATTCAAAATGTAATAATATTGCTTACATAAAAAGAGGGTTCTATGATAACCGGTAGACAATTAAGAGATGCTCTTATCTCTGCAGCTAACAATATAACAAATAACAAAGATTCGGTAGATGCGTTGAACATTTTCCCCGTACCCGACGGAGATACCGGAACGAATATGAGTAAAACTATGAACTCGGCAGTCAATGTTCTTAAAGATTTGTCGGATGATGTTCCTGTTTCCGTTGTTGCCGAAAAGGCGGCATCGGCATTTTTGCGTGGAGCAAGGGGAAATAGCGGTGCGATTACTTCTCTTATTTTTCGAGGTTTTGCCGAAGGTTTGCGTGGTTGTGAATCTGCAAACGGAGTTGTTATTGCAACTGCTCTTAAACTTGCTGCCGAACATGCATACAAAAGTGTCATGGCTCCGACAGAGGGAACGATTTTAACTGTTATTCGTCTTGCCGGCGATGCAGCAAAAGAATCGGCGGGAGTTGATGTTCCCGCAGTAAAAGTTTTTGAAGATGCGACTGAAGGAGCAAGAAAAGCACTTAAACGTACTCCTGAGCTTTTAAGCATATTAAAAAGAGCTAAGGTTGTCGATGCCGGCGGTCAGGGTCTCGTTTACATATTGGAAGCGATGCTCTCGGTATTTCGCGATGACATCATTATTGAAGCAAAGGAACACGATTCGGAGACCGATGTTGTTGTCCGTGATGTTCAGAGTGGGGAAGATATCAGATTTGCCTACTGCACAGAATTGCTTATCGAAAAGAAAAATGCAACAAAGATGGATGTCATCCTCTTAAAATCCCGCCTTTATGATATGGGTGACAGTGTTGTAGTAGTTGACGACGAAGATGTTATTAAGGTTCATATCCACACAAATGAGCCCGGAGAAGTCATTTCTCATGCTATAAAATATGGTAATTTGGAAAATGTAAAAGTTGAAAATATGAGACTTCAACACAAGCATACTTCTTGGGGCAGTAAGGCCGATTTAATCGGACCGGAAGATGTACCCGTTGTTGAAGCTACCAAGAGATTCGGTTTTGTATCAGTAGGTGCCGGTGAGGGTATTGCTGCCGCGATGAAAGAACTTGGCGTTGATATGGTCGTGTCCGGCGGTCAGACAATGAATCCGAGTACGGATGACATTCTCAATGCCGTCAACCAGACTCCCGCCGAGATTGTATATATTCTCCCGAACAATAAGAATATCATTTTAACCGCAATGCAAGCCGCAAGCCTGACAGAAAAGAAGGTTCTTGTTGTTCAGACTCGTTCTATCCCCGAAGGTATTGCCGCATTGATTGCATTTGATCCGGATGTCAACGAAACCGACAACTACAAAATGATGAACAATGCGATTAAAGATATCAATACCGTCAATGTTACATTTGCTGCTCGTGATTCGAGTGTCGGCGGAATGGATATTAAAGAAGGCGATATTATGGGACTTGAAAACGGTAAGGTAACCGTTGTCGATTCCGATCCGAACAATGTCGCATATCGTTGTGTAAAACGCATGATCAAACGTAATACATCTTTTATCACAATTTATTACGGTGAAGGAATGACGGAAGAAGCCGCATACAGGCTCTGCGATACCATTTCCGCTAAATACGGTAATGATATTGAAATCGCGGTTGTATACGGTGGGCAGCCGGTATATTATTACATTATTTCATTAGAATGATTGATTTAAATTCAGGGTTGCAGTTCCTAAAAGGCGTTGGCCCAAAAAGAGCCGAGTTGTTCAGTCATCTCGGTATTTTTTCAATTGAAGATTTGATACGGTTTTACCCGAGAAAATATCGGACACTGCATCCGGTTGACAGTATTTTTGATGCTCCCGAAGATGAAAATATTTGTATCAAAGGCATTGTTTCTTATCCTCCGTCTACGACAAAAATTCCCGGCGGAAAGCTTATTACCAAGACTGCAATTACCGATATGACAAATTCGGTTGACCTTGTGTTTTTTAACAACAGATATATTGATAAAATGCTTAATGAGGGCGATGAACTTCTGTTTTTTGGGAAAATTACCCGTGACAAATGGGGATTAAGGCAGATGATATCACCTCAATTTTTTCCGCTTTCAATGGAAAATACTTTAGAGCCGATTTATCCTCAAACAGCAGGACTTCAATCAAAAAATATAGCGAAAGTCATTCATAACGCTTTAGGTTTGGTTAAGCCGTATCTGGAAGAAACTTTACCGGATTATTTGCTTAAAAAATATAAATTGCCGTCATTATATTCAACACTTAAAATGATACATTTCCCGAATAACGAGGCGGAAGTTGCAGCGGCAAGAAGACGATTGGTATTTGAAGAACTGTTAATATTGCAGCTTGCGATGTTTTCCCTTCGCAATATTAAGAGTATTAAAACACCCATTAAAGTTGATTATTTTTTCACCGATGAATATTTAAACTTGCTGCCTTTTAAGCTGACCAATGTTCAAAAAAGGTCAATATCCGAATGTCTTTCCGATATGCAAAGCGGTAAAGCAATGAATAGACTTTTGCAGGGCGATGTCGGGTCGGGAAAAACTGCCGTTGCTGCCGCACTTATTTATAACATTGCGAAAAATGGCTACCAGTCTGCACTTATGGCACCAACTGAGGTTTTGTCCCGCCAGCACTTTGCAACGTTAAAAAACCTGTTTGAGAATACGGATATTCGTGTTGAGATTATTACCGGCTCAACAGGACAGAAAGACAAGAGAATTATTAAAGAAAAACTTAAAAACGGCGAGATTGACTTTATCATCGGTACGCATGCACTTATTCAAAAGGATGTTGAGTTTAAGAATTTAGGTCTTGTTATTACGGACGAACAACACCGTTTTGGTGTAAAACAGCGTTCCGATTTGGCTCAAAAGGGAGACAGACCGCATACCTTGGTTATGTCCGCTACTCCCATTCCGCGAACTCTTGCACTGATGATATATGGCGATTTGGATATTTCAATATTGGACGAGTTGCCGCCCGGTCGGATACCGATTGATACCGTAAAAGTCGATTCGCGTTATCATAATCGGATATATAATTTTATCAAAAAAGAGGTTGATTCGGGTAGGCAGGCGTATATCGTCTGTCCGCTTGTCGAGGAGGGGGATTATGATATTACTCCCGCAGTCGGATATAGCCAGATGTTGCAAAAGGGTGCGTTCAAGAATTACAACGTCGGTCTCTTGCACGGCAGAATGAAAAGTGCGGAAAAAGATGAAATAATGCAAAAGTTTTATGACGGCGAGATTCAGATTCTTGTGTCAACCGTAGTTATCGAAGTCGGAATTGATGTGCCCAATGCAACGGTTATGCTTATTGAAAATGCCGAGAGATTCGGAGTTTCGCAACTTCATCAACTTCGCGGTCGAATAGGTCGCGGTGGTGAAAAGTCATATTGTATATTGGTGTCCGACGCTCAGAATAAAGAGGCTTGCGAGCGTCTTGAAACACTTGTTAAGACATCGGACGGTTTCAAGATTGCCGAATATGACCTTCAGACACGAGGCCCCGGCGACTTTTTCGGACATCGTCAGCACGGACTTCCCGAAATGAAAATTGCCGACCTGATGAGCGATACAAAAATACTTTATTCCGCTCAGGGTATTGCCGAAGAAATCATAAAAAAGGATGCTTTTTTGAAAAATAAAGAGAACGTCTTGTTACGAAAATCTGTTGAAAACCTGTTGAAAAAAATGGAATAGTGCAAGTCAATATTTTTTTGAAAATTGAATTTTTTGTTCAAAACTATGTTCAAAACGTTTAAAACTTTTCCCAAAAATCCGTAATTCATGCACTTTCTAAAAGTTTTTTTGAACATTGCAAGTTTTTTTCTTAATTTGTTAACAAAAAATATTTATTTGATTTTGCATAAAACGCACATTATATTTGCACAGAGTTTTGAACATTCAAAGGAGAGCTTATGAAAAAAATAGCGAGTTTTGAAGTTGACCATACGGTCTTAAAAAGAGGAATTTATACATCAAGAGTTGACGGGGACATAACCACCTATGATTTGAGAACCTGTCGTCCGAATGTTGAAGAAGTGATGTCCAATGCTGCAATTCATACCGTTGAGCATCTTTTTGCCACTTATGTCAGAAACAGCGAATTTTCAAATGAAATCATATATTTCGGTCCTATGGGTTGTCGGACGGGATTTTATTTCCTTGTCAGAAATATATCTCCCGAAAATGTGATAAAATTAACTGTTGATACAATGAAATTCATCGCTGATTTTGAGGGTGATATTCCCGGAGTGTCCGCAAAAGAATGCGGAAATTATCGCGAACACGATTTAATCGGAGCAAAGGAAATCGCAGTTGATTATCTTGGATATATTAAGGACTATACAGTTGAGCAATTAAAATACTGATATGAATATTATTGATCGTTTACTCAATCCTTTTATAAAAACGACACTTCTTGCAAAAGGCAGCAAGAAGATTTTTGAGGATGAAAAAACGGCAATGCAAGAAGTTTTTTCGGGTAAGCACGAACATTATTTGCCCGAAAAACTCGTAAATTCTCTGCATATCGACAACTCTTACGGTTGCCCGATTTATACCGTCGGAGCGGATAATAACGCAAAAAAATGTTTGATATACCTTCACGGCGGAGCGTTTTGTCAAGATATTGATTCTATGCATTTTCGATATATTGATAATTTGTATAACGAGATAAAAATTCCCATACATGTCATTATTTATCCGAAAATACCTCAACATAATTTCCGTGATGCTGAGAGAATACTCAATAAGTTTTATAATGATATTGCGGAAAAATACGGTTCGGAGAATGTTTTTATCGCAGGCGATTTCTCCGGCGGTACAATTGCTCTTACTTTTGCCTCGATGCAGGAGAAGAAACCCGGCGGTTTGATTTTGTATTCTCCGCTTGTTGATATCCGACTTAACAACGCGTTGATAGATGATATTGAACCAGATGACCCGATGCTTTCTGTTGACGGATTAAAATATTTTATCAATATGTGGATAGACGGAGAAAACGATGAAACCCCACGTGTCAATCCCGCTTTTATTGATGTATTAAGTCTGCCCTGTACTTTGATATTCACCGGTACGGATGATATTTTATCCCCCGATGCTATAAATCTCGGCATAAAAATAAAACAGGCAGGCGGGAAATGTAACCTGTATGTGTTTAAAAACCTCTATCACGCGTTCTTCTTTTTCCCGACTCCGGCAGGCAAGAAAACTATAAATATTACTGCCAACTTTATCAAGTGCCAAAAATGAAGAAAACCTGCCATAAGGTAGGTTTTCTATTGTTTATGGAGCGGAAGACGGGAATCGAACCCGCAATTTCAGCTTGGGAAGCTGACGTATTGCCACTATACTACTCCCGCAGAATATTCAACTTGTTCAATTATAATGAGACGGGAATCGCTCAGCCCACTACCGTGTGCTGACACGCCCACGGGCTTAAAAACAGTCCACCGGACTATTTTTATGGCTTCGCCACCGCCCTTTTAAGATTTTCGTGCAAACACGAAAACTTAACCCGCAACTTCAGCTTGGGAAGCTGACGTATTACCACTATACTACTCCCGCAGAATATTCAACTTGTTCAATTATAATGAGACGGGAATCGCTCAGCCCACTACCGTGGGCTGACACGCCCACGGGCTTAAAAACAGTCCACCGGACTATTTTTATGGCTTCGCCACCGCCCTTTTAAGATTTTCGTGCAAACACGAAAACTTAACCCGCAATTTCAGCTTGGGAAGCTGACGTATTACCACTATACTACTCCCGCTTATGAGTAGAAAATCAAAAAGGGATTGGTTAATATTGTAATGATTATATCGAAAATCGCTGAGCTTGTCAATAGTTTTATAAAAAGGTGTTGAAATTTTTACGAATTTAATATATAATCATTATGGTGTTGTGTATGAAAAAAAGTATCAGTATCTTTTTAACCATATTGATGGTGTTTGCATTATCGTCATGCGGTAAAAAAGATGAGATGAATATATATTTCCCGATAGAAAATGATGTGCGTTCACTTGATCCGCAGATAGTTAATGATTCGGCGGGAATGATGATAGCATTGAACATCTATGATTGTCTGGTGAAATTTGGCAGTAACGGGGAGATTATTCCTGCAGCCGCAGAAAGTTGGGAGATTACGGACGGCGGTCTTGTTTATACATTTAATATTTCTCCGAATTCCACTTGGTATTACACAAACACAGCCAAAAATGGCTTAGGTGAAAAACTTCCTGAAAATCTTAATAAACAAGTTACTGCCGCGGATTTTGAGTTTGCATTAAAACGTGCTGTTGACCCGCTTACAAACAGTTCGGAACGGGAGCTTTTAAGCGGCATTCAAAACGCAAGAGAGATATTGGATGGCGAAAAACCTGTTGATGAATTGGGTGTCAAGGCTTTAAGCGACAAGAAACTGAAAATTACTCTGACAAGTTCCGATGATACGTTTTTAGAGGTTTTAGCTCGACCTTTAGCCGCACCGTGCAATGAGATATTTTTCAATGCGACCGGCGGCAGATACGGAATGGAGATGAAATATATATGCTCCAACGGTCCGTTTTTCCTCACACGAAAGAATGCGGGTTCTTATATCCGAATTTCCAAGAGTGATGAATATTTGGGTTCAACACCGCCAAAACTTCAGGCGGTATGGTTTTATATCAATGCCGATAAGAGCCTTATTCCCGACAAAATCAAGAACGGGACATATGAGGCGGGTTTTGTTGATAATTTCGCAGCATCCGGTTTTCCTGATGAATATTCAAAGACCGAGACCGCATCGGCGGTACGTTGCCTGATTTTCAACACAGAGGACAGATATCTTAAAAATACGCAACTGCGAAAAGCGATTTCAACATCAATCAGTTTAGATACGATAACTGAACATTTCGGAGCAACCGCAGACTCATTTATTACCGACAACGCACGCAAATTGATGGGTGATTTCAAGCAGACAAGCAGTTACAAATACGACAAAACAGCGGCTTATGATTTGCTTAAAAAGGCTTATGAAGACCTTAAAATAACAAATATCGAACTGACTGTTTCCTGTACCGAAGAATTTGAGATGCCTCTAAAATATATTATGCAGGATTGGCAGGAGGCGTTGGGTACAAGCTGTTCGATTACACTTAAAGTCATGACGGCAAGCGAGTTGCGTTCGGCTGTGCGTTCGGGAGATTATGACATTGCTTTTTATACCATACCTTCTTATGTCGATGAAAATAAGAATTTTGGTGTATATGTAACCGATGCGGAAAATAATTTAACGAAATTTAAGAATGAAAACTACGATAATATCGTAGAATCAATAAAAACTTCAACAGAAAATGCGAAAAGAGAACTTTGTTCCGCCGCGGAGAAATATCTTTATGATCAGGCGGTAATAAGACCGATTTCCCCGATCTATGAGGTGCTTGTAGTCGGAGAAGAAGCCGAAGGCATTTATTTGCAAGGCAGTTCGGCGTTGACGTATTTTCACGAAGCAGTAAGAAAGTAGGAAATTTTATGGCTGTAATCAGACCTTTTAAGGCTTTTCGTCCCTGTGCCGATTTGATTGAAAAAATTCCGGCACTCCCCTATGATGTAATGAGTTCAGAAGAAGCTCGGGAAATGGTAAAGGGTAATGAATATTCATTTTTGCATGTTGATAAAGCAGAAATTGACCTTCCCGTCGGCACGGATTTGTATAGCGATGAGGTGTATGCAAAAGCCGCAGAAAACTTAAATCGCATGATTGAAAACGGTAATTTCGTTCAGGACGAAAAGCCCTGTTTGTATATTTATGCTCAGGTTTTTAACGGAAGAAGACAGGTCGGCATAGTCGGCTGTGCGTCTATTGACGACTATCTGAATAATGTTATCAAAAAACACGAGAAAACACGTGCCGACAAGGAAGCCGACAGAATCCGTCACGTTGATGCCTGTGATGCAAATACGGGACCTATTTTCCTCTGTTACAGAAATACCGATAAACTTGATTTGATTATTGAAAGTATTATAGCAGATACCCCCGAATTTGATTTTGTAACCGATGATAAAGTGCGTCATTCAATTTGGAAAATTGCAGATGAGCAAATAATCAATGCTATTGTCGGTGAATTTGATAATATTCCTTTCGTATATATCGCCGACGGACATCATCGTTCCGCAAGTGCCGTAAGAGTCGGTCAGATGCGTCGCGAAGCCAATCCCGATTACACGGGAGAGGAAGAATTTAATTTTTTCCTTGCGGTATATTTCAGAGTCGATGAATTGATGATTATGGACTATAATCGTCTTATTGCTGATACAAACGGCTTGACAACTAAAGAACTTCTGGAAAAATTATCTGAAAAATTTGATGTAACTGCCATTGACAGAGCTGATAGAAAACCGAAAGTTTCGCATACATTCGGTATGTATATTGACAATCAATGGTATAAACTTGTTGCAAAAGAGGGAACTTTTGACGAGAACGACCCTATCGGTTGTTTGGATGTATCCATTCTTCAAAACAATGTCATATCCCCGATATTTGATATTCACGACCCACGTACAGATAAGCGTATTGACTTTGTCGGAGGTATTCGTGGTCTTGATGAGCTTGAAAAGCGTTGCAGCGAAGATATGAAGCTTGCCTTTGCAATGTATCCGACAACCATGGAGGAACTTATGAATATCGCAGATGCAGATATGATTATGCCCCCGAAATCCACATGGTTTGAGCCGAAATTATTATCGGGTTTGTTTATTCATAAATTATCATAAGAGGAGGAAAATAATGAAAAAAATTATTGTTGCAGGTGCCGGTCACGGCGGATTGTCCGCAGCAATAAACCTTGCTCGCGGAGGTTTTGATGTTACTGTCTTTGAAAAAAATAAGCGTGCAGGCTTAGGCTGGGATTGGACCGATGCCTTTGTTCCTTCCGCCCTTCCTCGTGCCGGAATTACAGCGCTTCCAGATGATGACATTTTGGAATTTCGCAATGCCGGTTTTTTGCCGCCTTCAAAAAAGGTAATGGTCAATACCGATACGGGTCCAAACCCGACTGTTAAAAGTGTTGACAGAAAAATTCTGCTTGCCCATTTGATTAAAGAAGCAAAGAGTGCGGGTGTTAAATTTGAGTTTAGTGCAGAGGTTAATTACGCTCTCGTAAAAGGCAACCGTATTGTCGGTCTGAACACCGCAAAAGGTGATGTTTATGCCGATTTGGTAATAGATTCCGCAGGTATCGACTCTCCCGTCCGCAGAAACTTACCTGAAAAATTCAATATCCAAAATGAGATTGGTGACGGCGAACGTTTCTTTTGTTATCGTGCGTTTTATGATGTGACAAGCGATGAAAAGAGCGATCCTCAATATCAGATAATTTTCTTCCATAACAACCGATGTGGTATGGACTGGTGCATCACCGAAGGAAATCATATAGACATTCTTATTGGCTCGTTCTCCGAACTTTCTGAAGATGATATTGAGGAAGCAGTTGAAGATTATTTGGCGGATTTTCCGCAGATGACCGATAAAATCGTTCGCGGCGGTCAGTGTGCAAAAATTCCTTTACGCAGACCATTGTCAAAATTTATCACTAACGGTTATGCCGCAATAGGCGATGCGGTCTGTATGACAGAACCGCTTTCCGGATCGGGTATCGTGCTTTCAATTCTTGCGGGAAAGATTTTAGCCGATGTATGTGTTGCATCTGTTGAAAAGAAATTTGACGAAAGCGAGCTGTGGAAGTACCAGTATCGCTATATGCAGGAACATGGGTTTTCTCATTTTAATCCGGGAGTTATCAAAGACTATCTTTCAAGCCTTAACGCTGAAGATATAAACTTCTTTGTCGAAGAAAAAATATTGGGTGCTCCCGAACTGGGCAATGTGGGCGAGAATACAATGGAGGATATGATACAAAAACTTGTGTTGTTGAAACGTCCCGACTTGTTGCCGGGAATTATTAAAGCGGCGACGAAATTAATGATTATTCCAAGGGTTATAAAGTCCATGCCTTCATCATACGATGTTCAAAAAATCCGAGAATATATGGCTATGGATAAGAACTTGGATTGGTAGACGTGTTTTTCTAAAATAATTGATTTTAAAGTGTATGATTATATAAAGTCATACACTTTTTGTAATTCTGTGTATTGCAAAGTTGTTATTTTTGTGTTAGAATTATTGTAAACTTATGTTCGGAGGAATGATATGGCAAAAAAGACAGTATTCTTAACCGGTGCATCCGGCAATATGGGCATGGAAGGTTTCAAGCAACTTTATGCCAAGAAGGATAAATTCAACATCGTTATTCTTCTTCGTGACAGCAAAGTCAACAGAGAGAAGTTTGCAGACTATGCCGATGACCCTGCGGTTAAAATCGTTTGGGGCGACCTTACAAATTACGAGGACGTACTCGAATGTGTAACCGGTTCGGACTATGTACTTCATGTTGGTGGTATGGCATCTCCCGGAGCCGACTATTTTCCGATAAAAACCATTGAAGTAAATACAAAGGCTGCTCGTTATATTGTTGATGCAGTCAAGGCTCAGTCCGATCCCGACGCAATTAAGGTTGTTTATATCGGTACTGTTGCCCAGACCGGTGAGCGTGATGATCCCATTCATTGGGGACGCACAGGAGATCCTATGAAAATCTCCGTATATGACCACTATGCTGTTTCCAAAGTTCTTGCAGAAGCAATTTTTGCGGAATCAGGCTTAAAATATTGGGTATCCATGCGTCAGACCGGTATTCTTTATGCAAATATATTAAAGAATATGGAACCCATCATGTATCACGTTCCGCTTAACGGCGTTCTTGAATGGGCAACTGTTGAAGACAGTGGCAGGCTTTTGGTAAATGTTTGCGGCGATGATGTTCCCGAAGAATTCTGGAGAAGATTTTATAATATCGGTTCCGGAGCGGAATATCGTATTACCAACTATGAGTTTGAAGAATTGCTTTTGGGTACTCTCGGTTTGGGAGATCCCAAGCGTCTTTTCGATCCCGATTGGTTTACAACAAGAAACTTCCACGGTCAGTGGTATTTCGATTCAGATGTTCTTGAAGACTACCTTCATTTCAGAGCCAATATTCCAGTTAAGGAATATTTCAAGCAGATGATGAAACAGGTTGAACCCTATTTTAAACTCGCTTTTCTTGCAAAACCTTTCGCTTTTGCGGTTAAACCTTTCATGAAGAAGATTGCAAAAACTCCCGTTTACGGTACTCTCTGGTGGAGAGAAAATAAGGTTGAAGAACGTATCAAGGCATACTACGGCACAATGAATGACTGGAATTCAATCGGTCAGGATTGGAATATGGTTAATATTTATCGTCCCGAAGATGATCCGACCAAGTGCATAAAACTTGACCATGGTTACGATGAAACAAAGGATTTCAACACACTTACCATCGAAGATTTGCAGAAGGCTGCCAAGTTTAGAGGCGGTGAATGTCTTGCAACCGAGATAGTTGATATGTATACTCCCATTCTTTGGAAGTGTGCTCACGGTCATGAGTTTATGATGAGTCCGAACCTTGTTCTTCGCGGCGGACATTGGTGTCCCGAAGAATTGCCCTCAAGCGTTGAGAGAGCAAAGGAAAAGAAGTTCAGATGGGCATATAACAAAGAAGCAAGAGTTAATCCCTTCTTCGCTCAGGTTATGGATCCGCTTCATGATAAGGATGAAGATTACGTATTCACAGAAGAAATCTACAAAGACTTCAAAGAATTCGCTGATACTGAATAAAAAATATGGTGCCGAAAGGTGCCATATTTTTTCATTTAAGTTTGTTCATTGAATTAAAAATAGGTGCCTTGTGGCACCCATTATTTACTTTTTGCTGTTTGGGGCGAATGCGGATTTGGCATTCCAGATATCCCTTGCGTACTCGTTGATTGAACGGTCTGCTGCGAAGAAGCCCGCCTCTGCGATATTGATAAGGCTCTTTTGATTCCAGGAACGCTTATCTTTTGAATAGAGTTCTTCAGCATTTTTCTGAGCATTTCTGTAACTGCTGAAATCTGCCAATACCATATAGGGATCGTGATAGGCGATAGTGCCGGTAATTTCACCGAACATTTTGCCGTCAACGCCATGCTTATCAACATGGTCAATAACTGCTTTAAGTTCGGGATTGTTGATGATATAGTTCTTGGGAGTATAGCCGGAAGCCTTCAGATTGTTGACATCTTCCGTTCTCATACCGAACAGGAACATATTTTCATCGCCGACAAGGTTGTTTATCTCAACATTTGCACCGTCGAGAGTACCCATAGTCAAAGCACCGTTAATCATCAATTTCATATTGCCCGTACCGGATGCTTCTGTGCCTGCAAGAGAAATCTGTTCGGAGATTTCGGCTGCGGGCATTAAAAGCTCTGCTGCGGTAACATTATAATCCTCATAGTAGAAAACTTTGAGATACTTATTGGCAACGGGGTCATTGTTAATCATATTGCTCATGGCAACAATGAAGCTGATGATTTTCTTTGCGACATAATATCCCGGAGCTGCTTTTGCACCGAAAATATAGGTATGCGGAGTATAATCGCCATGGGGATTGTTTTTAATTTCAAGATATTTTGCAAATATCTGAAGTGCGTTTAAGTGCTGACGTTTGTATTCGTGAAGACGCTTGACCTGTATGTCAAATATTGAATCCGGATTAAGTTCAACGCCGGTCTGGGCTTTAACATGCTTTGCAAGACGCTGTTTGTTATGAAGTTTGATTTCTTCAAGCTTTAATAATACTTCGTTATCATCGGCATATTTTCTGAGATCCTGGAGATTTTCGGCATCTTTAATGAAACCGTCGCCGATCAATTCACAAAGGAAAGAAGTAAGTTCGGGGTTTGCCTGACAGAGCCATCTTCTGTGAGCGATACCGTTAGTAACATTTGTAAACTTATCGGGATTAAGTCTGTATGCATCATTGAATACGGTATCTTTAAGAATCTGGCTGTGTAGTGCAGAAACACCGTTTACCTTATGGCAAGCTGCAACACAGAGATTTGCCATACGAATTGTACCGCCGGAAATAATTGCGGTTCTCTCAACCAATTTCGCATCGTTGGTTGTATTCCAGACGTAAGAACGATAGAGATTGTCAATTTCGCGAATAATCTGATAAATTCTCGGAAGACGGGTGCGGATAAGTTCTTCTCTCCAACATTCGAGAGCCTCTTTCATAACGGTGTGGTTTGTATATGTAACGGTACGAGTAACAATATCCCAAGCTTCTTTCATACCGTAACCGCATTCGTCAAGAAGAATACGCATAAGTTCGGGAATAGCGAGAGTCGGATGAGTGTCGTTAATCTGGATTGCCATCTTTTCGGGAAGGTTTTCAACCGTGCCGTAAAGATTAAGGTGATGACGGACTATATCCTGAATGGAAGCGGATACAAGGAAATACTGCTGCTTCAAGCGAAGTGATTTGCCTTCTTCGTGGTCGTCTGCGGGATATAATACTTTCGAAATAACTTCTGCCATAGCATTCTGTTCAACAGCACGAAGATAGTCGCCCTTGTTAAATGCGTCCATATCAAGACCGGGTGCTTTCGCTGACCATAAGCGGAGCATGGATACACCCTTGCCGTCTTTACCTGCAACCAAAAGGTCATAGGGAACAGCCTTTACGGGATTATAGTCGGCAAGTTCAACATGATGGAATGAACGATCCCACCATTCGTTTACATAACCGTCGAAACGAACTTCAACTGCACTTTCTGCACGTTCCACAAGCCATACTTTACCGCCGGGAAGCCAGAAATCAGGAAGTTCGGTCTGCCAGCCGTCAATGATTTTTTGTTTGAATATACCGTATTCATAGAGGATGGAATATCCTCTTGCGGGATAACCTTGAGTTGCAAGTGCATCAAGATAGCAAGCAGCAAGACGACCTAAACCGCCGTTACCTAAACCTGCATCGGGTTCGCATTCATAAAGCTGTTCAATATCAATGCCGTAATCTTTAAGAGCACTGATGAAAGTCTGTTCCAGATTCAAATTGAACAAACTGTTTTTAAGGGATCTGCCCATAAGAAATTCCATTGATAAGTAATAGATTCTTTTTGCCCCTGCTTTTTCGGCTGCTGCTGAAAAGTCAGCACGACCTTCAACGAGCATATCGCGGACAATCATAGCAACCGCATTATAAAATTGCTCTGCATTTGCGGCAGAAGGGCTTACCCCACAAAAATGGGAGAGCTTTGCTTCAATAAGCTCTTTTGCTTTTTTCTTAGTTAAAGTGTAATTCATTTTGTTCTCCGTTAGTAGTTTTTTAGGGATATTTGACAACGACAGCCTCATTATAGCACGAAGTTTTGTAAATTTCAAGCATTATTTTAGAATTTTTATATATTCATTTATTATTCATAGAAATATAATAAAAATGTCCTTGCATAATTTGGAAATTGGTGATATAATACAAAAGTAAATATATCATCAAGGAGGCAAGCTATGGACGGCATATTTGATTCACTTCCCATAAATGACTTAATCACCACTCTCATGTGGCTTATGAAGATTTTTGAAGAGTATCTCTTGAAGATTCTTAATGCTATTACCGGCAATAATTTCAGCTGGGAAGAATGGTCAAACATATTTGGTTAATTTTTCAAAAAACCGAGATAGAGTTCTCGGTTTTTATTTTTTATACAACAATCAAAAAGTTTGTTGTACCACCGACAGCTTATTTTTATGCTTTGAGTTTGCCGGAATATTCAAGTAATTTAATGAAAAGTCCGCCCTGAACGGAACGATTTCTGAAATGATGTTGTTTTGCCGAGTTGGTAAAATACCAGTCGGTCATCGGAACACGCTCCTGCATGATATTAAAACTGTCCCACATCGGTGCGATAAATTTTTCAAAATCAGTACGATTGTCGGCTAAAGTTGCTGTCCATACGAGCCAGTCGGATTTTGTGTAGAGCGAACGATTGTCAAGCGGCATACCATAGGCATTGATATGTCTGCTGTATGAAGCAAATTCGGAGAATATTACGGACTTATCCATCAGGTTTGTCCCCCAGATTTTATCCCATACGATATTATATTTCATACTCCAGGTGCCTGTCTTATCAAAAGCAAGGCGATATGAGCCGTCCCCGTTTGAGGCACGAACTGCCCAGTCCTTAGCCATATTGCGAGCAAGAGCAAGTTTCTCCTGCTTCTTTTTTTCGTCGCCTAATTTACCGTAAATTAAACCTAAACCTGCGATACCTGAAATTGCTTTAAGTGAAAGGTTGCAGTTATGAGCAAGATGTCCTGCAAAGTCATCGGTACAAAGTTGATTTTTAGGATCTGAGCCGTTTTCTTCGAGATATTTAACCCAAGTTTCAAGAATATCCAAATTGGCTTTGATAAATTCAATATTTCCGCCTGCCAACACGACATTTGCCGCCATAATGAGCATATTCCCACATTCTTCAACCGGCATCTGTTTATCCAATTCGTTGTTGCCGTACACCTGACCGGTAACGATGGGATAGCATCCTGCATCGTGGGGAGCAAAGTCAAATTTCCATTCTTTGCTTTTTGCATATTTGAAAATGGGACGCATCATACCGCAGACAAGTTCGGGATTATAGAGAAGGTAAAGCGGAATTGACGGGTAACTTACATCAACGGTTGCTGCACAGCCGTTTGAAAAACATTCTTTTGATATGAATATAATTTCTCCGTCATCATCAACCGCAATCTTGTGAGCAGCAATGGTCTGACGATATGCAAGTTCAAGAAGTTCTGCATATTTTTCACCGCCGGCACGTACCGAGTCAATGAACATTTTGTCCGCAAATTTTTTGCAACGAGCCAAAACGCAGTCATAGTCTTCAAATGCTTCCTCAATGGCGTTAACAATTGACTTGCCGTCTTTATTCCAATATGAAGAACAGTTTGAGCCGAAATAGTGAATTGATTTTATATCATCATAGGCAAAAGTCACGAGCAAATCGTTTTTATCGGCGGTATCGATTTCAGCCTTGATACCGATGAATGTCATGTTTTCATCTTCACCGTGCGGCATATTTTCGATAAAATCAACTTTTTTCTTTTCAACATAACAGTCACCTAAATTTTCTTTAACGGATAGATAAAAATATCCCCAGTCGATACGGATATCGTCGCCCTTTTTGCCGAGAACATCCTGAGTTGTCCCGCCCATACGAACAGACTGAATGGCATTTTTAGCAAGATATTCGGTAATAACAGGTTCCTGCCCTCTGTAATTTAAGCATAATTCTTCGGATACGGAAATATCAATCTTTATATTATGCACATTTCCGTCAAGAGATTCGGCTTTGATTTTAAGATAGCTAACAGGACGAGAGCAAATATCCAAATCGTCAAGCAAAAGCGGAGTGGTGAATATTGCCGTAAGACGAACATTCGCATCTTCGAAAACATAGGTACTTGAAAAAGCATTCATATCACGAGCAACTTGAGCCATTGCAGGCGTTTCATCATTCGGAAGCTTTCCTAAAAAACGGTAATCTTTCCTGTCAATATTTGCAATTCCCAAAATGGTATTGGGTTTTCCCGTCCAATGCATTGTTATTTCATCATTAAGTTTGTCAGATGGACTCCATACTGAAAAATAGGGGTCAACCGTAATAAGCGGCACTGCCGGCGGACGTAAAATCATATTCCTTCCTCCAAGATTTTTTCTTTATTATACTTCAAACTATCTTTTTTCGCAATATAAAATTGAAAAATGAACAAAATGTCGAATTGTGAATAATTTTGTAACAACGTATTGCAAAACTGTGTTTTTTGTGATATAATATCAACAATAATTTATTTGGAGGCGTATTATGGACTTATCAAAAATATTTGAAAAGCGTCATGAGGCTGCAAAGTATTCTGTCAAAGAAATTGAGTATATCATCAAAACTTTCGGCAAACGTGATCCGGGCAGTGAAGGTGAACGTAAAGCCTGTGAATACATGGCAAAAGTTCTTCGTGATGACTGCGGTTGCGACAGGGTTACAATTGAAAGCTTCAAACTTCACCCGAAATCATTTTACGGTTGGTTGTATTTCACAATAACCCTTGCTTTGCTTGCAATTCTCGCTATGGTTTGGGCTCCCATTTTTTCGATTATTTTCGTTATCGCAGGTCTTGTTATCGGATTTTTGCAATTCGGTTTGTACAAAAAATTTATTGATGGATTTTTCCCCGAAAAGACAGGTACAAATGTTACCGCGATAAAACACCCGACGGGTGAGGTTAAACGCAGAATTTTGTTTTGCGGACACCCCGATGCAACTTGGGAATGGCCGGTTAACTACCATTTCGGAGGTATCGCTTTTGACATTCATATACTTTCCGCTCTCCTTGGTGCGATTTATTATATGATTCTTGCTATCATTTCCGTAGCTCAAGGTCGTGTATTCGGCACATTGGATTTTTCCACTCCCATCGGTAAGGCTTATTTAGTCGGTCTTATCTTTGTACCGCTTCTTATCGGTCTTTATAAAATGGTTGACTTTAATCTTGTTGTTGACGGTGCAAATGACAACTTAAGCGGTTGTTATATAGGAATTGCTCTTCTTAAAATGCTTCAGGATGAAGGTATTGAATTTGAAAATACAGAAATCGGTGTTCTTCTTACCGGTTGTGAAGAAGCAGGTCTTCGCGGTGCAAAGGCATGGGCAGAGGCTCACAAAGAGGAATTCAGTGATGTGGAAACCATAATCTATGCTTTTGATACTATTCGCGAATCAAAATATTTAATGGCAAATTACAGAAACTTGAATGCTACGGTAAAATCTGATGCCGAAGTTGCAGACTTGTTTATGGAAGGTGCCAAGGCTGCCGGTGTTCCTTGCAGCAAGGGTATGGTTCCCCCCTTTGGCGGAGCAACCGACGACGCAGCGTTCACTCAGGCAGGGTTCAGAGCAGCAGGTATTACCGGTCTTAATCATAAAATTGAGCGTTACTACCACACTCGCCTTGACTCTTATGACAATATGCACGAGGGAGCCATTGCGGATTGCTTGGCTGCCACAATAAAAACGCTTGAACTTTACGACAACAAGAACAATGAATAAAAAATTCGGTGCCGCAAGGCATCGTTTTTTTGCAATTAAAGAAGCACTCTGCGGTGAAACAGAGTGCTGAAATTTTTTCATCAGTGATATTTGGGAAGGAAGTCGCCGTGAGCTTCAATAAGGTCATCAACCATTTTCTTGATGGTGTCAATATCAAGTTCGGAGCCTGTATGCGGGTCAAGCATAGCTGCCTGATAGATATGTTCTTTCTTACGTGTAACAGCAGCCTCAATGGTGATAAGTTGCGGATTGATGTTGGTCATATTCATTGCGGCAAGTTGTACGGGAAGTGGACCGACATGACAAGGCTGAACGCCGTAGCCGTTGACTAAGCAGGGAACTTCAACGCAGGCATCTGCGGGAAGGTTTGTGATAAGGTTGCCGGTGTTAAGTACGTTTCCGCCTATTTGATAGTGCTTGGATTCAACAACGGCTTCCATGATATGAGAGGCATATTCACCGGAACGATTGTGTTCTTTAACTCCGGATGTAAGCAGTTCCTTGTATTCCTTTTTCCAGCCTTCAATCTGATTTACGCAACGGCGGGGATATTCATCAAGCGGAATGTTGAAACGTTCAATAAGTTCCGGATACTTGGACTTGATGTAGAACATATTGTATTCTGCATTATGTTCGCTTGACTCTGTGCAGTAATAACCGAAGTTCTTGATATAATCAAGACGCACTTTATCGTGGAAGTTGGGGTCAGCTAATTTTTCATCAACCTTGGTTTTGATAAGGGGATAGAGATCGTTGCCGTTTTTGTCCTGAATTTTAAGGAGCCAACCCATGTGGTTGATACCTGCGATAAGTTCTTTTCTGCCTTTGGCATATTCATCAAGACCGAGTTCGTGGAGAAGACCCCATGAACAACCTTGAACGGAATGGCAAAGACCGACTGTTTTGACACCGGTATATCTCTGCATATAACCGGAAAGCATAGCCATGGGATTGGTGTAGTTTAAGAAAAGAGCATCGGGGCAAACTTCTTCCATGTCACGTGCAAAATCTTCAAGTACAGGGATTGTACGAAGAGCACGCATAATACCGCCGATTCCCAATGTGTCGGCAATTGTTTGACGAAGACCGTATTTTTTCGGAACTTCAAAGTCGATAATGGTGCAAGGGTCATAAAGACCGACCTGAATTGCGTTGATTACGAAGGTGGCACCACGAAGAGCGTCTTTGCGATTTTCAACGCCGAGATAGCATTCGATTTTGCCGTAGCCGCCCTTTGCTTCACGCATGGCTTCGAGGATTGCACGGCTTTCTTCAAGACGTTCGCCGTCAATGTCGTAAAGAGCGAAAACGCTGTCACGAAGGGATTCTGCACACATGCAGTCGCCGATGACATTGCGTGCGAAAACGGTACTTCCGGCACCCATGAATGTAATTTTCATAAATTCTCTCCTTGAATTTCATGATTTATTTTTTGAGCTTATTTGACATAAGCGAGTAGACTGTGAAAATTAGTTCCAAAAACAGAAGGAAGAAAAGTATCAGGAATAATATCATTGATGAAAAGAGCTGGAGTTGACAAGCATATCTGAAACTTAATCCTGTTTTCATTAAGAATGCAAATTGTTTATCTTCGCTGGACAGTATGAAAAATGACGGAAAATATGAAAACATTATTGAGAAAACAAAAAGATATAACCAATTTAAAATATCTTTCCTGTTCTCTCGTTCTTCAACCAAGAACATGATAAACGGTATGATTAAAAATGAAACTGCGTAGAACGTTGAAGCGGAGTGAATATTGAGCATTGCACAGGTAAGAGCTAAGGCTCGTTGCCATTTCTTTTTTAATACAAAACTTGCAACGATTGCGATTATTTCAAATATAACGAATACTACTGTTCGGCTTGTGTCTGTGCCAATATCATAATGACGCATAAAGTTTTCAATGCTGACTGAGCCGATGATGAAAGATGCTTTCTTGTCGCCGAAGAGAGAGAGATTGGAGATAAGAGTTTTAATTGATTCAAAACCGTCATAGAAGAAGAAGGGAAGAAATGCAAAAATAATACCGTAAAGAATCAGTCTTGCCGCTTCTTTGAACTTTTTTTCACGAAGTAAAAGGATACCGAATATGGCGGGATAAAGTTTAATTCCTGCCGCAATTGCAAGAGAAATAAATGAGATTTCTCGCAAAATTTTGTTTTCGCTGTTGTAGAATAACACGAAAACAGCAGTTCCCAAAACGGATAATATTAGAATATTTCCACGTTCAAAACAGTAGATAACGGGATATGCCATACTCAGTACAGCAGCTAAAATTGTTCCGGATTTTTTATAAGCGGAAGAGTCTAAGTATTTTCTGAGAGTGATGAACAAAATTAGTATGCAAATAAGTGAAATTATGAGATATAGCATCAAGCCGGTTTGATTATCCCTGATTAAAAGTCTATTATCAAAATCGACGGCAACCAAATCTTCAGGAAAGAAACGAGCGAAGAAATAGAATATCATGTTTGCAAGCGGAGGGTAGATGATTCTCTTGTCGTATACATCTTTCCCGCCGGCATCTCGAATGGAGTTAAAAAAGTCCATAAAATGGTCTTTTACAGATATTGTCGGTAAGAAAAATAGGTTTGAAAAGGCTTCTCCTCTTGTTTTTGTGATGAAAATCAAAGTGAAAAACAGGTTGATAAAGAAAAATGTCAAAAAGAAAATTACAAAAATATTATCACTTAATATTTTTGTGCTGTTTTTCAGTAATTTGCTTTTTGGTTGTTTCATCTTTATTCTTTCGGAGTGCATTTTTCATATTATACATCATTCTTTCTGTTTTGTAAAGATAAAAAGAAAATAATATTTTAATAAATTTGTCTGTTAAACGACAAAAACACCTTGACTTGTCTATTATTTTTGGTATAATTAAAATATAAGAAAAGGAGGATAATATGGCAGACAGAAGAATTGAAAGAACGCGAGAGATGGTGTTTACGGCATTGACCGGACTTCTTTCGGAAAAATCCATTATGAAAATCACTGTAACTGAGCTGTGTGACATAGCGAACATTAATAAAAGCATATTCTACCTTCATTTTCGCAGTATAGACGATTGCCACGAGCAGTGGAAAGAACTTGTCTTTTCGATAATAAAAGAGCGTGCAAATGGGCTCACTTACTACAATCTTTACAAAAAGAAAGATGTGCTTGTCAGAATCCTGACTGACTTTTTTGCTAACAATTATGATTTATTGGTCAAAGCAAAAGAAAGTGATTTTGGCGGAGAAATACAATTCTTATTTATCGACAGCTTATCAAAATGTATCAGTGATAACAGCGGTTTTGATTCCGAGATCAATGCAAAAGAGATATTTATACTCAATTATATAATCAGCGGTGCGGTATATGCTTGTTTTAATCGTATTCCTGTATTTGACAAAGAAAAAGCAACAGCCTTGCTTTCAAACCTCTTTGATTTTTTGAACTTTTTGAAACGCGAACATGAGGGGAAGTATGATGGAAATAATTAATCGGGATATCAGTAAATACGCTGTCAAAGGATATGAAAAAGCGGCAGAAATTTTCTTGCGTACAATCAACAATAAAATTGATATTGCTGCAAAATATGACGGCTGTGAATATACTCATTTTGAAAAGGGTGAGAGTGATTTTTCAATTAACCTTGTTCTTGATGATGGTATTGAAAATAAAGATAATTACATCATAACAGAAAGTGAAAAAGAGATAAAAATTTCCGGAAACGGTATTCGCTCTTTGATTTTCGGTTTTTCATATCTTCTTCGCAAGACTGTTTACAAAAACGGTAAAGTTTTCCTTGTTGAAGATATTTCCGGAGACTATAAACCGGTGAAACCTCTTCGCGGGCATCAGGTCGGCTATCGTGATTTGCCCAATACTTATGACGCTTGGGATGTTGAGGATTATCGTCAATATTATGAAGATATGATGGCATTCGGCATAAATACCGTTGAGCATATTCCTGAATGGAGCAGACGAAATTGTCTGATGAAATACAGTAGCGAGGAAATGGCTGTATTGGCAAGCGATTTGGCGGATGAGTACGATTTGGATGTGTCTGTCTGGTATCCGAATTCGGAGAAAACCGATGATGAGGCATACGAAAACCGGTCGCGTGTATTTGAAAAGATGAATCGACTTGACTATATTTTCCCGCCCGGAGGCGATCCCGGCGATTTGCAGGCGGAGGACTATATAAAGCGTTGCAAACTTGTCAAGTCAGCCGATAAAAAGCATAATGCAAAACTTACCGTATCGGCACAAGCTCCGCATAAATATCCCGACTGGAATGTCCGCTTTATAAACGAAATGCAAAAATTGCCCGAAGAAATCGATACGGTAATCATGGGACCAAACCACGCTTATCCCGTACATGAACTAAGAAAATATACCCCGTCAAAATATCCGCTGCGTATGTATACCGACATTACGCACAACGTCAGATGCGAATATCCCGTACATTTTAATCACGATGATTGGCATTTTGCTTTTGTGTCAACTTTGGGACGTGAGTCGGTAAATCCCCGTCCACGTGAATATCAACTTATTCACCGACTTTCCGCACAGTACGGAATCGGAACAATTACGTATAGTGAAGGTGTTCATGATGACATAAACAAGATGCTCTGGGCTGATATGGATTTCTTCGGCTCGGATATTGACATTAAAGAATCGCTTAAAGATTATTCCAGATATTTTTTTCCGGGACTTGACGCCGAAAAGGTGGCGGAAATTATTTTGGGTATTGAGCTTAACTGGGTAGGCGATCCGAAAGATAATCCGAATATCGTAAACACTCTTACATCTTTATATGCTCTTGATTATGACGAAACGAATTGGCGGTTCAATTCTTTGATGTTCAGAGCTGTTGCCGATGCGATTGTTTATAAGAGACGAGTATTTGAACTTAAACTTATCAAATATGCCGAAAAGCAGATAAGATTTGGAAATATCGAAAAAGCAAAGGCGATATTGGAAGCTGATTTTGATGATGAATATAAAAAACTTCGTGCAAAACTTGACCATTACGCAGAGTTGCTGTTTAATCAGATTGGTATTCAGTTGTCGGTAGAAAAATATCACGCACTCGGCAAGGAAAGAGGTGCTGTGCTTGACACAATCGACCAGCCCATAACCGACAGATTATGGCTGCTTGATCAGTTAAAAAAAGGCAAGGCTCTTGAGGCTGTCAATCGAAATATCGTTGCAGATGATGAGGTTTATTTTTCCGTCGCTTTGCACGGTATGGAGGCAACAGGATATAATGAGCAGGAGGGTGAACCATATCTTAATTTCTTCGGCGATGATGATAAGAAAAATGACGGAACTGTGCCGATGTGCTTATTGCGTCTGTTTGATAATCCCACATTCAAGGCAAAATTCGGAGGTTTCATTCCCGGGAAAGACTATGATTTGATTTTAACTTTAGCTGATAAGCCCGACAAGAAAATGGACTTTAAGATTTTCGCGAACGATATGCTCATTTATTACGGTGAAGACTACGGAGAAAATAAGGTTGTTGATGAAGATTTGCCTGAAAGATTGGTAAAATATTCCTACCATATTCCTGCTGATGCGATAATAAACGGTACGCTTGAACTTTATATTTCTGAACCTCAGACCTGTGTAATGCTCACGGAATTGAGAATTATACGCAGTGAAATGACTGAATAGTTTTCTTAACAGGGGAGATATATTATGCTGAAATTTGCCGATGGCAGGGAAATTACCGCCGGGAATTTTGAAGAATGGCGTCAGGCAACAAAAGCGATATTTGAAGAATATGCTTATGGGAAAATACCCGACACACCGAAGAAAACAGAGTATGAAATTTTATCTGAAAAGAGAGTGTTTTGCGTTGATGCAAAATATCGCAAGGTGAAAATCATATGCACTTTGGATGATGCGAGAGAATATGTATTTTCATTTGATGCGGACTATTATTATCCGACCGATAAGGAGAATTTTCCGGTCATTGTATATGCCCGATTTGATGAAGTTCCGCATCACGATTATTGTCCCGTTGAGGAGATCGTTGACAACGGTGTCGGAGTGATTTCTTTTTGCTATAATCACATCACGACAGACAATCCCGAAACAGATAAACTTGCTGATATTATCGCAAAAATGAATGTTCTGAGGATATGCGAAAATGAAAATACCGATGTAGGAAAATTTTCCAGAGCATCTGAAATTATCGATTCATTGCCCGGCAAAATCAGTTTTTGGGCATGGGGAATGCACCGACTTGTTGACTACCTTTATGCACAGGATAATATTGATAAAAACAGAATTGCCGTTCTCGGTCATTCAAGGCTCGGCAAGACGTCCCTTTGGGCAGGAGCAAATGATGAGCGTGTGAAGTTTGTTTTCTCAAATTGTGCCGGCTGTATGGGGGATGCACTCATTCGCACAAAACAGGAAAATTCTGAAACAAATGAGAGAATTTGCGAAACATTTTATTATTGGTTTAGCAAAAAATTTGTCGATACGGTAAAACTCGGCAAGACTCTGCCTTTTGATATGGATATGCTTCTCGCTTTGTCTGCACCGAGAACTTTGGCAACCGTGGCTGCCGATGAGGATCTTTGGGCAGATCCCTATTCTCAGGGCTTGGCAATAAAATCCGCAAAATTTGCTTGGGAAATCTTCGGTCAGAACAACATTTATCACAATTTACGACACGGAATACATTATCATAGCCGACACGATTGGCAGTTTTTCATAGATATTTTGAAGAATTAATACGGCATTTTTTTGAATGCTTGGTGTATTTAGCCAAAATTATGGTAGAAATCAATTTGAAAATAATGCTTGACAAAGAAGCGAAAATATGATATACTCACTTTTGCTTGTTTATTAAGCACACGGCGGCATAGCTCAGCTGGCTAGAGCACTCGGTTCATACCCGGGGTGTCACAGGTTCAAATCCGGTTGCCGCTACCATATTCGGCAACAAGGCTTGCCGAACAGTCGGCCCGGTGGTCAAGCGGTCAAGACACCGCCCTTTCACGGCGGTAACACGAGTTCGATTCTCGTCCGGGTCACCAGATAAACCAATCCGAAAGGGTTGGTTTTTTCTTTTTTAGGTGATGTTTAAATTTTTATTTATACTTGACTAAATAACATTATTTTGATATAATATAGAGATAGGAGAGTGTATAATGGGAAAACATGTAAATATCGCACTTTTCGTGCCGCACGCAGGTTGTACGCACAACTGTATATTTTGCAATCAGAAGACAATCAGCGGCAAGAGCGAAATACTAAGCGTCAATGATGTTGAAAATGCTTGCAAAACCGCACTTAATTCGGGTGCAAAAGGCGGAGAAATTGCATTTTTCGGCGGAAGCTTTACTGCGATTGATGAAAATTATATGTTAACCTTGCTGGAAGCTGCATATAGCTTTATAAAAAACGGCAGTTTTTCGGGCATACGCATCTCAACCCGTCCCGATTGCATTGACAATTATAAACTTGATATTCTCAAAAAGTATGGAATAACCGCCATTGAACTTGGTTGTCAGTCGCTTGATGATGAGGTTTTATTCAAAAACGCAAGAGGGCATACTTGTGAAGATGTTGTCAATGCAAGTAAGCTGATTCGTGAATACGGCTTTGAACTTGGTCATCAGATGATGACGGGGATGTATGGTGATTTGGGTAAAGAAACCGCGGAAACGGTTGAAAGAATTATCGAAATTCATCCCGATACCGTTCGGGTTTATCCGACGATAGTTTTGGAAAATACGCCGCTTGCAAAACTTTATGAAAAAGGGGAATATGTTCCGCAATCGCTTGATTATGCAGTCTGTGAATGTGCCGAAATATTGCTCAAATTTCATAATTCAGGTATAAAAGTCATCCGATTGGGGCTTCATTCGGGCGGAAATGTCGAGGATGGATATATAGCCGGTGCCTATCATCCCGCATTTCGTGAACTTGTTGAGGGACGGATATATCGAAATCTTATTGAAGAAAAAATTGAAGGTATCAGCAACAAAACAATAGAAGTATTTGTCAATTCTTCGGAAATTTCAAAGGCAATCGGACAGAAAAAAACAAATATTGAATATTTCAAAACGCTCGGATTTGATATAAAAATCAAACCGTGCGAGAAAATAAACAGATTTGAAATAGCATTAAATCTGTAACAACAAGCCACAGGCTTAAACAAAAACTTTTCACTTCTTTGCAGTAGGTAAAAAATGTATCTTAAATCGTTAGAAATTCAGGGTTTCAAGTCCTTTCCGGATAAGACCGTGTTAAAATTTGACCAAGGTATGACGGCAGTTGTCGGTCCAAACGGTGCGGGTAAGAGTAATATCTCCGATGCCGTTAAGTGGGTATTGGGCGAACAGTCCACGAAATCTCTTCGTTCCTCAAAAATGGAGGATGTAATATTCAACGGCACAAGTGCAAGAAAGGCTTTGGGCTTTGCTGAAGTTACATTAAATCTTGATAACAGAGACAGATTTTTAAATCGAGATGAAGATAATGTTTCCGTTACACGTCGTTATTTTCGCAGTGGTGACAGTGAATATCTGATAAACGGGCTTGTTGTTCGTCTCAGGGATGTAAATGAGCTCTTTATGGATACGGGTTTAGGTCGTGACGGCTATTCAATGATAGGTCAAGGATGTATTGAAAATCTCGTATCAACGAAATCTTCAGACCGTCGCGATATTTTTGAAGAAGCTGCTGGTATTTCGCATTTTCGTTATCGCAGAAATGATGCTATCCGCAGACTTGATTCTGCCGAAGAGAATTTAGTTCGTCTTCGTGATATTTTAGGTGAACTTGAATCAAGAGTAGAGCCGCTTCGTATCCAAAGTGAGAAAGCAAAAAAGTTCATTTTATTGGCGGATGAACGCAAAAATCTGGAAATTGGACTTTGGCTTGACACTTTAGAAAAGTCTTCATCCCGTATTCGTGAGCAGGCAAACAAGATTGAGATTGTACAGCTTCAGCATATTGAAGTTGCAAATGCTTTGGATATTATTTTTTCAGAAATTGAACAGGCACAGCAGGATTCGAGAAATATTACGTTAAAAATCGAAGAATTTAATCGTGAAAATTCCGCAATTGAGGAACAGGCATCCTCACTTGATTCTGTTGTGGCGGTTGACAGAAACTCGATTGAACATAATTTATCCGCCATTGAGCGTGCAAAAGCAGATATTTCAGATGAAGAATCTACCGATAAACATTTTGTGAACCGTCTTGAAACTGCAAAAAAAGAGATTGAAGAATTAAATATCTTAATATCAAATCTTCGTGCCGAACTTGACAAAAAGAGCGAAAATCTCGGTCATTTTGCAAATGCCGATGATGAAATATCTCAAAACATTGTTTCTATTGAAAATGAGATTTCGTCAAAGAATGAGGAATTGTCCAGAAATTCCATGATAAAATCTTCTGCCGAATCCGCCATTGAGGAAATCAAATCCCGTGTTATATCCATTGACGAAAATGCAGAAACACGAGCAAAAGAAATCAAAGAACTCTCAGAGAAAAAGACACAAATTGCAACGCAAATATCTGAAATTTCCGAAGAAATTACATCCGGTGAAAATTCTTTGGCTGGATTTAAACTTCGAGTTGAGAATCGTCAGAATAAGACAGACGAACAAAAGAGATTATGTGAAACATCCGCCATTGAAATTGAGCGTACCTATTCCCGTATAAAAATGCTCGAAGAGATGGAAAAGAATATGGAAGGATACAGCGGTGCCGTAAAGGCAATAATGCGTGAGCAAAAAAGCGGCGGTCTTTCCGGTATTCACGGAACATTGGCGATGCTTATTTCAACCGATAACGAGTATAACGTTTCCATTGAAACGGCATTGGGTACAGCCATTCAGAATATTGTAACCGATAACGAAAATGATGCAAAGCGTGCTATGTATTTCCTTCGTGACAGAAATGCAGGTCGTGCAACATTCTTGCCTGTTTCTGCCATTGTCGGTCGTGATTTAGATGAAGATGATCTTGAAGATAATGAAGGGTTTATCGATATTGCATCAAATCTCGTTGACTGTGATGAGAAATATGATGAGATAATAATCAGTCTTTTAGGTCGTACGGTTGTTGTTCAAGATATTGATTATGCGATATCTATGGCAAAAAAATATAAGCATCGTTTCAAGATAGTTACTCTTGACGGACAGCTTGTCAATGCAGGCGGCTCGATGACAGGTGGTTCTCAGCAGAAAAGTTCAGGTTTCTTAAGTCGTGCAAATGAAATTGAATCTCTTAAAGAGAATGTAAAAAAAGCTGAAGATGAACTTGCTGAAAACCAAGAGACATTAAAATCTCTGACTGAAGAATTGGGCAAAGCCAAGGCTGATTATGACGGCAATGAGGCTGAAATATTCCGTCTGCGTGAACTTAAAATCAAATCGGAGAGTAATTTGACGGTTGTTGATGGTCAGCTAAATTCTTTGCTTGATGCCGAAAAAGCCTTGAATGATGAGAAACAGTCGTCTGAAATACGCATAAAACGACTGCGTAAAAATGCGGACTATGCAAACGGTGAAATTGAAAAAATCAGAAAAGATATTGCTGATTTGGATTCAAAAAAAGCAACAGCGGTCAGTGAGCGTAATGCAAAATTAGGCGATCGTGAACAGGTTAATTCTGAAATCTCCGATTTGAATTTGAAAATTGTTGCAGCACTCAAAGACATTGAAAATCATAAAAACGATATTTCCGCACTTGAAAATCGTCGTGCAACACATGAAAACAGAACACAGGCTCTTTATTCGGAGATTGAAAGCCTTGAAAAGCAAAATGCCGAGCTTGAATCAAAGATAGCACAGACTATTGAGATGGCATCAAATATTCGTGCCAAAGCAAAAGCAAACAATGATATGATTGCCGGACTGGTCGAAGAACGTGGCAACCATGATAAAAAAGCCTCTGATTTGCGTGTAAACGAGAAGGAAAATCAAGAAAAGAAGGAGCGTCTGGCGAGCGAACTTGTTCGTCTTGAAGAACGCAAGGCAGCCTTGACTCGTGATAGTGAGGAGATTGAACGTCGGCTTTTCGATGATTATCAGCTTACAAAACGAGAAGCGAATGAACTTGATATAGTTATTGAGAATATCAGCGAAAGCGAGAAGCGTCTTCGTGAGCTTACTGCCAAAATCCGTGCACTCGGCAATGTCAATGTTGCCGCAGTGGATGAATATAAAGAAGTATCCGAACGATATGAGTTTATGAAAACTCAGATTGAGGATGTTGAAAAATCAAAGCGTGAACTTTCCAAGATGATTGACGAACTTACAGATAAGATGTCAATTCAATTTAAGGAGAAGTTTGTTATTATTGATGAATATTTCCGTGCGACATTCCGCGAATTATTCGGTGGTGGTGCAGCGGAACTTATTCTTGAAGATCCGGAAGATGTGCTTGAATGTGGTATTGAAATCAAGGCACAACCTCCCGGAAAGAACGTCAAGAGCATAAGTCTTTTGTCCGGTGGAGAAAAAGGACTTACTGCAATTTCATTGTTATTTGCGATATTGAAACTTAATCCCGCTCCCTTCTGCATTTTCGACGAGGTTGAAGCGGCACTTGATGACATCAACGTTACGAAATACGCTAAATATGTCCGTGCATTTGCCGAAAACACTCAATTTATTCTCATAACTCATCGTCGAGGCACAATGGAAGAAGCCGATACACTTTACGGTGTAACCATGCAGGAAGAAGGAGTTTCAAAGTTGTTAAAGCTTGAAACATCCGAAATTGCAAAAGAATGGGGATTGGAATAGCCTGTTTTGATATATCCGATTAAAAGGAGAGTTTTATATGCCTAAATATCTGTTAGTTAATGCCGATGACTTCGGTATGTGTCATTCCGCCAACGTGGCAACATTTGAATTATTTGAAAAAGGGTATCTTAAGTCAGCGACGATAATGATTCCTTGTCCGACAGCAAAAGAAGCGGTGGATTTCTCAGTTGCAAATCCCGAATATGGAATTGGTGTTCATCTGACCATGACAGCTGAATGGGAAAATTATCGTTGGAAGCCCTTAACTATGCGTAAATCGCTCATGGATAAAGAAGGATTTATGTGGCATGAGGCGGAAGAAGTGCAGTTGCACGCAAAACTTAAAGATTTGGAAGCGGAAATCCGTGCACAGATTGACAAGGCTCACGAATGGGGAATGCGTCCCGACCATATTGACTCACACATGACCTCTCTTTACGGTTTTAATACCGGTCGTTTTTCCGTGCTCGGTATGACCATTCGTGTTGTCGGTGAATATGGTTATGCCTATCGTCTTTACACCAAGACCGATCCGAGAGTTAGTCCCCGCGATATTCCTTATCCCATCTGGGCGGCAACAACAAAAATTTCTTCCCGTCTGTCTAAAAAACACGGTGTTATTATGCCCGACTATCTTCTTTTCCCCGATTGGAATAAAGATCTTCGTGAGAACGGTTATGAACATTATCGAGATGAAATACTTAAAATTTGGACAAATATTCCCGAAAACGAAGTAACCGAAACGTTTGTTCATCCGTCAATCGAAAGTGATGAAATAAAGGGTATTACGGGGCTTTGGCATTGCAGGGTCTGGGAATATGAACTTCTAAAAGATCCCTATGTTCACCAGTATCTTAAAGACCACGATGTCCAGCTTGTTTCTTACGGCGATCTGATAAGGATGAAAACATCCTATTGATTTTAGGAAATAACAATTTGTAATTCAGAGGAGGACGAAAATGGAATATATTGCTTGTTTAGTTTGGGCGGCAGTGTTTGTCGCTTGCATAATTATCGAAGGACTAACATCCGAAATTGTTTCGATATGGTTTGCAGTCGGCTCATTTGTATCAATTATTATCGCATATTTTTTCCCGACAGCATATCTCTTACAGTTTATAGTCTTCCTTCTCTTGTCCGTCCTGTCGCTTTTAATTGCACGCCCGCTTTTGAAGGACAGATTGGCGGTAAAAAAATCAAAAATTTCAAATAAGGACAGATGTGTCGGTGAAAAAGCCTTGGTTACAGAAGACATTGACAATGCACTTGGTACCGGCAGGGTATCTGTTGACGGTAAAGATTGGGCGGCACGCTCGATTGATTCGAAGACATACAAGAAAGATGAGTTTGTATATGTTGAAAAAATTGAAGGCGTTAAACTTATAGTCAAAGGAGAATAACTATGAAGAAGAAACCCGTAATTTTTATACTCATTATCGTTATTGTCGTTGTCGGTGTTTTCGGCGGAATATATATAACTCGCAATATTGGCGAAAGCGATAAGACTATAAACGTTAAAGATTCAAAAGCAAAGCTCGAAAAGTACTATGAAGAAATTTCTCCGATTATGGGAACTCCGACAAAGAGTACGGTAGAATTTTATGAAGATGACAATACTTTCCAAGAACTTCCTGAACTTAGCGATTCAAGCATTGTGGTGTCAGAAACGGGAGAACTCTATGCTGAAATTTTCTCATCATCAGAAAAAACGGGTACAGGTTCAGACGGTTTTCTTCGTGAAATGGCAAACGCATTTAATAAAAGCGGAGCCGAGATTGACGGCAAAAAGGTAAGCATTCGTCTGCGTACTGTCAGCTCCGGTCAGCAGGTTGATTATGTCGCGAGCGGAAAATATGTTCCCGCGGCAATTTCTCCATCAAGCACTTTGTCCGTTAAAATGCTTAATGCAAAAGGCGTAAAGACGGAGAATATCACTGATTCGCTTGTCAATAACTATGCAGGTATAGTCGTATCCAAAAGTACTTATTCCACCTTGGTCGAAGAATACGGCGGAGCAAATGTTCAGGCTCTTGCAAAGGCAACCGCTGACGACAAGATAATTATGGGATATACAAATCCTTTTACAAGTGCAACCGGTCTTAATTTCTTAGTTACACTTTTGGACAGTTATTCAAGCGGAAATATTTTGGCACAGAAAGCGATTGACGGTTTTACCGCCTTTCAGAAAAACATCCCCTTCGTTGCTATGACTACGGGACAGATGCGTACTGCTGCCGAAAAGGGAACGTTTGATGGCTTTGTTTTGGAATATCAGACATTCTTAAATGATGCAAATCTTTCTAAAAACTATACTTTTATTCCGTTTGGTTATATTCATTCAAATCCTCTTGCCGCAATAAGTTCGGCAAGTGCTGTTGAAAAACAGATTCTTTCATTATTTGCGGATTATTGTGAGCAAAACGGCGGTACATTGGCAAAAGAATATGGCTTTAATACTGTTCCTGACGGTTTTGTCGATATGATAACCGATTATTCGGGCGAAGAACTTATCGCGGCACAGGCACTTTATAAAGAGAATAAGGACATTGCTCCGATGGTTTGCGTATTCGTTACCGACGTATCGGGCAGCATGACCGGCGAACCGCTTAATACACTTAAATCTTCACTTATCAACTCGATGAGATATATAAACCCCGAAAACTATATCGGTCTCGTTTCATATTCGGAAACGGTTACAATTGAACTTCCGATTGAAAAATTTGATTTGACTCAGCAGTCTTCTTTCAAGGGGACGGTCGAATCTCTTTCTGCAAATGGTGCAACGGCAACATTTGATGCTATCTGTGTTGCAATGAAGCTAATCCAAGACAAACTTGTTGAAGTTCCGGATGCAAAACCGATGCTCTTTGTCTTGTCTGACGGCGAAACCAACAGAGGATATTCTTTGGAGGATATTTCCGATATTATTTCAGCACTTCAAGTTCCCGTATATGCAATAGGCTATAATGCAAATATTGCCGCATTGGAAGAAATTGCGGATATAAACGAAGGCATTTGTATTGATGCAAATACCGACGATATTACATATCAGCTTAAACAACTCTTTAATGCAAATATGTAAATATTGAGAATTAACTTAAAGGAGAAAAATATGGATGCTTTTAGTTTAGAGCTTCCGAATGAGGAAGAAATCAGAGAAGAAGTTGTTAAAGAAACTGCTCCGAGTGATGAAACCAAGGGGCAGATAAATGATTTGGTTGTCAAAAACGCCGATAAGATATTGAGTGTCAATTTAGACGAACAGGAATCCCGCAGGGCTTGTGTTGCCGCAGTCGAAAGTTTCGGCGTTGAGGCAATAAAAAAGAGCGAGAGCAAGAATGCAATACTTCAAAAACGCATGTATCAGTTCTCAAGAGCTGGCGGAGAGACCGGCGAAGTATCGAAAGGTCTTGAAGATTTGACAATCAAGATGAAGGATTTAGACCCTTCAAAGACAGATTTTCTTAAAGGCGGGAAATTAGGTAAGCTCTTTAATCCTGCACGCCGCTATTTTGAGCGTTTCAAGACTGCCGATGAGGAGATTGCAACCATTGTTAAATCCCTTGATGTCGGCAAAAAGACCTTGCTTGACGACAATGTTACCCTTGACCTTGAACAGGGGAATATGCGAGAGCTGACAAAACAGATATCCGCAAACGTCGAGATTGGTATGCAGATGGACAGATATATTGACAGTGAGATACAAAATCTTGAACTTGCAAATACCGATCCCGAAAAAGTCAAATTTTTGCAGGAAGAAATACTTTATCCGTTGCGTCAGAAAATTCAGGATTTCCAGCAACTTCTTATCGTCAACCAGCAAGGCATTATTGCCATGGAAATTATCAAGAGAAACAATAAAGAACTTGTTCGTTCGGTTGATCGTGCAAAATTGGTTACGGTTTCAGCACTTCGTACGGCAGTAACGGTTGCGGGTGCATTATATGACCAAAAGATTGTTCTTGAAAAAGTAACCGCACTCAATGAGGAAAAAAACAGAATGATTGAAGCGACATCCCGTATGCTTAAAGAACAGGGAAGTTCCATTCAGGCACAGGCGGAGGCAGCCAATATTTCTCCCGAAACTTTGACAAATGCCTTTAATGACGCTATTTCAGCACTTGAAGATATTAACAGATACAAGCAGGAGGCTCTTCCTCGTCTTCGCAAGTCGATTGACGATTTCAATGCTATAGCAACTGAAGGCGAAAAACAGATCCGCAAATTGGAAGGAGACATGTAATTGTGAAAAAACCTGTTATCGGTATTCAACTTTACACTTTGCGTGATTTTATGCAAAATGCGGAAGATTTTGATAATATGCTTGCTTGTCTTGCGGATTTGGGTGTAAAAGACGTTCAGATTTCGGCTATCGGCGATATTCCCGCAGAAGTTCAGGCGGAAATTCTTAAAAAGCATGATATGAAAGTTTGTGTTACACATAAGCCCTTTGAGCGAATGATAAATGATCTTGATAATTTAATTGCCGAACATAAAATAATCGGCTGCGATGCTTTGGGCTTGGGTGCGGCAGGTTCCGATATGAGAGAAAATTCAAGTAATGTCAGAAAGTTTATCGCCGATACGGCAGAAATAGGCAAGAAATTAGCCGAAAACGGAATGACGTTTAACTATCACAACCATGCGTTTGAATTTGAAAAACTTGATGATGCGGATATGTGTATGATGGATTTGCTTTTATCCGAAACAGATCCCGACAAATTTAACTTTATCCCCGACGTTGCTTGGATTCATTATGCCGGCAGAAATCCCGTTGACGTATTGCAAGATATGAAGGGCAGAGTTAAAGTTTTGCATTTCAAGGACTACATTATTGACGAAAACAATGAACGTCATTTTGTGTCGCTGGGCAAAGGTATTGTAAATCTTCAGGAATGTTACGACCTTGCCTGCGAACTCGAAATTCCCTACATCATGTATGAACAGGACAACGATTGGGTTGACAACGATCCTTTCAAGGCAGTTGAAGAATCTTGGGAATTTCTTAAAAGTTTAGATAATTAATGAGGAAATAATGACAACGAAAAACCACATACGAAACTTCTCGATAATCGCACATATCGACCACGGGAAATCAACTTTGGCAGATCGTCTTTTAGAGTTGACTGATTCCGTATCTTCCCGTGATATGCAGGCACAACTGCTGGACAGTATGGACTTGGAGCGAGAGAGAGGTATTACTATAAAAGCACATGCCGTATCGCTTGACTATAAAGCCGATGACGGTGAAACTTATGAATTAAATTTAATCGATACCCCCGGTCATGTTGACTTTAATTATGAAGTATCCCGTTCCCTTGCCGCTTGTGAGGGTGCGATACTTGTTGTTGACGCAACGCAAGGGATTGAAGCACAGACACTTGCAAACACTTATCTTGCACTTGACCACAACTTGGAACTTGTGCCGGTAATAAATAAAATCGACCTTCCCGCCGCCGATCCCGAAAGAGTTTCGACAGAGATTGAGGAGGTTATCGGTCTTGATTGCAGCGAAGCTCCGAGAGTATCCGCAAAAACAGGCGAGAATATCCGTGCGGTATTGGAGGATATCATAAAAATCGTTCCGCCGCCTAATTCAAATGATGATGCTCCGCTTCGTGCTTTGATATTCGACTCCGTTTATGACAGTTACAAGGGAGTTATTGTCTATGTCCGTGTTATGGACGGTATATTAAAAGCCGGCGACACGATGAAAATGTGTGCAACCGGTGCGGAATTTACCGTTGTTGAATGCGGCAGAATGCGTCCTACTTCCCTTGAAAATACGGGCATATTAAAAAGCGGTGAAGTTGGTTATGTTACCGCTTCGATTAAGACTGTTCGTGATGCGAAAGTCGGCGATACCATTACTCTGGCAAACAATCCTTGCAAGGAGGCTTTGCCGGGCTATAAAAAAGTAAATCCGATGGTTTTCTGCGGTGTATATCCCGCTGACGGTGCAGACTATGAAAATCTTCGTGATGCACTTGAAAAATTACAGCTTAATGATGCTGCGTTGTCATACGAGCCTGAAACTTCTGGTGTATTAGGCTTTGGTTTCAGATGTGGTTTCTTGGGACTTTTACACATGGAAATTGTCCAAGAGCGACTTGAGCGTGAATATGATCTGGATTTGGTTACGACCATACCGAGTGTTATCTACAAGATATTTATGACAAATGGTGAAATGGTTGAGATTGATAACCCCACGAAATATCCCGATCCGGCACTTATTGACTATACCGAAGAACCGATAACCAGCTCGCATATCTATTCTCCTCCGGATTATGTCGGTGCGATAATGTCGCTGTGTCAAGATAGGCGAGGGAAGTTTATAAGTATGGATTATATCACTCCGGAGCGTGTTGATATTCACTATGAGCTTCCGCTTAATGAAATTATTTATGATTTCTTTGACGCTCTTAAATCCCGCACAAAAGGTTATGCGTCGTTTGACTACGAAATTAAAGAATATCAACAGTCCGATCTGGTTAAACTGGATGTCTTGCTTAACGGTGATTTGATTGACGCATTGTCGTTCATTGTTCACAGTGAAAAGGCGTATGCAAAAGCAAGAAGAATAGCTGAAAAGTTAAAAGATAATATTCCTCGTCAGCTTTTCGAGATACCGATTCAGCTTGCAATAGGAGGAAAAGTTATCGCTCGTGAAACAGTCAGAGCATTAAGAAAAGATGTTTTGGCTAAGTGTTACGGCGGTGACATAACCAGAAAGAAGAAACTTCTTGAAAAACAGAAAGAAGGTAAAAAGCGTATGCGTACATTTGGTTCGGTAGAAGTTCCGCAGGAAGCATTTATGGCGGTACTTAAACTTGATGAAGACTAAAAGCAAAATCAGAGTAGAAAATAAATCAAATAACTGCACAAAAAGGAGATAAAAATGTCATATCCCGTAATCTATGTCCCCGGAATCGGACAGTCAAATATAGAATTGCTTGATAAAAAGAACGAAGTTGTAAAGCGTGCATGGCCGGTTAATTTTGAAACCAAGGATATTATGAAACTCGTCAAAGCACCGCTTATGAAGATGCTTTTGTTGCGTAGAGATGCCGGATTTTCTGATGCTCTTGAAGACATAGCGGAGGAATGGGCATTTGCCCTTCGTCTTGATTCTAACGGCAAGGCTGTTGAAAATCTTCGCTTGATCAAGTATGAAAAATCCTATGCTGAATGTGAAGAAAATGAGAAGAACTATATCAACAAAATGGTCAGAGTTGATGATATAGTTGACGCTGTCGGAGCCGAAAACATTTTCTATTTTTCATATAATTCATTCGGTAATCTTTTTGATGCTGCCGATGATTTGGATGAATTTATTGCTTTTGTGCTGAATAAAACCGGTGCAGAGAGGGTAAACCTTATCTCGATCAGTCTGGGTGGCGTAGTTACAAATGCTTATTTATACAGATACGGTGAGAAAAATCTCATTCATCGTGTTGTGAATTTAGTTGCGGGACTTGACGGTTCTGTTGTTATTTCCGATTTGCTTAGCAACAATCTTGATATGAGTAATGTAAATTCCGTTCTTTCTCTTATCGGCGGCGGTTCTTTTGAAGACATAAAGCCGATGCTCGGAATACTTCCGGCGGGTATTATTGATACTTGTATCGAAAAAATATATGACAAGCTTATGGATTTGGTTGCATTGAAATCTACCGTTATGCTTGGTTCAGTTCCTGCCGATAAATATGACATTGTTGCAGAAAAAGTTTTTGCTGACGGTGCTCTTCCTGAAATTAAGAAACAGGCTGATGAATTTATGACATTACACAAAAATCGTGATGAAATATATCGTCGTCTGGAAGAAAACGGTACTGAGATTTATGCATTATGCGGTTACGGTATCGAATTTCTGAAGATTTTAGGCAGTGCTAATAAAAACGGAGACGGTATGGCACATGTTGAAAGTGCATCTATGGGTGCAACTGCTGCCGATATAAATTCACAGTTGGATAGTTTTAACGAGAAATATGTTTCTCCCGATAAGTCGATTGACGCATCAACCTGCTTTAATCCCGATAGAGTTTGGTTTTTCAAGAATCAGAAACACGGCGGTATTAAGTTTAACGATGTTGCTTTGGATATAGTTGGGAAACTTGTATCTGATGACACATTTAACAGTGTAAACTCCGATGAAAACTATCCGCAGTTTAACAACGCAAGAAGTGCGGGCAGGGTTAAGAAGTATATTGAAAAAGCCGAGGAAAAACTTAACGGTTACTGCGAAAATTCCGATGAACTTGAAAAAGCGGTTCATGATGCTGAAAAATTCCTTGAAAATACAATAGTTCCCGAATGCGGTGACGCAGTTGTTATCGCAAAACTTAAAGGGGCTTTGGGAGAAAAATAAATGAGCGACTCTATTATCACAGTAGAAGGACTTTCAAAATCCTATGGTAAAAACCTCGTTCTTGATGATTTGACATTTGAATTGCCCAAAGGCGAGATAATTGGTCTTTTAGGACCGAACGGTTGCGGAAAGACAACTTTTATGAAGATACTTACAGGTATTATCCATGATTATTCCGGTGAGGTTCTGATCGACGGACACAAGATTGGTATACAAACAAAGGCAATGACGGCATATATTCCGGAACGTATCTATCTTGCGGAATGGTTCAAGACAAAGGATGCGATTGATTATTTTGCTGATTTCTTTGTCGATTTTGACAAAAATAAGGCTATTGAATTTACCAAGAGATTTAATCTGGATATCAATCAAAAAATTAAGACGATGAGTAAGGGTATGCAGGAAAAAGTACAGCTTTTACTTGTTATGTCCCGTGCTGCAAAACTCTATGTTTTAGATGAGCCTTTGGGCGGCGTGGATCCTGCCTCCCGTGCCGGAATATTGGATATTATTATGAAAAACTACGCAAAAAACTCAACTCTTTTGCTTTCTACTCACTTGGTCAATGATTTGGAACAAGCGTTTAATCATGTTATTATGCTTGGTGGCGGGAAAGTACTTTTTAACGACAGTATCAATGCCATTAAAGAACAGGGAATAAGTGTTGAGGATAAGTTCAGGGAGGTGTTTGCAAATGTTTGGTAAACTCCTTAAACATGATTTCAAGTCCTCTGCACGTGGAGTTGCTACAGTATATTTCGCAGCGGGAATTGCCGCAATTGCAACAATTCTTTCGCTGTTTACCGGTTTCGGTATCGGTAAGGTGCTTGCATGTGTTGCACTTATGATTACGGGTTGGCTGGCAATGATTATTACCGTTGTTCATACTTTTACCGATTACAAGAAAAGTATGTTCGGCGACAGGGGTTATCTTACAAATACCTTGCCGGTTAAATCATTTTCTCTTGTGTTTTCAAAATGGCTTACTGCTGTATTCTGGCTTGTTGTAAGTTTAATATTTATTGCAATCACATATGCTCTTTTATATGCGTATTCAAGCGGTGAAAACGGATTTGAGGCACTTAAAATGGGGCTTAAAATGCTTCCGGATATTCTCTATTCGTTCGGACTTCCGGATTTATCCGTACTTAAAAAAGCAATTCCGTTTTATATACTCAAATTCTTATTCTTCCTGGCGGTAAGTGTTTGTATTGCATATTTCTCGGTTACAATTTCAAATGTCAGACCTTTTGACAGATTCGGTTCAATCGGAACTATCGTTACATTTTTTATCATATTTGCGGTTGTCAATTTGATTGGTGCAAAGCTTGATGATTTGGTAAGTTTTGCAGTAATAATTTTACCGGAAACGCGAATGGAATTATCGGTAAACCGCGAAGCGATTTTGAGTGCAAACAGTATGGGCGGATGTTATGTATCGCTTACTCAGATATATTTTGAGGCAATCGCCGCAATATTGCTCTTTGTTGCAAACAGTGAGCTAATTGAAAAAAAGGTCAATATAAAATAAGGGTGAAGACATGATTTTTTCACAGGATATCGGAATAGATTTAGGTACATCAAATACAGCCGTCTGCGTAAAAGGCAAGGGCGTGATTTACCACGAGCCGTCGGTTGTATCCGTTGATGCAGCGACTAATGAGAAAACAGTCAGTGCTGTTGGACATGAAGCTCAGACAATGATAGGCAGAACTCCCGGTTCCGTCTTGGCAATACGTCCCATCAGAGAGGGTGTTATTGCTGACTATACCGCTACTTCCGAGATGATTAGGCATTATATCAAGAAGGCAATCGGAAAGAGTTTGCTTGTCAGTGCAAGAGTTATGATTTCTGTTCCCGCAGGAGCAACCGAGGTTGAACGCAGAGCTGTTCACATGGCTGCTCGTGAAGCCGGTGCAAGATATGTAAGTCTTATTGAAGGACCTATGGCAGCTGCTATCGGTGCCGGTTTGTCGGTTATGAAGCCTGACGGAAGAATGATAGTAGACATCGGCGGAGGCAGCACTCAGGTTGCTGTTGTATCCTTGGGTGACGAGGTTACCGTAAGTTCTGTTAAAATCGGCGGAGAAGCTCTTGATAAAGCGATTGTCAGTTATTTTGCCGCTGAGTATAATATGCTTATCGGCTCGACTACTGCCGAGAATGTCAAGATAAAAATCGGCTCTGCCTGTGAATACTTGGGTGAAGCAAATCTTGATGTCAGAGGTCGTGATTTGACTGACGGTCTGCCAAAAAGCATTGAAGTATCAAGTGCTCAGATTCGAATAGCTCTTGAAGAACCACTTTCAAAGATTATTGCTTTGATTAAGTCAACCATTGAAAAAACTCCCCCCGAACTCGTTGCTGATATTCTTGATAACGGTATCGTTTTAACGGGAGGTACGGCACACCTTCGCGGCATTGCGGACTTGATTCATAATGAGGTCGGTGTTCCCGTGACGGTCGCTGAAAATCCGCAGGAATGTATCATTCAGGGTATTCTTTATTGCCTTGAAAATAATGATGCAAAAACCCTTGGTTAGTATTATGAAATTTTATAAAACCACAAAATTCAAAATTATCACCGGCATATTGGTTTTTCTGCTTGCTGGTGTTATATTTGCGAGTATTTCGGGACTTGGCACATCGCCTCTTTCGAGAGTGTTTTCCATATGTTTTACTCCGCTTGAGAGGATATCTGACATCATTACTGATGGTTTGAAAGAATATGCGATAACATTTAGGTCGTCAACTTATTATCGAGAAAAAGCGGAAAAACTTGAACTTGATAATCTGGAGCTTATGGCTCAACTCGTCGAATATGAGGATATGAAAAAGCGAGTTGAAGCATACGAACAGACCTATGGAATATTGGATGAAAATCCGGATTATGAGGTCGTTTATTCAACTATTGTTGCTCGTGATACCGCGGACTTATATTCCGGTTTTACGCTCAATAAAGGCAGTCTTGACGGTGTAAAAGTCGGGAATCCCGTTATATACGGAGCAGGTAATCTTTTGGGAATAGTCAATAAGGTCAGTGAGTCCTCTTGCGTTGTGTCTTCAATCATTGATCCGGGAGTGAGTATCGGCGTATATGAAATTCGTTCCCGTGAGGATGGCTATTTGTTAAATGACGCACAGTCCGCTTTTGGTAAGGTTGCAAATTTCTCCGGACTTACTTCAAGTACGGTAGTTAATGAAGGCGGCATAGTCTGCAGTTCGGGTGTCGGCGGCAAAGTTCCCCGAGACCTGATTGTCGGTACAGTTGTCAGTGTGGTAAATTCAAGTACGGATTTGTCTACTTTTGCAACTGTAAAGCCTAATATTGATATTGACAATGTTCAAAATGTATTTATTATAACTCAGTTTGAAGGTCAGATTAACGAATGAAATTAAAACAGAGAATGTTAAGGCTTTTGCCGATAATTATACTTCTGTCGGTTGGTTTGTTTCAGAATACACCGGCAGGAAATTCTTTGTTTTTGCTTATCCCCTGTATTACGACCTTCGCATGTTTTCGCGGGGAATATGCGTCGCTGTTTTTCGGAATATTTGCTGGACTTATGTGGGATTTTTCATCAACTGCACCCGACGGATTATATACGCTTATACTCGCGTTTTCTGCGGTATTTGTATCAGTTATGGTCAAGAAATATTTCAGAAAAACACTTCGCACAAGCCTGTTTTTTGGTGGGATTGGACTATTAATATTCGGAGTTGTAATATCAATAGTGTATGCACATTCTTTCGGCTCGTTTATGCGGGTGTTTTTCGTAGATTTTTTCTTCAGATTGCTGTTATCTTTTGCCACAATTCCCCTGTTCTATATGATGTTCAGACAACGAAAGGATATTTATGTTTAGACGATCTTCCGTTAAAAGAACAACAGTGTTCATTGTATTTATTGCAATGTGCTTTGGTTTGTTTGGCGGGAATTTATTTTTTGAACAGATTATTCATGGGGATGAACATCTTGCTAATATGAACACGATTAATACTTACACGGTTACCGTTGAGGCGGCAAGGGGAGAGATTTTAGACCGAAACGGTGAGAAGCTCGTTGAGAACAAACAGATTAAAGAAGTAGTTTTTGAAGCTGCCAATTTCCCGACAAAAGCCAATGAACGAAATGCACTTATCATTGAGTTAATCAATCTTTTTTATAAGAAAAATCAGTCAAGAGAAGACAAAATTCCGCTTTTGATTATAGACGGAAAACCTGAATTTGATAAAAACGCAGACAGCGATATTTCATTTATGAAATCTGCATCAATGCTTAATCTTAATGAATATGCAACCGCTCAGAATTGTTTTGATGCAATGGTTGAGAAATATGAGATTGAAGGATATTCAAAAGAGGATACACTAAAAATTGCATCGGTTCGATACAATATGCAGAAAAACGAGTTTTCGTCACGAAATCCTTATGTATTTGCATCTGATGTTGACACTTCGCTTTGTGCCGTTATCCTTGAAAATAACGAGAAATATCCCGGTGTTACAGTTAGCATTTCCACTGCCCGAAAATATTTGGATTCGTCTCTGGCTGTTCATGTAATCGGAACAGTCGGGGCTATAAGTGCCGACGAATATTATACTTCACGTTCAATATTGAACGAAAAACTTGCCGATGAAAATTTGACGGACGAAGAAAAAAGCAAATTAAAGCGTGCGTCATATCTGATGAATTCCGAAATAGGCAAGAGTGGCATTGAAGGTCTTTGTGAGGAATATCTGCGTGGTATTGCGGGCGAAAAGGCGATTAGTGTAGATTCTGCCGGTGTTGTAAATCAAACAATGACATCTCCGAGTGTCGCCGGAAACACGGTTATCACTACCTTGCATTCAGGTATTCAAGCCGTTGCCGAAAAAGCACTGAAAGACACGTTGGCTCAGCTTGGTAGAGTTGACGGATTAAACGCTGCCGGTGCGGTCGTGGTTCTTGATGTAAATACGGCAGATATTCTTGCCTGTGCATCATATCCCGACTACGATTTGGATACTTATTATGAAGAATACGATAAATTAAGCGTCGATAGTGAAGCTCCGCTTTGGAATCGGGCACTCTCCTCAACCTATGCTCCCGGCTCAACTTTTAAGCCGGCTATGGCAGTTGCAGGTCTTGAAAGTGGCGTGGTTAACCAATATACAACATTTTACTGTGATTCAATCTTTGAGTTCAAAGACACCGAATTTTCATGCTTGAAAGCTCACGGAAACGTCAATTGTCGGGATTCACTCAACTATTCCTGTAATATTTATTACTACAATCTGGGCAATAAGTTGGGGATTACAAAGATGAATGAATATGCCTCCATGTTCGGTTTAGGTGCAAAGACAGGTGTTGAACTTAACGAGGCAAGCGGAGTTCTTGCCGGTTTGGCATATCGTGAAAAATTAGGCACAACCTGGCTTCCGGGCGACACCATTCAGGCAGCCATCGGACAGAGTGATAACTTGTTTACTCCGATTCAGCTTGCAAACTACTGTGCAACCATCGCAAACGGAGGTACGCGTTATGTGCCTCATATTATCAAGAGCGTGGTATCAGCGGACTACAGCGAAACGATATTACGCAAAGAACCGGAAATTGCACTTGAAACCGGTATAAGTCCGGAAACACTTAATATTGTAAAATTGGGTATGTATGACGTTGCAACTATCGGTACTTGTGCCGAGGCTTTTGCAAATCTTCCCGTCAAGGTTGCGGCAAAGACCGGTACTTCGCAGAAATTGAAGAAGGTCAAAGACGAATATGTCAAAGGAAATAACGGCTTTATAATTTCATTCGGACCTTACGAAAATGCTGAAATTGCCGTAGCAGTTGTTATTGAAGACATTGATTCTGGTGCAGCTACCGCACAAGTTGCCGCTGACATTTATGAATATTATTTCGGTATGCAAGGCAATCAGAATGCCGTTGAAAACATCGGTTCTCTCATTCCGTAATTCTTTGCATTGAATTAAAAAGGGGCAATTTGGCTCCTTTTTTTGCTTGACAAGGCGATATTATGATGGTATAATAATACTGAAATATAGTGCATAGATAAAATTCTTTGTAAAAAATATACAAATCAGGAGGATTATTATGAAACGTGTTATATCTGTAATTTTAGTGTTCTCTTTGCTTTTTTCATTCTCCACTCTTTTTGTAAATGCGGCTGACATTTACGAAACTTTCAAGGTTGAGGATGTATTTGAAAGCACGCATCCTTATCTCGACAGTTATTACGGAAGATGGAAATACGTCTGTCCCGAAAAGACTGCTTGGGGAGTTCTGGTGACATTTTCGCAGGATACATATGTTGAGCCGTATTTATACAGAGTCTGGAATGATGACGGTACTTACTCATATAAAACCGGTGATTTTATTGGTTTTTATGATGAAGCGGGCAAGTGGTCGAGTTATGACGGTGATGAACTTGCAGGTCAATCTCTGTTTTTCTCCGGTACTACGTTTGAACTAATTTTAATTTCGGACGAGAGTATTAACGGATATGGATTTAAAATTGATAAAATAAAATACTGTGCCGGTGAAGATGTTACAACTGTCACTTATCATTCAATTTTTGATGGAGTAGATGATTACACAAAGGCTTATTATATCGGACACGAAGTTGAACTTGAAGACAATTTTTATAACGGAACAAATCCCGTAGAAGTAGAAAAATCCGCATTTATAGGTTGGGCAACCGAAGAAGGCGGTGCGGTGAAGTATAATCCCGGACAAGTTCTTCCCGCAGGAACGGATGATTTGGATTTGTGGCCCGTTTATACAAAAGTTCTGGTTGCTCCCGATGAAGTCTTTGACTTTAATAATAGCGATTATTATTTTGATGTTGACGGCGAGGAAAGCTACTATATGTCCAAAGAGGACTATGAAATGATGATAGAGAATATCTATAAGAATTTCAGTCTTTTGCCCATTCCCAACAACATTTTGGCGGCTGTTTTAGCGACATATCCGAAATGGAACTGGATAGGTTCTTGTTACGGTCTTTCCACTTTGGTAGGTCTTCAACATTTAGGTAAGATTGATCTTCTGTCCGATCAGGGTGTTTCCTGTGTCCGTGAACTTGAAGCGGAGGAGAAATTAGTCAGTAAAATCAACTACTATCAATCTCAGGTTGCAACAAGTTATCTGACCGAAAATAAGGCTTTTGTGCCAACTTCTCCCGTATATTCCGAGCAACTTCGCATGCTCTATACGACGGTTGAAAACGGCAATATAGCGTTGTTCACATTTTATGCAACCGAGTACGGTGAAACATACGGACATACCGTGCTTATCACCGGTTGTTACACCGATGCCGAAGGTCGTCCCGTTCTCATTGCGTATGACTCAAACAGACCTTGGAATTATGAAGACGGCGAGTATGACAGCAGATTTATAATTGATAAGAATTTCAAGCGTATTTCTTATGACGGCACAAAATTAGGTGCAATCAACTGGACGGATAATTTTGAACAGTTTGATTCGTTTGCCATTGACGGCAGCGGAGAGACTTTGTCTTGGATAAGTGCATTTTTCAAAATGATACAAAACATCTTCCAAATGTTAAAGAATTTCTTTAACCGTATTTTCGGCAGATAATGGGGAAAAAAGGGGAAGAAAAAACAACTTATGACAGACAGGAAGAATTAAGTAATCTTCTTGCTAAAATTGAAATAAAAAACAAAATCGTCTCCGGACCGGCAGTCTTCCTGTCCGGTGATGATTCGTATACGGTCTTGTTCTCCACATCGCAAAAAGGAGCAGGTTGGATTGAAATTGAGGACGGTGGCGAAACAGTAAAAATATGGGACAATGTCGCGGGGAATATACTGACAACCGACACTATCCATGCGATAAAGATTAAAAAAAGTCAACTTGACGGCAAGACCTATCGTGTCGGTGCAAGACATGTGTATTTTAAGGGCGGTTATTCTGCCCTCAAAGGTTCTTATGCATACAGTCCGTATTTCAGTTTTCGCGGTACTCCGAAAAGCGACGATATAAATATATTGGTTGCTACCGATATTCATGGCTCATTGGAGAGAATGAAAAAGGCGGTCGGTGATTGGACAGACAAGGCAGATTTGGTGATAATGCCCGGCGATATTGCAGACCAAGGTGAAACAAAAGAGAGTCTGAAAAACGCAATTATCGGTGCGGCTGCGATGTTTTCAAAAAGTGAGATTCCCGTAATTTATACAAGAGGCAATCACGAAACAAGAGGTGAGTTTTCCCCCGAATATAATCGTTATTTCAGGACGGATACGGGAGAAATGTATTTCACGACTGGATATGGTTTTCTGAAAATTCTTGTCCTTGATACGGGTGAGGACAAAGAGGATTCCCACCCCGAATACAGCGGCTTGGTTGACTTCGAGAGTTATCGAAAGAAAGAGCTTGAATGGCTTGATTCTTTGCCTAAATTTAAGGACGATTTTGTTTTATGCGTGGCACATAATCCCTATATAGAAAATCATTTCGGGGATAATTGGCACGAGAAAATTAAGAGAACGGGTGTCAGATTGTTTATCGGCGGACATACTCACAGACTTAAATATCATCCCAAAGGTGAATATCAGGATTATCCCGTTATTGTTGCCGGTGGCAGGGGCTTAAACGACAAGCAACCCTATATTGCAATGCTGTTAACTGTCAATAAACAGACATTCAGAGCAAAAGCAAGAGATGAATTCGGTGTCGGACGAAATAAAAATGATGAGAGAGAATAACAGAGATATGCACGAAAGCGGAGAAATGTATTTGGAGTCAATTCTCCAATTAACAAAAGAACATGGCACCGTCAGGTCTGTTGATTTGGCGGCTTTTATGGGTTTTTCAAAACCTTCCGTGAGCCGAGCCGTCGGACTTTTGAAGGATAAGGGATATATAATCGTTGATAACGGAAATTTAATTCTGACGGAAGAAGGAAGAAAACTTGCTGAGAGAATTTATGAACGACATCATGTTCTGACTGATTTTTTGGTATCAATCGGTGTTGATGAGACTGTCGCAGACGAGGATGCCTGCAGAATTGAGCATGTTATCAGCGAGGACAGTTTTTTGGCAATAAAGGAATTCATTGCAAACAGGTGAGACATAAAAAATATTAAGAGTCAAAAAACATATAAATAGTATAAATTTAATCACGATTAACAGTTGGAATGAGTGGACCGAAACGAGTTATTTGCAGCCGGATAACAAATATGGTTACGGATATTCAGAGGCACTCAAACGAGTATTTAAGGAAAAATAATGCCACCAAAAGAACTTACAAGCTTTAAACAGGGAATCAAAGACGGCCTGCCGATATGTGTAGGCTATTTTTCTGTTGCTTTCGCATTCGGAATTTTTTCGGTAGGTCACGGACTTGATGTTGTTCAGACACTGGTAATATCACTAACAAATGTTACATCAGCCGGTCAACTTGCCGCAGTGCCTATTATGGCAGCAGGCGGTACTTTGGTCGAAATGGCGGCGACGCAGTTTATAATAAATCTCCGCTATGCCTTGATGAGCGTATCATTATCTCAAAAACTCGGAAAGAGCGTTCGCTTTGTTGACAGATTTATAATTGCATTCGTCAACACCGATGAAGTATTTGCTGTTGCATCATCAAAAAAAGAAACAGTCGGCAGACGATATATGTTCGGACTGATTTTGACGCCCTATGTCGGTTGGGCTGCGGGAACATTGCTTGGTGCCTGTGCGGGAAATATGCTCCCCGAAATCATCATTTCTTCGCTTGGTATTGCGATTTACGGAATGTTTATTGCGATAGTTGTTCCCGAAACAAAAAAGAGCAAGGCGACATTGTTTGCCGTTGCTCTCGCGATAGTATTAAGTTGCATTTTCAATTTCGTGCCTGTGCTATCAAAAATTCCGAGCGGCTTTACGGTAATAATTTGTGCCGGACTTGCAAGTCTGATATTTGCCTTCCTTTGTCCGATTGACACGAAAAAGGAGGCAGAACAATGAACTATACAAAATTTTTCATCTATATTGCGGTTTCGGCGGGAGTTACATATCTTATCAGAATGCTTCCCTTGGTGCTTATCCGCAAAGAAATAAAGAATAAATACATTCTGTCATTTCTTCATTATATCCCCTACACGGTACTTGCGGTTATGACCGTGCCTGCGATTTTTTCATCGACCGGAAATTTGGCATCCGCCGTTGTCGGTTGCGTTGTTGCTCTGATTTTGGCACTCTTTAATAAGGGGCTGATGACCGTCGCCTGCTGTTCTTCTGTCGCGGCTTTTGCAGTTAATCTGATAATTGAATTGATTGCAAAAAACTCATAAATTTCTAATTTGAGAAAAGACTGTCTGCCAAATCGGACAGTTCTTTTTTTCTTTGTTCGGTGGCTTCCTTGTCAATTAAATATACACCGTCGCATTCTTTTAATATATCTCCCTCACGAATTTCTTTTTCAAATATCTCACGGGGAAGTTCGACCATATTTCCGTTATGGTCTTCAATTATAACTATTTTCTCGGTTACTCGTTCAACGCTTATCATAATATCACCTCAATAGTATTATACTATAAAAAAAATAAAAATCAATGGTTGACTAAAAAAATAAAGTGTAGTATAATTATCATGAGGTGTTATATTTGATCCACATTAACGAAGCAGTTATTGTCGAGGGAAAGTACGACAAAATCCGCCTTTCCAACTTCATTGATGCATTGATTATTTGCACCGACGGTTTTTCCGTATTCAAAGACAAAGAAAAACAGAAATTTATCAAACGGCTTGCAAGAGAACGCGGTTTGCTTATTATCACCGACAGCGACTCGGCGGGCTTTAAGATAAGAGCCTTTCTTGCTAAAATAGTTCCCGAAAACACGATAAAACACGCATATATACCCGATATTTACGGCAAAGAAAAACGCAAAGAAGAATTTTCAAAAGAGGGAAAAATGGGTGTCGAGGGAGTCGATGACAAGATTATTATTGATGCGTTGACACGTGCAGGAGTTGTTGGAGAAAAATCCGATAATATTAAAAATAACAGAGAAATAACAACCGCCGATTTGGTTTTGTTGGGTTTATCAGGTTGTGAAAACAGTGCGGAAAAACGCCGTGCGGTGTTAAGAGAATTGGATTTGCCCGAAAGACTATCCACCTCATCATTTATCAGAATATTAAACACATTCGTCACTATTGACGAGCTTAATAAGGCTGTGGAAAAGATATGAAAAAAAGAGGATTTATCACAATTTCGGTTGTTTTGCTTGTTTGCATTACCGCCCTTGTTGCCATTGGTGTTAATATTATTTATGCCGATAGAACCGACGGGAAGTTTGAGCAGGGAGTTGTAAATCGTGTAAATTTCACTCTTTCTCCGACAAGTGCGTCATTTGATACGGGTGCTGATGAATATGTTTTTGAGGCAACATTGACCGCACAAAAGAACGAAGCGGAATTTCATGCAATATTACATTCGCTTACCGTATCGGGTATGGAATACAGTCGCATTGTTTTAACGCCGTTATTGCAATATGATGCTGCCGCCGATTTTAATGATTTGAAAATGGTGTCGATTGTCAATGACAAGAACACTTATGTTCCGGCAAAATACGGATGGACAGTTCAGATATTTTTTGACCAAAACTCAGTTATTGAAAACCCGACCGTTGATATTACATATACAAGCGGTATTAAAGAAACCGCTGCAGATAAGAGGATACTTTCAATTCCGATTGAAATTGATATAAACGCATAGATATGAAAAAACTGCTTGCAAGTGATTATGATAATACTTTGAAAAATCAGGGTGTGGTTTCAAAAGAAGATATGAAAGCCATTGAAAAATGGCGGGAAAACGGAAATCTTTTTGTTGTTGTAACCGGCAGATTTGAAAAGCCAGAGGAACTTTTAATTCCGATTGATGCCTGCATTTGTTGTAGCGGCAACAAGGTTGTGCTTGATGACCGAAATGAATATGTGTATTTCGGTTCAAATGCTGAACTTGCAGGTCTTGCAAAAGAATGTGTAAAGCACGAAAGTACGGACAATGTATTTAATATTTGCACTCCAAACGGAAATTTCAGATTTGGTTTTGCGGATTTAGTTAAGAATGATTTTTCGCAACTTGGTGATATTCCCGAGTTTTTGCAGGTCAGCCTATTGTTTGACAATGATGTTGATTGTGAGAAAGTCTGCGAGAGTATCCGTGAAAACGTTGACGGTTTGAACGTGCTTCAAAACGGCAGATGTGTGGATGTTCTGCCTCAAAAAATGAATAAGGCTGTCGGAATCCGTGATTTTGCCGACAAACGCGGTATCGAGGAAAAAAACATTATTACCGTCGGTGATGCGATGAATGACTATGATATGCTAAAGTCTTATAACGGTTATGTCATTGAACACGGTCATCCCGAACTTATCAGAGCAATAGGGCAAACAACAAAATCCGTTGCCCGACTCATTTCAGTTTATAATAAAAAATAAGAAATTATGTTTTACAAAAATTGGATGTCTTATATCAAAGACGATGTACCCATAACAAAAGTGGTTATGCCGGGTTCCCATAACAGTGGCACAAGAAAAATGATTTCCATAGCCTGCTGTCAGGACGGCACGGCTTATGAGCAATTTGCCTACGGAGTGAGAAGTTTTTGCATAAAACTTAATACCACTAAATTCGGAAATATTGTCCAAAGTCATGCCGTTATTAAAGGCGACCGCTTTGAAGAAATGCTTAAAGATATTCGGCAGATGATGATTGACGGTCCGAATGAAGTGTTTATATTTGAAATTCGGGAATATGACGATTCGCAATTTGGTCCGTTTATATTCAAGTCGCATGTTGATACTGCGAAAATGAATGAACTTATGGAAAAATATATTGAGCCGTCAAAATATGCTTTTACCGATTTTGACGATATAAACAAAGTTACAATAGGGGATATTCGAAACAGTGGAAAGAGATATATTTTATATAATTACAAAGCCGAATATGCTTACAGTGTAAATATTCCGTTTGTAAATCCGTGGGATCCCGTCATGCACGGACAAAAACCGGAGAAGTTTGTTCGGGATGTTCCGCTTATGTATGATAAACATAAGTCTGACGGATTTTTCAGTTTACAGATACAACCGACCGGCTCACCGGGTACACAAGTGGGGATAAAATCTCCTCGGAAACTCGATGATATGGTCAGACCGCATCTTAAATATATTTATGATGCAATCCGAAATACACCAAGATATTTAGACAGAGCGAATATAATCGCCGGTGATTTCATGACGAGAGATTATGAAAAATCCCGTGAAATAATAAAACTCAATCTCGATAAAAATAATGTTATTGAAGATAAACGGGATGAGTTTGAACAAAATTTATAAACATACCGAAAGGAAATTATATTATGGAAGAAATTACAAAGACCTCTAATTTTATTCACGATATTATTGATGAGGAGTTGGCAGCCGGCATCAACACCCGTGTTCAGACTCGTTTTCCGCCTGAACCTAACGGCTACCTTCATATAGGTCATGCAAAGGCAATCTGCATTGACTTTGAAACTGCCGAGAAATACGGCGGTATCTGCAATTTGCGTCTTGATGATACCAACCCTGCAAAAGAAGACACCGAATATATAGATGCAATTATGGAAGACATCAAGTGGCTTGGTTTTAAGTGGGAGAACCTTTACTACGCAAGTTCATATTTTGATTTTATCCATGAATGTGCAATCAAACTCATTAAAAAGGGTGTTGCCTATGTCGATGATTTGTCCGCCGATGAAATTCGTGAATATCGCGGCACATTGACCGAACCCGGCAAAAATTCTCCCTATCGTGATCGTTCCGTTGAGGAAAACCTTGATTTGTTTGAGCGGATGACTAAGGGTGAATTTGAAAACGGTGAAAAAGTTCTTCGTGCAAAAATTGATATGGCAAGTCCGAATATTACTTTGCGTGATCCGGTTATGTATCGTATCAATCATATCGAACATCATCAGACCGGCGATAAGTGGTGCATTTATCCGATGTATGACTTTGCTCATCCTTTGTCAGATGCACGTGAGAGGGTTACATATTCGCTCTGCTCTCTTGAATTTGAAAATAACAGACCGATCTATAATTGGTTTATTGAACAGGTCGGCTTTGATGAGCCTCCGCGTCAGATTGAGTTTGCCCGTCTTAACTTAAACTATTGCGTAACCTCAAAACGCAAATGCCTTGAATTGGTGAATAATGGCATTGTATCCGGTTGGGATGATCCCCGCATGGTAACTTTGTGCGGACTTCGTCGTCGCGGTTATCCCGCAAAGGCAATCCGTGATTTTATTGATAAGGTCGGTGTCGCTAAGGCATACAGCGTTGTTGATTTCGGTCTTTTGGAATCCTGCTGTCGTGACACATTGGGCGATATCGCACCGCGTGTAATGACTGTACTTGATCCGATTAAGGTTATAATTGATAACTATCCTGAGGGCAAAAGTGAAATTTTGGAGATTGAAAGACATCCCGAACATCCGGAAATGGGTGTTGATAAGGTCAGTTTCTCCCGCGAACTTTATGTCGAAAGAAACGACTTTATGAAAGAGCCTATCAAAAAGTATTTCAGACTTTTCCCGGGGAATGAAGTTCGTTTGAAGGGTGCATATTTTATCACCTGCAATTCTTATGAAGAGGATGAAGACGGAAATATTATCTGCCTCCATTGCACTTATGATCCGCTTAGCAAGGGCGGTGCTTCTCCCGACGGCAGAAAAGTCAGAGGTACTATTCATTGGGTTGATGCCAACAATGCCGTAACCTGCAAGGCAAACCTCTATGACAGACTTTTCCTTGAGGAGACTGTCGGTGATAATATGCTCGATATTATCAATCCCGACTCTCTTATCGTGCTTGATAACTGCAAAATTGATAAGAATATCGCAGATGTAAAGCCGGGCGACACATTCCAGTTTGTCCGTCAGGGTTATTTTACCGTCGATAAGGACAGCACGGAAGATAACCTTATCTTTAACAGAACAGTTGAACTTAATTCTTCTTGGAAGCACTGATTTAATAAATAATTTTGGATGGGGAGGACGCTATGGATAAAAATTGCTTGCTTGAATTAAGAGCATATATCAAAGAGCGATTGATTGTTGATAATCGCCTTGAAGAAAAAAAGAAAAGATTTCGTTTGTGTTCTCTCAAAGATGAAAAAGATGTTCAACGAACAGCACATAAGGCTGAGAGTGATAAAGTCTTTGTATCTGATAATGTTGTTGAGGCAGATACGGAATTTCTTGCTCCGGCTTGCTATCAAACATGTGTGCCTGTTCAGACTAAGCCACTTAAACTAAAAGACAGGCTCAAAAACCTTGACGAGAGTTTTTCCATGTCAATTCTCCGTATTATCGACGAGCGAGGGTTTTCTGATGTTGATATATATAAACGTGCAGAAGTTAGCAAACAAGTTTTTTCAAAACTTCGCTCTCAGGTCAACTACAAACCTCAGAAGAACACGGCTATTTCGTTATGCTTAGCACTTTGTCTTAATATTGACGAAGCGGAAAAACTCCTTAAGAAAGCCGGTTATGCTTTATCCGATGCGAGCGTTTCGGATATAGTTGTTCGATTTTGCTTTGAAAGAGAGATATTCGATTTAACGCAAGTCAATGAATTGTTGGCTTATGAAGGGCAGTCAATGCTTACAAATTACGGATGAGAATATTTGAAAAGGGATTTAATTATTCACAGGACGGACCGGGAAATCGCTTGGTGCTTCATTTAAGCGGTTGTAATCTTCATTGCCCTTGGTGTTCAAATCCCGAAGGCTTATTCCAAAGCGGCACAGAATATTCGGTTGAAGATATTTTTGCCGAAATTGTTTCCTGTAAACCGATGTTTTTTGAGGGCGGAGGAGTAACCTTTACCGGCGGGGAATGTACTTTACAGAGTGAAGAACTTTCAATATTGATTGACAAGCTTCACGATGAAAAAATTAACGTCTGCATTGAAACAAATGCTTCAACAGACGGCTTTTTGAGTGTTTTTGAAAAAGTTGATTATCTTATTATTGACTATAAATGTCCAGATGCTGACATATTAAAAAACATCACCGGTGCAGATTTATCGGCGATTGAGAAGAATATTTTTACTGCGATTGGCTCTAAGTTTTTACATATAAGAATTCCATTTATCGACGGCTTTAATACTCATTTGGTCGACGATTTTATCGTATTCTTTGAAAAATTACAAAAAAATTCTTCCGACTTTGATGTTGAAATCTTGCCGTATCACGAATACGGAAAAGTTAAATGGGAGAAATTGGGACAAGAATATAAATACAATAACGGAAAAGTTACAAATCAGGAAATACACGATTTTGAGGCTCAACTTCGTGAGAAAAATATAAAAGTGAGGAGAAGTTAGTATGAGCGCACAACATTTGACAGACCTTGCAAAAAAACTTTTTGAGGAAGAGCGGGCGATAAAACGCCTTGACGGATGGTTCAGAATAAAGGAATATCGTCGCGATACCGACCAAGAGTTTGCACATTTACCCGTGATTGAAAAAGCGGGAGAACAACTTAAAATAATCTGCGAAAAATTACCGATAAGTATAAGTAAATACGCTGTTTTTGCAGGCACGCAGAGAGATGCGTTTGCATCGACTTATGCACTGATTAACCCCGAATTCAAAGTTGAAACTTTTTGCGGATATTGCGATCCGACAGCAGTTTATGACGATTTGAAACCGGATGAAGAATTTACAAAAGAGCGTATTGAAAACATGCGTTCTTATGACAGAACAATTCCCTATGTCCGTGAATTGACCGCCGTATATGACAAATACGAGGAATACACTTCCGAAGTTGCTTTTTTTGTTGAACAGGTAACGGGACATGTTATTCCTGATATGCGTCCGGTTTTGGAATTTGGTATAGACAAGTTAATTTCGGATATAAAATCAAAAATTGATACCGATAACGAAAAGCAAAAATCGACACATAGGGCGATGATAAATAGCCTTGAAGCTGCAAAAATTTTAGCAAATCGTTATAGGGAATTGGCTCTTTCCGATGCGGAAAACGCCGATGAAGATGAAAAAGAGAGATTATTGAATATTGCAAATGCTTTGGGCAAAGTTCCCGCAAAGCCTGCGGAAAATCTCTTTGAGGCAATACAGAGTTTCATCATTATGTGGCAAGTGATGTGTCTTGAACAGGCACCAAATCCCTATGCTTTCTCAGTTGGCAATGCAGACCGCATTTTTGAGCCTTATCGCAAGATGACGGATATGAGCAGGGAAGATACCGCCGCATTATTGAAACATTTTTTGGTATTTTTCAATGTCGGAGACAGAAGCTGGGCAATAAGTCAGAATTTGATTATAGGCGGTCGAGACAAGAACGGTAATGATTTGTCCAATCTCACCTCTTTTGCCTTGTTTGATGCCTATTATGACATGAATCTCCCGCAACCGATTCTTTCCGTAAAACTCCACGAGAACACACCCGACGAAATCTATTGTGAGATGGGTAGATTTTTCTTTACTCCCGGTGTTTTGACACCTTCGCTTTTTAATGATGACGCTATGTTCAAGGTGCTAAAAAAAGCGGGAATTGAAGAAGATGACCTTGAAAATTATATGATAGCAGGCTGCCAGGAGCCGCTTATCTGGGGCAAGGATTCGGGGAATACAACGAACTCATGGCTTAATTTAGGAAAAATTCTTGAACTTACTTTGACCGGCGGAAAGTCGGCAATATCGGGCAAGAAAATCGGCAAACAGAATAATGATGATGCGGTGGATGTTCTTAAAAATATTCGCTGGAGATTTTATCACAATCTTAAATATCTAACCGGCAAAATGGCAGATGCCGCAAACGGTTGTTCAAAAGCTCTTGCAAATCTACCCGTGCCTTTTTTAAGTGCATTTATGGGCGGTATTGAAAGTGGTTATGATTGCCGTGATACTGAAAATCAGGGAACGAAATATAACGGCAGCGGTTGTCTTATTCACGGAAATACCGTAGTCGCAGACAGTTTTATTGCAATTGACTGTCTGTTAAAGGAACGTCCCGAAGACGCAGCAAATCTTATTTCTGCGGTAAAATGCAATTTTGAGGGATATGAGGAGCTTAGGGAATATTTGTTATCCCGCCCGAAGTTCGGAAATAATATTGATATTGTCGATAAAGAGGCTGTTGAGGTAACTTCTAAAACGGCAGATATTGTCCGTTCGCAGTTAAATTATCTCGGCAATCACTTCCGTCCCGATTTTTCAACTCCGTCAACGCATTTACTTTACGGCTATTGGGTTGGTGCTTTACCCAACGGCAGAAAATCTCGTGAAATGCTTAATTACGGCATTGACCCGCTCTACGGGGACGCAAATCTCGGTCTGGGTTTCAGGACGCTCTCGACAATGAAATTGCCTTTTAAGAAAATGTGTGGCGGTTGTGCTTCCCATATCGGTCTTGACCCGAAATATTTTAAGGGGGAAACATATGAGGATAAGGGACTTGAATTTAGAACGAAGGTTGTCAATCCGTTATTCTTTAATGATGTATATGAAGTCAGTCCTTTCTATGTATATCTTAATGTAACCACCCCTGAAACTTTACGAAAAGTGCTTGAAAATCCGAAGAAATATGCTCCCAACGGAGTTTATATTATGCGTATTCATGGTACGTTTGTAAACTTCCTTGACTTAAGTCCCGCCATACAGCAGGATATTATCACAAGATTAGACTTAAACAGCACATCCGTTGCATGCTGAAATGAGGTAAAAATGCGATTAGATAAATATTTGAAAGTATCCCGACTTGTAAAACGTCGCACGATTGCAAATGAGCTTTGCGACGCAAAACATGTTGAAGTAAACGGCAAAGTTGCACGTGCATCCTATGAAGTAAAAGTCGGTGATGAAATAGCAATACAGATAGGACCGAAAAGAACGGTTGTACAGGTTGTATCAATCAGCGAGCATGCAAAAAAAGAGGATGCTGCTTTGATGTATAAGTTATTATCATGAGGGTTGGTATCGACATCGGCACAACGACGATATGCGTGTTGGCTATTGATGACGGCGGAAATATTTTATCAACAAAAACCGTGCCGAATGACGTATTTTTAGAAAGTAAGCCGTATGAGAGTATTCAAAATCCCGAACGGATTTCAGAGATTGTTTTTTCTCTTTTGGGTGAACTTGAGGATATTCAAAGCATTGGAATTACCGGTCAGATGCACGGTGTTTTATATATTGATGAAAACGGCAATGCGGTGTCAAACCTTGCCACATGGCAGGACAGCCGAGGCGATTTAGCCTATCAAAACGGTACTTATGCAAGCAGATTATCCGATTTGACTGACGCATTTTGTGCTTCGGGTTTTGGTTTGACAACGCATTTTTATAATATTAAAAATAATTTAGTGCCTGATAATGCAAAAAAAATTTGTACGATTCATGATTATATAGGGATGAAATTATGTGGGAATAAAGCCCCCGTTATGCACACAAGTGATGCTGCATCTTTTGGTGTTTTTGACATCGAAAACGGGGAATTTTATTCGGACAGACTTGAAAAAGCCGGTATTGATACAGCAATTTTGCCCGAAGTTGTTGATGATTATCGTGTTATCGGTTATTATAAAAATGCTCCCGTAACCGTGGCAATCGGGGATAATCAGGCGAGTTTTATCGGAGCCGGCGGAGATAAGGACAGCATTCTCCTTAATTTCGGAACGGGAAGTCAAGTGAGCATAATCTGTGATTTTGTGCCTGAAAATCTTCCTAAAATTGAATGCAGACCGCTTGGAAACAAGAAATATATATTGGTTGGCTCTGCTCTTTGCGGTGGTCGTGCATATTCGATATTGGAAAAGTTTTGTCGTACGACAGTTGAAAAACTGACCGGAAAGCCAAGTGAGAATTTATATGCCATTATGGATGAACTTGCCGAAAATTCGCTTGATAATGAAGATTTGGTTGTCAGAACAACATTTTGCGGAACCCGTCAAAATCCCGAATTGCGTGGAGAAATATCAAATATCAGTCCTGAAAATTTTACGATAGAAAATATAATCGTCGGTACGCTTTTCGGTATGGCAAATGAGATTTACGATTTGTATTTCGAGATGTCAAAATTTATTTCGGAAAAACCGAAACGTATAATTTGTTCGGGTAACGGGATAAGAAAGAACAGACCGCTTCAAAAAATCATAAAGAATCAGTATAATTTGCCGCTTGAGTTTTCCAAAGTGGAGGAAGAAGCGGCTTACGGTGCGGCTATGCTCTTTAGTCTGCAATAACGGTGAAATTATGAAACCTTTATTTTTTAAGCAAAATCGAGTTCGTCGTATTTATACCGGCGGTGCTTTGTTTGGCGAGTTTTTTAATGATGATTCGACTGACGGATATTTTCCGGAAGAGTGGATATGTTCAACAACGAAAGCACTAAACGAAGGTTCGACAGAAGAGAAAGAGGGTATATCTGTTCTTGAATCGGGTGAATATTTTGACGATTATTTGGAGGCTCACAAGCAAGAAATTTTAGGCGATAGGGACGAGATAGGTATACTTGTCAAAATATTAGATTCGTCAATCCGATTGCCCGTTCAATGCCATCCGGACAAGGAATTTTCAAGAAATCATTTTAACAGCGAGCATGGAAAAGCGGAATCGTGGGTTGTGCTGGGGACAAGAGAGAATGCTTGTATATATTTCGGATTTAAGGAGAAAATATCTCTTGAAGATTTTGATAATGCATTGAAAGCCGGCGACAACGAGCTTTTGCCCCTGCTTAATCGCATTCCCGTAAAAATCGGCGATGTATTCTTTATTCCCGCAAAGGCAGTTCACGCAATCGGTGCCGGTTGTCTTATCCTTGAAACTCAGGAGCCTACTGATTTTACCATTCAGCCGGAGCGTACTTGCGGTGATTATGTTTTGTCCGACAACGAAATGTATCTGGGACTTGCTCCTGAAATAGCAATGAGTTGTTTTGATATGAATTTAGTCGGGAATGAGGCTGAAAAAATAGCTCGAAAAACAGCAAAGAAAATCGGTAATAAGGAAAGCCTTATTACCGATGCCGATACAAATTGTTTTAATGTAAATCGCTATGTTTTAAACAATGAATCAAGCGAAAATTTAATTGGTTGTGCGATTTATGTTGTTACCGAAGGGGAGGGTTATCTGGTTGGTAACGAATATTCTCGACCGATAAAGAAAGGCGACTATTTCTTTATGCCCGATTGTCTGTGCGGTTTGTATCATATAAAAACCGGCACAAACATTCAGATTGTTCAGTGTCTAAACCGCGAATAAATAATTTTGATCCTTATCGCTTATCGGAAGTCCTAAGAGAATTTTAGATGTAAGCTCAATCAATTTGTAGGTCGGCTCATCATATTGAATTTTATTGCGAAGACATACAGCAAGAAAATCGTTGACAGGAACGATTAAATTATGGTCAATCGGTCTGTCGAAACCAATGCTCTGGTCGCAGTAAAGTGCAATACCCTTCAATGCTAACTTGAATGTAGCGGGATCACGTTGTTTAACAATATCAAGCATTGCGGTTATGATTTGAGCATCACCTACCGGCATTTGAACATCGGCAAAGTCATGACGAATTTTACCTAATGCGGCGGCTGCGTAGCCGCTTTTTTCATTGTTCTGAGAAAGTACGTCCCAAAGCCAATCTGTGTGAATACCAAGTTTTGAATATGCACGACAAGCAGCTCCGAAGTATTCAAACTTAGCTACATTTCTAAAAATTTCGTTGTCAAGAATTTTGAGTTGAGCTTCACTTCCGTGCTTTGAAAGTGCAACGACGAGAGGCAATATCGGGAAGTTGGAGTGCATCTGTGGCATGTTTATATATGCACGAATTTTTGACGCAAGAAGTTTTGTATACTCACGTATTTCTTCTTCTTTCCAAGAATTGGCGGTTACTCTTGCAATCTGAGTACAGGCATTCCATTCATAATTTGTTTTTGCGTCGTGGAGCCAGTCAAGGATTTTTGCATATTCCGCTTTGTTGCTTGCCTTTCCGGCTGTTGTTACAGCTTGCTCAATCTTTTTGATGTTCTTTGCTTTTTTACTACTGCTTTTTTGTGAATTTAAGTTTTCACAGAGTCGTTTAAGGTTTGCAATTTCATTTGCAACATTAACTTCAACACCGTCGGCAGTCAGCCTGAGCGGCTTGAAAGAGGTTTGCTGGTCAGGTGTAATTGTCGCGTAAGCACGGGAATTTCCGGCTATTGCAGTAATAGTAATAATTTTCGAGCGTTTGATTTCATATTCAAGAGTAATCTGTCCGTATACATTTTGGTTGAAGGAAAGAGTACCCAACGCAACAGTTTTATGAATAGGTCTGTTTGCGTCGTCAAAGTCATCTTGTTTAATCGGCAGAAGAGCATTTCTGGTGCCTTCGGTAATATTTAATCTTTCAACAGTATTTTTATACGGTAAACTTTCTCCCGCTTCGGCAAGAGTGATTACCGCACCGTTTGCAAGTCCCAAATATATTGTATCATTAAGTGCAACCGATTTTGTACGGATAAATCCTGAATCATCATCGGGTATAATTTCTTCTTTTTCTATGGTTTCGGGGAGAGTATCGGGAGTTTGGGTGATAGCTTTCTTAGCGTGTATTTTCTTAAGTAATTCTGATTCTTTATGCTGATAATAATGATAAACAGCAGCTCCCTGTGCAACGGCAGTATTTGGATTATTACAAGTAAATACGGGAACATCTCCGAAAAGTTCGCTGATTCGGTCAGATACGACTTGAAAACTTGACATGCCACCACTTAAAATTACGACATCCGGCTTGAAAATTTCTTTGTTGCCTTTAAGTGCTGTTGCCTTATGGATAACGTCTAAAACGGGATAAATTATATTATCTCTTTCGCTGATTCGCTTAATATTTTTATATTCATTTAGTGTAAGATCCGGAGCTAAAAGTGAATTTACAATTTCTTTATACTCATCAAGGGTAAAATAATCGGTATACGGATAGTTAATCGGCAGATTTCCGCCACATTCTATTCCGTCTTCAAGTTCAAAAAAGTTACCCTCCATCATTGCCGTACTTATGCTCAATTTAAGCTGCTCGGCATAGTTTTTCATTGAATGAAGCATTTCGCTTCTGCGTGCCAATAACATTCTTGATATGGCAGAATCTTCCCGATTATATTGTTCGATGCAGCGTTGGAACATTTTTTTCGCTACAAGTGCATCGAATGCATCACCTGCAATTCCGGAAAAACGGTTGGTTGCAATATCATCCATATCAATAAGTTTTGGATTTTCTTCGTCACGCTTTACTCTGTGTATTGTAATATCTGTCGTACCGCCGCCAATGTCGTATATTAAAACATATTTTTCGGTTGACAGATCTATATTCAAATCACTCCTTCCTGCATCAATTTCATTAAGTACATAATACATAACCGCTTCCGGTTCGGATAATAATATTGAATCGTCAAGACGTCCCCTTTCATCTCTAACTTCAAGCCCTGCAAGTTCGGCAGCCTGTAATACGGTCTGACTATGTATCGGTCCGAAGTTTGCGGGTATTGTAATGACTGCATCTGTTATATTTTCGTGCCATGCCCTGCCCGCATCCTGAATAATATGTTTGATAATCTGTGAAGTAATGCTGACAGGTGTTTTGAAATCCTCCGGTATATTTTCATCTAAATTAGGGAACCTCTGTTTATCAAGTTGCATTTTTACTGATTTTGCGACACGAGTGGGGAATGGGATGCTCTGTTGTTTTGCAAAATCTCCTACAATTGGTGTTCCGCATCTTCCGTCACGCCCTTGCGGGAAGAATACGCACGACGGCAGCAACTCTCTTGCTTCACTTATATTTAGGCCTACTCGTCGGCTTATCGGGCGAACCGGAGTGTTAATTGTCCGGTTTTCAAAATTAACCGATGCAAGAACCGAGTTGGTCGTACCAAAGTCAAGTCCCACACAGCGGTCGCTGTGGATTTTTATTGCCATATTTTTCTCCTTTCATATTATCTCCTCAACTCTCGGTAGTGAAATATTTGTATCAAGTGCTTCATTTTTCCATCCGTTAGTCAGGATTTTAACTCTTTTTTTCTCTTTTATATTGGAAAACGGCGAACCGTTATAAACATATTTATCCAAATCATCTCCGGTAATTTCAATGATTTCTCCTGTTCTTTGAATAATCGGAGTAATTCCGTTATCTTTCAGAAATTTCATAAATTGGGATAAGATAATCGGTAATATATTAATTTCCATTGGTAAGGATTTGCCGTTTGTTCGCAAGTGTTTTATTCCTTCTCGAAGTGATACTGTCATATCGAGAATATTATTGTAACTGTCAGAATTTAGCTTGGCGATAAACTGAGCCTTGTCGTTTAATACATTGTCTTCAAATTGCGATTCATAACCTTCTGACATGTCACGAATCTGCTGTTTTGCTCGTCTTAATTCCTCCTCAAGTCGTAGAATTTCACTTTCGTAGTCGGATACATCAAATTCATCCTCCGTCTTTTCCGCCTCTTCCGTTTCTTCTATTGGTTCTTTTGCGTAAGGACCAAAGTTGTGGTTTTGGGCAATTGTTTTCAAACAATCTTGACATTCAAGTTTTGAAAAATTTCCGAGTATTGTCGCAATTTCGACATCAATTTTGGGTAAAACTATTCCGCAAAGAGTATAGAAAATAAAGTCACTTGACGGAATAGTTATGCTGCCACGTGATTTTCGAAATGCCCTTGTTGCCGTTGATGTCGTGTGACCGCACATTGCTTTGATAAAGGCGGTTGCAACGAGCAAAGCATGCTCTCTTTTCTTTTCTCTGTCAGCAGTTTTGCGAAGATGAATATCATTATAAACATCAAGAAATTTCGGAGCATAACTTTCTTCATACAGTTTTTTGTAGAGATTACTGCATTCTTTTATATCCGTACTGGATGCAATGCTTGTAATAAAAGTTACTCTTGCTTGCTTGTAATCAAATTCCGGATCAGGTATTATTTTTTCCTTCTCATCGTAAATAACATCAAGAACTTCCTCAATTAAAGCATCACGCATTTCACGAGAAATCTTAAATTTCGGTTTTTGGTCAGCCATTTCAAACTCCTTGAGCATTTAGCATAATAACATTGCTTTTTCCTTTCGGTAAAAGCAGAAACTATGTATGTTTATAATAAATAATTATATCATTTATTTGTCTTTGTGTCAATGATAAATAAGAACTTGACATATTTATACTGTGGGTTTGTCAATGATGTGTTACAAAAAGAGGATTAAAAAAGTTCGCCAGATTGAATAAAAGCATTGACATAATCGGCAGGAGAAAGCCAATTAAGAGGACGCATGGGGAAATTGTTGTATTTTCTGCTGTGAACAGCAAGTTGCTTTTTAAAATCATCAAAGGAATAAAACTTGTGAGAAGCATAGAAATATTCGTTATCTTTGCGGTGAGAACGTTCAACTTTTCCGTTGTGTCTCGGAGTGTAAGGTTTAATTAGTTTGTGCTTTATTCCATGCTGTTTGAGTCGCGACTCAAACAGCGTAGGTGTTGGATTTTCAGACTGAGCCAGCCGCTTTGTAAATTCCATACCGTTGTCGGTTTGAACACATTCTATCGGGAATGGAAATGCTTTTATCAGATTCTCAAGAAACACGGTTGAACTGTATGTACTGTGCTCATTAAACGCTTCAAGATATCTGAACCTTGAGTATTCATCTATTGCAGTGTATTGATAAAATTTCTCACCTTTAGCATCACTTACAAGGCATGAATTGGGAACAAATTTGACATCTATCTGCACTCTCTGACCCGGATACTGCATCTGTTCGTATGGCTTTGGAATGTATTTTGGATTCGGAAGTTTTTCCTGTTTCAATCCCATTTTTATCAACACTCGATACAATCCTGTTATTGAACGGGTATATCCTCTTTGCCGAAGCTTAACCCAAAATACTACAAGTCCTGCGTTAGGATTCCTTCTTCTCATATCGGATATCAGCTTTAACTCCTGTTCTGTATGCTGATTCGGGTGGCTGTGAGGTCTGTGTGATTTATCTGCCAAAGAATCCAGTGTGCCGTCATATCTGTTCTTCCAGCGATAGATATATTGCCTGTTCACATCATATCTGTTTGCTGCCTTTGTAACTCCGTATTTTTCTGCATATTTAATTATTGCTTCACGATACCTTGCTTTTTGTGTTACAGTTTTCATGACGTATGACCTCCTGTTGCTTTTTTTGTTTGGCAACTTAACTATAACACATGAAGCCCTCTTTCGTCATCTTTTTTTTCGCCGTGTAACATATCTATTGTAAACCTACAAAATAAGAACTTGACATATTTATACGTGAATATTGGAGATTAGAGAAAAGAAACCTGTATTTATCGGTTGATTTAATATGTTGATAATGAAAAAATCGCACTCTTTTTGAGTGCGAATATCTTGTGATTTTATAAGTTCGCGATAGGCTCAATGGGCTTTCTGCCGTGATTAAGCAGATGTCTGTTATCTAAAGCCCATTGACGAGCAGAAAACTCACCGACCTCAATATCTTGAGTAGCTGTTATAATTTCATATATTTTTGCATCAAGCGAGTCAAGTGAAGAAAGAATTTCAGCTTCCAAAAATAAAGGTCTGATTGCAGCTCCGAATTCAGGCTCTCCGTGATGAGATATAAGCATATGCTCAAGAAGAATTACCGTCATTCTGTCAATATTTAGTTCTGTTCCGAATTTTTCAACAAGCATTGCCCCCTTAACAAGATGACCGATTAGCCTGCCTTCAAGGGAATATTTCTCTACCAAGCCTGCATCATTGAGTGTAAGTTCGAAAATTTTTGCTACGTCATGTAATATTGCACCGGAAATAAGAAGCTCTCGGTCAACTGTCGGATAGAGTGCCGCAATATATTCACTAATCTTGACAATTGATAGGGTATGATACAACAACCCACCCCGAATGGCATGATGCAGTCTGAAAGCGGCAGGCCACACGAGCAAATCTTCACGATATTCGTCCATAATTGCAAGTGTAATCTTTTTAAGATCTTCGTCCTTGAATTTTTCGACTATACCACGTAAGGTGTCAAACATATATTCTCCGGTATATTCACTTGATGCTACGAAATCGTTAATATCAACATCATCTCTTTCATCGATATTACGAGCCATATCGACAGTAAATTGCGGAGCATTGTTATATTCACCAAGTTTGCCGCGGACTTTTATGATTGAGTTTTCCTTAAATGGCATATCGGCAGGAACATTGTTCCACATCTTCGCAACTATTTCACCGGTTTTGTCGCTCAAAACAAAGTCAAGATAATCCTTTCCTGTCTTGGCGGTCTTTTTTTCTACACTTTTAACTAAAACATATCCTTCGTAAGAGCCGTTGGGAAGTTCTGTAAAATTCATTTTTTCTCCTTCTTAAAAACAAGTAATTTACTAAAAATATAGTTAAATATAATAACAAATACAGATATAAGTATTTTTGCAATATAGTCGTTTATGAATTTTGCAAGTAAGCCGAAAAGCAATATTTCAAATAACACAAGGGTGAGTATTCTGCCCGATACGAAACCGCTAAGCTCTTTGAACACGGTTTTTGCAGCCCAAGATTTGCTTTCAAATACGAAGGCTTTGTTTGTGAAAAATGCAAATAATACCGCTGCAACCCAAGAAATAATATTAGCTACAACCGCCATAGTCAAGTCCCAAGAGAATTTATCTGTTCCGATAACAAAAAGCAAATTGTCTGTTAATTCGGTGTCCGTTGCAGCAAAATGTATTTTATCGACAATGAAATAAGATACAAAACTGACGGCTGTGGTTAGCACGCCGAAAAGGAGGTATGAAAATATTTCCCAAGTCAGTAATTTGTTGACTATCCCGATTTTTCTTAATGCCTTTATCGGCTTAATGTCAATGAGTTTTTCAAAAAGATTTTTCATAACATTACTCAATTATCATACTTAATTGTCCGACACTGCTTCCTGCACTGACTAACATAATACTGCTTTCAAAAATCAGGTCAGTAGCATTGACTTCATTGCATAAGTCAATTACATTTCCGCTCCAATATCTGTAGTCAATTTCGTATATTTTGCTGTAATGGTCGGCTAAAAACGGCATAATTGCATTGCCGTAGGAATCTTTTACGATAACCAAAACGGAATTATCGGTTACTTGCGTATTTGTAAATTCTACATAGGGACTGTCGCTTGCTGCGAATGTATTATACTTCGCATTTGCCGGAGAAGTTGAAACATCGGAAATTATTTCCCAATCATATGTATTGCCTTTTTGGTCTGTAAATTTTATTGTGGCTTCCGAACAATAGGGGTGATATGCCTCAACCGTATCTCCGGGAAGAAGGGCGGAATCTTTGTTTGCATTTGAGTACAAAGTTCCTACAAATCCATCAAATTCGGTAAGTTTACGCATGTTCAATGTGTAGGGAGTGATATTTTTGGTTTCGCAAAAAGCTTCATAGGCATAGTATGCACCCTTGCCGTTCCAATGGTGGTCGGTGCGAAAATAGAGGTATTCATCACGATGAGCCATCAAATTGTCATAGCAACGAACGGGATAAACAACCGCCGACATTTTGGAAAAAACTTTATCAATTATCTCCTCTTGATTTAACAAGTTGGAGAAATTTTCCTTGATGTCATCAGGGAAAATAATCCCATCGGCAGTCGGAATAAGAAGACAGTATACACAAGTTTTGCCGATTAAAGCTCCTGCAGTTTTTGTAACGAGTGCGGCATAGGATGAAGCAACGGAGTCGGTATATCCGCAAATGCTGAAAATCGCATTGTCAACACGAATATAGCCGTTTTGATAGTTGTGATATGTTCCGCTTTGGCTTAAAACCGTCGGGTATACGGGAACAGGTTTTTGTGTAGTTGTTTCAATAACAGGATTTGCAGTATTGTCCGGTATAGTTGTTTCATCTGATACATTTGTTTCTTCCGGTATACTGGTTTTTTCTTTTGCACAGGAGGAGAAAACTACCGAAATACATAAAAATATAACAATGCAAATTGCGGACAATCTGCATTTTTTGCTTTTATTGAATAAAGCTGTTTTCATCATCATTTAAGAATTTCGTTTACGGTATTTGTATCTGAGGTGATAACTAAAAATACATTTACATCATTTGTAAAAACAACAGCATTTTGAACTTTGATAACTTCATCAGGATGATAGTTTTGCATTTGATTGAGTTTTTCGTCCAAATATGTATCAATAGAAGTTTTTACCAAATTGACTTGAGTTTTATCCTCAACGGTAAACATTATTACGCAGTCTGGATATTGACTGGCTGTTGTGTGCATTTTTACGGTTGTATTTTCAGGCAAGTCATAGAAAACATAGTTTGCTTGTGCACTTGTATCAATAAGCTCTTCGGCGAATTGAACTTCAGTTAAAAGTGAATTATATGCAGCATCGGCATCAAATTTTTCACCGCCACCGCAAGAAGAAAATATGAATACAAATACCAATAAGGTAATCAGGGCAATAATTTTGATTGTTTTTTTCATATATTTTTACCTTCTTAATTGTTTGTTGCAGCTCGTTCGGCTTTTCTCTTGTCAACTTCGGCAGTAATCTCTTCCATATATTCTCCGTGCAGTTTGAATTTTGTTGAGAAAACAATAATGGAAAGTGCCATAAAAATAATCGGAACGACAAGCATCATAAATGTAGTGGTTTTTGCTGTCAAAGTAGTATATTTGTTGTCGGGGTTATAGTTTGATATACCAAGACCGGAAAACAGGATAATTGTCTGAATTGTATATGCCATTTTTTGCAAAAATCCCTTCATGGAGAATGTGATGGATTCTGCACGATAACCCATTTTTACTTCGCCGTAGTCAACAATATCCGCTAAAAATACTGTCTGTGATACGAACATGGATGACGTGCCGATTGAACTGAAAAGATAGAAAACATTCATTAAAATAAGGGAATTGAGGTATTGGTAGGAGATGAACATCCCAATATAGGATACCAATGCGAGTGTTAAGGAGAACTGATATGTTCTGCGACGAGTCGTGAACTTCATCATTATCGGGATAACCAAAAGACCCAAAATAGAACCGACGGCTTGGAAAATTTGGAATGATGATTGTGCTGACGGATTACGAACGGCTACATCAAAAAAATATGCACCGACACCGGAGAACATATAGAAGCCCGTGTTGGAAAGCATTGCAAAGAGCATAAATATAAGAAGCTGATCGTTGTTGAGTGCCGTGCGGAACATCTGTTTAAATGTAAATTTTTCGCTCGGAGCAACAACCTGAGTTTCTTTTGTGTTTGCAACGGACAGTACCGAAAAGAAAACAAGGAAAAAACTGCAAATTATGGCAAGGCGAGAATATCCCGTTGCGTCCCAAACTTTGTTTCCATTTTTATCTAATTCCAATGTTTTTGAAAGAAGAGGAATAAGAATAGGTGCACCGATTGAAATAATCCCCTGACCGATACCTGAGAATGTACGGGCAACGGTGGCGATAATTGAACGCTCATCGGGATCATTGGTAAAAGACGGCACCATTGACCAATAGGGAATATCAGCCATTGTGTTTGTCATACCCCAACTGACATACATCACAGCCATAAAGACATAAAGCCAAACACTGCCAAGCGGTATACCGGGATTTGTAAATGCAAGAGATAAAACAATAGCATTTGCACAAGAGCCGATAATAATCCACGGGCGATATTTGCCCATCTTCGTTTTTGTGTTATCAACGATTGTTCCCATCATCGGGTCGTTGATTGCGTCCCATATACGGGCAATGGGAGTAAGCAAAAGTAAGAATGTGTTGTTCAGTTGAAGAATATCGGTCATATATTTTGCGAGATAGGAATAAAACATTCCGTAACTTAAATCAAGACCGATTGCACCGACACCGTACCAGATTTTGCCTTTTAACTTTTTTAAGAAGCTCATAATTCCTCGTTTGTTTTGAGATTAAATTGAATATTAAAAAGTCTTATATTATTTGTAAAACTCATCAATATATGCCTGAACATCGGCTTTTGTACCTTTGAACACACCGACGGTTTCCATTTTGAGGGATACGGTTGCGGTTGCCCATAAAAGAGCCGTTTCAATATTGTTGTTCAGCCGTTCATTTAAGTATGCGGCAAAAGTTGTATCTCCGCGACCTGTTCTGCCGCTTAAATTTCTTGATTTAATGGGGCAGGTATAAAAATCCTTGCCGTCATAGGCTAAAACTTCGGTGTTATGTGTAATAACAATTTCCTTTGAGCCCCATGAATAAAGAATTTCTGCGGCTTTTTTGCGGTCGGAAGTGCCAGTCATAATTTCCGCCTCTGCTGCATCGGTTTTAAGATAATAGATATACGGGAGCATTTCTTTTTTGTCTGCCCAATCTTCAAAATACATTGAATGGTCATCGGCACGATGACGTAAGAAACCCTGAACATCAACAGCTACTTTGCCTCTTTTAGCAAGTCCTTTGATTAAATCGTTGTCAAAATCGCCGTAGGTAAGACCTGCAAGATGATAAATATGTGCTTCCAAATTTTCGGGAATATCTTCAATTTTAAAACCATCACCATGAGCATCACAACGACAAATTCTGCGTTCTTTGTCGGGAGTTAAATACTTGTTATACATAAGATAAGAGTCGGTTGAGGGTAATACAATAACTCTCTCCGGAGGTAAAGTGAATTCTTTTGCCCTGTCTTTATCTTTCTCCGCAAGTTTGGTAATTGCCAGAACATTGTGTCCGAGGGCATATGCCGAGGCTGATGAATATAAGACAGCACCGCCTGCCACATAAACGCTGTTGTCCAGATGGTCGATGTTTTCATCCATGGTTACATGACCGATAATAATTGAACTGTACATAATTTCCTCCTATAATTCATAAACACTGATTTCTTCAACGATTTCTATTTCCTTAAATGATGAAAAATCCTTTTTGGGATTTGTATTCGGACTGAAATGTGTTACCAATAATTGAATGTTTAATTCTTTGCACATATTGAACATTTCGGATAATTTTGCGTGAGATCCGTTAAAATTATCCGGCTTTGCACAGTCGGCAAGAAGATAATCGGCATCCTCGCAAATATCATATAATTTTTCGGTAAATACGGTGTCTCCGGTATAGACAAAAACGGTATCATGAGTTGTGATTTTGATTGCAAAATTTTTAGCCGAATGTTCCAACTCAAAAAATGAGAGGCTTGCAGGACCGAAATTTCTGACATCACCTTCGTTTATATTTGCGATATTGAATTTCGGATGTCCCGTGAGCAATTTATAGTATTCACTGTTACTTTCGTGAATATAGAGCGTGATAGGATTTTTTCGAACATCTAAATAATATTGGAATGGGAGCAAGTCGCTTGTATGGTCAAAGTGAAGGTGGGAGATAAATATAGCATCCAAACTGTCTAAATCACATACTTTTGTCAAGTTGTGAAGACTGCCCGAACCCATATCGAGCATAATTTTTTTGCCGCCGGTTTCAATTAAATATCCGCTTAAACAGCCCGTTTTTGACGGATAGGGACCGCAAGAGCCCAAGACACTCAATTTCATTCTTCGTTATCTCCTTCAAATGTATCAAGCCCGAGAGCAACTCTTAAAATTTTTCTTGCTTCTTGTGTCGTTATTTTCCCGTCACCGTCCAGATCGCCGACTTCCAATATCGCAGGATTTGTTTCTTCAAGCCCCAAGGCGATACGAAGAGCAAGTCTTGCATCCGTTGCCTTAACGCTGCCGTCAAAATTGACATCGCCTTTTATAAATCCCTTTGTCGCTTCATCGGGTAATGCCGATGCGAGTGCGACACAGCCTTTTATTGTCGTTTCAAAGACAACCTCATCGAATTGAAGTGTATATTCAACTGAGCGGGGATAACCTAAACTGTCTACCATATATACTTGAAGCAGACCGCCGGCAATTTCCCCTTTGGGAACGGAAACGAGATAAAGCTCATCATCTGCAATGGGTTTTCCGTCTTCCAGTAAAGTGACCTGCCAGAGTTTTGTGACACCGTTAATTTGGACTTTACTGTATTTATCTTTTTCGTCAAGAACATCTTTTATTACAAGAGTCATTTCGCCTTTGTGTAAATCGGATTGATATGACACAACAATACCGGTGGCTTCGTCTTTTAACACCTTGCCGGCAAGTTTTGGAAGATCTCTTCTTTCCGTTCCCTGACAAGTTCTGCAAGTGCGTATTTCGTAACCGGCAATCAGAAGGGTGGAATTTTCTGCAAGTATCCAGTCTGAAAAATAATGTCCCTTTGCTTTTAATACTTCATTTTCAATATATCCGCAGTCAGCACAAGTTCGACTTCTTGAGCCGTCATGAGTGCAGGTTGCCGGAATTTCAAGCGTCTTTTCTTTATCCCAACGATGTCCGAGAGCTTCTTTTCTGTCAGTGATATAAACTTCACCGCAGACGGCACATTGATAATATATTGCACCGAAACTTGTGCAGGTTGGTTCTACCAAAATTCCCGGAGCATCACTTGTATGAGCTTTCTTTTCTACCTGAGCAGGCTTTACATCTTTACAACGAGTACAGGTTTTTGTACCGACACCGAATTGAGAGCAAGTTGAATCGGTGATAATCTCCGTTAAAACATAATCATGTCCGAGAGCCCGTATTTCTTTTTCAGTGCTTGTTGCGTCACAACGGGAGCAGTGAATACTCATCCTGCCTTTCTCTGTGCATGTAGGCTCAACATCTGTTTCAAATGTATCGCCAAAATCGTGTCCGAGAGCTTCTGTCGGACGGCTTGTGGTATAAACTCCGCAACGGATACAGCAAATACCTTCCGTTCCGCCTTTAAGACAGGTTGCGGGAATAATCGGAACATAGCCTTCGGAATATACATGTTCGGTTTTATCTACTTTTTCTTCGTCAATTCTCTCATCGCATCGCTCACATTTATGGTATCTTATACCACCGTTCTGGCAGTTGTTGTTTATCATTTCATAAGTCCACAGGTTTGAAAACTTATGACCAAGTGCGTCAATACTACCTGAATCAAGCACCTTTTCGCAGCGAGTACAAGGAACAATCCAAGTGCCGGTTTCTGTGCAGGTTGGTTTAACCGTGGTTGTCTTTTTGCCTTCGTTATGACCTGAAGGAGCAGTTTCAAAAGTTATTTCTTTTCCGCAGTTTAGGCAAATATATGAAGAAAGTCCGGGGTTTTCGCAGGTCGGAGCAATTATTTCTTTAATTTCACCAGCCGAATGTCCGGTGGCGGGGATTATTTCCTCGATGGTATTTTTACAGGAAGTGCAGTATTTTTCTTTCAATCCGTCAGCGGTACAGGTCGGAGCAAGTTTTATTTTTTCAACCCAGTTGTGTTTTAATTTCGGTATAGCTTGTACAAAATCAGGATCTTTTAATTTGCATCGCTTACAAGTACGGGTTTTCTTTCCCATTCTTTCACAGGTAGGTTCTTCTTCGATTTTTTCTTCCCAGTCGTGACCGAGAGCAGGAATCTCAACGGGAGGTGCAAGTTCTTTCCCACATCTTCCGCATACCCATTCAATTTTACCTTTTTCGGTACAAGTTGGCTGTTTGGTTGTTTGTCCTTGGCTGTAAGGGATTTCCATTCCGTTTGCATCCAGTAACGCATGCCCCAAGGATTCTGAGGTAATTTTTATTTCGATATATTGACAGTTGTCACCGGCATTACAAACAAAAGAATTATAGCCGTCTTCTGTGCAGGTTGGGTTAAATACTTTTGGGTTTGCATAATCAAAGCTGTGAATATGTAAATTTAATTTTTCGTCTGCTATTATTTTTGCGACTGTAGAATCTTTGAAACAATAAAACTTTATATTCCCCGTGTTTGTAAAAGCATCAGTTCTGAAATTATAGATAGACTTCGGGAGATATACCTTTGTTACAGCGGTAAAATCAGAAAAAACACCCGAAAGGATTTTACCGATACCTTCCTCGACAATGATTGTAAAAACTGTATTTTTGTAATTTTTCCAATCCGCATTCTTTGTAACTTCTCCTTCACCGGAAATGGTTAATGTGCCGGAATCAAAATTCCAAGTTGCTTTTTCTCCGCATTTTCCGCTTGTTGCCGTTGCGTTTGCGGTTATCAATATACTTAATAAGCTACATAAAATCAGGACAAGCCCGATAAGCTTAAATATTTTTTTCATAATATCACCTTACTATACTACATACATCATATATAATAACACAAACCCCCAAAAAATACAATAGTTTTTTAAAGAAAAATAAGAGCAATCCAAAATAAAAAACCGGCACCGAAGTACCGATTTTTCATAGGGTCAGATTTGAGCAAGGACTTCATGTAGTGCGTTCGCCGCAGCATTAAAGGCATCACGATTTGTCGGATAGGTATAGTCATCTTTGAGAACATCGGCTGTTCCGCCTTCTTTTTCAAGTTCGGAAAGACCGGCGAAGACTTTAAGATGTGGCTCTAAAGTGAGGAATTTTTCACCTTCTGCTTTATTGAATAATCTGAGAAGCTCGACTAAATTGCCGTCACCTTTGCCGGGAGGAGTGATGGAACCGTCAGCATAGCGACCGTCTTTGATGTGCATATATTCGATATAAGGTGCAAGCATTTCATAGGCGGGAAGAATTTGAACACCGCATTGAATAAAGTTTGCAGGGTCGAATACTCCGCGGATTTTTCCCTCAAATGTCTTCAATATATCAAGACAACGGGTGTCCGTATCTCCGTAAATATCTTTCTCGTTTTCATGGCAGCAAAGCACACCGTTTTTAAGTGAATATGTCGCCATAATATCGAGTTTTTCAAAAATATCATCACGAAGGTCTTCCCATTTTTCGTCATCATTCTTATAGAACGAGAACATACGAATTTTGTTTGTGCCTAAAATATTTGCATTTTCAACACAAACTTTGAAACTGTCAAAATGAGCATTGAAGTCATCATGAATATTGATTTTTCCGAAGGGTGAACCCATAGATGAAACAATAATTCCGTTATCGTCAAGAATTTTCTTTACTTCCTTGCACATTTGGGGGGTGTATGTAGAGATATTACCTTTATCAAGACCGCGAGGTTCAAGTGCGGTAAAGTTGTTAGCTTTAAGAGCATCAATCTGTTCAAGAAGCGTTTTTCCCGCTTCGTCTGCAAAAGCGGATAAAATAAATTTAGCCATCAGTCCAAAATTTCCTTATACATTTTAATATATTCGCCGGCAGAGCGTTTCCATGAATAATCGCTCTCCATAGCACGTTGTTGAAGCATTGCCCAGCCCTTCTTATCCTTGTAGCCCTCAATGGCACGACGGATGCAGTGAAGCAAATCGTGAGCATTGTAGTTTGAGAATGTAAAACCGTTACCCTCACCGAGTCCCGAATCAAATACGCTGTCTTTAAGACCGCCGGTTTCACGGACAATCGGAATGGAGCCGTAACGCAGAGCAATCATCTGAGAAAGACCGCAGGGCTCACTTTTTGAGGGCATTAAGAACATATCCGAGCCTGCGTAAATTTCTTTTGCAAGTTTTGCATCAAATGCAGCGGTAAAACTGACTTTGTCAGGATATTTTTCTGCAAGATATTTGAAATAATCTTCATAAATCTTGTCGCCGCTGCCCAAGACGGCAAGTTGAACATTTTCAGCAGAAACAAGTTCTTCGGCAATAGTTTTGACCAAATCAAGACCTTTATGCGAAACCAAGCGGGATACCATACCGATAATTGGAGTATCTTTGTTTTCGGGAAGTCCCAATTTCTTTTGCAGTGCGGCTTTGCATTTAGCCTTGTTTTTTGGCTTTTGTGCGGAATAATTTGCTGCAATATCTTCATCATCTTCAGGGTTATAGTAGTCGGTGGATATACCGTTTAATATACCCTGAAGCTTCCATTCTCTTGCTCTTAAAATGCTGTCAAGACCGTGAGAATACCAAGGATCCAATATTTCTTTTGCATAAGAAGGACTTACGGTGGTAACTTTATTTGAACACTCAATTCCGCCCTTTAAGAAGTTTACGCAGGCGTCATATTCAACCAACGAAACATCATAACCGTCAAGACCGATAATATCCCCGATAAGTTCCATGCCGTAAAGACCTTGATATTGAATATTGTGAATTGTCAAGACGGTCTTAATGTTGTGATAATCAGGATTTTTTGAGTACATGGCAGTATAGTAAACAGGGGTTAATGCAGTTTGCCAGTCATTGCAATGGATAATGTCGGGCTTAAAGTTGATATAGGGGATAATTTCCAATATCGCACGGGAGAAGAAGGCAAAACGTTCAGCATCATCATAATAGCCATAAAGTCCGTCACGCTTGAAATAATATTGATTATCCAAAAAATAATATACTACACCATCTTGACGATATTCAAAAATACCGCAATACTGTCTTCTCCACGCAACAGGAACGGTAATATGTGTAATGAACTTCATCTGGTCTTTGTATTCTTGCGGAATGCTGTCATAAAGAGGCAGAACGACACGTACTCCGACCATTCTTTTTCTTAATGCCTGAGGTAAACTGCCTGCTACATCCGCAAGACCACCGGATACAACAAAGGGTCTTGCTTCGCTGACGGCGTATAAAACTTTCATTGTTTTTCTCCTTAAATGTAAATGGGAATTTGGGTTTGGGAAATTACATTGTTACTCCCTTTGGAATAAAGAACGGATATGCTTTGTCCCCCATAAGTTTTCTGTTTGAGGAAATGACAGTGTCTTTATCCGTAATTACAAAATGCAATTCAGCATTTTCTTTGATAATGCTGCCCTGCATAATGACGGAATCTTTTACAACGGCACCTTCTTCAATAATAACATCACGCGAAATTATGCAATTTTCGACCGTGCCTTTGATAATGCAACCGTCAGCAACAAGAGAATTGGAAACATTTGCTCCGGTTTTATATGTCGTTGGGCTGTCGTCGTGTACTTTTGTAAATATAGGTCTTTCGGGATTAAAAAGACAATTGCGATTTTTCTCGTCAAGAAGTTCCATTGAAATGTTGTAGTAAGATTGAATGGAATCAATGGTGCGGACAAAACCGGGCAATTTATAGCCGTACATATTGAGTGTTTTGACTTTCGGCAGAAGAATATCCCTCTCAAAGCTTGTATAATTGTATGCCTGCGCTTCGTTTAAAAATTGAAGCATAAGACGACGGGACATAATGCAGATATGAGCAAAATAATCAACATTACCGTTAACACTGCTTGGCAGAGACATATCGGTTACTTTATCATTCTCGTCAAACTTAAAGACTAATTTGTCGGAGAGTTTAGGATATTCACCGTTAATGTAACCAAATGTAACATCAGCATTTTTTGAAACATGGAAATTCAACATGACGGTTAAGTCAATATTACAAAGAACATTACTGTCGGAGAAGATAACATATTCCTCAAGAGCATCTTCAAGATATGTGATATTGGAAATGAGTGAGCCGATACGTGTTTCTTCACGGATATTTGAGTGACCGTCAAAAGGGGGAAGAAAAGCGAGACCGGAATTTTTACGTGACAAATCCCAAGGCTTTCCTTGACCGACATGGTCGAGGAGACTTCTGAATTTTGTGCTGGTAGCCACGCCGACTTTAGAAATGCCGGCATTTACCATATTTGAAAGCGGAAAGTCGATAAGACGATAACGACCGCCGAAAGGAACCGATCCCATAGTACGCAGATCTGCAAGTTGAGGAAGAGCCTTGTCGTAGCTGTTGGAATAAATTAAACCGATACAATTTTTGCCGTTCATATTGTTACACCCTCCTCAATATTATTTTCTATCATTTTTCCTGCAGTCAAGACTGCATTTTTATGGATCGTAGTTCCAGGACCTGCAACTGATACGCCCCAGCCTTCACCGTGTTCAAAGTTTTCCGGTCTTTCTCCGACCTTTGCATTTTCCTCGATAACACAGTTTTCGCCGATTATTGCATGGGTGACAATTGCACCTTTTTTAATTACCGCACCGGGCATTACTACCGAGAATTCAACCAAAGCTCCTTCTTCGATTTTTACATTTGAGAATAAAACCGAATAATCAACTTTACCTGCGATATAATCACCGGCACCTAAAATACCGTTTTGCAGTTCTGCGGTATTTGCAACATATTGCGGAGGATTTGCAGTGTTTTTAGCATAAATCTTCCAGTATTCATCATTTAAGTCGATACCGCTCGATTCGGTTAATAATTCCAAGTTTGCATCCCAAAGAGATTCGATTGTACCGACATCTTTCCAATAACCGTCAAAACGATAGGCAAACATACCTTCACCGTTTTCGTGCATTGCTGGTATAACATCTTTGCCGAAGTCGTTTGAAGAGCCTTCCTTAGCCTCATCCTCAATTAAATATTTGCGAAGTTTTGACCAGGTGAAAATGTATACGCCCATGGATGCCATATTGCTTTTTGGATTTTTCGGCTTTTCTTCAAATGCGGTAATTTTGCCGTTGTCGTCAACAAACATAAGTCCGAAACGAGAAGCCTCCGACCACGGAACTTCCATCATTGCAATGGTACAATCGGCACCCTTTTTCTTATGGAAATCGAGCATTTTTGCGTAATTCATTTTGTAGATGTGGTCGCCGGATAAAACAGCTACATATTCGGGATTATATCTATCAATGAAATTTATGTTTTGATAGATTGCGTTTGCCGTGCCTTTATACCACTGCGATTCGCCGATTTGCTGATAGGGGGACAAAATATGTACTCCACCGAATTCTCTGTCTAAATCCCAAGCAGCACCGTTACCGATATAATCGTTGAGCACTAAAGGTTGATATTGAGTCAAAACGCCTACTGTCGTGATTCCGGAATTGATGCTGTTTGACAGCGGAAAGTCGATAATCCGATATTTTCCGCCGTAAGGAAGGGCAGGTTTGGCGATATTTCTCGTCAAAACACCTAAACGGCTGCCCTGACCGCCTGCTAATAACATAGCAATACATTCTTGTTTTCTTGCCATTGTTTTATCCTTTCTGATTCTTTTCTCAAAATATGTGTTGCGAAATTGATTTTTGTATTTTTAATGCCATTCTATCGGCTCTATATATAGTGTAGACAAGGCGGGAAGTTTTAAGGTTATACTGTGAGAAAAACCATGCATTGGTTTCTTTTTTGCAGTATAGACAGTTTTCTTTATTACTCCTTCTCCGCCGAATTTCGTCGAGTCGGAATTGAAAACTATTTTATACTTGCCCATTCTGGGCACACCGATTGAATATTCCTCACGGGTGACATTTGTGAAATTGCATATTGCAATAATCGTTTTGTTTTTCTCATCTTTACGCATAAATGCAACAACGGAATTTTCGTTGTCATCGCTGACTATCCACTTGAATCCTTCCCAGGAATCGTCAATTTCCCACATAGGAGAATTATTTTTATAGAATAAGTTAAGTGCTTTGGAATATGCCTGAAGTTTTTTATGTTTCTCATAGTCAAGCAAGTGCCAGTCGAGTTGCTGATTTTCGTTCCATTCTATAAATTGACCGAATTCTTGTCCCATGAATAATAGTTTCTTCCCCGGATGTGCATACATATATCCCAAAAATGAACGCATAGCCGCAAATTTTTCTTCATAGCTGCCGGGCATTTTGTTAAGAAGTGATTTTTTGCCGTGTACTACTTCGTCGTGAGAAATCGGTAATACAAAATTTTCGGAAAAGGCATACATAAATGAGAATGTAACTTTATCGTGATTGAATTTCTTAAACCATCCGTCAAGACTGATGTATTCAAGAATATCGTTCATCCAGCCCATATTCCATTTGAAATTGTATCCCAGACCGCCTGCAAATACCGGCTTTGAAACCATGGGCCACGCAGTACTTTCTTCGGCAATCATGAGCGGATTTTTGAAATCCCGGAATATTGCTTCATTTAAGTCCTGAATAAATGAAATTGCTTCGAGATTTTTGTTTTCTCCATGCTTGTTTGCAATCCATTCACCGTCTTTTCTGTCATAATCAAGATATAACATACTTGCAACGGCGTCAACTCTTAATCCGTCTATATGATATTTGTCAAACCAAAATTCAGCATTTGAAATTAAGAATGAGCGAACTTCATTTCTGCCGTAGTCGAATACTTTTGTACCCCATGATTTGTGTTCTCCCTTGCGGTCGTCTTCGTATTCGTAACAACATTCACCGTCAAACTCTGCCAAACCGTGAGCATCTTTCGGGAAATGTGCCGGCACCCAGTCGAGAATGACACCTAAGCCTGCCTGGTGGCATTTGTCAACGAAATACATGAAATCTTTTGGTGTTCCGTAGCGGGATGTTACGGCATAATATCCGGTAACTTGATAGCCCCACGAGCCGTCAAACGGATGTTCCATAATCGGCATAACTTCAATGTGTGTATATCCCATATTTGAAACATATTTTACAAGCTTATCTGCCAATTCCCGATAAGAAAGGAAGTTTCCGTCATCATGCTGACGCCATGAACCTGCATGGACTTCGTAAATATTCATCGGACTGTGATAAATGTTTTTGGTTTCTCGAGCCTTCATCCATTCATCGTCTGCCCACTTATAGCATTTATCAATGTCGTAAAATTTTGTAGCATTTGCAGGACGAGTTTCCGCATGGAAACCGTAGGGATCACATTTCAAAATCTCTTTACCCGAATGGGTGAAAATACAATATTTATATGTATCAAATTGTTTAATCCCCTTAATTGTACATTCCCAAATACCACCGGAATTGAGTTTGTTGCAAGGATTTCTCAAATTGTCCCAATTGTTAAAATCTCCTACAACAGAAACCGATGCTGCATTTGGTGCCCATACCCTGAATACTACTTCTTTGGGCGAAATTCTGTGTGAACCCAAAAATTCATAGGCTCTTGAATTTTTCCCCTGATGAAATAAATACATGGGAACTGAGATGTCTGTTTTTGTGGGTTTTTGCATATTCGCCTCCATAATAGCTTATTACGTGTTGTATTATAGCATAAAAAATAAAAAAATGCAAGAGTCTTTTTGACAATTTATACAATAATATTTGCAAAAATAAAGGAAATTGGTCAAAATGATTAAAGGTTGACCTCAACGACTTTTACAAGTTCTTTGGCAATGAGAGTGTGTCCTGCTACGGACGGATGTACGCCGTCAAGAAGCCACCATTCGGCAGGAGCTTTTTCGCAAGCTTTATCCAGCATCTCCTGAAGCGGAACGAAGGGGAGACCGTATTTTTCAGCAATCGCCTTTGCAACTTTTGCACGGAGTAAAACTTCATTATTAAAGTAATTCCATTTCTCTGTTGTCGCAGACCCTTTCAGCAAGAATGGCTCAAGAATAAATATCTTGGTGTCGGGTAAAGCCTTCTTGAGTTTTGAAATGAGCATATCAAGGTATTCTTCGTAGTTTTCGACACAAACACCGTTGGGATTTTCGATATTAGTATCATGCCAGGCATCGTTAACGCCGATGAGAATACTGATATAATCAGGTTTGAGATTGATAAAATCAACTTTGATTCTGGCAAGAAGATTGATTGAGCGATCACCGGAAATTCCTCTGTTAATACAACGGATTTCTCCGGGGTATTTGCTCATAAGCATACCGGCAGCTATTGTTGCATAGCCACAACCAAGCATATCATCATTGTTTCGGGAACGATCGGCATCTGTAATTGAATCGCCTTGAAATAAAAATGTTTTCATAATAAGCTCCTAAGATAAAAATTCATCTCTTTACATTATGCAATGAAATAAAAAATAAATCAAGTACTTTTTAACAATTTATTTATTTCATATTTTATTGTAAGCGAATAAAAATTTAAAAATCATGCTATATTGCAAATTTTTTCGTCAAACACCCGGAGCAGTTTGAAGCAGGCAAAAAATAGTTCTTGACAAAGAATGAGTGTAATGGTATACTAACCAAGCTGTTTTTCGCAATTTGTTTTGAATAATGCTGTTTTAAGTAAAAAAGCTTATCGAAGCTAAAAAAAGTTCTTGACAAAGTTTGTGAGATGTGATATAATCAATAGGCTCTCCCGAAAAAAGTGGGAAGCAGCAGACCGCACGACGGAAGCATGAGGATATGGCGAAAGATATAGCGTTGGTGCTTATGTAGTTGACGGTCGAACCGAACCTTGAAAATCAGATAACAACTGTATTCAAAGAACCCGATAATTTTTTTGAGGCAAGTTTTATAAAAAACTTCCGATTAAAGTATTTCCGGAGAAATACAAAAGCGTCAGCGACGCAAAAGATGAGTAGAAAGAACTCGAAATATGATTTAAGCATATTCTTAGAGAAATTCTTTAAGAAGATGATTAGATATAATTATTTAGAGAGTTTGATCCTGGCTCAGGACGAACGCTGGCGGCGTGCCTAACACATGCAAGTCGAACGGACTTTAATCCTTTCGGGGACTAAAGTTAGTGGCGGACG
>DUNU01000014.1 GCA_012839185.1 Clostridiales bacterium | reverse complement strand
ATTTCGCCTTTATTGCGGGACAAAATTTCACTCACATATTCAAAAGTCCCCCTGTCAATATCACGAAATCGCTCTTTTACGACCTTTATCGGATAGGTCTCACCGCATATTCTCATCGCCCTTTGTCCGCTTTTAAGCACATCGTTTACCGTTGAAACAAACATATCAAGCTCCTCTTTCCTGTTCCCGACTTTAAGTAACATATCATAATCTATCTTCCCCCTTATCTCGTCGGTATAGTCGGTACAGTCCGAACTTTCGAAAACTGCGGAAGCTTCGGTAATATCGGGAAAACCGGAAAAATCATAGTCGGAATTATCTCCGCATACTTTACTATAACTGTCTGTACTATTATCAACGCTCACCTTTTCATCCTCACTTAATTCGTTATAATCTCTGCTCTCGTCGACTTTGCTCACTTCTTTATATCCGCTGCTCTCGCCGACCTTGCTCTCTTTGTTTTCTTCACTTTCTACCATCTCTTTCCCCTGCTCTGCGGGCTTTGCGTCCGCTACCTCCTTGACATAAATGAAATCCGGTTTGCACCCGTTTCTTTGATAACGACTGATAAGTCCGAAAGACACCAACTCATTCATTGCTTTTGAGATTGTCTGTTTAGACCAATTAAGTACATCCGAAAGGCTATCGTGAGTGTAAACCACACAGGGATTTCCGCTGTCGTCAGTATAACCGTTCTTTATTGAAAGATTCATCCTGTCTTTTAGTACAATATATATCAACTTTGCCGTACCGGAAAGACTTTTGTATTTCTGACTGAATATCAAATCCTTAGGCACAACAATAAACCCATTTTCATACCCCATTCAAATTTTACCTTTATTCTGTTCTGTGCAATTCTTTTTCACAGTCATATTGTATCACAGATTGAAAATCCTGTCAAGTAGGTTTCGCAAAAATATTTTTTAATGCAATTTAATTTCATTTTCTTCTTTTCATCCTCTCCCTCCAATAAAATAAATTTCTTAATTTGTTGATTGATGTTATTCATCAGTATTATTCATTAGTGTTATTCCTTAATATTACTCCTTAATATTATTTGCCCCTATTTTTTGTACCTTTAACCCCTATTTTTTATACCTTTAACCCCTATTTTTTGTACCTTTAACCCCTATTTTTTGTACCTTTAACCCCTATTTTTTGTACCTTTAACCTCTATTTTGTATACCCTTAACCATTAAATTTTGTACCCTTAACCCATAAAAAATAAGGGTTAATTTTTAATATATTCAAAGAAAACGGCGGATGGAAAACTCATCCTATCACTCTCTGCCGTAATAACAAAACAGCCCCGAAGGAGCTGTTATTTTGTTAGCCGAACATCTATACAGATGAAAAAACACCCTGCAAGATGCAGAGTGTGTGATAAGAATTTGTCCCAGATAGGAATTATCTTTTGGAGAACTGTTACGACGGGAAAAAACAGTCTAAGCCTAACGGATTAAAAAATAATTATATATTAATTCCCCCATATATTAAACTTCTTGCAGATTTTGCTCTCGATTTTTTCGTATTTCTCCAAAACCAAATTCCAGCGTTTATCCCAAACCTTAAAGAACGGCTTTTCAATCAGATGAATCCGCAATAAATCAATAACGGCACAGATGATAAATATTCCCAAAACGCTGCCAAATGCGTGGATAACCAAATAATCTGAATTGAACATCTCAACATTTTTCAAAGTGTCAATCCATAGCCATCGAGTCATATTTGCACTGTTTGCATGTATGCACAGTACACCAAATGTCGTTGCGGAAACAGTATTGATAAAACGACTTTGTTTAATATTAACATTTTTGAAAAACATAAACGAACTAACTCCGATTATAACCGCAAGAATTGCATTAGAATCAGTTACAAAGAAATAGCGAGGCTTGCTTATAGCTTGACATACTATAACCGAAGCTGCTCCCAAAATTACGGTAACAAGCGACATTACACTCCAAATTTTTGTCTTTTCAAATATTGGTTTCGGATAAAGACGAATATAAGAGGCGATAAAATACAAAACAATAAACCACGACACATAATTCATCCTTACGCTGAACTTCGGCAAAGAGCCGAATAATGTATAAGTAAACAAGCTCAATAAAAGCAATTTGATATGTTTTTTCTCATCCAAATTTTTTATCAAAATATTCAAGAAAGGAATTGTCAAGAAAAAAATGAAATAGCAAGCCGTGAAACCTCTTGAAATTTCTTTTATAGGGATAAGCAGATCAACAATAGCAGATAATGACAGTTCTACATAACCGGTTAGGATAAAAATTAAGGAAATAATGAGTTTGTAAAAAGCCCATTCCAAAAAAAGTTTGGCAAATTTTTTGGCAGTGATATTTGATTTGCACATAAAATAACCTGTAATAAGCACAAAACAATTTATACCGATTTTCCCCCATGCTCCGAATACTGCAATAAACATTGCACGCCAAGACAAAGGATTGCTGTCAAGTACCCCGCCTATTGCCATATAATCCGAATGGGCAACATAATGATGAGCCACAATGGCTATCATTGTGATTATGCGATACAGTTCCAGATTGGACTTTCTTACTTTTGTCGGCACACTGCCTTTTTTACTTAATTTCTCCATATAAACTCCAAAATAAAAGGTCAATAATATAATTGACGGCTAAATTGATAAAAAGAAATATCTGTTTTTAGTCTCTTTTTTTATTTTAACGAAATATCTATAGCTTGTCAATAGATATTTTCGGTTTTGTCTGTTCCTCACAAGCTAAACTTGGCTGAAATTATCATAATATATACAGAAACACACCCTGCAAGATGCAGAGTGTATGATAAGAATTTGCCCCAGATAGAAATTATCTCTTTGAGAACTGTTATGACGGGAAAAAACAGTCCGGTGGACTGTTTTTCGGAGTAACCGCAACAATGCGGCAGCATTGTGAGGATGTCCGCAGTTGAAAAAAGCCCTGCTTGGAGCAGAGCATTTTGCAAACATCTCTCGTAAGAGTGATTATCTCTTTGAAAACTGCGGAGCACGACGAGCACCCTTGAGACCGTACTTCTTTCTTTCCTTCATTCTCGGGTCGCGAGTGAGGAAACCAGCCTTCTTGAGTGCGGGACGAAGTTCCTCGTCATACTGAAGAAGTGCACGGGAAAGACCGTGACGAATTGCACCGGCCTGACCTGTAACACCGCCGCCGTTTACACGACAGATAATATCGAACTTGCCTTCTGTTTCGGTAAGAGCGAGAGGCTGACGAACGATGAGTTTTAATGTTTCAAGACCGAAATAATCATCAATTTCTCTGTCATTGATAATGATTTTGCCTGTTCCGGAATAAACACGGACACGGGCGACAGACTTTTTTCTTCTGCCTGTACCGTAAAAATAAGGATTACCTTCGTACATTTATCTCTCTCCTTCCTTAAAATTCCCAAGCGACAGGCTTCTGAGCCTCGTGCTTGTGATTTTCACCTTCATAAACATGAAGACGAGTAAAAGCGGCAGCACCGAGTTTGTTGTCGGGAAGCATACCCTTGACAGCCTTTTCAATTACGAAGCAGGGCTTCTTTTCCATAAGGGTGCTGTACTTAATCTTCTTGAGGTTACCGATATAACCGGTGTGATGATAATACATCTTCTGATCAAGCTTCTTGCCGGTTAAAACAACCTGAGATGCGTTGATAACGATAACGCAGTCGCCGCAATCAAAATGCGGAGCAAAAGTCGGCTTGTTCTTGCCGCGAAGAAGGTTTGCGGCCTCAACGGCAACTGTGCCGAGAGTTTTGCCGGCAGCATCAATAACGTACCAATTACGTGTGATGTCGCCTGCTTTAGGCATATAAGTTGACATAACTTTCTCCTTTTCGTAAAGTGCCTTGACATATTATCATACTTTTTTCGCTTTGTCAAGTAAATTTTTCAACTTTTTTAATATAATCTTGAATTGCTCTTGTTTTCTCGTTTATTCGTATGTTTTTCTCGTTTTTTCTCAATGACTATTTTTAATATTGAACGACAACAAACAGATAAGAAAAAAGCGGGTTGCCCCACTTTTCATCAGTTAATAATCTTTTCACCGTCAAAGACGATAAAACCGTAGGCATCGCCAGCCATCCCGCCGTCAAGGAAATGCTTTTTAAGTTTTCTCTGCATGGAAGTGTCTTCCTGCCAATCCTCAACCGGTAAATCGCCGTTTGCGTAATAAACACGCCATGCGTCGTAAAACTTGTCCTTTTCTTTTACGCAGGTTAAGTCAAAATCCTTTTGGAATTTGGAAACATTCGACTGTTCACCCAATGCTTTTGCATAAGGCGGGAACAAAAGCCATGACGAACAGGTAAAAATAATCGGACCTTCAAAATTGTCGCGTGCCTTATAAAACTCGTATGCTCGCCTATAACTGTCAAAACGCACCTCGTCGGTAAGCGAAACGGGATGTGAGGGGATATGAAAACCGTAGACCTTATCACCGGGTTTTACGATAATATCGCCTTTTTCATAAACCGCACCGTCATAGGTGTTCTTTTCAAACTGGAAACGTCCCAAGGCAAAGCGGTCAAGTTCATAAAATCTTCCGAACCAGCCCGTGACGAAAGTACCCCAGACGGATTTGCACTTATGACATTCGACAAGTTTTGCACGCAAGTCGAGAGTTGAGTCCCAGAAAATCTGTTCGTCAATTTCCTGCTCCTTATACTTTTCAAAAAGACGAGGCAGAGCCGCCAACAGGAAAAGCATCTGAAGCGTATAGGTATTCTCTTTCATCTTTTCGGCGAGTTTGTCGGAAATCGCAATAAAAATTTCGGAATGCTGATTTTTGTCAGCATAAAAAGCATCGACAACACCGTCGAAATATGCGGAATAATATAAATCGTTGTTGATAAGGTCAATAAGCCTGTCAAATTCTTTTATCGCTTCTTCGGGAAATTCCTGATGCGACATAAAATTGTCAATAAACTCTTTGTTCATTACTTAGATTTTTACCTCTGAACCGGTTGCGGCACTCTTGTAGATTGCGTCGATAATATCCATAAGAGAAACACCGTCTGCTGCGGGAGCAAGACATTCGGCTCTGCCCAAGACCGCATCGACGAAATTTTTAATTTCTGCGTCAAAACTTTCTTCAAATACAAAATTCTTGTTTGACGGGAAACTTAAATCAACGAGATGACCGCAAAGGTCGGATGCCATCGTAACCTCATCGCCCAATTTTGCACCGCCCTTATCTCCGTAAATTTCAATCTCGGCACGAGGCTCTGCCGTGTTAAGCGAAAAACTTGTTTCAAGGCTGATAATTGCACCGTTATCAAAACGAATAAGAGCCGTCGCAAAATCTTCAACGTCGAAAATATCATTTTTGGCTCTGCCGGTTGATACCCAAGCCTTGCTTTCTTCAAGATGACGTCTGTCGCCAATCTTATCGAAAGTAGCCGCATAGACGGATACGGGCTTATGATTTCCCATAATATATTTACAAAGGTCGATAACATGAACACCCAAGTCGATGACGGGGCCGCCACCTGAACGGGACTTGTCGCCGAACCAGCCGCCCGGAGCACCGTTTCTGCGGACATAGGTGGCTTTTGCGTAATACATATCACCGAAAAATCCGCCCTTGACAAAGTCAATCAAGGTCTTTGCATCTCTGCCGTGACGACGGACAAAACCAATCATGAGGAGTTTTCCGTTCCTGTCGGCTGCCTCTTTCATGGCTCTTGCTTCTTCGCCGTTCATTGCCATCGGCTTTTCACAGATAACATGGCAACCCGCATTGAGAGCCGCGATGGTACATTCGGCATGAGCACTGTTCCATGTGCATACGGAACAAATATCAATTTCGGGATGAGCTTTGAGCATTTCGTCCTTGTCAAGATAACGGCGTTCTTCGGGAATTCCGAAAGTGTCGCCCATATATTTAAGACGGTCGGGGTTGATGTCGCAAAATGCGTATACCTCGACATCATCTTTCAACTGACGATAGCCTTTGATATGACATTCGGAAATACCGCCGACACCTATAACTGCTGCTTTTAATTTTGACATAAGAAAACTCCTTAAAAATGCAAATTTTGACTTGCAAATATTCCTGATATATGGTATCATATAATTGTAAAAAAAGCAAGAGTTTTTTGAGGAGGAGTTATTAAAAAAATGCGTGAAAGTTTTATTATTGACGGTATACGTATCCCTGTAGGCAGGTTGGCTATCATTCCCACAAGAGGCTGTGAAGACCTGGCAAGAGAAATCAATGCTTGGGTTGTTTCCGAAAGAAAAAATGACGGTGTTGCGATAAATGTCTCCGAAGAAGGTATTGATGTTCACCGCGATATACCGGAAGATTACATTATTTATCCCGACCTTGTCCGCTTCCAGACCGGTGAAGGCAAGTGCGTACTCAACGATTCCGTCCGCGGTGCCGACGTTTTCATCATCTGCGACGTATTTAACCGCAATGCGACAACAAGATTTTTCGGTGAAGACAGACCGATGAGTCCCGATGAACATTTCTGCGACTTAAAAAGAATTATCGATGCCATCAACGGCAAAGCAAGAAGAATGACCGTCATTATGCCGATGCTTTATGAAGGCAGACAGCACCGCAGAACAAAGCGTGAATCTCAGGACTGTGCAAGTGCACTTATTGAGCTTACTTCACTCGGCGTTGAGAACATTATCACCTTTGACGCACACGATCCGAGAGTTCAGAATGCAATTACAAAACATACTTTTGAAGACATCAGCACCCGTCATCAGATGATAAAAGCATTAAACGAATACGGCAAGAAAGAGGCACAGGCACATCCCGAAAATCCCCTTGACTATAAGATTGATCCTAAGAAACTCACTATCATATCCCCCGACGAAGGCGGTTTAAGCAGAGCTATCCGCTATTCAAACGTTCTTCACGTTCCGCTCGGAACTTTCTACAAACGTCGTGATTACAGCCGCACGGTTGACGGCAAAAATCCGATTCTTGAACATAAATATTTAGGTACTCAGGAAGACATTTATCAGAAAGACATTGTTATCGTTGATGATATGATTTCTTCCGGCGGCTCCATTCTTGAAACAGCAAAGAAATTAAAGGAAATGGGTGCCCGCAGAATTTTTGCCTGCTCCGCATTCGGTCTTTATACCGAAGGTCTGGCTAATTTTGATGAAGCTTATGAAGCAGGTTATATCACTCAGGTATTCAATACAAACCTTGTTCATGTTACAAAAGAACTTCTTAACAAACCTTGGTTTACCTATGTAAGCATGTCAAAATATATTTCGTTTATCATCAATTACTTGAATACAAACCGCAGTCTTTCCTCAATCGTTGACCCCGATCCGCGTATCACCAAACGTCTTTATGAAAAATATCCCGAAATGTGGGCGGAATATCTTGATGCGAAAAAAGCTCAGGAAGAAGCCGAAAAAATAAATAAAAATACTGAAAAATAGACAACAGGAGCTTAAAATGAAAAAGATTATTGCCGTAATTCTTTCCCTTGTTCTGATAATGTCTGCCTTTTCCGTCGGATTTGTATCATCTGCGGAAGACAATATCGAAACTCCGGAAGAATTTATTTTCTCTGCAAAACAGGAATCAAAATTCAAATTTGCCACAAGCATTAACAAAGTCCTTGATTTCATTCTCAATGAAATTGTTTTCGGTATTTTTGCCCGAATGATACCCGACAACAAAGATGTTGAAAATCTGGCTGACTTCAATCTTGACGAATATGCCGATTTCTATGAGGGAACGGAAACCTTCCTTGATGCTGCCGAAGATGATGCCCGTTGGTATTTAGGCTATGACAAAGAATCCATCATTCCCGACGACTTCGGCGTACAGGGCAAATACGCAAGAGGCAGTTATATACCCTATTGGTATTCAACCGAAGTTCACAAGGATGAAGACGGAAATGACGAGGACTTAAATGTCCGCTCTATCGCAATCAACGACGGAACAGACAGAGGAACTGCCATTTTCGCAACAATTGACTGTGTAGGTCTTTCAAACTACGATGTAAGAAAAATCCGTGCTGCAGTCGCCGATTTCGCTGAAGAAAACAATATTATCTCAATCAATGTCAGTGCTTCACACACTCATACGGGAATTGACTCTCAGGGTGCATGGAACAATCCTTTCAAGGCAGCCTTTAACAATATGGCCGGCAAAGATGTATTTTCCGGCGTAAATGCAGATTTCCTGAATAAAGTCATTGATGCAACCGCCTTATCAATAAAAACCGCATACGAAAATCTTCAGTCCGGTACTCTGACATACTACAAATACGATGCCACCGACTATATCTGGGCACGTACAACCCCCAGAGTCTGCGATCAGAATATGTATATTCTTAAATTCACTCCCGACGAAATTACCGAAGAAAGCAAAAACGGCACCTATATTTCCTCATTCGGCGTTCACCCCGAAATTGTTTCTTACGACTGGTTGGTCGGTCTTAAAAGAGATACAAAACTTTCTGCCGACTTTATCTATTATATTGATAAGATTATGGAAAAGGCAGGCTATAATTTCATCTACATTCAGGGAAATGTCGGCACAAATGTTACAGGTCGGTTTTTCTCTAATGACAATGTTACTGAAAATTTTCATGACTCTGCAATGCGTTACGGCTATGAGGTCGGTTATGTAATGCTCGGTATGGACAAGAGTGTTGAGGAATGTATTGCCATAAATGAAGCAACCGGCGACCTTTTGGGTGTTTCAAAATATGCCGGTAAGGTTGAAGGATATACCACATGGTACGAAGACGGTTTCGTTGCTACTGAAACTTTTGAAGTTGAGCCGTATCTCAATATCAGATCCGCCCAGATGATGTTTACCGCACAGAGTAATGTTGCCAAGCTTCTCTCCAAGGCGGGTGTCGCATCCAACAAACTTGTAAAAGACGGCTCTAAATATTACTTTGTAACCGAAATCGGTTATGTGGAGTTCGGCAATGCAATTCGTGCCGTCATGAACCCCGGCGAACTTTATTCCGAACTTCTTGTCGGTAACGAAAAATTAAGTCAGGTAAACGGCGGTTTTGAATATGACTGCCTTCGCGATTGTTTCGGTGAAGATATTATTCTTTTCGACCTTATGAATGACGCGGTTGGCTATCTCGCACCCGATAACTATTACGTTCTTGCAGGTATTCAATATGACGCTGCCGGCGACATTTATGAAAGCGAAAGCTGGTGTTTCCTCGTCTCTCCCGGCAAAAATGCCGCTTCAGAATTCTTTGCTGCCCTTACTGAGCTTATGAAAGATATTTAACATACTCAAAACTTACCCGCTGATGTCAGCTTTCTTACCTAATCACCAAAAGTCAGACAAGAAAAAAATAAAAAAAGGATGTGATTTTTATGAAAAACAAAAAGGTCATTGATATGCGTTCACAATTGATGCTTGTTGTATCTGTCATCGTAGCGATAGGATGTATCGTAAGCACAATTTCGGTATCAGCGACAAGCGGGTACAAGTTGGGAGACGTCAATCACGACGGGAGAGTCAATTCAATAGACGCACGCTGGGCATTACGATATGCTCTCGGTTTAAGCGTCTGTGACGGTTTTGACGCCAAACTCGCCGACTGGGACAACGACGGCAAAGTGAAATCGGGAGATGCAAGAAATATTCTGAGATACGGATTAGGGCTTGATGACTATCCCGAATGGTACACGGCAGAAAACGACTCTACGGAAACTCCGACAGAACTTCTTGCCGATGATACGTCAGAAACTCTTACCGGTGAATCCGGCGAGACAACGGCAGGAGATCCTTCGGGAGAAACCGCAGAGGCTTCATCACTAACGGATACAGCATCATCTACGGATGCAGCGTCATCTACAGATGGACCGCCCACCGAAACCCCGACAGGTGATATGCACACCATTCTGCACACCACTGAGCCACTTACGATCATGCCGACTAAACCAATTTTTGAGACAACCACCAAAAAACAAAGTGAAATTCCTACCGGTCTTTTTGAAACAACAACCAGAAAGCTGATAATTGACCCGCCAACCGGTATCGTTTCGCCAACAAATCCGCTTATCCCCTCTTTGATAGAGCCGACAGTGAGACCTATCGAAAAACCGGTTTTCCCGTAAGGAACGACAGAAACACTCTGCTTTAACGACAGAGTACATTCTTTGGTGAAAAGCCGTTACAACACTTGTCTTTTACATCTCCTGCAACCAATATGCGAAAACTTGAAAAACAAGCCGACAAGAGTTAATACATGGCTTTGAACCGCAAACAAAAAAGGAGTCGATTTCGCTTAATTCGGCTCCTTTTTCTGATGAATTTCAGCAAATCAAGCATGAAAAAGCAAAATGCAAACTTGCTGAAAACAGCACATTCCTATCCGGTTTTGATTTTTAATATATTGACAAATTAAAATATTTATTGTATAATAAGTAAAATACTACGAAAAGAGGACTTATGAAAGTAGCAGCATATTGCGGCTCTCGTCCCGGCGTTCGTCCGGAATATATGGAATTTGCCGCAAAATTTGGAAAAGCACTTGCCGAAAATGGTCATACACTTGTTTTCGGCGGCTCTCATGTCGGACTTATGGGTGCGGTTGCAAACGGTGTCCTTGATAACGGCGGAAATGTTATCGGCGTTGTTCCCGATGTTGAATATATAAAAAGCGTTGAACACAAGACTCTGACAAAAACATATTACACCGCAACCATGAGTGAACGCAGAAATAAGATGATTGAACTTAGCGATGTCTATGTCGTCCTTCCCGGCGGTCCCGGCACATTGGACGAAATGAGCGAAGTTTATTGCCTGAATCAGCTTGATATTGATAAAAAACCCTGCATTATGGCAAATGTTGCAGGTTATTATGATATGCTTAAAGCGTTTTATACCCAGATGATGACCGAAGGATTTTTGGTTGACGACAGTCTTGACGAACTCATTTTTGTATCGAGTGTTGAAGAAATTATTGATATTATAGCAAGATTATGAAACAGAAATTATTTAACAAAGATATTGCCCCTCACTGTGCAATATGCAAGCACGGAAAACTTACCCCCGACGGCACGGAAGTTATATGTCCGAAAAAAGGAATTGTTGCCGCAGATTTTCTCTGCGGGAAGTATGCTTATGACGTATTAAAAAGAACTCCGCGAAGAATGAGCTTCGAGGAGCTTTCGGATGACACTTTCAACCTTTAGAAAACACCCGAAATAGCGGAAGGCACGAAGCAAAGAATTGCTTATATGCTTTGCAATAATCCTCGCTCATTTTCTCTCTTTTACAGCCTCCGCCGCGACAGATTTTATAAAATCTGCAGGTCTTACATTCATCACGAACTTGAAGGCTCTCCTCGATAAAGAGGCGGGCTTTTTTTGATTCGAGCATATCGTTTAAGCTGTCATTGTTTATATTTCCGAGCAACCATTCGTCAGTACAGAAGAAGTCGCAGGGATATATATTCCCGTTGCCTTCAACCACAATCTGATGTGTGCAATGTCCGTTAAGACCGCATTGTTCCGCCTTTTCGCCGTGGTACATACGCACCCAGTTGTCAAACTGACGGATACTTAAATATTTCCCCCGCACAAAATCCTTGACGTATAAATTAAACGCACGGATTAAAAATTCGGCATATTGGTCAGAAGTCATATAAAGCTCACTTTCGGTCTTGTCCCCGACAGGTCGCAGACAGGGTATAAACTGAATATAACCATAGCCCTGAGAACGAAAATGCTTGTAAATCCGCTCAATATTATCCGCACAATATCCCGTCAGAACGGTCAGAATATTAAACTCGACACCGTATCTTTTAAGTTTATTGGCTGCCTGCGTAATCTTATAATACGCATTATTCCCATTGGCATCAACGCGAAAACGATTCCCGTCAATATCCCCGTCAAGCGAAAGACCGATTAAAAATCTGTTGTCGAAGAAAAACCTCGCCCAGTCATTATCAATCAAAGTACCGTTAGTCTGCAACGAAAAATAAACCGGAGAATTTTTTGTATTATATTTTTTGACGGTATCAACAAAAAAACGAAAATAGCAAAGTCCCGCACAAAGCGGTTCCCCACCCTGAAAAGCAAAAGCAATGCTTCCCCCGTCAGCGGCTTCAAACGCACTTTTAATCAGATTTTCGGCAGTATCCTCACTCATGACACCGTAAGAAAAAACTTCCCGATTTTCCGCAACGTCACAATAGAAACAGTATTTGCAACGCAAATTGCAAATACTTGAGGCGGGTTTAATCATAATTGAAAGGTTTTTCATAAGTTTTTTCAAAGATTTTTTGAGAAAATCCGGTTTTTAATCGTACTCGTTGACAGGGGAGAGATATAAATATTCAGTTTTCCGTCTTCCTTACAAACGATAAATGATTTCGGCAAGTCATAGGGACTTAAATAAATCACCCGACCGTCTTTTTCGGCATCGGACAAAAAATCACGTGCCGTTTTCGTAACCGTTACCGCATCCATATCGAAAATTCCGATAACATTTTTCTCACGGATAACCGCGTTCTGACCAATATGGATATACATTATTTTTCCACTTTGATATTCACACCGTCGGATTTTATGATAATGTTACCGATTTTATCGGTGCGTAAGACTTCAATTTCCATTTCGTCAAATAAGGAAAGAACCTCACTGTGCGGATGACCGTAACTGTTGTCCGTCGCACAGGAAATCACGGCATATTTCGGGTTAATCGCCTCGATAAATTCCTTGCTTGAAGATGTGCTTGAACCGTGATGACCGACTTTCAGAACGTTGGCGGATATGTCGTAATTATGCTGAAGAATCTGCTTTTCAACCTTTGCTTCGCAATCGCCGGTAAAGAGAAAACTCGTTTCTCCGTATGTCATTTTGCAAACGACGGACATATTGTTAAGTTCATCCGACTGAACAAAGGGGGCTAATATCGTTATCTCGGCTTCACCAAAGGAATAGGTGTCCTCGGGATATGCTGCATAGACGGTCGCACCGCTTGACTGGATTGATTTGAGCATATCTTCATAGCAAGCAGTCGTCGGCGTGTTACGCTTGACCAATTTCGGCATAATGATATTCTCGACGGTAAAAGCGTCAATAACCTCGCTCATTGCACCGATGTGATCCGAATGAGGATGGGTGGCAATAACATAATCTATCGTATCGAAACCGAGCGTTTCGATGTAGGTTATAACCGTGTCGGCATATTCCTTTTCGCCCGCATCGATAAGCATAATATCCTCACCCGAAACAATAATTTCACAGTCCCCCTGCCCGACATCGAGATAATGAACTTCAATCGTGTTTTCGGATAAATCGGGAGTCGGCTCAATACCGAACATTTCATAAAGCTTATCGCTGTTGCCAATAAGAGTAGCTACCAATGCGATTACAAAGACAACTGCAACCGCAATTATTATCACTTTATTTTTTGCCTTTTTTGTAAGTTTTTTTTCGCTCATTTTTACGAACCTCACTTTTTATTTTACCTTTTATGAGACAATCCTTGCCGTCGCCGATTAAATCGGTGCGACGTGCTTTTTTTAACGCATCTTCAACAAGCCTGCGATTCTGAGGCAGAAAATACTGCATCAAGGCTCTTTGCATTGCCTTTTCATAAGGCTCTTTTGCAACATATACCGGCTCCAAAGTATAGGGATCCATTTCGGTATAATACATAGCCGTCGAAATCGTCCCCGGTGTGGGATAAAAATCCTGAACCTGTTCGGGTCGAAGTCCCTGTTCTTTGATAAAAAGAGCAAGTTCAACCGCATCTTTAAGCGTGCATCCCGGATGTGAGGACATCAAATACGGAACGATATATTGCTCTTTCCCTGCCTTTTTCGTCAAATCGAAATACTTTTCTGCAAACCTGATATAACTTTCAATATGCGGTTTGCCCATTTTGTCCAGCACATAAGCCGAACAATGTTCGGGAGCGACTTTCAGTTGTCCGCTTACATGGTGTCTGACAAGTTCATTAAAGAAACTGTCATCTTTATCTTCAATCAGATAGTCAAACCGAATACCCGAACGGATAAACACTTTCTTGACTTTCGGAAGTTCGCGAAGTTTTCGCAAAAGTGAAAGATAGTCGGAATGGTCAACTTTGAGATTTTTACACGGCAAGGGGGCAAGACATTTTTTGCCTTTGCATAAACCGTTTTTCTCCTGTCCCGAACAGGACGGTTGTCTGAAATTTGCCGTCGGGCCGCCGATGTCGTTAATATATCCCTTAAAATCGGGCATTTCGGTTAATAGTTTCGCTTCTTTAATAACCGACTCGTGACTTCTGACTGTAATATATCTTCCCTGATGATAGGCAAGTGAACAGAAATTGCACGCACCGAAACATCCGCGGACATGGGTGATAGAGAATTTTACTTCCTGAATACCCGGCACACCGCCGTCTTTTTCATATACGGGATGATAATTTCTTTCATATGGAAGTTCATAAACCGCGTCAAGTTCGGCTGTCGTGAGCATCGGCATGGGCGGATTTTGAACAAGCATCTTTTTGCCGTGCTTTTGTTTGAGCATTTTCCCCCGCACAGCGTCGTGTTCATCCTGCTGAATGCGGACACTTATCGCATATTCTCTTTTGTTATTCCGAACATTATCAAGTGAGGGACATTCCGCACCGCCAAAAGGAGTATCGACGGTATCAACCAGATAGCAAGTACCCAATATGTCGTGAAGCTCCTCAATTTTCTCGCCTTTTTGAAGTCTTTGGGCAATTTCCAAAATCTGCTTTTCTCCCATTCCGTAAATAAGCAAATCTGCACCGCTTGAAACCAAAATCGAGGGTAATATCTTATCGTCCCAATAGTCATAGTGGGCAAATCTGCGTAAAGAAGCCTCAAGTCCGCCGATAACAATGGGAATATCCCCGTAAGCCTCACGAATGAGTTTGCAATAAACATCCACTGCCCTGTCGGGACGCTTGCCGATAACGCCACCGGCGGTATATGCGTCGAAAGTTCTCCTGTTCTTTGCGACGGTATAATGAGCAACCATCGAGTCGATATTTCCGCTTGACACGAAAAATCCGTAACGTGGACGACCGAATCGGGTAATATCATCAAGACTATTCCAATCAGGTTGAGATAAAAATGCAATACGAAAACCGTCATTTTCAAGCACTCTGGTGATAATTGCGGGACCGAAAGATGGGTGGTCTACATAAGCATCACCCGAAACATAGACGAAATCGACATATTGCCAATCCCGTTTTAACATTTCCTCTTTTGAAATCGGTAAAAACATAATTAAAAGTTATTAAGATAATAAAGTATTCCGTTGGCAATCGCTCCTGAAATAAGTTCCTGACCGCCTTCGGAAATCAGAACATTACAATCGGACACATTGGTTAAATATCCGCATTCGACCAATACTGAGGGACATTCTTCAAGACGGGTAACCTGATAGGGAAAGAATTTTGCACCTTTATTTATTGCCGCATATTCGGGAGTACCGACCGGATAAATGGATTGATAGGCGGTAACCAGATTTGAATGAATTGACGAGGCAAGGGGCATTGAATAATTGTAGTAATAAAAAGTGTGCGTGCCGCTGCTTGTGGTGGTATTTGGATCGCCGTCGCAATGAATGGACACAAAACAATCGGGGGAAGTTCTGCCGACCAAAGTACGCTCGTCCAAGGTTACATCCTCATCGCCGTATCTCGTCATAACAACATTTATTCCCTGCTGTTCAAGTTTATTTTTAACTCTCCAAGCAAGCGAAAGGTTGATGTCTTTTTCATATATACCGCTGTATACACTATATGTTCCCGTATCATCAAAACCGTGACCGGCATCAAGCATAACTGTTTTTGTTTTCTGCACCGCAGGTCGGTCATTTACCCTAATCTTATAGGTGTTTCCGACAAGCTCAATGTGATAGCCGTAAAAATATCCCGCAAGCTTAAAATGGATACGCAAAGTCGTATTTCCGTTAACTCCGACATTTATCCATTCAACGGCACTGATACTTTTACTTTTGGAAACATCGAAAGTGTCGAAAACCCGATCGGTATAGTAAAATACAATATCGAGATAGGAACTGTCAACGCTTGCAACGGCAAAAGGTCTTCCCTGAGCATTTGCGTAATAGTTCTGGGGATTTAATATAACATTTGTGGGGACTGCCCAGTCACTTGCTATCTTCAATTCAGTTGCATCGGATTTTATTTCGCAACCGACCGCCGATAACCTGTTTTGCGGCATTTTATAGCCGTTTTGCAAGACCTTGACCTGTTTTGCATATATCTTTTTTCCGCATTGAAGATTGAACATAAGCTCATCTTCATAACTGCAAACACCCGTGATGTAATCAAAAGTTCCTTGCAGAAGCGGAGTTGTAAGCGGCGATGATTTATCGTCAGCATTTTCATTCGGCGTACATTCGGCGTGATTTTTAAGCACTTCAACCATCGGAGCCGTACCCAGACCGTGATTTGAATAAGCAGTCTTTAATACGGTATTTGTCTGATATAATGACATATAAATCGGCTTTTCGGCGGAAGGAGCCGCACTTGCAAAATACGAATAATCAACGGTCGTGCCGATAACCGTAACCGAACCTGCCGTATAAGTCTCTGTTTCGCCGTTATGATTTGCATATATTTTAATGTTTCCAAGCTCGGTATTTTCTGATACTACGGGCAACAAACAAGTTGCGGAATATAAAACCATATCCCCGCTGCCGCTTGGGACTAAATCTATTTTCGTGCCGTTAATCTCTGCATACACTTCGCTTTGTGCTTTGCAGGTCGCAGAAATTTCAATCTCCGTTCCGCCTTTTGCGGTAATTTTACCTTTCGGAGAAACTCCCGAAATAAGTGACATTTCGTAATTTATATTAAATGTCTTTACCTCATCACCATAGATAAATTCATAGACATTTTCACCCAACTCAAGCATAACGTCAAATGCAAAAGCACCGCAAGAAGCTCTTTGAATATTCGTGCCGTTGCAGACCAATTCTTTATCTTTTGAGGCACTGCCCATAAAGCTTAAACGGGGATTACTTGTTTTGAAGCTTGTTTTTATGGGATATGAAAAAGTCAATTTAGATGTATCAGGAGTAAAGAAAGTAGTATTCTCAATATAATTTCCTTTGGTTGTTCCGGTTGTCGGCTCAGTATTTTGAGCACTTAAAACATCATCCGTTGCGGTCGTGGACTCTGACGGATTTTTGTTGTCGTTTTTGTTCTTAAACATAAAACCTGCTGTCACCAAGATTACAAATATTATTATTGCAACAAGTGACGCAACAAGTACTTTATTCTTCATTCTTATTCTCCGGATTCTTCCAGGAACGAATAGTCATATATCGCTTAACTCCGTCATAAGTTTCGGTAAACACAAAGCCGACAAAATAATCTTTTTTACATGACGTACAGTGATGTTTCGCAAAAATATTATAGTTGTTCACACGAAAAGAATCTTTGCGAATCAATGGTGTATGGCAAATAGGACAATTTACCGTCATAAGTTCGGGAGTAATCAACGGATCGGAAGGATTGGTTATTTTGCGTTTACGGAAATTTCTGCGTGCATAATACTCATCGTCACAAATGACCAATTTGCTCATCAGATCCGACTTATCTTCAATAGCCTGCAAGCAACCCGCCGCCATCAGACTGTCGTCCAAAGCATCGTGTGCATTTATGTTGTCAATATTTACTCCGAGTTTTTCCGCAATTGCAGTCAAACTCAACTGATGGTTTTTGGGGATTTTGAGCTTGGTATTGCAATAAGCCATAATATCAATAAACTGATTTACGAACGGAACTTTATCGGTATGCAGATATGCATGGCAGTTTTCAATAAGTACCGCCATATCGGAACCACCCCAGAAAAGCAGAATATCATCCGGCTCAACGAACTTGCAAAGAGCCTTGACGGTATTCTTATACGTAATACCGCCATTAAGCATTTCGGGAGTAATTCCGGTGAGCGTCTTTACATCATTTCTGAGTTTATATCTGTGAGCAGGACGGATATATGTAAAGAAAGTATCTATGATGTTGAAATCCTCATCCATCTTTACCGCACCAACGGCAATTGCAATGTTCATCAGGCGTTCTTCGCTCGGAACATAGGCATTATTCCATTCCAAATCCATGGATATAAAATTCATTATTCTTCCTCTTCCTCAAGTTCGGATGTTGCTTTCTGTTGGAGATACTGTGTTGGTGTAATAAGCAATTCTCTTGGTTTTGAACCTTGTATCGGTCCGATATAACCCCTGCGTTCCATGATATCCAGTATTCTTCCTGCCCTTTGGAAACCAAAACCAAAACGACGTTGGAAAGCAGATCCGGTACAAGATTGAGGATTTTCCGCAAAAAATTTGATTGCCTCTTCGATAATCTCTTCATCTTCGGCATCTTTGTTCATTTTTTTGCCCTCAACTGTTTCCTTCTTCTTTTCCGGAATGATTTGACTCTCAATTTCTTCCTGAATGCTTTCGTCGTATGCTGTCTCGCCTTGCTTTTTAATGAAATCTATTACACGCGAAATTTCGGCACTCGACATATAACATCCCTGAACACGCATCGGCTGACGGACATTTGACGGCCAATATAACATATCACCATAGCCCAAAAGTTTTTCGGCACCGGCTACGTCAATAATAGTTCTTGAGTCAACCTGCGATGCAACGGACAAGGCAATTCTTGACGGAATATTTGCTTTAATCACACCGGTAATAACGTCTACCGACGGTCTTTGTGTTGCCAGAACAAGATGTATTCCCGCTGCACGAGCCATCTGTGCAAGTCGTTTAATACTCTCGTTAACCTCGGCGGGAGCTACCATCATAAGATCCGATAACTCGTCTATAAATATGACAATCTTCGGAATTTTGGTAAGCTCGGGATTAGTATCACAAAGTCGGTTATATTCATCTAAATCACGGACATTATTGCCGTTTAATATTTTATATCTGTTGAGCATTTCGGTTACTGCCCAGCAAAGAGCACCCGCAGCCTTTCTCGGATCGTTGACAACGGGAACAAGCAAATGAGGAATATTGTTATAAACGGAAAACTCGACTGTTTTCGGGTCAATAAGAATAAGTTTAACCTCATCGGGAGTTGCGTTGAAAAGAATGCTTAATATCATTGCATTCAGGCATACGGATTTTCCCGAACCGGTTGTGCCTGCAACCAGCAAATGCGGCATTTTAGCTAAATTCGCAACGATAACCGAGCCGGCAATATTTTTTCCCAATACAACGGACAACTTGCCCTTGGATTTTGCAAATTCGGTTGATTCCAGACATTCCCGAAGGGTAATTGTCCCCTTTTCCCTGTTGGGTATTTCAACACCGATTGCAGCTTTTCCGGGAATGGGAGCTTCCATACGAATTCCGCCGACAGCCGCAAGATGCAAGGATAAATCATCAGCAAGATTGGTAATCTGCTTAATTTTTACACCTGCTGCGGGAGAAAGCTCATAACGGGTAACGGCGGGAGCGGGAACAATATCAAGAATACTTGCCTCAACACCGTAACTGTTAAGTGCGGCAATCAGTTTTTCACCATTCTCCTTTAACTCATCACGGGTGGTTTTCATTCCGCCGCCGCTCGGAGGAGTAAGCAGGTCAAAAGACGGTTTTTCATAAACCTTTATTTCCTGCTCATTTTCAAGAATATCATTTTCAAATTCGGCAATCTCGTCATCGGCATTTTCAAGTTTTTTCTTCTTCGGTTTCGCCTCAATATTCTCAAAACCATCATCCTGAGAGGGGATATTTTCTTCGGATTTAAGAGCAACCTGTTCGACCAGTTCATCAAGAGAAAGAGAAGATTGAATGAAAGGCGGCTCAAGTTCATTTATTAAATCGGAGTAGCTGTCATCGACATTTTCGATATTATCAAAATCATCGGTTATGTTTTCTTCATCAGTCGAAACCGTGTCAACGGGAGGCTTTTGTTCAATCGGTTTTTTATCTTTGTCTACCAATGTTCTTAAACCTATTGCCTCATTAAATGCGGCTTCAACATCAATCCCCATGGCAGAAAAATCATCAAACTGCTGTTTTTTCTTGCGTTCTTCATATTCACGAAGTCTTTCTGCGGCAGCCTCCGCCTCGGCTCTTTCACGCTCAATACGCTCTTGTTTCTGCCTTTCTCTTTTCTCAAAAATATTCTGAGATTGCTTTTTAATCTGTTCTGTACCCTTTTCTTTGACAACCTTACCCGTTTTCTCAACAGGCTTAAAAAGTGTAGCAATTGTAGTTCTTGAAATGAATAAAATGCAAGTCAGAAGTATTACGGCAACTATCGCTATTGACGCACCTTTTGAATGTGTCAGCACATAAAACATTCCGCCCAACATTGCACCGAACATTCCGCCGTGCGTTGTTTCTTTACCAAACTCTGCGGATACAATATCCTTGAATGTGATATTCGATTCAAATCCCGAAACAATCAAAAGCCACAAAGCCTGAACGGAAACAGTTAAAATCAAAGCCAATGCCAAAAATCTTATCGACTTTTTCTTGTTTTCATTTTTTGAGAGCATTACCGCAAATACGATGAGAATAAAGGGAACGATATACGCACCAAAACCCCAAAATCCCATGTGGAAATTGTGGTATTTGTTATATGCGGAATCGATGCCACCCTTGAATACTGCAACAACAAGCATAAAAAGAGATACGCAGAATATTACAGCCGCAACAGTCTGACGTTGTTTTGCTTTTAATTCAAGTTTATCAATTTTTTCTTGCTTTGCGGATTGCTTTGCTTTGGTTTCCTGTTTTGCGGATTGTTTTGCTTTTGTATCCTTTTTTGCAGTTGATTTTTTCGTATTTTTCTTTTTTTCAGCCATTTTTTCTCACTTTAATATTACCCAAATCACCGTGAATGGTATAATCAGTAACTTTTTTGTCCTGCCATTCTATGTCAACGGTAATATTTCCTTTTGCTCGAAGTCCCTTTACAGAGCCGTCTTTCCATGCGTCCGGCAATGCGGGAAGAAGATAGAGTTCATCGCCGATATTCTGTAAAAGCATTTCGGATATTCCTGCGGGTGCGGCAAAGTTGCCGTCAATCTGAAACGGAGGATGTGCATCAAACAAATTCGGATATGTTCCGCCGCCACTCATATAAAATATATTTTTACTGCTGACCAGACGAAGTTGCATATTCAGAAGTTTAAGAGCATGGTTTCCGTCAAACAGCCTTGCCCAGAAACATATTTTCCAACCTAAACTCCAGCCCGTTCCGTCGTCGCCCCTTGCTTCAAGCGTCTTTTTCGCAGCCTCTGCCAGCTCGGGAGTTTCAACGGGATTTATCAGTCTTGCGGGATGTAAGGCATAAAGATGCGAACAATGACGATGTTTCGGCTCAACCTCTTTATTCTCCTCATACCACTCCAAAAGCCTGCCCTTTGAGTCAGTTCTGAAAGGCAGTAATTTCGGCAGTTTTTCCTTTACCGAAATATAATCCTCGTCAGCAATACCCAGTTCGTCGCAAGCCTTAATGAAATCGGTGAATAAACCTCTGATTATTCCCATTGTCATATATGTCGTAAGCGAAACGGCACTTTGATTTAACCCGACAAAGAATTTGTTTTCGGGAGATGTTGACGGAGCAAAGATTAAATATCCGTCCTTGTCGGGAGTAAGAACATCAAGGATAAACTCAACAGAGCCTCTCATGATAGGCAAAGCGGTTTCTTCAAGAAATTTTTTGTCAAGGGTATATTCGTAATATTCAAAGATATTGTGACAAAACCATGCACCAGCCATCGGCCAGAAAGACCAGCATGCAGAGCCTTGAACGGGAACGGTATGACGCCAAATGTCGGAATTGTGATGACAGCAAAAACCGCGAGCATTATAAAACTGTTTCGCAGTATTTTGTCCCGCAACCGAAAGTTCTTTGACAAAACGGTTAAGCGGCTCCTGAAGTTCAGCCATATTGCAGGCAAGTGTCGGGAAGTAGTTCATTTCGGTGTTGATGTTGACTGTATAATTGCTCTGCCACGGCGGATCGATTTTATTGTTCCATATACCCTGAAGATTCGTGCATTGACTGTCCGGTCTTGAAGATGCTATCGTCAGATACCTTCCAAAATTAAATATCAATTCGTGAAGAGAGTTGTCCGGCTCGCCCTTAAATCTATCCAATGTGGGAATTAGGTCATTGCTCTCTCCGGAAATATTAAATTCAACTCTGTCATAAATCTCGGTTACATCGGCAATATGTTCGGCTAAAAGCTTTTCATATTCCTTTTCTGCGGCTGCTTTTACATAAGAAATTGCTTCATCTTTATACGGTTTGCCTTCTAAATAGGGATGTTTGTCAAAGCCGTTGAAACTGCTCTCACAGGAAAAATAAAGAGTAAATTCATTTGCGGTAATTTCTATCTTATCGTTAAAATATTGTACCGCACCGTCAGCCTTAACCGTTACAGCACCACGAAAATCAATTCCGTGTTCCTCGTCTTTATCGGAATAAAGTTCACAAACCAAATTTTTAGTTCTCTCAATACTATTTTTGGAAGCGGAAAAACAAGTTCCGTCAAGAACTAAAGTATCTTTCTCGCTCTTTGTGGAAAAGCGAAGTTCGCTTTGCATCGAAATGGTAAAATTAAGGAGATTTTCACTTTCAACACGAACGACAATCACATTTTCGGGAAAACTCGCAAAATATGTCTTTTTGATTTTTCCGTCATTTAAGTCATATTCGCAGGTCGCCAAGGAATTACGCAAATCAAGACGGCGGGAATAATTTTTCACTTCCCCCTTCTTGTGTCCGATAATCAGATCTCCGAAAGGCAAATAAGCATTGGTATTTAAGCCTTGAAAATCCTTTTCCAAGAGATTCTGAGCATCAATATATTTGCCTTGATATGCAAGCTCACGAGCCGCCTCATATGTCTTATAGCTTACGCCGTTAGTTGTATCACGCGGAAAACCGCTCCAAAGTTCATCGTGATTTAACGAAATTTTATCATATTCAGTTCCGCAAAAACACATTCCGCCGAGTTTCCCGTTACCGATTGCAAGAGCCTCAACCCAATCGTTTGCAGGTTCTTTATAAAACAAATTATGACTGTTAATGTTCATATCCTCACCTACGACAATAATTTATCACTTTATATAATAACACATCACACTTTATAAGTCAAGAATTTAATTAGCGGTTGAAAAATTTTAACAATCATGTTATAATCAAATTCAGCGATATAAATTGGAGAAAAATATGAAAAACGTACTTGCATTTGATTTTGGTGCCTCATCCGGCAGAGCAGTTATCGGCAGCCTTGAAAACGGCAAAATTTCGTTAACCGAAGTCCACCGTTTTTCAAATGATCCCGTCATATTAAACGGCACGGTTTACTGGGATATTTTACGCCTGTGGCACGAGATAAAACAAGGAATTGTTAAAGCCAAAGTTCACGGTTTTGACAGTATCGGTATTGACACCTGGGGCGTTGATTTCGGTCTTATCGACAAAGACGGTCGTCTGCTTGAAAATCCCGTCCATTATCGGGACAGCCGCAATGACGGTATGATTGAATATTCCGAAAAATTCATATCAAACAGCGAAATGTATGACATTACCGGTATTCAGTTTATGCAGTTTAATACCGTTTTTCAACTTCTTGCACTTTTACGTGACAGACCGGAACTTATGGAGCGTACGGACAAAGTAATCCTTATGCCCGACCTCTTTAATTATTTCCTGACGGGAGAGAAAAAGAGCGAATTTTCAATGGCATCAACCACCCAGATGCTTGATGTTTTCAAGCACGAATGGTCAGATAAGTTGCTTGAAAAACTGAATATAAACAAAGACCTGATGTGTCCGCTCATCAAGCCCGGTCAGATTGTCGGACGGGTTTCTCCCGAAATTTGTGAAGAACTCGGAATAGAGCCTGTAAATGTCGTCGCGGTCTGCGGTCACGACACGGCAAGTGCCATGTTCGCCGTTCCCACGCTTGAAAAAGATTTTGCCTTCCTTTCCTGCGGCACATGGTCTCTTTTCGGAACGGAACTTGACGAACCGATTATAAACGAAAAAACCAAGAAATACAATATCACCAACGAAGGCGGTTTTGACTGCAAAATATCCTTCCTGAAAAATATCATAGGTCTTTGGCTTATTCAGGAAAGCCGTCGTCATTGGCAGAGAGAAGGCGAAGATTATTCTTACGCCGATCTGGAAAAACTTGCACTTGAATCGAAGCCTTTTAAGTGCTTTATCGACCCCGATGCTCCGGAATTTTCACCTATGGGCAATATTCCCCAGCGTGTGCGTGAATATTGTTCCCGCACTGGTCAGGAAATCCCCGAAACAGTCGGCGAAATCATGCGTTGTATCTATGAAAGTATCGCAATGAAATACCGTTATACCAACGAATGTTTGCAGGATTGCACCGAGAAAATTTACGAAAAACTCTATGTTATCGGCGGCGGAGTAAAAGATAAACTCTTGCTCCAGATGACAGCAAATTCATTGGCTATTCCCGTATCTGCCGGTCCGATTGAAGCGACGGTTCTCGGCAACATCGCCATTCAGTTTATTGCAAGCGGTGTTATAGATGACAATCAGGAAGCAAGAAAAATCATTGCAGACAGCACAGATATTAAAATTTATGAGCCTGCCGACACAGACATATGGGCAAAGGCTTATAAGAGATTTATCGAGGTAATCAATGGGTAAAATTATCGGTATCGGCGGCGGTTTTGAGGGAAAAGACTTTGTCATATTGGCAAAATATATTATTTCACTTACCGGAAAATCAACACCGAATTATCTTCAGATTCCGACAACCTGCTATGACTTCGGTGACAAAGGCGAGTTTGGTTTTTATGCAAAAATGGGCTGTCCGTCGGAGTTTTTATATCTTACTCATCCATATATAAATGAGGATATTATTGCAGAAAAAATCAGAAATGCTGATATTATCCACGTCCCCGGCGGAAATCTTAAATTCTGTATGGATATATGGAATAAAACAGGTGCCGGAAAATATCTCAAAGAAGCCTTTGACGACGGAAAAGTACTCTACGGTCAGTCATCCGGTTCAATGTGCTGGTTTTCGCAAGGTTATGACGACTGCGGTTCCGAAAGCTCGTTTATGCTTGTCGATTGTCTGGGACTTTTGCCCTACACGAACTGTCCGCACTATGAATGTGAGGCTTGGCAAGGGTTTAACGATGCGGTAAAACTGTCCGATTTTTCGGGCTTGGCTCTTGAAAACGAGACCGCCTTTTTGTATATTGACGGCAAAACGGAAGTTCTTGTTGCCGATGCCCGTCCCGACGCAAGAGTATGGTTTTTCGATAAAGAAAATGACTTTATCCGCACCGAATATAAGTCATAAACTAAACACTCAAAAAAATGAGGCTGCATTTCTGCAACCTTATTTTTTATTTTTATAAGAAACTGAACATAAGTTTTATTCCGTTAAATAAAACCGTGAAAAAGTCAAGAAAGTTCTCATAAGAAATAATACTTGAAATATTGGTATCCTTTGTGATATTCCCCGTTCCCGTTGTCGCCGTGCCGTCATAATCGCTTGTGTGTTGCATAAGCCAACTTATCACACCGTTAGGATATTCAAGTTTAACCTCATTGCCCAAACCGTCAACAATTCGTGAATGCGGATAATCACCGTTATCGCTTGAGAACATATCACTCTGAACGGCAATCCATGAATGATGAGCACTCATCGCAATTTTACCATCGGGATAACAACATCTTGTAAGAGTTGTAAAACGACATTTTTCTGGAACATTCGTTACTTTCGCAAGCCTGTTCCAAGTGTTTGCAACACCGAAATAATAGGTTACAAGCGGGTCAGTAGTTGCAGAAGTAAGCCATATCGGCATATCGGCAATATACTCAATCATATCACTTGTCGGAGACCAGGCAGGACATATCGGAAGTGCCGCAGCAAACATTTCGGGAAATGCAATTGTCATAACCAAAGTCATCTTTCCGCCTACGGAATAACCGCCGATATAGATGCGGGAGAGGTCAATATTAGCACCGTTTACAGCAATAAAATCATCAATCGCGGCTTTTAAAGGAGCAATTAACTGATACGGCCAGAACAAACCCTTTTCTTCAAGTGAACGAGGAAGCATAATAAACGCACCTTCCCCAAAACGAGCCTGAAATTCATCACTTGCGAAATTAGCGACCAGATGACTGTTAAGGGGAGTTTCTTCATTTCTGCCGTCACCCATACCGTGAAGGAAAATCAAAAGAGGATATTTTGTATCATCATTTTCTTCTGCGGGAGAAAAATAACGATAATCAATGGCATATCCGTCAGTTTCGGGACCAACTCCTTTTTGAAATTCAGCACGGATCGCATCAAGACCATCCGAAAGCGGAGCAGCAGATACACTTAATGTAACACCAAAAATCATAACTGTCGCAAGCAAAAGTGAAATAATTTTTTTCATAAAAAACCTCCTGAAATTAATTCTCTTTTGAAATTATATCACATTCCAAACCAATATGCAACACAAAAATAAAAAACCTGCGAAAATCGCAGGCATAAAATTATTCCTCATCCTCGTTCTTGGTTTTACGAGTTTTGCGAGCCTTGCCTCTTGCGGCGGCTCTTTCTTCTTTTTCAGCTTCCTGAGCAGCTTTTGCGGCAGCTTTTTCAGCTTCGGCACGGTCATTTGCCGTGTTGTTGGACTGAATTGCCCAACGAGTTATCTTCATCTTGTTGCGGTCCGCACCGGTTTCGATGATGAGTGAATCTTCTTTTACGGTAACAACTCTGCCCATAATTCCGCCGATTGTAGTGATTTCGTCACCAATCTGGATGGAATCACGCATATTCTGTTCTTCCTTCTGCTTTTTCTTCTGAGGTCTAATCATAAGGAAGTACATAACACCAAAGAAAGCAACCATAACAAGGATATAAGACATACTGCCTTTCTGATCGCCTGCACCGCCGAGCATGTTGAGTAAGTTAATCATAGTTTTCTCCATTCAGAAATCAAAATATCTTGTGCATTATAACATACATTTTTCAAAATTGCAAGAAGAATTTTTGCTCTAAAAATATTATGATAACAATTTGTTCTGATAACGCATAAATGTTTACAAATAGTTACTTGACATTTTACAATATGATGTGTATAATTGTATCGTAAATAATTCTTGGAGGAATATTATGAAAAAGTTTTTAGCAATATTTCTTTCGGTTATCATGCTCTTATCATCATTTGCCCTTATGGCAAGTGCAGCTTCAACTTACAGCGTAACACTTCCCGACGTTGAAGGCAGAGTTCTTGCAACCGCAGACATCAATACCGACAACCCAATCACCGGTGATCCCGCAACTGCCGACTATGTTATCTATTACGATTCAACAGTTTATACCGACCTTTCCGCTATTGAGGCAAACACAACTTTTGAATTTGCGATAAGTCTTGCAGAAAAATACGATCCCGAAACTTTCGTTTTGTTTGCAAACAATCAGCCTGTTGACGTTAACGAGCTCTCCGGCAACTATGCAATCTTTATGGACAAAAACATCGTATTGACAGTTCCGAACGTTGACATCGACCAAAACTTCCGCTTGAAGAGATTCACCATCGTCTATAAAAAGACTTCTTTCCAGCAAGGCGGCAACCCCTTGGGCGAAATTTTCCAGAGCAAAGAGGGCGTCAAAGTTTTCACATATCACCTTGGCGATCCCCAGAATGCTCAGACACTTCAAGGAGTTTGGGGCGAGGATTACTATTTCAAAGTTATCCTTGATGAAGGCTATCGTGATTCCTTGTTCGGCGTTGAAACTCCACCGGAAGACACATTAAAAATTCCCATGGGTCTTAAAGCACAAACCAGCGTCTGCGAGTGTGAAGAAGTCGGTATTCTCTATATGGGCGAACGCAAGACTCTTTATGCCGATATGCACGACTCAACACTTGATGATATTGAAGAAGATTCCGGTCTTATTCCTGTCGGTCTTATCTTCAAGATTGACGGTGAAAATGTAAAACAGAATATGGATATTCTGGTAAGCGGTGTTTACTCCGATGCCATTTTCAAGATTGTTTCCATTCTTTACAGACTTCTCCGTTTAATTCTCAGCATTATAAACAACAATACCTAATTACACTCTCTTTCAGGAGGAGGCAACCTCCTCCTTCTATTTTTATATGGTGGTTATTTTTATGAAAAAATTTATTTCCGTTTTATTAGCAATTTCAATATTATTCTCATTCGGCAGTCTTATTTCTTTTGCCGACGAAGAACCGAAATGGATTCTCGGTGACATCAACCGCGACGGTAAAGTTAACCCCATTGACGCAAGACTAATTCTTCGCGGCTCAATGGGACTTGACGCACTTGATGAAGAGCAGAAAATTCTTGCCGATACAAATTCAGACGCCCAGCTTAAAACGACAGATGCAAGACTTGCTCTCCGTTTTGCTTTGGGACTCGAAAAAAACATTTCCTATTATCAGTCATATTATTTTGTTTATCAAGGTATGGCTTATGCTGTTTCCGGAAATGATATATATGCAGGCATTCTTCAAGGCTCCCCTATGGGCAAAGAATTTGCACAAATGTTTGGTGAAGACTTTACTCTCGGTATTATTATATACGGCACAGGCGATATGATGATTATCGACCACACAAACAAGAATTACTGCACTTTTACGGTTGAGGAACAACAGATCCTTGCTGACACTTTCGGCATTGATGACATTGGTTTTTCATCCTTGGGTGATGATATAAAGAATATCGGCATCGTTCTTCCGAAACTTACTGCAATCAATCCTACACTGTGGGAAAATGCAGAAATTGACGGTGAGGCTGCATTCAAGATTGTTGCCAGCATTGACGAAACCCAGTTTGCTACAATCTATTATTCTGCCGAAACTTACAACCCCCTTGCCTTCATATCAAAAGATAACAGCATTGAATTTGACGAATTCGATTCAAATACCGCTAAATATTTTGAAGAACCCACCGATTATGAAAAATTGACCGACATTCTCGAATTCTTCTTCCTCCATATGGATTCCTTCCCCAAAATGTAAAAGAACATCCCTTGTCCTCTGTTTGGACAAGGGAATTTTTTATTTCTCTTTTATTTTATAATGTTACCTGTCTTACTTCAAATCCTGCAAAATCAAATGCTTTAATATCCACTAATCTCACCACATCACCATCCAGACTGCCCGTACAATTTATAAATGAAATCTCATTATACCTTTTATTAAGTTTAATTTCGGGAGAAATAACCTCATCCGCCCAGGCATTCCAAAGACCGACCGCCAAGGCACCGTTTCCCTCTTTGCATTGCATATATAACGACGGATGTCCGACACATGTTGCGGGCAAAGTCTGACCGGAGAGCCATTTTATATTATCGACAATCTGCCTTCCCCTGTCATAATGTCGCAAGGGATTTATCGTAAAATGATTTGAATATATAAGCTCTCTTGTGTTCATATTCAGCACCAAAAATCGCTGTCCATCAGCATTTTCATATCTGTACGACATCGGAATTGCACCGTTTTCGGTTATGGTTTCGCTTAAAATCTCTGCTTTAGCGTTTAATTTAATATCGCAAACCGAAATTCCACCGGTTAAAATTTTATTTCCGTTTTTCAGGAATTTCTCATCCCCTGCCTTAACCATATCACCAAAGTTTTCAATACCGACGTCAACACCTTTTGAATGCAAAATTTCGGCAGCGGCAATATCAATAATCAAGCCGTTTTCAAAAGCACAATCGAGCAAATGACGTGCATTTTCATCAAAGGCTATACCTGCAATCCCCCACCCTTCATAAACAGTCGGAATACAATTCCAAGAGGTTGTCCTTGCTGCCATTGAGAAAAACATTTTGATAAAATCATTCTCTTTGTTGACAACTGTCGGTGCAACCATATCGGCAATCTTTTGGGGATATTCATATACCCGAACACCTACGTTAGTTTTCTCGCCAAAATATTTGTCAATCAATTTATAGTTCTCCCGATTGCGGACATGACGAAGGGCATAACCCGTTTCATATTCGGGATTTGAACGGTAATCAATCCCGTATTTCAATATCCCGTCGGTACAACCGGAGGCACGAAGTGCGGTGTCAAAAATTTCAAGATAGGAAGCGGGAGCTATGCTTCTCGGTCTCGGATATACATCACCCTCGGAAAAAATTTCAATATCATCCGCACGACACCACGAACTTTCCATGCGTTCAAGTTCGATAATATCAGGCAACCAGCAACCCCAAGAGGTACTGACAGCCCAGTAGGGAGCACCGATAAGACGCAAAAACGGTTTCGTGTTTCCCGCAAGCAGTCTTGATATTTTTTCGGGAGACGTGCCGTCAATGTCCCAGGACGAAAGACAGGCACAAAAACCCACACGGATATTTTTGTTTATCTCATCAACCGCTTTTCTGATAATTCGGGCAAAATCCTCAAAAGCCTCGCCGTTGACCTTTAACCAAGCATCACGAAATTTATTTCTGCCACCACTTAAAATATGCTCTTTCAGTTCGGAAATATCTTTGTTTTCACCTGTTATCTTGTTTATTCTTGCGATATGTTCATCGCAAAGACAACAGGGCTGATCGCTTAAAAAACCATAACGGAAATCGTCATCGAACATTATCATATCAATGCCGATTTTCGCAATATCTTTGATATAATCGGCTGCAAATTTGCAAAAATCAACATCCGTAGGACAAACATTGTCAGTAACCTCTGTGCCGTTCAAATCTTTCATTGAGCGAAACGGATGTTTTTCCCGAAACATAAAAGTCCAGATCCAAGCACCGACTTCATAGCCCAGATTTTTCAGATATTCGCAATTTATACGCAAATTATCAAGCTGTTCTTTTCGTTTTTTCTCATCAAGAACATAGACATCAATGGATAAAAACACCCGCTGTGCATCAAATTTCCGCAGTTCTTCAAGCATAAGTGGCTCTCTTACCCTTTCATCACTCACCATAGGCACGGATATTTTATACATCGACCTTCCCCCTTGCGTATACTATATTTATATTACATCAAAAAACACAAAAAATCAAGGCAAAACCTTATGCTAATGTCATTCTCCGAAAATATTTGCAAAATGCAATAATTAAGTCAGAAAATACTTGAAATTAAAACCTGTATATGCTATAATATAAAAGATTAAATATTCGCAAGGAGAAATTTATGTATCGCATCGGTGTAGATTTAGGCGGCACAAACATTGTTGCCGGTTTGGTTGATGAAAACAACAAAATTATTGAAAAGGCTCAAACCCCGACAAATATTCCACGTCCGCCGGAAAAAATCTTTGATGACATAGCAAAAGTTGTCAAGGAAGTTCTCGAAAAGTCAGGTGTACCTCTTTCCGAAGTTAAGTCCATCGGCGTAGGAACTCCCGGTTCAGTCAACAAGGCAAACGGTTATATTGATTTTGCAAATAATCTTGAATTTAACAAAGTTCCGGCAAAGGAAATGCTTGAGGCTCGTATCGGCAAAACCGTATATCTTGATAATGACGCAAACTGTGCGGCTCTCGGTGAGGCAGTTGCAGGTGCAGGCAACGGTGTTAAAAACTTTGTTGCCGTCACTTTGGGCACAGGTGTCGGCAGTGGTATTATCGTTGACGGAAAATTGGTTGTCGGTATGAACTATGCCGCCGGAGAAATGGGACATCATGTTATTGTATATGACGGCGAACAGTGCAACTGCGGCAGAAGAGGCTGCTGGGAAAAATATGCAAGTGCTACCGCTTTAATCGGACAAACTAAGGATGCAATGCGTCACGACCACGATTCAAAAATGTGGGAACTTGTAAAAAATATTGACGAAGTTAACGGCAGAACTTCTTTCGATGCAATGCGTATGGGAGATGCAACAGCTAAAAATGTTGTTGACAGATACATAAACTATGTTGCCTGCGGTATTATCAATATCGTCAACGCTTTACAACCCGAAATGATTTGTATCGGCGGCGGTATTGCAAACGAGGGCGAGAACCTTCTTGAACCCATTCGCAGAATTTTAGAGCGTGAAAGATATTCAATTTACGCCAAAAAACAAACCTTGATATGTAAAGCCGAACTCGGCAATGATGCCGGAGTTATCGGAGCTGCTTTATTATATGATTAATGAAATAATTGAAAATATCAACACAATCAGAGAATCCGCAAAAAATTCCAATGTAAGTGTTTATGATATTCTCAAATTAAGCGGATGCACAGTTCTTTTCGACGAAGAAATGAAAAACCATACCACCATCAAAATCGGTGGTAAGGTTCCTGTTTTTGTGCAACCTGAAAGTGTTGATGCCGCCTGCTCCGCCCTTCTGCTTTTAAAACCCGAAAAACCATTGATTTTAGGTAACGGCAGCAATATTCTTGTTGACGATAAGGGTCTTGACAAAACTGTATTCCATTTCGGGAAATCATTGTCAAAAATTGAATTTTTGGATGATACCAATGTTCGTGCTTATGCGGGAACAAAACTTACCGAATTATGCAATGCAGTCTGCGAAAAAGGATTGACCGGACTTGAATTTGCTTACGGAATTCCCGGCACTGTCGGCGGTGCGGTATATATGAACGCAGGAGCTTTTGACGGAGAAGTTGCCGATGTGCTTTCAAGAGTTTGCTTTTTAGCACAGGATGAAGATTTCTTTGATATTCTGTCAAGCGATGAACTTGATTTTGGTTATAGAGCAAGCCGTTTTCAACGTACGGGTGAAACCATACTCTATGCCGATTTCGCTTTGAAACACGGTGATAAAACAAAAATTCGGGTTAAAATGGACGATTTTATGAATCGCCGTCAGACAAATCAACCTCTTGAATATCCGAGTGCAGGTTCGGTTTTTCGCCGTCCCGCCGGATATTTCGCAGGACAACTTATTGAAGAATCGGGACTTAAAGGCTATCAAATCGGCGGTGCAAAAGTCTCCGAAAAACACGCAGGTTTTATTATAAATGTCGATCATGCAACTTGCAAAGATGTTCTTGAGCTGATAAAACATATTCAGAAAGTAGTTCTTGAAAAATACGGAGTTACTCTCGAAACCGAGATTAAATACTTAAAATAATGTCATACGCATCCGAAGTCAAAAAAGAAATAGTCGGGCAGGAGAGCGAAGGTTGTTGCAAATTTGCTCAACTTTATGCGATGATGCTTTTCGGTCACTGTTTCTCTCTGAAAGAAATCGGTATTCTGACAAAACACAAAGCAGTCGCTGAAGAATATTCCCGTCTGCTGTTTGAGGTTTTTGGTGTCAGTGTTCCAATCATAACAACCAAAGGCGGTCGTTATTCAGTATACCTTGAAAATAAACGCACCTGCACAGGAATATATAACTGTTGCGGTTATTCCCGTCCGATAGCAACCACCATTAACTTTGAAAACTTAGAAAACGATTGCTGTAAAATTGCTTTTATAAAAGGTGCATTTTTAACATCGGGAACAATCACAAATCCCGAAAAAAGTTATCATTTTGAAATTTCTTCCGTTTGTGACAGTATTGCCAAGGGACTTTTAAGTGTATTTCGTGAATGCTCCGATATATACAACAAAGAAAATTTTATAGACCACGAAATATATGCAAAACTTGGTAACCGCAAGGGTATTCCGTTTTTATACATCAAAGATTCCCAGTCGATTGAAACGATGCTCGCACTTTTAGGTGCGGATATTGCCGCAATTCAATTAATACGGACAAAAATCGGCAAGGACATAAAAAATAATGTTATACGTAAAACCAATCTGGACATTGCCAACATTGGTCGGACTGCCGATGCATCAGGAAAATATACCGAAGCGATTAAGAGAAAATTAGCTGACGGTTCTTTTAAGAATCTTTCACCGTCTTTACAAGAGCTTGCAATGCTCAAATACGAAAACCCCGAGATGACATTGAACGATTTAGCCAAGAAGTTCAATCTGACTCGCTCGGCAGTAAATTACAGATTAAATAAATTACTCAAATAGGAGAGTGCTATGATTTCCATTATCAATTTATTCAGAACTCTTATTGCGAAACTGCTCGTCATCATTATGACGATTACTTCCTCATTTCTTGCAGGTCCCGTTACAAAAAACACAGACCTTCCCAAAACACCCGATGATTTTACTCCCGTAATTCGTTTTGCCGTCTGCTCGGATGTTCATGTCAAAACCGAAGGCGGAGAAAATGAAAGTGCTCGTTTTGCAAAGCTGATTGACTTTATGAATGAATACAGTGCGTCACAGGATTATACCGGCTTTGATGCTCTTTGTGTTGCAGGCGACTTTACGGACACAGGTCTGGATTTAGAATATGACATATTTAATTCAATCCTTGATGCTCATTTATCCGACTCAACCGACCTTGTAATCAGTGCGGGAAATCACGAATATATTGCTTATCGTTCAGTTGATGCTTCCGCCGGAGCAAGAATGTTTGAAGAGAAATTGGGAGAGAAGCTTGACGACCATATCGTCATTAACGGCTATCACTTTATTACTGTTTCTTATGACGACAACGGCAGAACATTCAGCGGAAAAAAGTCATGGCTCAACAATGAACTAAAATCCGCCACAAAAGAAACCGACAAGCCTATAATTGTTATTCAGCATCCCGCTCCCTTTGGCACAATTTACGGCAGTATCAACTGGTCCGATTTTGACACGGCAACGGTATTGACAAAATATCCGCAAGTTGTCAATTTCTCCGGACATTCTCACTATCCCATAAATGATCCCCGTTCAATCTGGCAGGGTTCATATACCGCTTTGGGTTGCGGAACTTTAAGTTATTTTGAAACCGAACTTGACGGCTTTGCAGGTCAGTTCCCCTATGATTACAGACAGGCTGCTCAATTTTATATAGTTGAAGGTGATAAGGACGGCAATCTTCGTATTATGCCCTACGACTTAATCACCGATCAATTCTTTGCAAATGAATATTATTTAACCGGTCTTGCAAACAAGAATTTTGATTACGCATATTCAACTATGAAAGCTCGTGATACTGCCCCCACCTGGAACGAAAATCACAATATTGAAACATATAAAAATGACGACGGAGAAACCATCCTAAGATTCGACGGTGCAAACGCAAGATTTATTGTCGAGAGCTACAAAGTCAGCATGACCTTAGGCCCCATACCCGTTTTCTCCGATAATTTCAGCGGAAAATATATGTATCTCTTTGAAGAAGACGTATATGAATGTAATTTGGGAAAACTTCGCGAAGGAGCAAAATACAGTGTTCAGATTGTTGCTTTGAGTGCTTACGCCAACACAAGCAACAGTTTGATTTACGAATTTACGGCATAGAATGAATTCTGTTTGTATTGATTTAGGCTCGGAGAATTTAAGAGTATATACCCATAAAAAGGGACTGCTTCTTGACACCTCAAGCCTTATTGCAAAAGACACCGCTACCGGCAAACTCATTGCTTTCGGTAGCGATGTTTTAAGTTATCTTGACAAGAATCCGTCATCAATCACAATATCAAAACCGATAGTTACTGGAAACATTGTTTCATATGACGACTGCTTTCTCTTAGTCAATGAAGTAATCAATACAATATGTAAAAAATCGATTTTACTGCCAAAAATCAGAGCAAACATTAAAAGCGAATGTACCGAATTGCAAAAACTTACACTTATAGATATTTTCAATGAAGTCGGTGCAAGAAGTGTTGAACTTATCGACGAGGGCTTTGCCGCAGCTATGGGTGCAAATGCGGGTTTCTATGAACGAAAAGCTTTTGCCGTGATAAATATGGGAGCGGGCAAATCCGAGTTTGCCGTTCTTTCCGGCGGTCAGAAAGTCAACTCATTTAACATTGAAATCGGCGGAAATTTAATTACCGAAAGAATTGTCGAATATGTCAAAGACGTAAAAAATTGTCTTATCGGCTTTAATACCGCAGAAAAAGCAAAACTTACACTCATATCTGCCACGCCGAAAAATGTCGAAGTTGCCGTAACAGTCAGCGGAATAAACACAGAAACCAAGCTGCCGATGGTAACGGAACTTTCATCATCTGATATTTTCTTGCTTGTTTCCACCACACTTAACACCCTATGTGATGAAATAAGCAAAAACTTTTCCCTTGTTGAACCTGAACTTTGTTCCGATATTTATATGAGGGGAATTGCATTGACCGGCGGAATGGCAAATATTGACGGAATTTCAAGATTTATTTCTTCCCGTCTTGGTGTCGATACAAACATAATCCCCAACCCCGAATTGGCTGTCGTTAAAGGACTTGACAGGAGTATTAACCATGAACGAATCGGTTAAACTCAAAGGTACGGTTGAGCATATAACCTACCAAAATCCAAATAATAGTTACACCGTACTTGATTTTTCTGCCGACTCACAGTTAATTACTTGTGTCGGCATTTTTCCTAATGTCTTTGTCGGCGAACGACTTGAACTTACGGGGAAATGGACAACTCATACCAAATACGGTGAACAGTTTTCCGTTATTTCCTATGTTTCAAATTTACAGGATTCATCGGGACAACTCTATCGTTTTCTCTCGTCGGGTATTATTTCCGGTGTCCGTGAAAAAACAGCAATGAAAATCATAGAAACATTCGGTGATGATGCTTATGACGTTCTTGAAAACCATCCCGAAAGACTATGTCAGATTAAGGGGATAAGTAGAGAAAAAGCGGATAAAATCAGTATGCAATTTCAGAGCCAATTTGCAATTCGCAATGTTATGCTCGGTCTGGAAAGATATGGAGTTACTCCCGCCGAAGGCATAAATATTTTCAAAGAATTAGGTGCGAATGCCGTTACCATAGTCGAACTTAATCCATATATTCTCTGCAATAAAATATATGGTTTTGATTTTGCACGTTGTGAAAAAATCGCTCTGGAAGTACCGCACACCGTTCCGCGAAACCACCGGTTTTTTGCATGTATTGATACCATACTTCGCAATAATTATAATAACGGTCATACCTGTATGCTTAAAAAAGAACTTGTGCAGACAGCGTTTGATATGCTTCAATACGAATTTGACGATACCGCAAATTCAATTGACCAAATGATTGACGAGAAAGTCATTCTTCAGGAAAATTTTGACGGCGTTGACTATGTTTTTACGAATGAAGCACATAATGCAGAAAAAAGCATTGCCGCAAAACTCCTGATGCTTCTGAAATTCCCTGCTGCCGCTATTGCTGAAAATCACGATGAGGCACAAAAAATCGTCAGCGAAAAAGTATTTAATATGCGTGACGAAAGCGGTTTTGAATATGAAGAAAAACAACGGGAGGCTATTATTTCGTCAGCAATGAACGGAATAATCATATTAACAGGCGGACCGGGTACGGGAAAAACCACAACTCTTAAAGGAATGATAAAACTCTTTGAGGAACTTAATATGGACGTTGTTCTGGCTGCCCCCACAGGTCGTGCCGCCAAACGATTGACCGAAGTAACCGACAAAGAAACAAGCACAATCCACCGCCTTCTTGAAGCGGAATTCAGTGAAAACGAAGAATCTGTTTTCTGCAAAAACGTGTTCAATCCGATTGATGCCGACGTTGTTATAATTGACGAAATGTCGATGGTTGACACATTTTTATTCAATGCTCTGCTTGATGCACTCAGAATAGGTACACGTCTTATTCTGGTCGGCGACTCAGATCAACTCCCGTCGGTAGGTCCCGGAAATGTGCTTCATGATATGATAAATTCCGAGCAGTTCCCCGTTATTACGCTCACCGAAATATTCAGACAGGCGGACAGCAGTCTTATTGTTCGCAATGCACACTCGATTATCGGCGGAAATATGCCCATATTGGATGATGTAACAAACGATTTCTTTTTCCTTGAACGAACTAATCCCGATGTTGTAACCGCTACCGTCGGACAACTCGTTTCACAACGACTTCCGGATGCGTATGACTATGATGCGATTGATGATATTCAAGTCCTTACACCGTCAAAAATAGGCAAAAACGGTACGGTAATACTCAATAATAAACTTCAGGAACTGCTTAATCCCCATTCGGAGAAAAAACAGGAACATCGTATGCCCACCCGTGTTTTGCGTGTCGGGGATAAGATTATGCAGACGAAAAACAACTACGACCTGGAGTGGGAAAAACTCGGCGAAATGGGTACGGGTATTTATAACGGCGATATGGGAAGAATTCTCAAGATAAGCCACGCAAGCAAAACAATGACCATTGATTTTGACGGTCGTGTTACGCATTACCCGATGGACAAACTTGAAGACATCGAATTGGCTTATGCCGTTACAATACACAAAAGTCAAGGCAGTGAATATCCAGCCGTAGTTATCCCGCTGTTTGATGCTCCCACTCAACTTTTATATCGAAATCTTATTTATACCGGCGTTACCCGTGCCAAAAACCTTCTGATTATAGTCGGAAGCAGTGAACGTCTTCAATTTATGATTGAAAACAACAAGAAAATCAACAGAAATACCGGTCTCTTTCATTTTTTGACCGAGAAAAATGACATGGAAATATGAAAAAACAATTTGATAAATACTTCCTGAAAACATATTTTACGCTTTTTGGTGTCGTCTGTATTCAAAATCTCATCGTTTTCGGAGTAAACCTCGCCGACAGTGTTATGCTTGGGCGATACAGCGAAACCGCAATGAGTGGCGTAAGCCTTGCAAACCAGTTACAGTTTTTGCTTCAGATGCTTATTTCGGGAACGGCAAACGGTCTTGTCGTCCTCGCATCTCAATATTGGGGCAAGAAAAGTCTTGAACCGATAAAAAAGATATTCTCTGTTGCTTTCTATTTTGCATTGGGCTTTTCCCTCCTGCTCGGAGCCGTTGTATTTTTTGCTCCGTCGGGAATACTCGGCATACTCTCGAATGAAACCGAAATCGTTGCGGAAGGTGCGAAATATATTAAGATTATGGCTTTTTCCTACGCGATTTTTGCCGTAAATTCAATGCTTATTGCTTTGATGCGTTCAATAGAACGTGTCCGCATCGGTTTTTATAACTCCGTCGCTGCCCTGTTTGTAAATATTTTCTTGAATTACGCATTGATATTCGGAAATTTCGGTTTCCCCGAATTGGGTGTTGAAGGTGCCGCCATTGCAACCGTTATTGCAAGATGTGTCGAGTTTATTATGTCGGTAATATATGTATTTTTCTACGATAAACGGCTTGATATGCGTATTAGTGATGCGTTCAAGACAGAGAAAATTTATTTCAAAGATTTTGTAAAATCGGGACTTCCGCTTGTCGGCTCGTCAGGCTCATGGGGCATCGCAATGACCATTCAGACCGCAATTATGGGACACCTCGGTGCTGCCGCCATAGGTGCAAACGCCGTTGCTGCTCCCATTGCACAAGTTGTTACCGTTCTTTATTCGTCATCAAGCAACGCATCAAGCGTCCTTATCGGCAAAACCGTCGGCGAAAACGATATTCCCCGTGTTAAGAAATACGCAAAAAATCTTCAGTTGATTTATCTTGCAACCGGTATAATATCCAGCCTTCTCTTATTGACACTCCGCAATCTGCTGATTGATATTTATGATATTTCTCCCAATACAAGAGCATTGGCATATACCTTTACGACCATTTTGGCAATAACCATTATCGGCTCGTCCTATGAAGCACCTTGCCTGTGCGGAATTGTTTCCGGTGGCGGAGATACAAAATTTGTATTGAAAAACGATCTTATCTTTATGTGGGGTATCGTACTTCCCCTCGCAGCTCTCTCCGCTTTTGTCTTTAAATTTCCGGTCTGGGTTACGTTCTTTATTCTCAAATCCGATCAAATATTAAAATGTGCCGTCGCCGTATTCAAAGTCAACCGATTTAAGTGGATAAAAAACCTCACTCACGATTAACAAAATTTTAATATATAAATTTTCTGCAAATAAGAAAACAAGTACTTGTTTTTTCTTGATATGTCGAGAATAAAAATAAATTAACTTTTGAATATTTTCAAAATATTGACTTTTTCGATATATAACAGTATAATCAAGAATAATTACAGACGGATGAAGGACAAAATGAAAATCGCAGTTTTGGGATATGCCGGAAGCGGCAAAACCTATCTTTCGGATTACATATCAAACAAGAAAAACATTCCCGTTCTTCATCTTGATTCAATAAAGTGGGACAAGGAATGGAAACCCATTGACGATTCCGTCGTACTTCCGAAAGTTGCGGAATTTATGAAAAAAGACGACTGGATTATTGACGGGTATTATACCTATCTGATGATTGATGAACGGCTTGAAAAAGCGGATGAAATTGTTTTGTTGCTTCTTCCTCGACTGACTTGTTTTTACCGTGCGTTGAAAAGGACAAAATCACGCAAAAAAGAAGGTTATAAAAACGACTTTAACCGGTGGTTTGTTAAATTCACCTTGTTCGGTTGCAGGAACAAGGAAAGACGGGAATACTATGCCGAAATAGCGGAAAAGTACAAAGATAAAACCATTGTATTAAAATCAAAACGACAGGTTGATGAATATATGAAAAAGTTTGGTTGAAAATATGCGACCGTATCCGATAAATGAAAATGGAATTGAGGATATAAATGATTACAAATAAAGGAACACAAACTATACAAACCGAGAGACTTAAACTGCGGAGATTTACCGTTGATGATGCTCAGGCAATGTTTGATAATTGGGCAAACGATCCGAGAGTTACACGTTATTTGACTTGGTCTCCTCACGAGTCGCCCGAAGCAACCAAGCAACTTTTGGAACGCTGGTGTGCAGGCAAAACAACCGTGTGTAATGTTTTTTTTGAAAACGAAACAGATTATATCATCCTTGAAAGTGACATAACATGGAATAATGTATATAACACTCCCGAGCAAGCAGCCGAATATGTTGATAGGTGGATAAAATCCAAACTCATAAAGGATTGAAAACAATGAATTACGAAGCAATCTAATTAATAGACTAATCTGATAAAAAGAGATCCAGTGCTTCATTTATTTCTTGCTCATGTCCTGCCATCATGTGCCCTCCATCCTCAAACGCAATAAAGGTACAGTCAGGAAAACGGGTGACGGCAAGTCTTGTTTTCTCAAAGCTTACAACAGAATCATCCTTGGCATGGAGGATTAAGATTGGTATTTTGAGAGATTCGATAGGATATTGATCAAAATGTCTCTCCATATCAGGATTGGTTAGTTGACCATCCAATATTGCACCTGCTTTCCGTTCGCTAATGGGTTGAATATCCTCTACCGTGGATGGCGGCAGTCCCATCAATGGCTCAAACAAAGGACTGATCAAATACATAGCAAAATCCGACATCAGGGCTTCAGGTGGTGCTTGATATTGTTGGTAACTTTCCGGCTTTTGAACCGGTGGCATTGCCGAGCAAAAGAGAATTAAACCTTTGACACGCTCGGGATAATCAAGTGCGAAACGGATTGCCGGTGTACCACCTGCTGAGGTTGCGAGAACAAATACACTGTCTATATCTAAAAAATCAAGAAGTTCGGCAAAGGCATCAGCCTGTGCTTTTGGAGATCCGTCACCTTTAATATCCGATCCGAGATAGCCGAAACGAGAAGGTGCAATAATGCGGTTTGTCGACTTTCGTGTCTTTACCGTCTCATAAGCCTGATCGTAGCCACCGAAAATCCCATGCACCGATAAAATAACCTCACCGCTACCTTCATCAATATAAGTTACATCACCATAAGAAAGTGTCGCTGTTTTTACATCATAGTTTGATAGATGTTTATGTGCTTCCATAAGACCACGTGATGCACGAATACCTTGAACAATTGCATATAGCAAAAATAATAGTAAAATACCAATAATCATCCGAACCACAATGATTTTCTTTCTTTTTTGTCGAGTTGTTTTTAATTTGTTTTCTTGCAAGAGATTCACCTCCATATCTAAAATATATTAATCTGGGATTAAAAAAACAAGTCGATTACATGCTCAAAAAATGAATTTATACCATCATCATTATTAAGATCAAAATCAAGCAAATCATCTGCAACTGTGCGAATCAAGAATGCTGATTGAATTGTAGATAGCAACATAAAAGCGATAACCTTTTTTTTCTCTTCGGAGAAGTTTTTCGGCAGTGTATTCAGAATTTCCTGATAGCTGGTAAATGAATTAGTATTCATATGAGGAGATGATAGGTCGCTCAGAATAGAAACCTTTGAGATTTCCGGATTTTCTTTAAGAAAGGCGAAAACACTGGTTGCACCGAAAAGAAGTCTGTCTTTCGGTTCGCAATTTATTTTTTGATTAAACTTGAATGCAAGAATAACTTTTTCAATAATTCGCCCAACACACATTTCAATTAATTTTTTCTTTGACTTAAAATGGTAGTTAATTAAGCCGATGCTCACGTCAGCTCGATAGGCGATATTACGTATCGTAACCTGATTAAGATTTCCATTTGATTCTATTATCAGTTCAGTCGCCGCATCAATGATACTCTCCTTTACATCTATATCGGCGTTATGATTAGATTTCTCTTTCATATATCCTCCCACTAAACAACGTTCAAAGTAATTATACTGAACATTGTTCAAATTGTCAATAGAAAACTCTATAAATTATTCCATATTATTAAGAATTGAAACATAGAAAAACATAAGTGCTAACTCTATACAGCACTCAAAACCATTCAAATACAAAAAAGCATTCACAAATCCTTTAAGAATGCTCAGAATGATGCTGGTGACCGGACTTGAAAAGACGGCTCCGCCGCTTTTCATTTTGCCTTATTTGTAACGCCTTTTTTCGTCCCTGACGAAAATAGATGCGTAGGCGGTTCAAGTCCGGTGCTTTGCTTTCTGCTAACATTAAAAAACACTCGTCGCCTGACGAGTGTTTTTGGTGCTGGTGACCGGACTTGAAAAGACGGCTCCGCCGCTTTTCATTTTGTCTTATTTGTAACGCCTTTTTTCGTCCCTGACGAAAAAAGATGCGTAGGCGGTTCAAGTCCGGTGTTTTGCTTTCTGCTAACATTAAAAAACACTCGTCGCCTGACGAGTGTTTTTGGTGCTGGTGACCGGACTTGAACCGGTACAATGTTGCCATCGAGGGATTTTAAGTCCCTTGCGTCTGCCTGTTCCGCCACACCAGCACAAGCGATATTATACTTTATTCTCACTTATTTGTCAATACTTTTTTAGACAAATACCGCTTTCGGCGTAAAATTCAAAAAATCAGCCGACACTAAAGAATATCTTATTCCGTCAACAACCTTATCTTCAAATCTTCCCGTTTTCTCAGAATGAAGATGCCCGAAATATACTCGTTTAATATCATATTCATGCAAAACGTTCGTTATCTCGGTGCATATTCTGTCGGCACTTAACGGCGGATAATGCAAAAAAACTACCGGTGTACCACCCAACTTAAGTCCCGCTTCAATCGACATTCGTAGTCTGCCTGCTTCCCTGTTAAGCACCTTTTCAAGATTTTCGGCAGGCACGTCGTAAAACCAGCCTCTTGTTCCGCATACGGAAATATTATCCGCTAAATATGCGTTATTAAAAAGAAAATCGATACTTTCAAAATTGTTTTCAGCCTTGAAAGCATTAAGTTTGCTCATTGTCGTCCACCAATAGTCGTGGTTGCCTTTGAGCAGGATTTTTCTGCCGTTAAGGCTCTCGATAAACTTAAAATCTTCAACGGCATTTTGAATATCCATCGCCCATGAAATATCGCCGGGGACAACCACCGTATCATTTTCTGATATTAGTCGATTCCAATTATTTTCTATCCTCTCGACATAGTTGTCCCAACCGGGAAATACCTCCATAGGCTTATCGCTGCCCAGAGACAAATGCAAATCACCAATAGTGTAGAGCATTACTTAATATTAAGTTGCCCAAATACCATGTCTGTCATCTCATTCTTTTCGACAACATCGGTAAATCTCGGCGTCTTTCCTTTAAGTTCAGATAACTGTTTCGGTGCAACATTGCCTGTTACACGCTCAAGTTCTTTAAGCATATCAAACTCATTGTCGGCTTCGATATTCCCGTTCTTTACAGCCTCTAATACTGCTTTGCAGAACTTAAACGGAGATGCTGTCGATGCGATAACAGTGGGAGTATTGTCGCCCGTTTTCTCTCGATAATCATCATAAACTTTAAGTGCAACTGCCGTATGAGTGTCGGCAAGATAGTTCTTGTTCTCAAAATACTTTTTGATGGTAGCCTTTGTTTCCTCATCATCACAGCAACCGGAAGCAAAAACAGTCTGCATTTTTGCAAGAACATCGCCAGTTATTTCATATTTCCCGCTATCTTTAAGTTTTGTAAACCAATCTTTAATCGGAGCGTCGTCATAATCGCAAAGCATAAACAAAAGGCGTTCCAAATTGCTTGAAATGAGAATATCCATTGACGGAGAACAGGTTGTAAAGAAACTGCGATTTCTGTCGTAAACACCGGTTTCGATAAAATCTGTAAGGACATTGTTAGCGTTGGATGCACAAATGAGTTTGTTTACCGGTAAACCGCAACGATATGCGAAATACGCAGCTAATATATTCCCGAAATTTCCCGTTGGAACAACAAAATTCATCTTGTCGCCCATCTTAATTTCTCCTGCGTTTACGCTGTCGCAATATGCAGAGAAATAATATACAATCTGCGGTACCAGTCTACCCCAATTTATCGAGTTTGCGGATGAAAAAGCATAGCCGTTTTCGTCAAGAGTTTTCTTGATTTCGGTATCGGTAAATATTGCCTTCACACCATTTTGTGCATCGTCAAAATTACCCTTGATTGCACACACTCCGACATTCTCACCCTCCTGAGTGGTCATCTGAAGTTTCTGCATGGGACTTACGCCGTCACTCGGAAAGAATACCAAAATATTCGTTCCTTCAACGTCCTTAAAACCTTCGAGTGCCGCCTTTCCCGTATCACCACTTGTCGCTACTAAAATAACAATCTGCTTGTCGTTATCAATTTTCTTTGCAGATGCGGTCAAGAGATAGGGAAGTATTTGAAGTGCCATATCCTTAAATGCACAAGTCGGACCTTTCCAAAGTTCAAGAATATTAAGCCCGTCACCCACTGACACTACGGGACAAGTCTTTTCAGACGAGAATTTGCCACTGCCGTATGCACCCTTTGTATATTCAACAAGTTCTTCCCTGCTGAAATCGGTTAAAAACAAAGACAAAATCTCAACTGCCCTTGCCTGATAGTCAAGAGCACAAAGTTTATCAATAAATTCAAGATTGATTTTGGGGAGAGTTTCAGGAACAAATAAGCCGCCGTCTTCGGAAATTCCTTTTGTAATCGCTTCGGCACTGCTTATATGCAACCTGTTGTTTCGAGTTGATGTATATTTCATTTTATATCCTTAATAATATGTTGTAATCTGATATGTCGCATCGGCAATTTTTCCGTCCTTATAAGTTCCGCTGACAACTATATAAGTATCAATCGGAGGTAATGCCTTATCACATACAATAGCCTGTTCAAACGTGCTGTCGTAATAAGGATGCTGAATAGCATCTGTGCCGATAACTCTGCCGTATGCACGAACGGTTTTACCTTCAAAATATTCCTTAAATTGCTGAAGGTTGACTATCTGAACACGCAGGAGTGTCCCACTCATTGATGACATATCAACATCAAACTTATCGGTAATATATTCTTCTTCAACGGTCAAAGAGGTGTCAACAAACCAATAGCCGTCAAGAGCAGCCTCATTTTTCTCAAATGTACCGGTCATTTTTACAAAAGAACCGATAGGCGGAAGGTCAGCAGGATTTTCGGGGACAAATTCCCACTGCCAGTCACAACACTTGGTTTCGTCATAATATCCCCAGACATAATAACGATCAACCTCATTAAACTGATCGCGAATCTTTGCAAATGTACCGGTCTTTGTCATTTCCATTCCGATAAAGTCATCTCCCGTCTTGTTGTAGAAAATATTAGTATAAAGGGTATATTCCAAAGTTTCAATGACATAGGGGAATGAAACATCTGATGAATCTCCTTGCTGGTTTTCATCAGGCTTTTTGGTTACATTGGTAACATCGGCAAATTCCGTAACATCGGGAGATGTGTTGTCAGGAGTTTCTTTGCCGCCCTCACCGCAGGAAGCAAGTGTTAAAACCATCAATAATACTAAAATCAAAGATAATGTCTTTTTCATAATCACACCCACTTTTACATATTAATTCAAATGAAAAACCACGCAAACAGGAACAAGCGTTATTCGGCACTCACGATAGTGATATAGTGCTTGAAGAACTTAACTGCCTTTTCAAGACATTCAAGCGGGCAACGCTCGTTTGTGCCGTGAGTAGTCAGAAGAAGCTCTGTATCGAACTTGAAGGGAGAATAACGATATACATTATCACAAATCGGTTCGTAATTTCTTGCATCCGTGCCACCCATAACAAGATAGGGAGCAACGATGCTGTTAGTGTTCATGCGATAGCAAATATCGTCAAGAGCCTTGAAACAACGAGAATCCGTGGGACTGATATTTGAAGGATCGGAACCCTTAATCAAACGGACTTCTATGTTTTTGTTGCGGACAACCTTTTTGATATGGTCTTCAACATCCGAAACGGTCTGACCGGGCATAATTCTGAAATTTGCAACGATAGATGCTTTCTGCGGCAATACATTTGCTGCGGGAGAGCCGGAAGCCATTGTAACCGCTGTTGTAGTCCGAAGCATACTTGCAGCCGGAGGAATTTGTTTGCATACCTGCAAAACAACAGGCTTTAAGAGCTTATAATTGCATAAAATCTGACGGACGGGTAATGAAGTATTCTTTCCGATTTTAGTAAATAACTCATCCATAAGCGGAGAAATCTTTGCCTTAAACTGATTATTTTCAAGGTCTTTAATAACATCAGCCAATTCACCCAATGCGGTATGTTTCGGAGGCTGTGAGGAATGACCGCCCTTTGCATATACGGAAATTTCAAAATCACAATGTCCCTTTTCGGCAATTCCTATACCGGCAAGTTCTTTGGTGATAATTCCCTTGGCATTTACGGGAATGATTGCCCCACCCTCATCAATAACACAGTCAAGACGAATTCCGCGATCTTTAAGAGTCCGGCACATAAGCATTGCACCGTTGTTTGAGCCTTCAGCCAAAACTTCTTCATTATGACCGAAAAGAAGATATACATCACGAACCGGAACAAAACCTTCGCCTAAAAGAGATTCAACCGCCTCACAAACACCGATAAGATGGTTTTTCATATCGAGAGCACCGCGTCCCCAAATGAAACCATCGGCAATAACTCCGCTAAAAGGAGGATGTACCCAGTCGCCTTCGGTACCCGCAGAAATCGGAACAACATCCTGATGACCTAAAAGAGCAATGGGATCCAAGTCGGGATTTGAACCCTTCCAACGGAACATTAACGAGGCTTTTCCGATAACTTCTTTTTCAAGATTTTCGTGCAAAAGCGGAAAACGTTCTTCTAAAAATGCGTGAAATTTATCAAACTCAGCCCAATCAACCTTGTCGGGATCTAAATTACTTATAGTCTTAATTTTAATTGCATCAGACAAGTCACAGGCAAATTTATCGACATCGACTTTTGTATCGGGTAACGGAGCCCACTTACGAGGTTCAGGCTTAAATTTTGAAGCACGATAAGCATTCGTGCCGATTGCGGCGGCAACACCTGTTGCAGCAAGAATTTTCTTAATCTTTTTGATTTTCTTATCCATTATAATATCCCCTGAAAAAATATATATAGAGTATTATACCACTTATATTCCATAATTGCAAGAAAAAAATAAAATCCCCGCAAAAAGGCGAGGAAATCTTTTAAGAAACGCCATAAATATGGACAACGTTCATATCTTCATAGGTGTCAAGTCCGTGAGAACCGCATTCACCGTCAATTTCGTGACATCCGTGGTCAGAGCAAAAACCGAAAAATGTGGTCTTATCGCTTGATTTTATTTTTTCGATAAGTTTACAATAAAACTCTAAATTTTCATCAAGTGCCGAAATTGCCTCTTCCGATTCGGGACCGAACTTATGCATCTTAGCGTCATAGTTGCCGTTATATATAACAACTAAATCATAGTCGGAGTCAAGCACTTCAAGAGCTTTTTGATTGACTTCTTCTATGCTGTCATATATGAAATAATCCATATCCCGTTCAAGAAATATTTTAGAAATGCTGTCGCCGCTTGTGGAAACGATACAACATTTTTTCCCGTTTTCAAGCATATGATCAAATATCGTCTTGCATTTAAGTACAGGTTTTTTATATGCACGAATACCGTGGTATTTCGGCAAAAGTCCCGTATACATGCTTGCAAAACATACCGGTGTAACACTCGGCATTACGGATGCTCTTTGAACATAAATATCGGATATTTCTATTGCCTTTTCAAATCTATCCTTGTATTTTTCAAAAAGCCACCAAGCAATAGCATCGGGATTATAGATAACAGCCCGATCAATTTTTTTGCCGTCGCATATATTTAATACTTCCCTGCTCGCTTTTTCGATATTCTTCGGTGGTTTTACATCAAACAACTCTAGCAGGGTGGCTGTAACCGTCGTAATTCTTTCTCCCAAGCCTTCTGTTCCCTCACCTGCATCTGTACGCCTTTTCGTGAAAATTAAACAAGCAAGGGATTTAATTTTACCAATAATCTTGTTCATCAATAAAAGGGGTTTTCACTCTTATAGAGCATACCCGCAGGCTGATTGAAACCGACATCAGTAATACCGAGATACTTAAACACTTCAAATATTGCCTTTCCGTGATGACCGAATGCAACCGCACCGTGATGCGGGAAATTCTTTTCGATAAGAACGTGACGATAGAATCTGCCCATTTCGTTTATTGCAAAGACACCGATACCGCCGAATGAATTGGTATCAACAGGCAACACTTCACCGTTGGCGATATATCCGACCAATTTTGAAGAGCTGTTTGCCTGAAGGCGGAAGAAAGTAATCTTTCCGGGGGCTATTGTACCTTCAAGAGTGCCGTTTGTGTTTTCAACAGGAAGAGTTCTTGCCATAATTCTCTGGAACTTCATTTCGGGAGAATTGAGCTTACAGATAGGAGTGTTTCCGCAATGGAAACCCATAAATGTATCCGTATGACGATAATCATACTTCGGTTTTATGCTTTCGTTATAGACCGAAGCGGGGACTGTGTTGTTAATATCAAGCAAAGTAACAGCATCCAATGATACGCAAGAGCCGATATATTCGGACAATGCTCCGTAAATGTCAACCTCACAAGATACGGGAATACCGCGAGCGGCAAGACGGCTGTTTACATAGCAAGGAACGAAACCGAACATTGTCTGAAATGCCGGCCAACATTTGCCTGCGATAGTTACAAATTCTCTGCTGCCTTTGTTTGCTTCAACCCAATCAAGCAGGGTAAGTTCATATTGAGCAAGTTTGTTTAATACTTCGGGCTTTTTGTTTGCCGTACCGAGTTCATTTGCCATATCTGCGGCAACTTCAGCAATGCGAGGGTCATTTTCGTGCTTAATAAAAGCTTCAAACAAATCAAGTTCGGAATTTTCCTGAATTTCAACACCTAATTCATAAAGAGGAGCAATCGGAGCGTTGCAGGCAAGGAAATTATAGGGACGAGGTCCGAATGAAATAATCTTCAATTTTTTAAGACTCGCGACCGCACGTGCAATGGGCAAAAATTCAGCAATCATATCGGCACATTCGCTTGCCGTACCAACAGGATATTCGGGGATATATGCCTTAATGCCTCTAAGTTTAAGATTATAGGAAGCGTTGAGCATACCGCAGAAAGCATCTCCTCTGCCGTCAATCAAATCACCGTCGCCTTCGGCTGCGGCAATGAACATTACGGGACCGTCAAAGAGTTTTGCAAGGGTTGTTTCTTCTGTTTCGGGACCAAAATTGCCTAAATATACAACCAAAGCATTGCAACCTGCAGCCTTAACATCATCAAGAGCCTTGATTACGTCAAGTTCATTTTCAACAGATACGAGACATTCATAGATTTCACCATATCTTGCGTTAAACTCTTTGCAGACCGCCGCTCTTCTTGATACGGACAAAGATACGGGGAAACAGTCGCGAGATACGGCAACAATGCCTACTTTTAATTCAATTACGTTTTTCATATCAACCTCTGTGGTAAGAATATTGTTTATCAATAACATATTTACTGTACGGATAAAATTCAAAAATATCATCCCAGAAAATACCGCATTTATGATCCCAATTACAATGAACTACGACATAGAAATCGTGATCAGCAATAATATTTTCATCAGTCAACGAATTATATCCGCAAATCTCTCCGGCGTTTATTACATCAATTATAAAAATCGAATGATGGTTGTTGTAGCGGACATAGTCCCCAACCCGTATTTCGTTATCTTCGGTGTAATAAACATATTTTGCCTCTTTGCCGTAAATCTCATTGCTCATCGTATAAGCAAAACCGGCACACTGTCCTCTGCAAACATTCGGGTAGTCATCGGCATAGTGATCGCAAGGATGTTCGGAAACCAATGGATATTTCTCGCTCGGCTCTTTTTTGTTAAAGTAATAACCTTCTGGATAGATTTCCCGATATTCGTTTATCTTTTCCTGAAGTTCTGTCAGAACATCAACATTTATATGATATTTTTTCTTGTCCGTCTGAACAATTACACAAGTATATCCGTCGGTTATGCCTAAAAACTCTCCCTTGTCGTCAACTGCTCCAACCGCCAAATTTGTGCTTCGCCAAGAAACAGCTGTTTCGCCTTCGGGAACAACAAATTTCAGTGTCTTTCCTATACCAACCCGACACGTCGTAACTTTTGAAACATCAATCAATCCCGATGGCTTTTCAGGTTCATCGGGTTTCTCCGTTGAAGGCTTATTCGGCTTTTCTGTGGGTTTCTCTGTCGGTTTTTCTGTGAGCTTTTCTGTCGGTTTCTCTGTCGGCTTCTGCGTTGGTTTTTCAAATGACATACCTAATGCGAGTTTCAAAATAGCTCTCGCATCATATAAAGTTATCTTGCCGTCAAAGTCAATGTCCCCTGCAAAAATCTGTGCGTCGGTCAATTCTTCCAATTCCAAAGCACCTCTTAGTGCAAGTCGGGCATCATTAACTTTCAAATCGCCGTCAAGATTTATATCACCATATACAGCCTGCGAACTGTTTGCGTAACAAGGCAAGCATGTCCCGCAAAGCAGACTTATGATTACAATCGAAATGACAACCAGCCGCATTGAATATTACCAACGATTTTCTACATATTCGCAGAAAGCATATTTATCTTTGATTTCGATTTTTGTGCCGTCGTCAAGAATGGCAAAACCGTTCCAAAGTCCGTGAACCTGATGAGCATTCATACGCATAAACAAAGCATTTGTATCGCCGTGATTATCGAAAAACGGAGTCATTGTCATATCAAATCTGCCGTCTTCGGACACAATATGCCACGGTTCCATATATCGACCTTTGGGGAATTCTACGCAGTCAACAGCACCTATCTTATGTGCCTTGCCGTCATAGAACAGACATGTTTCGGTAGCATTCTTTTCATTTCCGATACCCCAGGTAATTTCAAAGCCAAAGAGACGCTTGTTGCCCTCGGCATCCTCGACATAAGTGGACATATTTCCCCAATACCAAACCATTGAATAGGGTGTGCAGACTCTGCCCCAGTCAAGAGTGCAGAAAGTATCTTCTTTCGACCATTCCCATGTCTTTTCGCCGAGTTTGTAATAACCGCTGCACGGCATACAATTCTGCTTTGTCGTCATAAAATAACGGTCGGGAAGTCCGTCAAAAGGAAGAACGGTTGTGATATTCTCCAGTCCCGGCATTATGTCCATGTCGAACTTTGTTTCGCACATACCGTCTTTTGTCGGCATCCTGAAATAAAGAGTACGGGAAGTTTCTCTCGTGTCAAATTCAAATTCGGCTTTACCTATTGTCATTTTGACGTTGTTGGGAACATCACCTTTGGGGGGAAGGATATATTTTTCACCACCACCGAGGAAGAATGAGGTTGGGGCTGCGATAGTTTTTCCTGCTACCAAATCAATAAGTTTAGCAGAAATATAACCACCCAACTGAATGTTGGCAAAGCTTATCTGACACATCAATCTGCCGTTACTTACCTGATAGAAATCCCATTCTTTACGACGTTTTTTCGCTTTTACCAAGTCGCGATCATACTCAAAAACGTTGCGACGAGCCCAACCGGCAGCAATCAATGTGCCGTCTTTTGCAAACATCGGCGTGCTTTCGGTGTACTCTTTCTGTTTTGACTTTTCGGGCCACTTCTGCCACGGGATGTAGGTTCTTTCCATAATGTTCTCCTTTATAATTTAATAACATTTTCATTCAATAATATATAATCTGCAAAATTTAAAAATGTACGAAAAAATTAAAAACAGGTGCGTTGATATAATGTTGCCAACGCACCCAAATTTTCAAAATGTTCAATAATTTGAAATACTACCATACAGAATATTTCCATTCTTCTGAATCTGTCGGCAGACTATGGAAGCGTGAATTTAATTTTGCATTTATAGTATTATATCAAGCATATTAAACGTAGTCATCACTGCCAAGTGCTTTAGCAAAAACATGGATATTTGCACGCATGGTATCAAGATATGTTGTACCGTCTTCATAATCTTCGCCGATTGAAAATGACTGCATGGAATCAAGAACGAGAGGTTCACCGCTGCCCAATGAGGAATTTTTATAAACCGTCGAGGCAAGCTCTCCGTCTGAGCCTTTCATCACACAGACATAAGGAAGTCCGAGTTCGTCAACCTTTTCAGCCAAGAAAACAAGGGTTTCAAAACTCGCTTCACTTTCAGCGGAACAACCGGAAAATGCGGCAAAGTGATTTAGTCCGTAATCTGATACGAAATATGCGAACGGGAATCTGTCAGCAAATACTAAAGTGTCAAATTTTGCATCTGCAACCATGTTTTTATATTCTTCATCAAGTGCTTCTAAAGCCGCTACATATTCGCTTGCATTTTTATTAAATGCTTCAGCATTCTCAGGGGAAATATTTCCCAAAACATCAGCAAACTCATTTACAAAAACAACAGCGTTGCGAAGAGAAAGCCAGACATGCTCATCAAATTCATGGTGATGATGCTCTTCGTCATGGTGTTCATCTTCATGTGCATGACTGTCAAGTTCTTCATGGTCATGGTGTTCATCTTCATGTGCATGACTGTCAAGTTCTTCATGCTCATGTTCGTCATGATCTGCATGCTCAGTTTTCAATACGGAATCACCCAATACATCAAGCAATTTAACAGTCTGAAGGTCATCATTTTTTGCAGAATTAAGTGCATCTTCAACCCAATGGTCAGAGTCTCCGCCGATACATATAAACAAATCTGCCGTTGATAATGTAACCAAATCTTCAGCAGTCGGTTGGAATGAATGCATATCGACACCGGTATCCATCAAAATATGAATATCCGCCTGAACGCTGCCCAATACATTCTTTATCCAGTCATGAATGGGCAAAGTAGTAACAACTATTGATAGAGTAGCAGAAGTATCATCGTCCGGCAAATTGTCGGAAGGTGAATCCTTTTGGTTACAGGATGTAAAGCCAAAAATCAATAGAAAAACACATAAGATAGAAATAAATTTTTTCATAAATATCACCTCTATCTTTTATTATAAATCAATCAAACAAAAAAGTCAAGATAAATTTTTATAAAAATATAAAAAAGAATGCAAATTTAATTGCATTCAATTATCTCTTATTTCTGCGATTATAGGATGATGATTTGGTACCGCTTGCTTTCTTCAAGTCCGAAATTTTATCTTCACTGTCTTTAATGAAAGCACTCATCATTTCATCAAAAGTCTGCGGCTCGACCCTTTCCTTGCCTTTCCAGACATTCGGGGGAGCCTTCTGCCTCTTTTGTCCGGTTTTTTTATCTCCATGTTCCTCAGGAGGAAGAGCCTGTTTTATAGACAATGAAATTTTGCCTTTTGCGTTTTCCCCCAAAACCTTTACGGAAACGATCTGATCTATTTGCAAAACCGTACTGATGTCGGCAACAAATGAATTTGCAATTTCTGAAATATGAACCATACCGGATTCTCCGGTGGGGAGTTTTACAAAAGCACCAAACTCCATAATGCCGGTTACAACACCCTCAACAATCGAGCCAACCTCAACTTGCATAAATTATCCTTTCTTTGTCACGGAACATAATATACATGTTCTTCAGGGTATATATAACCGTTTTCTTTTGCGTATTTTTCGTATAGTTCAGCGAAATCGCCACTGTTCAATATTGCCTGCAATTCGGAATTTTCTTGCTGCAAAGTAAAATAAGCATTTTGAGTTTCAGCTATTTGACTTTCGACTTCCTCAATCTTCCCTGAAAGCCCTATGGTATGTCTGCCGACAGTAGAAAAAAGAACGATTAAAAGAAGCACAAGAGCAATGAGAATGCCGAAAAATATCTTATTGCTCAACAACAATTTACGCATCGGTATTCTCCTTTATCATTTATTCCTCTATCGTGACACTATGCTATCATACACCACTAAGCATTATACAACAGAATTTATACTTTTGCAAGTGTTTTTTGTAAAAAATTTAATTTTTTTAAATTTTTCCGCACAAAATATCATTTTTCTGTTCAAAAATCGTGATTTTTCTTATTTCGCCTTGCAAATCTGTATCACATACAACTAATACGGGTAAATAATTCCTTGTATATCCCCTATTTGTATAAGTCGTTCCCTCGTTGTTTTTCTCGGAATTTTCAAATAATACTTCAACTTCTTTCCCGATTTGAGCATTCATAAAGTCAAAACGAGAGCCTTCGCATATCGTGTTTAATTTTGCACAGCGTTCTTCTTTTACACTTTTTTGAATCTGGTCAGGCATTCTTGCCGCAAGTGTACCCTCACGCTGCGAATACGGAAAAATATGCACCTTTTCAAAGCCAATCTTCCTGACAAATTTGCAGGTTTCCTCAAACATTTCATCCGTTTCACCGGGAAAACCGCATATTATATCCGTTGTTATTGTGGCATCGTTGAATATTTCTCTGATATTTTTACAAAGCTCAGAATATTCAGCACTGTTATAATGTCTGTTCATTCGTTTTAACACAAAATCCGAGCCGCTTTGAAGTGAAATATGAAATTGTGGGCAAAACTTCGAGCAGGAAGCAAATTTCTGGAGCATGTCTGCTGTGATATGGTCGGGTTCCAATGAGCCCAATCTTATTCTTTCTATTCCCGAAATATTTTCTGCCAGCCTTACAACCGAATCCAATCTTTTTCCGTCATATCTGTAATCGGACAGATTTATACCGACAAAAACTACTTCTTTATACCCGTTTTTCGCAACAGTTTTAAGCTCTTTTTCTATCATTTCAAGCGATTTGCTGCGGGAAAAACCCCGTGCATAAGGTATCGCACAATATGAACAATAACGATTGCAACCGTCCTGAATTTTAATAAATGCTCTCGTATGTTCATCGAAATTCTCAATTATTCCGCCTATATAAACATCATCTTTTTCATGCTTCTGATAGCGAACAAGACGCTCTTTGTTTTCCAGATATTTTGAAATAAGCCTTGGAATATCTGCATTCTGACGATTACCGATAACAATATCCGCCTCAATTAAATCTTCTCCCTGTTTCGGAAAAGCTTGTGTCATACAACCGGTTAAAAGCACCAAACCTTGCGGATTCATTCGCTTGAATTTTCTTACGACCTGACGGGTTTTTCGGTCGCTTTCAGCAGTAACGGTACAGGAATTTACAATAAAAATATCTGTAAACTGAGAAGGCGAAACGGCAGTATAACCGTTTCGCTGTAAGTTTTCGCTTATCTCCTGACTGTCGTATTGATTGACTTTGCAACCGAGCGTATAGATTGAAAAATTCATTATATTGCCGAGATTACCAAAGCAAGAATCTTGCCGCAATCAACATCCTGCTTTTCATTCATGTCCTGATAATGATCATCCGCCGTTTCATCGGCATTATCGGACATTTTGCGTATAGATAATAACGGAACTTCGGCAAAATGACAGACACTTGCAATCGCTGCGGTTTCCATATCAAAAGCGTTAATCTTAAAAAGTTCAATAAACTTGTTCTTTGTTTCGGTGTCAGCCAAGAAAAAATCACCTGTTCCGAACTTGCATTTTTTCATATTCTGAAACCGTAATGCAAGGTCTATCAATTTTTCATCGCCTTTATATGTATTAACCTGCGACGGCTTTTTTCCGTATTCAAAACCCAATGGAGATAAGTCAAAATCGCATTCAACAAACTCGACACCAACGGCAATATCACCTCTGCCGACACCCGAAACAGCACCGGAAAGACCGATATTCATTATACTTTCGGCTCCGTTTGCAATTAAATATGCTGTTACGGTTGCAGCATTTACCTTGCCGATACCGCATAATACAGCCGTTACCTCGTGTGCGTTTGCACGAAATTCAACAGCCTTATATCCGTAAAAATCACGTTCTGTAAAATCAAAAAATCCGTCCGTGTTTCTGAATGTTTCTATTGCAGGGATAAACTCATCAATATCCGCAATAACAATACCTATCTTCATATTTTCCTCTAAAAATTAAGCATTATCATTCTTGATTTTCATGGTAAGTCCGATGCGTTTTTTCTTCAAGTCAACGGATAATACCTGAACTTTTATAATCTGACCGACTTTAAGAACATCGGACGGGTGATTGATTCGCCTGTCGGAAATCTGCGAAATATGCACCAAACCGTCCTGATGGACACCGATATCAACAAATACACCAAAATCAATCACATTGCGAACCGTACCTTTTAAAATCATACCTTCTTTAAGGTCTTCCATGCCCATAACATCGGAACGAAGCATGGGTTTCGGAAGTTCATCACGAGGATCAAGACCGGGTTTCATAAGTTCGGTTACTATGTCACGAATCGTCGGAATGCCTACACCGATTTTTTCTGATAATTCACGTTCACCGATTTGTTTTGTCCTGTAATAAATGTCAAGAACCTTACCGTTTTTGACATCATCAAGAGTGTAGTCCGTTTCAGCCAAAAGACTTTCCGCAGCAGCATAACTTTCGGGGTGAACACCGGTGTTATCAAGAATATTCTCTCCGCCGGGAACACGCAGGAAACCTGCACACTGTTCATAAGTCTTGGGACCTAATTTCGGGACTTTAAGGAGTTGTGAACGTTTGGTAAATGAGCCGTTTTCCTCACGATAGGTAACGATATTCTGTGATACCGATGAGGAAATACCGGAAACATAAGATAAAAGTGAGGGGGATGCGGTGTTCAAATCAACACCGACGCTGTTTACACAGTCCTCGACAACACCCGCCAACGCTTCTCCCAATCTGGCTTGCGGCATATCGTGTTGATATTGTCCGACACCAATTGCCTTGGGATCGATTTTTACAAGTTCTGCAAGCGGGTCTTGCAAGCGTCTTGCAATGGAAACAGCAGAACGTAAAGCCACGTCAAAATCGGGAAATTCTTCCGCTCCCAATTTTGATGCGGAATAAACGGATGCACCGGCTTCACTTACTACCATATATTTGACACCGGGGAAATCCTTAATCATATCTGCAACAAAAATTTCGCTCTCTTTCGAGGCTGTGCCGTTACCGATTGATATTACATTTACACCGTGTTTTCTTATCATTGCCGATAACTTTAATTTTGCTTCATCGGTACGATTATGCGGAGGGGTGGGATAAACGACAGTCGTGTCAAGCACCTTGCCCGTCGGGTCAACAACAGCAATTTTGCAACCCGTTCTGTATGCAGGGTCAAAGCCCATTACGACATTATTTTTAAGCGGAGCTTGCATCAAAAGGGGCTTTAAGTTTATACTGAAATTACGAATTGCCTGCTCATTTGCCATGTCTGTAAGTTGATTGCGAATTTCACGTTCAACAGACGGGAAAATAAGACGGGAATAACTATCCTCAATAGTATTTTTCAAGAAATCAGCGGTTGTGCTGTTCTTAATAATTACTTCTTTTTCGATTATATCCAATGCCTTTTCAATGGAATAATCAAGGGTAACTTTAAGCATACCCTCATTTTCGCCACGATTTATAGCTAAAATTCTGTGACTCGGAATTTTATCGACCGGCTCGCTGTATTCATAGTACATAGAATACACCGTGTCTTCTTCAGTGTTTGCAAGAGTTGAAAGGCTGGCAAATTTGTTGATACTCTCTTTTAATTCGGTACGAATATCCGCACTGTCCGAAATATCTTCAGCGATAATATCCGACGCTCCCGCCAATGCCGATTCAATCGAATCAACACCTTTTTCTTCATCAATGAATTTTTCAGCTTCCGCGTTCAAATCTCCGTCAAATTCCTGAGCAAAAATAAGTGCAGCAAGCGGCTCCAAACCCTTTTCACGAGCAATAGTTGCTCTCGTGCGTTTCTTCTGCTTATAAGGTCTGTAAACGTCTTCAACCTGAGCCAAAGTCAGACAAGCCTCAACCGCTTCTCTTAACTCGTCGGTGAGTTTGCCTTGATTTTCAATGGAGGTCAAAACTTCTTCTTTGCGTTTATCCAAATTACGAAGATAGTTAAGCCTGTCGGCAACTTCTCGAAGAACCTGATCATCCATCGCACCGGTCATTTCCTTACGGTAACGGGCGATAAAGGGGATGGTATTTCCCTCGTCAATCAGATTGATTACATTCTCAATATGAAGGGCGTTTAAGTTAAATTCTTTTGAAAGTATCTGAATGTGATTTGTCATAATTTCTCTCCTATTCTAACTTTATATTATACTACACATTGGCTACATAATCAAGCAATATTTTTAAAAACAATGCTTGCATTCAAGGCTCAAACATGATAAAATATAAAAAAACAAAAGAAATGAGGAGATGATTTGTCAAAGTTAACCCAAATGCTCTCAACAAACCTGAGCATTAAAGAACAGTTAAGTTATGCCGGCGGCATATTCGGCAACGCAATGGGGCAAGACAGTGTCCATACCTACGGGGACAAATTCGCCCGAAACTTTATGGGCGTAGACGAAAATCAGATGCTTATAAAAGAGAATATCACAACAATAGTGAGTTTCTTTGTTCCTCCGATTGCCGGTGCTCTCTACGATAAGCAACAAAAACGAGGCAGTACCTACCTTCGTCGTTTTTCGCTTATTATGCCTATTCCTTTTGCAATCACTTCCCTGCTGCTGTTTATTGTCCCGTCTTCAAGTGCTGCTTTCAACTTTATATGGTCTCTTGCCTGCACATTGATTTTCGAGATTGCCGATGCATTCTTTGATATTGCTATGGCAACATTGGGACTTCGTATGTGCGATGTGCCGAGCGACAGAAAAAACTTCTTTACAATGTCCTCACTTGCCTCGTCTTTAGGTTCAATGCTGCCGGGCTGGATTATTCCGATTATTGTAGGCTCAACAAATGACCCGATTATGAAAGAAAAGCTTTATTTCATAGTTGCTTTGGTTTTTGCCATTATCGGTTTCGGCTCAATGCTTTTGCCGTATTTTATGGTTAAAGACCGACCTGCAATCGCAATCGGTGCTCGTCAGGACGATAAGAAATTGCAATGGTCAAAAGAAAAAGTTCTTGCCATTCTGCATAATCGTCCCTTTATTGTGCTTCAATTCTCGCTTCTCTCCGATATGATTCGCCAGATTACTTATAGTTTACTTCCCTATCTCTATGAAGACACCTTGGACGATATCCGAATGAAAGCAATTATTGATACTGTTTCCGGAACGCTTGCATACGGCGGACTTCTGACAGTTCCCTTTATCGGCAACAAAGTCAGTGCAAGAAATAGCCTCGTCGGCGGATATTCATACACCGCGTTTTTCTATGCCATCATGTCAATGTTCAATATTAACTTTAATCTTGAAAAATTACGCAAAAAACGCTATATAATAGGTATTCTTATCGGTTTTGCGGGAATGCCGAACTACGCTCAAGGGGCATCAAGAAAAATTATTGTTGCCGACTCAACCGACTATATGGAATGGTATTCAGAAAAAACCTACGGCTCTGCAATTCGCTCCGACGGTATTCTTTCATCCGCACAAACGCTTATCGGCAAGTTTATAAATCTCGCAAGAGCCAATTTGTATAATTTAATCTTCAAATTCATCGGCTATAAGTCAAAGGATTTGACAAGCGGAAAACCGACCGTTCAAACTCCCAAAACTTTAAGAGGTATATTCAGAACCTTCACTCTGTGCGGACTTTTGGGCAATACTCTTTCAGCTATTGCGTTCTTGTTTGATAACTACACAGGAAAGAAAAAAGAAGCTATATATGCCGAACTTCTCGAAATGCGTAAAAAACGGAATTTAAGCGAAGAATAAAAAAACAACACCCTTTTACTATGAAAAACAATAAAGCCGTGAGAATAAATCCCTCGGCTTTAATTTTAAGTCCAGAATGCAAGCATTATCCAGATGGTAATCGCAATTCCTGCCAAGAAAACACCGGCAATAATCAAAGTAGCTTTTAATGCACCAAACACATAGGCTTTTCGTTCTTCCCTTGACATTTCATTGTTTTCCCAAGGTCTTTCGTTTGTTTCTGCCCCCTCTGTAATCTCGTGATTTTTCTCACTTGAATCTCTTTTGGGGAACTTCGGAATGAACATCGGCGGACGGTCTAAACTGCTCATATCGGCAATGGTGCGACCATCATCGTCATCATAAAATTTCTTACTCATGACACTTATTCATCATAGAGATGACATACGACATAATGACCGGGTTCCATTTCTTTCTGAACGGGAACTTCGGTCTTGCAACGCTCGGTTGCAGACTTACATCTTGTATGGAATTTACATCCCGACGGAGGATTTGCAGGAGACGGAATAGACCCTTCAAGGACAATTCTTTCCATCTTGATTGTCGGATCGGGAATGGGAATAGCCGAGAAAAGAGCCTTTGTGTACGGATGTAAGGGATTTTTGAATATATCTTCCGTATCTCCGTATTCTACCAAGTTGCCCAGATACATAACACCGACAGCATCGGAAATATGCTCAACAACGGATAAGTCATGGGAAATAAATAAATATGTAAGTTTATACTTATCCTGCAAGTCGTTAAGCAAGTTAATAATTTGTGCCTGAATGGATACATCAAGAGCGGAAACAGGCTCATCACAAACGACAAATTCGGGATTTAATGCAAGTGCTCTGGCAATACAAATTCTCTGACGCTGTCCGCCTGAAAATTCATGAGGATAACGAGCCTTGTGATAATGTTGAAGACCGCAGTTTTCCATTACATTGTCGATATAATCGTTATATTCAGCTTTAGGAACTAAATTATGTTCACGAACAGCCTCACCGATAATTTCACCGACCGGCATACGTGGAGACAGTGATGAGAACGGGTCTTGGAAAATTATCTGCATTTTTGTGCGTATCTCACGAAGTTCTTTTGAAGATAAATCGTAAACTTCCTTACCGTTAAACAGAACCTGACCGCCTGTTTTTTCGGGATAAAGTCTTAAAATGGTACGACCGGCAGTAGTTTTTCCGCAACCGGATTCACCAACCAATCCCATTGTTGTGCCACGCTTTAAGTTAAACGTAACATTATCAACGGCACGGACATAACCGACAGTTTTTGCGACAATACCGTCTTTTATCGGGAAATATTTTTTAAGAGCATTTACCTGTAAAATATATTGTGGGTCATATTCCACCGGGGTGAAAACATTTTCAATTACGAGATTTTCATTTTTCTTACTCATTTTTCACCCTCCTCGTAATAGCGATAGCAGGAAACTTTATGTGTCGGCGACAATGAAATTTCACGTGGATATTCACCGTCACACTTTTCAATCCACATCTCACATCTGTCCTTAAAATAGCAATAGTCAGGCATATTGACGGGATTGGGTACCTTACCGGGAATTGAATAGAGTTTATCGACTTTCTTACCTACAATTGGTTTTGATGCCATAAGTCCGATTGTATAGGGATGTGCGGGATGTGCAAAAATCTCAGCAGCAGTTCCCTGTTCAACAACCTTGCCCGAATACATGACAACTACATAATCCGCCATCTCCGCAATAACACCAAGGTCATGGGTGATAAGCATGATTGACGAATTTATCTTATCCTTAAGTTGACGAAGCAAATCTAATATCTGTGCCTGAATGGTAACGTCCAGAGCCGTTGTCGGCTCATCGGCAATAATAAGTCTCGGATTGCAGGCAAGAGCCATAGCAATCATAACTCGCTGACGCATACCGCCGGAAAGTTCGTGCGGATAGTTTTTATAAACACCTTCGCTGTTTGCGATACCGACCATTTCAAGAAGTTCTATTGTTCTCTTTTTAATTTCTTCTTTGGTCTTATTTTTACCGTCGTGAAGAGAAATAACCTCATCAACCTGAGCACCGATTCGAAATACCGGATTAAGACTTGTCATCGGTTCTTGGAATATCATCGACATATAATTTCCGCGGAGTGTCTGCACGATATTCAAGGGAGTTTTTGTAATGTCATAAGCCTTATCGCCCAAATTCAGACGAATTTCGCCCTCGACAACCTGTCCCTGAGGACGTTGAAGAAGCTGCATAATAGATAAACTTGTAACCGATTTGCCACAGCCGGATTCACCGACAATACCGACTGTTTTCCCGATCGGAACATCAAAATCAATACCGTCAACAGCCTTAACCGTACCGACATCTGTAAAGAAAAATGAATGAAGATTGCGAATTTCGAGAGAATTTTCAGCATTCTCCATCGTGGTTAAGTATTCACTTTCGGGAACATTCTTACGCTTTTTCTTTTTTTCAAAAGCATTGGTAATCTTACGATTTTCTCTTGATATTTTTCTGGATTCTTTCGCTGATAAATATCCTTCAGGTTTCTTTTTAGCCATAACGTTCCCTCCTATCTCTTCATCTTCGGGTCAAACGCATCACGAAGACCGTCACCGACCAAATTATATGCAAGAACGGTTACGAGCAAGCAAACACCTGCAGGAATCCACACAAACCAATAAGATGTAAGTACATGAACATCGGTAACATCATTTATTATATTACCCCAAGAAGCAAAGGGGAAGCGGACTCCCAGTCCCAAAAATGACAATGTTGACTCGGTAATAATGGTTGAGCCGATGCCCATGGTCATTGTAACTATAAGTTGCGGAATGACATTTGGAAGAAGATGCTTGAATATTCTTCTCGGAACACTGATACCACTTGCCTCGGCTGCAATCATAAATTCCTGTTCACGAAGTGAAAGAATCTGACCGCGAACCAAACGAGCGATACCGGGCCATCCAAGGAAGCCCAAAATAAGCATCAGATAGAGCATACGAATTTGCGGATCGACATTATATTCGTCCATTGCTGCACCAATAATAAGCATAATCGGCATTGAGGGAATACAGTAAAAAACATCAACTATTCGCATAATGAGCATATCCACCCATTTGCCGAAATAGCCTGCTAAACCACCTAAAACTACACCTATAACGGTTTCAATTATAACAACGATAAAACCGATAATCAAAGATACCCGACCGCCGTACATGATACGAGTAAGCATATCCATACCGCTTTTATCAGTACCGAGCCAATGACTCTTTGAAGGTGCCGAATAAGTGTCCAAAACGCGGGTTGCCATTGACTGCATAACAGACCAGTTGTTATCTCCTGCATTGTATTTAAGAGTATATTCAGCAACCGTGCCGTCCGTATCGGTAAATGTAAATTCGTCATCTTTTGTTTCAATGGCAAGTTCAAGTTGCTGCTTGAAATCACGGGTTAAGAATACATCAGGCAGAATAGGACGTGCAATGAAACGGCTGATATAAGCAACTTCCGTGCCGTTTTTGAAAACACCGTCATCTTTATCTATTGTATAAGTTTCGCCCTTATATTCAAAGGATTTTTCGTTTGCGGACTTTGCTGCAAGAGAAGCAAACATAAAATCAAAATCAATTGTTTCGTTTGCATCTGACATATTCACTATGTCTTTATATGCAATACCGATAAGTTCACCGTCAGTGTAGAAACTGTAAAAATCCTCACCATGATTGGTGACTGTATATTTTACGGCTTTATATATGAATTCGGATTGACCGCTTGAAATAGCGAGATATGCCTGTGCATTTAATACACCTCCGAAATCTTTTTCGGGAGCGGCAGCATATCGAAACTCATCGTTTATTACAACACCGGCAAACTCTTTATTCTGAAAATCCTCACGATAGAATGTTTGCTTTTCATCATAGGGAGAAACCAATCCTCCGACGAAGGAGAAAAGGAACATAAATATCAATATGGAAAGACCGAAAACCGCAAGACGATTTCTGAAAAATCTTTTTGCAACCAATGCTCCGGGGGAGAGGACTTTAACTCGTCTGTCATCATTCAGTGAATAATTCTCAGTAATGACTTCTTTATTTTCACTCACAGTCTTCTCCTCCTTATGCAATTCTGACTCTCGGGTCAACTACCGCGTAGAGTATGTCGGATATTAAATTTCCAACCAACGTAAGTACTGCCAAGAACACAAGATAGAACATCGAGAACGGAATATCACCACTTATCAGCGAATGATATGATGCAAATCCGATACCGTTTATTGCGTACAATGTTTCGGTAATCAATGCACCCGAAAAAAGTCCGGGCAATGAACCGCCGATAATTGTAACAAGCGGAATAAGTGTATTTCTGAATGCGTGATGATATATAACTTTCCTTTCGGGAAGACCTTTTGCTCTTGCGGTTCTGATATAATCTGCGTTTAATACTTCAAGCATATTTGTTCTTGTATAACGCATAAGACCGCCGATAGATACAACAACCAAAGTTACAATCGGCAAAACAAGATGATGTGCCTTATCCAATAACTTGCCCATTGCATCAAGCGTTTCATGGTTTCGACCGACCAAACCAAAAAGGTCAAACCAGCCGAGTTTTACGGAGAAAACCAGCTTGAGCAGTGAAGCAAAGAAGAATGTCGGCAAAGAAATACCGGCAAGAGCAATGATTGAAATCAAACTGTCAACTTTGCTATATTGTTTTGTTGCGGCAATAACACCTAAGGGAATAGCGATGATAAGTTCCAATACAAATGCAATTGCACCCATGACAAATGAAACCCATACTGTATCCTTAAACTTTTCAACTACCGGAACAGTCCATTTCCAACTATCACCGAAATTTCCTTGCAATACATTGCCGAGCCAAGAAAAGAAACCGGGAACAATGCCCTTATCCATGCTATAAATAGCGGACAACTGTTCCATCCATTCTTCAAATGATTTCGAGTTAGGTTGCAATGATTTTTGTCTTGCGATTGATTCTAAATATGATGTAGGCAAACAACGCATCAATGCATAAATCGCAAATGCTACAAAGAAAAGAATGACAACGGAAATCAGCAATCGTTTAATGATATACTTTCGCACGAATATACCTCCGTTTAGTTCATAATACACAGAGCAAAGCTGCAAAATTTCTCTTAACTTCACTCCTAAGGCTCGGGACTTCACGCAGATTTGCTTTCTGCATTATGAACTAATAAAATAGGATAACGACGAAGCCATAAAATCACGGCTTCGTCGTTTCGGGTCAGAGAACAGGATTAACCTGTCCTCATCCCCTCTAATCACGCTGTGATTAGTTCATTTCGATATTCTGAATTTCAGCCATCCAGCCATAGAATGTGGTAATATCAGGAGTTACTGTATCGATATTAACACGCTCTGTGCTGAAAATAACGGCGTTTTGACGCTGATATACAGGAATTTCTACTGCCCAGTCAACGATGATGTCAAGGCACTGCTTATACATGGTCTTTCTGTATGTCTGGTCGAGAGATTCACGTGCGTCCAAGATAAGTTGAGTGAGTTCATCGTCGTTGATGTCATACATGTAGTTGGAGCCGCCTTCCGGATGATAAATCTGATACATATCCGGGTCAACGCCAGCACCCCAAGCAGCACACCACATGGGAACTTCTTCAGCTTCAATTCCGGTCCAAAGGTCAGAGGAATTTGCAAGGTCCTTGATAACAAGGTCAAAACCTATCTCCTCGAATGCCTTTTCAGCTTCAGCAAGCATCATGAATGACGGGTGATCACCGGTACCATCAGCGGGAATCCATACTTCATAGGACATTTCTGCACCTTCTGGAGCAGCGGTAATCTTGCCGTTTTCTACTGTATAGCCAGCAGCCTCGAAGAAGGTAAGTGCGGCAGCCTTAGCGGCAGCATATCTGTCTTCGGCAGTCATGTCGGAAGTATAAATATCATTACCCTGAGCATCTACGGAGAATGCTACCTTATAATCGGCATCGGTTGCCTGAGGAGCAGCCCAAGATGTGTTGGAAATGGGATAGTTAATAACGGAAGCACGTTCGCCGTAGTAAGTATCAACGGATACATCACGATATACGGCAAATACGGTAGCAAGAGCCTTACGAAGAGCCTTGGAAGCATCACTTCCGGGTTCGCCTATTTTAACAACATTTGCGGAAATACCGAGATAACCGTAACCCAAGTTGTCAACAGTATCAACAGTAATCTTATCGCCGGAAATATCTTCACCATCTTCTGCAAAACCGTTAGCTTTCTTGATAGCCTTAACTGTTTCAGTATCAAATGAAGGATCAGTGATGTCGATTGTGCCGGTAACAACACCGTTGAGTTTATCGGCGTCTTGCATTTCAACAAAGTTTACATTCTTGGTCTTGGGCGCACCGAGATAATAGCTATCGTTTGCCTCAAAGTATACTGTGCCGTTTTCAAACTTTACAAACTTGTAAGGACCTGCACCCATGGGAACGGTTGTCTTAGCACGTACAATGGAAAGGTCACCCTTTGTGAAACCGAACTTGTTGTTTTCATAGTCATAAGCAGCCTCGTCACCATAATAGTGGAGAGGAGCGATTGCAAGACTGAGACTATAAATGGCGGGAGCATCAACTTTTGTAAGAACAACACGAAGGGTGTTCTCGCCGGTCTTCTGAATACCGGTAATGGAAGGTGCTGTTTCACCGACTGTAATACCAATGGTATAGTCGCTGTAGTTTTCCATCAAATCAAAGAGAGAAGATCCGGCAGCTTCTGTACTGCTTAATGTAGCATAGTCACCTTCATATTGTTCGACCATTGCTGCAAATAAAGCAGCCTCATCAGCATCTTCGGCAACTTCAAAGCCCCAGTTTGCAGCCCAAGTGGCAACGCTGTCTTCAGCAGTGTTGTAACCTGCGGCAATGAGATAATCCTTAATTTCTGTTACAAACTTAATACCTGCCTGATCAATGTCAGCCCAGAGAGCAGTCTGCTGTTCTTCAGTCCAAAGAGTGAAGTCAGTGTTATCTCTGCCTGCGGCAGCTATAAGATTAAAGAGGGTGTCCATACCGCTTCTGTATGCTTCCATACCTTCGACCGGCAAAGAGAAGAATGTGGAGGAACCATCATAAGTCGGGTCTGAAAGAACATACATTGAGAAGATGATATCATCAACAGTAACCTTTTCACCATCGGAGAATACAATATCATCACGGAGAGTGAAATCATAGAATACTGTGCCATCATCATTTGTGGGTAAGCACTAAATCTGCGGGACCATAATAGGTGTAATCTGTACCGTTGTAATTGATGGTTTCCCCTTCAATGCCCTTGTAGATGATAGCACCCTGACGGTCGGAAGAAAGAAGACTAAGCTGAGTCATACCTTGAACATCTACGTCATAAGCAGTCTCACTGAAGAAGGGAGAGAACTTTGAGCTGAACGGTGCATAACCTACAACAAGAGGCTTAGCAACATCGTCAGGTTCAACGACTCCGGACGGATCGTTTCCGTCATTCGGCTTTTTCTTACAACCTGCGAACACGCAGAGGCACATAACCGCTGCAAGTAAGAGAGCAAGAATTCTTTTGAGGTTTCGCATAAAAACACTCCTTTTTTATATTTTAATATCGCCACAGCGAAATTAACCAATTAAAAACATCGTTTGCTTGTTCGCATAATAACCGCTGAACAAGAGATACAAACGAGTTTGCAAATCAACGACAGAACAAAGAACAAAACACTGTCTATACCGTTAATGATTGAAAATATAACCAATCCGATTAAACAAAGAGCAGCCGCAACTATGTTAAACAAGCAAATTTTCGGAATTCTCGGAGCAGTTTGCTTATAGACATATTCACGAATCCTGTCACCGTCGGAGATAAGTTTCACAAAAGAATAAACCAAAAACGCACAAGACAGGACTTCGAGCATATAAGGGATGATTACATACCAAGAATTTAACATTGCGGCAATCGGCAAGCAACCTGCCGTTATCAAAAAAACCACTAATACGATGTAGAACGGTATATTTTTTTTGACATATTCCTTACGTCCGCCCGCACATTTATAATCAACATATTTCCCCGTATAAATGTACTCTCCGGCAGCATTTAATGAAAAATCTGATAAGTATGACTTTCTGCCCGACTTCTTTTTTTCTTTGCTCATTATCCACCACTATCGGAGTTTATAGTAGTATTATAACAGATTATGAACTTATTTGCAATATCTTTTTTACATATGTTACAAAACTGTAAAGTATTATGCAGACATTTCCTAATTCATACTTGAAATTATCTCAAATTGGTGCTATAATGACTTGATTAACCGAATAAGGTGACATTTATGGCAAATGATTTTATAAAAATCAAAGGAGCAAGAGAGAATAATCTCAAAAATATTTCTCTCGACATTCCTCGCGACAAGTTGATTGTATTTACGGGACTTTCGGGTTCGGGTAAATCTTCTTTGGCATTTGATACCCTCTATGCCGAAGGTCAACGACGTTATATCGAATCCCTCTCATCCTATGCACGTATGTTTTTGGGACAGATGGACAAACCCGATGTTGACTCAATAGAAGGACTTTCTCCTGCCATTTCAATCGACCAAAAAACCACATCAAAAAACCCCCGCTCAACTGTCGGTACGGTTACGGAAATATTTGACTATCTCCGCTTGCTTTTTGCAAGAATCGGTATTCCCCATTGTCCCGTCTGCGGAAAAGAAGTAAAAAGAGCAACCGTTGATGAAATCGTTGACAGTATTCTGACTATGCCCGAAAATACTCGTTTTCAGGTTATGGCAAGAATTGTCACAGACCGCAAAGGTGAGCACGTAAAAGAACTGGATGCGGCAAGACGTTCCGGCTATGTTCGAGCAAGAATTGATGGGATAATATATGACTTATCGGAAAATATTTATCTTGAAAAAAACAAACGACATACTATTGATATTGTTATCGACAGATTGGTCGCAAAACCTTCCATTCGCTCCCGTCTTTCCGATTCTCTTGAACTTGCAATGAAATTGACGGGCGGCACGGTCATAATCAATGCAGATGAAGTTGATACTTTCTATTCACAAAATATGACCTGTCCCGAACACAATTTTTCAATATCGGAGTTATCTCCACGTATGTTTTCATTCAACGCTCCGAGTAGTATAAGAAATTCAGACACCACCGGTGAGCCGAAAAATCCGAATGAAATTTTGGAGATGACCGACGAGCCGACACCGGTAAGAACAACACTTACTACCATCGGCGGTGCTTGTCCGACTTGTGACGGTCTGGGATATTATATGGCGGTTGACCCCGACCTGGTTGTTCCGAACAAGGCTCTTTCATTGCTTGACGGAGCAGTAAGAGCAAGCGGATGGACAAATCTTGATAAGGGCAGCGTTGCCCGAATGTACTACGAAGCACTCGGCAAAAAATACGGTTTTGAATTATCAACTCCAATCCGCGATATTCCAACTGAGGGTATCCGTGCAATTCTTTACGGTACGGGAAAAGAAAAACTTGTTATGCGTCGAAGCAGCAGGTTTGCAGAGGGAACTTATACCAATGTTTTCGAAGGTGTAGTCAGAAATATTGAACGTCGTTATCGGGAAACCACTTCAGAATGGTCTCGCTGGGAACTTGAACGGGTTATGACTACCTGCCCCTGCCCCGATTGTAAAGGAACTCGTTTTAACAAGACTATTCTGGCGGTTACAATTGACGGCAAGAATATTCACGATGTTACGTCAATATCAATCAAAGATTGCATCAAATACTTTGAAAACCTGAAATTAACCGACAGAGAAGCTTTTATCGCAGACCAGATTGTAAAAGAAATAAAATCCCGCCTTAATTTCCTTCAAAATGTCGGATTGGGATATCTGACACTATCTCGTTCTGCCGGCACATTATCCGGCGGTGAAAGTCAGAGAATACGTTTAGCTACACAGATTGGCTCTGCATTATGCGGCGTTGTATACATTCTTGACGAGCCTTCAATCGGTCTTCACCAGAGAGATAATTCCCGCCTGCTTGAAACACTCAAAAATCTCCGTGATATCGGAAATACGGTTATAGTTGTTGAGCACGATGAGGAAACAATTGTCTCTGCCGATCATATTGTTGATATAGGTCCCGAAGCGGGTATTCACGGCGGTGAACTCGTGGCACAAGGCTCTGTTGCAGATATAAAAAAATGCAAGCGTTCAATTACCGGTCAGTATTTATCCGGCAAAAAGAAAATTTCCGTTCCTGAAACCAGACAAAAAGGTAACGGCAAATTCCTGAAAGTTATCAATGCACACGAAAACAACCTAAAAAATCTTGACATTGACATTCCGTTGGGAACATTCCTATGCGTTACGGGTGTATCCGGATCTGGAAAATCCTCCTTGGTAAACGAGATACTTTATAAGCACCTCGCAAACGAATTAAACGGTGCAAAGAAAAATGTCGGCAACGTTGACCGCATCGACGGACTTGAACATCTTTCAAAAGTTATCGCCATTGACCAAAGTCCCATCGGCAGAACACCACGCTCAAATTGTGCGACATATACGGGAGTTTTTACCGATATAAGGAATCTTTTTGCAACTACTAATGACGCGAAAATTCGGGGATATACGCAAAGTCGATTTTCATTTAACGTTGCGGGCGGAAGATGTGAAGCCTGTAAAGGTGACGGTATAGTCAAAATCGAAATGCACTTTTTAAGCGATGTATATGTTCCCTGTGAAATATGCAAGGGAGCAAGATATAACCGAGAAACGCTTGAAGTAAAATACAAGGGCAAAAATATCAGTGAAGTTCTGCAAATGACAGTTGAAGAAGCTATGATGTTCTTCGAAAATCAACCTAAAATTTATCGGAAACTTAAAACAATTTTTGATGTCGGTTTGGGCTATATACGTTTAGGGCAGTCCGCAACAACGTTATCCGGCGGTGAGGCTCAGAGAGTCAAGCTTGCAACTGAGCTTTCCAAAATTGCCACCGGTGATACGATATACATCTTGGACGAGCCGACAACAGGACTTCATACCGCCGATGTTCACAGACTTATTGACGTTCTTCAGAAGTTTGTGGACGGAGGAAATACGGTTATCGTGATTGAACATAATCTCGATGTAATCAAAACCGCCGACTTCATAATTGATTTAGGACCCGAAGGCGGTGATGAGGGTGGCATGGTTATTGCCACAGGAACTCCCGAGGATATTGCGAAATGCAAAAAAAGTTATACGGGAGAATATCTGAAGAAAGTATTAAATAATTGACAGGAGAAATATATGGCTACAGAATATACCATCAGTATGTCCGAACTGATAAAGGATAACTGCTATGAAATCCTTTATATGCCCGCAGACGAGGGTGCTTTGTCCGTAAGCTCTCCCGACATTAACCGTCCCGGACTTATTTTCACCGGCTATGAAGAATTCTTCGATGAAACCCGAATTCAAATCATCGGAAAAACCGAAATGGGTTATCTTAACTCACTTGATGATGAGACCCGCCGTAAATCCATCGAAAATTTTATGTCAAAGAAGCCTGTTGCCGTTGTTATTACCCGAAATCTCGAACCGGTAGTTCCGTTTATGGAGCTTGCCCAACAATATGAAATACCCGTACTTCGCACTACTGATACAACCTGCGGAAATATGGCGTCCCTTATTTCATATCTGGGAGTAAACCTTGCTCAGAGAATTACCCGTCACGGCGTTTTGGTTGAAGTTGCCGGCGAAGGTGTACTTATACTCGGAAACAGCGGCGTCGGCAAGAGCGAAACTGCAGTTGAACTTATTAAAAGAGGACACCGACTTATCGCCGATGACGCAGTTGAAATCCGCAAAGTCTCATCAAAAACGCTGGTCGGTCAGTCTCCCGGAAATATCCGTCATTTTATCGAAATGCGTGGTATCGGCATTATAAACGCTCGCCAGATTTTCGGTATGGGAGCCGTTAAACTGACTGAAAAAATTGATATGGTAATCATAATGGAACAATGGGATCCGACAAAAGTTTATGACCGCATGGGCATGAACAACGACTATCTTAACATTATGGGAGTTCACGTTCCGGCTATGGTTATTCCCGTTAAACCCGGTCGTAACCTTGCAATTATAATTGAGGTCGCTGCAATGAATAACCGCCAGAAGAAAATGGGTTATAATGCGGCTCGTGAGCTAATGAACAGTCTCGGAATGGAAGATTTTGAATCCGAATCTCACGAAATCGAATTCTGGCACTAAACAAGCTCTATATGCTTGTTTATTCCAAATATCCCGTTTAAATATACCTATTTAACATTGATATTTCAAATTTTTCAAATAAAATAAACAGATTGTCCTTTGGATATATCTTACAAATTTGTAACCACTTTTTAGTAATTCTGCACAATTTGAATTGAGAAAGAATATTTATACAATACAATACAGCGAATTTGCATAAATATTCTTGACAAAAGGAAAAAAACGAATATAATATTGTGCGTGATGTGAAGAACATCAATATTATTGGAATTAAATCCAAGGAGATTTAATAATTATGAAAAAATCATTAAAGTACATTGTTCTCGCCGTTGTCGCTGTCCTTGTTATCAGCATATTTGCAGCTTGCGGTTCGAAGACTCCCACTAATAACGAAGAAACAACCGCCCCCGACGAAGGCACAACCGTTGCTGTTGAAGAATCCACAGCACCCATCAAACAGCTTGTTATGGGTACAAATGCAGCTTTCGCTCCCTATGAATTCGTTGATGATAACGGTGCTTTCGCAGGTATCGACGTAGAAATTGCTCAGACAATCGCCGCTAAACTCGGCATGGAACTCGTCATCAAAGATATGGAATTCAATTCTCTTATCACCGCTGTTTCCGAAGGTGCTGTTGACATGGTTCTTGCAGGTCTTACAGTTACTGATGAAAGAAAAGAAAGCGTTGATTTCTCTGACACCTATGCAACCGGTATTCAGGTTATCATCGTAAAAGAAGGTGCTGATGCTGATTTCGACTTTGCAGGCAAAAAGGTCGGCGTTCAGGCAGGTACCACAGGCGACATCTATATCACTGACGAAGTCGGTCAGGAAAATGTTGCACAGTATTCCAACGGTGCTCAGGCAGTTCAGGCTCTTATGAACGGTCAGGTTGACTGCGTTGTTATCGACAACGAACCCGCCAAGAATCTCGTTGCTGCAAACGAAGGTCTTACCATCCTCGAAACAGAATATACCGTTGAAGATTATGCCGCCGCTTTCTCCAAAGAAAACACAGAACTTCGTGATGCTTTCAACACTGCTCTTGCAGAACTTAAAGCTGACGGTACAATCGATGCTATCATCGAAAAGTACATTCCTTCCGAATCATAAATAAAAATCGGCGGTGTTCGCACCGCCCTTTTTTTCAATTTACAGCATCCCACATTTCTGAATTAAAAGCGGAGAGTATATGTCAGTTCTTAAATTTGCCACTTGGATTGAAGAAGCACCGAATTGGCTGCTGAAAATGCCGGAAGGTGTCCAAAAGTTCTTATTTCAACTTTATCAAACATTTATTCATGCAGACCGTTGGAAACTATTTCTTAACGGTCTGAAAATCACGATTATTGTAACTATCGGTGCACTGATATTGGGAATTATTATCGGACTTATTCTTGCTATAATCCGTACCGCTTACGAGAGTATCACTGTCGGGAAAAAACCGATAATACTCAGATTGCTCAATACCTTTACTCTGATTTACATTACGATAATACGCGGAACACCGATGATGGTACAACTTTTAATTATGGGCTTTGTCATAATGGTACCGAAAAGCGATACCGCAACACTTATGTGCGGTATTATAACTTTGGGGATAAATTCCGGTGCTTATGTGTCTGAGGTTGTTCGCTCGGGACTTATATCCATTCCTAAAAGTCAATCCGAAGCAGGTCGTTCACTCGGCTTTAACTTCTATCAAACAATGTGGTATGTCGTGCTTCCGCAAGCGATAAAGAATATTCTTCCCGCCTTGGGAAATGAAATGATTACTCTTCTTAAAGATACCTCTCTTGTATCTGTGATTGCTCTTCGTGATGTTACAAAACAGGCACAGAATGTTCAGAATCTGACATATAATGCCCTCGTTCCCTATATCAGCCTTGCGGTTATTTATCTTGTTATGGTTATGGGACTTCAGAAGATATTAAGTATGCTTGAAAAGAGGTTGAGAAAAAGTGACCGCTGATAATATTGTTATCTCCGTAAAAGGTTTGAAAAAAGCCTTCGGTGAAAATCAAGTGCTTAAAGGCATTGATATAGATATTAAAAAAGGTGAAGTTGTCGTTGTTATCGGTGCGTCGGGTTCCGGAAAATCAACCTTTCTCCGCTGTCTTAACTGTCTTGAAGACCCCACGGGAGGCAGTATATATTTTAATGGTGTTGACATTGCGGACATTTCCGTTGACATCAACATCCATCGTCAAAAAATGGGAATGGTTTTCCAGCAATTCAACCTCTTCCCGCATATGACTATTCTCAAGAATATGACAATTGCTCCGATAAAATTGCTCAAACTATCGAAAACAGAAGCTGAGGACAGAGCATTAAGTTTACTTGACCGTGTCGGACTTAAAGACAGAGCGGAAAGCTATCCCCGTCAACTTTCCGGCGGTCAGCAACAGCGTGTGGCGATCGTGCGTGCATTGTGTATGAACCCGACAGTTATGCTTTTTGACGAGCCTACATCGGCACTTGATCCCGAAATGGTCGGCGAAGTTCTTGAGGTTATGAAAAACCTTGCAAAAGAAGGCATGACGATGGTTATAGTTACTCACGAAATGGGCTTTGCAAAAGAGGTTGCGGACAGGGTCATATTTATTGACGACGGCATAATTGCCGAACAAAACTCACCAAAAGAATTTTTTGAAAATCCGCAACATCCCCGACTTAAAGAGTTTCTTGCAAAAGTATTATAACAATTGTATTGCAAATGGAGAAGGACTGCACAAAAGCGGTCTTTTTTTGCTTGACAAGAATATTGTTTGCGGTTATAATACTATGTTGTATAATACGAAAGAAGTTACATAATGAGAAAATTAAACAAACTAAAACCTGTTCCCATGTGGCAGCAAACCCTTTGGTGGTTGATACGGGCTGCATTGCTCGTGTTTGCAATTCACGGACTTTTCATTGGCTCTGTTACCGAGTTTTTAATGGGTATGTTCTCCATTGCATTCAGTCACCTTTGGGATATGTTCCAACTTTTCGGCGGAAAATCATTTATTACACGTGTCGGATTTTTTTCGCAAACACTATTAAATATTTTATTATTTTTCGGTTGCATAGTCGGTCCGACACTTAATGCAAAGACACATTTTGAATATGCAAATGTTATTGAACATTTTTGGGCAGGGCTTATCGCAACAAACTTCGGCTATGACTTGGCGGTTACAATGCAAGGTCAGAAACGCCATCTTTCTCCCGCTTTGGCTTCATTGTTCTCCCTTATGTTCTCAATTATGATTGGCGTTGCCTGGGAATTTTATGAATTTACAATGGACAGATTATACGGCTATCACCTTCAAAGGAGCAATCTTTTATCCGAAGAAGGTTTAGTTGACACGATGATAGACCTTATTGTCTGTGGAGTTGGCAGCGTTATAGGCATGTTCCTGATTGCTTTCAGAAGAACCGGTATTATTGGTCCAAATCGCAAGGCTATCCGTGCAAAAGTTAAGGCACGAAGCAAACAAGACAGAAAAGAAGAATTAGAATTTTTAGGTATTGCAGATGAATAAAGTTATTATTACGGCAGACAGCACAATAGATTTTTCTCCCGAATTAGTTGAAAAATTTGATGTCAAGGTTATTCCGCTTCATATTCTTTATGATAATGAAGACTATCTTGACGGTGTTGATATTACAAGTGCCGACTTGCTGAAAAAATATGAAGAGTCCGGAAAACTGCCCACTACATCTGCTGTATCCGTCGGTGAATATCTCGAATTTTTCGGCGATATTACGAAAGACGGCGATGCAGTTGTTCATCTTTCATTGTCAAGTGATTTGTCGTCAAGCCATCAAAATGCTTGTACGGCAGCAGAAGCTTACGAAGATGTGCATGTAGTAGACACAAAGCAGCTTACCAACGGCATGGGTATTCTTGCCGTTAAGGCTTGTGATATGAGAGATAAGGGCTATTCTGCAAAAGAAATTGCCTCCGTAATTTCCGAAATGTCTCCAAAAATACGCACTTCTTTTATTCTTGAAAAGCTGGACTTTCTTGCAAAAGGCGGTCGTTGCTCGTCAGTTACGGCATTTGGAGCAAACATTTTAGGTATTAAGCTGTCAATAGCAATGAAAGACGGCAAACTCGGTGTATCAAAGAAATACCGCGGAAAAACCGATAAATGTCAAATGCAATATGTTTCCGATGTCCTCGAAAAAATAGACGAACTTGACAAAAGTATTTGTTTTATCGCAAAAACTGCTGATTTCTCGGAAAATACACTTGAAAACATAAAAAAAGAAGTCAAAAAAGTTGGCAAGTTTGAAAACATCTATGTTTGTACCGCCGGCTGTACAATTACTGCCCATTGCGGTAAAAATGTAATGGGAGTAATAGTAATTCAAAACTGATTTTATGACTGTTACGGCTCATAGCGGTGCGTATGACACCGAAGATAACACTCTGTTCTCCGTCAAGGAAATTGTCAGACACCAGAAAAATATTCAGATTATTGAACTTGATTTGACATTTCGTCCCGACGGCTTTCCCGTAATGCTTCACGCAGAGAATGCAAAAATAACCGAAGGTGAAAGTTTTGAAGAGGCTCTTTTATATATTGCCGAAAATTCCGATTTAAGCATCAATATTGACCTTAAAAACTTTAATCCCGAATTTTTGCCCGCAGTAAATGAACTTATTAAAAAATATGATATGCTTGGCAGAGTGTTCTTTACCGGTGTATCCTACGATAAAGCTGACACAGTAAAATCCTCTTGTCCGGACATCAGATTTTATATAAATCATCTTACGCCCCTGTTTACACAAAAAGCGATAAACGATTTTATAGAAAAAATCATTGAAAAACAAGCTTTGGGTACAAACATCCATTACGGAATAGCATCAAAAAAGCTGTCTGACAGTTTGCATGAAAAGGGTTTGCTTCTCTCGGTTTGGACTGTCAATGATAAAAAAACAGCCGATAAGCTGAAAAAAATATGTGTCGATAATATCACCTCTCGAAATCCCGATATTATCATTTAATTCGTTATTTATTCTGTAAAGAAGGGATAATAAATTATGAAAAAATTCATTTCACTCGCACTCTCTGTTGCACTTGTTATCACCGGACTTTGCATTCCGACGACAGCATCCGCAGAAGATCCGGTTGATGATCCTGACAGCAACCTTGAATCAGTATTCGCTGAAGGCGAAAACAGTTTAATCGTATTCGTTACCGGTATCGGTCAATCATGGAGTTATCTTTTCGATGAAAAATATCTCGAAGAAGATGCTTTTGAGACCGGCACATTGCAGGACTACGAAAACTATTCAAAACTCCTTGCAAAAAAGGATTTCATTGATGACTGGAACCTCTTTGCGATTAATTTCGGAAGAACGATGGAAAACAAGGACACCCGCAATGCTCTGATTAAACTTATTGGCAGTCTTTTGCTTTCACTCTTTACACGTAAAAATACAGCTAAAGATGAAACCATTGCACAGGTAATCGAAGGTTTATTTGAAAATAACTTAATCGACGACAACGGCGATACTCCTGCAAATGTTGTTACTCCGCGTTACACCATGCCCATATCCGAATATCCTCCCTGCGAAGACGGCTCGGAAAATCTCGGAAAAGGTCATTTCTATGGTTCTATTCCCTGCAGAGATATTGCCAGAGAAGCTCTCGGTGAAAACTACGAAGACTATCTCTATTGTTTCAATTATCCCGCTTTTTCCTATCCCGATAAAAACATATCCGACCTTCATGAATATATTGAAACAATTCTTGCAAACAACAAAGTCGGAGCTGAAGATATAGTTTTAGTTCCCATGAGTATGGGTGCAAGCGTTGTTTCCGGCTACCTCTATCAATATCCCACCAAAGCAGAAAATCATGTCCGTCGTGTTGTTTCAGTCGTTGGTTGCTGGGAAGGTTCAAAGCTTATTACCGACCTTCTTACTCTTCAATATGCTGACAATTCCGCAGATTTGTTCTACAACGGAATTATCGGTGATTTAGTCGGTGCACCTTGGGGTTATCTGGTAAACTGGGTACTTCGTCTCTTCTCAAAGACAAGCCTTCGTGATTTTATCGACCAAGCTCTTGCAATTTTAGGAGACAAACTCCTCCTTAATACTCCGTCCCTGCTCTGCCTTATTCCCCCAGAAGATTATGACACAATCCGTCCTCTTATCAAAAAGGAAAAGGTTGTTGCTCTCACGGATAAATACTATGAAGCACAATCCACTTTACAGCCCCGTCTGGCAGCTCTTGATGAGCAAAACATCCCCGTATACTTCATTTCAGGATACGGTTTTGCTTACGGAGAAATTACAAGCGACTATCACGTATTTGGCTTTATGAAGCACGCTGCAACCATAAACAGCGATGAAATTATTGACATATCCTCAACCGCTCCCGGCACATCCTTCGTTTCTCCAAATGAACAGTTTGAAGACGGAATCCGTCTTTCTCCCGATAAAACCATTGATGCAGGAACAGCCTATTATCCCGATCATTGTTGGTATTTCTATAAGCAGAAACACGAGCTTGAACAAAATAATACAGCTCTTAAACTTGCTATTGAATTGGCTTTGGGAAATATAACAAGCGTTGCCGATTGTGACAGTGAAGATGATGCTCTTTACTTCCCGCAGTTTAACGGTGCAAGAAACTTAAAAGAATTAACCCGTGACTATCTCCCCACTTATCTTGAATGGGCTCAATCCCACACTCCGACAGATACGCAACAGGCTCTCTATGAAGAGGTTCTCGCTATGATGGACAACACAGCCAATAACTATGAAGAGGATAATGTTCTTATAGATGAATTTTACGATATGCTTGTAGAAATCGGCTTAAAGGCTCCCCGAACAGCGAAGAAAGAATCCCTTTTTGAAAAATTTATGCGTCAGACAAACGACCTTATCGCCTCAACAACAGGCTCAAAAGGCTATCTTGATTTCGGCATAAAAGGTTAAAAATAAGACCTCATCGGAATCCGGTGAGGTCTTTTCGTTTTATAAAAAAGTCTTACAAAAGATTATTTCTCAATAAAGGCTGATATTTGCGATTGAGAGGTAACAAGTTGACCTTGCATTGAACCGTTTCTTCCACCGCCCCGTGCATTTAGTTCTTCTTTCATTTCGGCAAATACACCATCGATATTATCCCCACACAATGCAAACTTATATCCCGATTCATCGTTACCGGCAATGACAAGAGCATTGCCGTGTATTTTTCTTATTGCATCGCAATATGACATAATATCCGCAGGAGGCATCACTTCACAAACCGCATAGCCAAGCCCGTTTTTGACATCAACCTTCTCGGCTCTCAGTTCATACAATTCTTTTTTCAGTGCGGCAATTTCCATCTTCATCCCTTCAGATTTATTCATAAAAATCTCGGCATTTTGAACAGCAGTATCGGGTTTTGCGGAAAACATGGCACATAATTTGAGAAGCTCGTCATTACGATTACGATAATCAACAACGGCATCGGCACCAATCTTTAAAAGCAAGCGGGTGCCGCCCTTATAGTTTTCAAAAGAAACGCATTTTACAATACCGATTTCTCCTGTTTTCTTGACATGAGTACCACAACAAGCACACAAGTCAGCACCTTCAATTTTAACTAAACGAATATCGCCGTCAACCTCTTTTTTGCTGCGAAAATCAATATTTTCAGCTTCATCTTTTGACGGAAAAAGACAGACAATATCAATATTCTCACGAATTTTGTCGTTGGTCATATCTTCGATTTTAGCAATATCCTCTGCGGTCAATTGTTTGTCAAAATCAACCCCAACTCCATCTGTTCCCATATGAAAACCGACATTATTGCAATCGAATGTATTACAACAAAAACCTGAAAATATATGCTCACCGGAATGTTTGATCATATTTTCCATGCGAAATTCCCTGTCAATTTTGCAGTCAACTTTCGTACCGACTTCAATACATTTCTCAGTGATAACATATATATCATCCCCATCTTCCTGAGTATCCAGAACGGGAATATCATTTATCCAACCTCTGTCTCCGTTTTGTCCTCCGCCTTCCGGGAAAAACACAGATTCATCAAGGTAGATTTTATATTTATTTTCGCAATCTATACATTTGGTTACGCTAGCCGTAAAATCAAAGATATACGCATTGTCATAATAGAGTTTCTTTGTCATATTTATCTCCAAATCCTATTGAATATTTAGAAAAGCGGGTTTTCCCCGCCTTCTGAAATTAACCTTCTTTGACTTCTTCTACACGATATACTTCAAAGATGTCTCCCTCTTTGATGTCGCCGTATTTAAGGAGACCGATACCACATTCATATCCGGCTGCAACTTCTTTTACGTCGTCTTTGTTACGTTTAAGTGATGCAATTTCTTCATCGGCATAGACGATACCGTCACGAACAACACGGACACGTGCATTACGCTCAACCTTGCCGCTCTGGACATGAGAACCGGCGATAATACCTGCGGAAGAAAGTTTGAATACTTGACGAACTTCAACGCGACCAAGTTCAACTTCATGAAATTTGGGAGCAAGCATACCCTTAATAGCAGCTTCAATGTCTTCGATACAGTCATAAATAACCATATACATACGAAGTTCTATATTATCACGTTCTGCGTTTGCCTGTGCGGCAGGCTCGGGACGAACATGGAAACCGATGATTATGGCATCGCTTGTGCCGGCAAGCATAACGTCTGATTCATTTATAGGACCGACACCACCGTGAATAACACGGACACGAACTTCATCGTTGGAAAGTTTTTCAAGATTCTGTTTAAGAGCTTCAACCGACCCCTGAACGTCAGCCTTAACAATTAAGTTGAGATCCTTAACCTGACCTTGTTCAAGAGTAGAGAAAAGAGTATCAAGAGTAACTCGATTAAGTGAATTAAACTCAGCTTCTTTTTCTTCTTCTTTTCTCTGTTCAACGAGTTCACGGGCAAGTCTTTCATCAGAAACTACGTCAAAATTATCTCCTGCCTTGGGTGTTTCTGCAAGACCTGTTATCTCAACAGGAACGGAGGGACCTGCCTCTTTGACACGTTTACCCTTATCGTTTACCATTGTACGGACACGACCTACCGCCGTACCTGCGACGATAGTATCACCTGTACGAAGAGTACCATTTTGAACAAGTAATGTAGCAATGGGACCTTTCCCCTTATCAAGACGTGCTTCAATGACAACACCGCGAGCTTCACGATCCGGATTTGCTTTAAGTTCAAGCATTTCTGCAACCAAAAGCACGCTTTCAAGGAGAGTATCAAGGTTCATTCCTGTCTTTGCAGAAACGGGAACACAGATGGTATCTCCGCCCCACTCTTCAGGAACAAGTTCATATTCGGTAAGCTGTTGCATAATTCTGTCGGGATTTGCTTCCGGCTTATCCATCTTGTTGATAGCAACAATAATAGAAACACCTGCAGCTTTTGCGTGGTTAATTGCTTCGATTGTCTGCGGCATAATGCCGTCATCGGCGGCTACCACAAGGATAGCTATGTCAGTTGCCATGGCACCTCTTGCACGCATTGCTGTAAACGCAGCGTGACCGGGAGTATCAAGGAAAGTAATATCCTGACCTTCAAGATTTACACGATACGCACCGATATGCTGTGTAATACCACCACTTTCGGTTGATGTAACACTTGAATGACGAAGTGCATCAAGAAGAGATGTTTTACCGTGGTCGACGTGTCCCATGATAACAACAACAGGACTTCTCTTAACCAGATCTTCATCCTTATCTTCAGTTAAGTTGATGATTCTGTCCTCGATTGTTACAACAACTTCCTTTTCGACTACTGCGTCAAATTCTTCGGAAACAATGGCGGCAGTATCAAAGTCGATAACAGCATTGACATTTGCCATAACACCGAGTTTGAAGAGTTTTGTTACGACTTCCTTTGCAGGGACTTTAAGCTGAACAGCCAAATCGGTAATAGAAATTTCTTCACCGATAACAACCTTGATAGTCTGCTTTTTACGTTCTGCTGCGATACGCTTCAACCTCTCTTCTTCAGTTTCACGCCTTTGTGAACGGGTTCCGATTCTTCTCTGCTGTGGTCTTTGCTTTATTTTCTGCTTTGAAGATTGATTGTCCTTCATCATCTTTGATGCGGGAGCAATATCCTCATATCTTGTGTTGTACTTGTCAAGCTCGATATTGCCTTCATCACGAGTTGAAACGGTTACGGTTTCACGCTCGTGTTTCGGCTGCGGAGCAGTCTTACCCTTTTGTTTCCTCTGTTGCTCCTGCTTTTCCTTTGCCTTCTGAGCAAATCTTTCAGCGAACTTGGGATCAACCTGTTTCTGAGGTTCAGTCTTCTTTTCAGTCTGCTTTTTCTCTGGTTTTGCAGTTTCTTTCTTTACCTTCTTTTCAGGTTGCTTTTCTGTCTTTGTCTCCTCTTTTGCGGGAGCTTTTTTCTGTTTTTGAGCAGGCTTTGCCTCTGCTTTTTCTTCCTTAGTTTCAGGTTTTTCTTCTGCAATTTCGGGCTTGACTGTTTCTTCAACAGGCATTTCCGGTTTTTCCATAGAAAAATATGCATCACTGTCATTTGTGCTCAGGTTTTGAATGAGAACATCAAACAAAACATCAGTTTCAGCAACATTAAGTGACTGTGATGCTGTTTTCTTAATCTCCAAAGCTTCTTCAACAATAGAGATAACCTGAGCATTTTTAAGGTCGAAATCCTTGGCTATTTGTGAAATCCTGATTGCCATATTCATTCCTCCTGATTTAATCTGGATATTATCCCTTTAGCAAAGTTTTCATCATCAACAGAAAGCACGGCTGCCTTTCTTCCGATAAAAAGGGATAATTCTTCGATATTCTCCTGCAAGAAAATTATTTTTATATCTCCTGCAAGATTGGATATTTCTTTTTTTAGTCTGTCGGATGCGTCGCTTGTAATCAATATTAATTTCGCACGTCCGCTTCTTATCGACATTTTGACGGCATCGTGTCCGGGACTTAATTTCCCCGCCCTGCGACACAAGCCAAGCATGTTAAGATCATTCATCCGATGTTATACTTTCTTCGAGTGCATCATAAATATCTTCTGCTATGACACATTCGAGACTTTTCCCGATACGTCCGTTTTTTCTTGCCTTTTTCAGACATTCGAGGTCATCGCAAACATATGCCCCACGCCCATTCATTTTGCCAGTACGATCCAGTTTTATCTCACCTTCGGGAGTTCTGACTATGCGAATAAGCTCTTTCTTAGGTTTCGGTTCGTTGCAACCCATGCATCTGCGTATCGGTATTTTTTTATTTTTCATTTTCAGTCCTTACCCTCTTTTGAAGAAACAGGAATATCTTCTAAAACTCCGGGATGATCTGCCAAATCCCATACTTCAATTTTGGTGTCGGTAAGCTGTGCGGCAAGCTTGGCATTCTGACCGTGTTTGCCGATAGCAAGAGATACTTTGTCATGTTCCATAACCGCAATATACTTGCCTTCTTCAATGGGATCGGCAAATACGACAAGAGGATGAGCGGGAGATAAAGCCGATTTGACAAATTCCGCTTTATCATCACTGTACTTGACAATATCAATCTTTTCAATACCGCCGATTGTCTTTATAACGGAATTTATTCTTGAGGAGTTTTCTCCGATACAAGCACCGATGGGATCAACCTTGTCGGAATGTACAGCCATTTTTGTACGGGAACCTGCGTCACGGGAAATAGCCTTGATTTCAACAATTTTTTCTGCTATTTCAGGAACTTCATTTTCAAATAAAGCCTTAACAAAATCTTTATGACTGCGAGTAATTTCCAGTCTGATTTCACCTGTTCCGCTGACTGTGGGATTACCGTTATAAACTTTGACATGGTCGCCAATCTTGTAAATATCTCCGGGAATCTGATTGTGAGTTGTCAGATAAGCGGAAACTCCTTCGATTGATAACACAACAGTATTCTGCTGACTAATTTCGGTAACAATGCCGGTCTTAATTGTGCCGGCCTGATTGTCAAACTTTTTCATATTGGCAGCCACACGTAGTTCTTTTATATTCTGTGCCATAATCTGTCTGCACTTATGAGCTACCTTATAGAAACTGTAATCCGATGAATCAAGATACATTTCAATTACATCACCGATTTGAGCGTCGGGTTTAACCTGACGAGCTTCATCAGGAAGCATCGTAAGATCCGGTGTATATGCTTCTTCCACAACTTTCTTTTCACAATAGGGATAGAAAGCATCTTCGGGATCAAGCGGTTCAAAGCTGTATAAAACCGCGGGGTCATAGGGATTTTCAGGATCGCCGGGGTTATTATCAACATAGTTGCTCGGATCTTCCGGAACCAGTACCATATCTCCAACCTGAGCATTGGGAGCATAGAAAACTGCCCGATTTAAAAGTATATGCTTTTTATGGTCAAAGAACTCATCAACAACCTTCTTGCGAAGAATAATATCCATTGTTTCGGCTTCAGGATCAATTTTACAGTTAAGAACTGTGGTAACATCAACCTTTTTACCGATATGATAATCTTGTTTAAGCGATGTAACAACAGCACGCTCAATAGCATCTAAAACATCTGCTTCGTCAATACTCTCAACTTTTGCAATTTCACGGGCTACCGTACAAAGTTCTCTTATCGGATTTTCTTCAACCTTTTTCTTTTTTGTTTTTCTGGCTGCCATTTTTCTCTCCTTATATTCCTTCAAAATCGTCGGCGGCAATTCTGTAAATGGTTTTTCTGTCAAAATCTTTTGTTTCGCCTTCGATAGCAATAACAATTTTTTCTTTGTCGCAGGATTTTAATATTCCCTTGAACTCTTTTCTCCCGCCGACCGCCTTATGTGATTTTAATATGACGGGTTTTTCAATATATTTTTCAATATGCCAATCTCTAACAAGCTCTCGCTCAATACCGGGACTTTGCACCTGCAATGAATAACTCTGTTCAATCGGATCAAGTTCATCAAGCGGCTTATCCATGGCACGGGAAAGCTCAACGCAATCGTTTATGTCAACATAGCCTTCTTCTCTGTCAATAATCAGCCGAAGTTTCCAGTCGGGACCTTCTTTCAGAAAACGGATATCCCATAATACCAAGCCTAAATCTTTACAAATGGGTTCGGCAATTTCCCATACTGCTTCAATCACATTTTTCGACATGCATTCTCCTACCAATGAAAAGGGAGCGCTGACTTTCTGAATCAACCTCCCTAATTTTTCAACTATTTAATTATATAGCAAAAAGTGTGTGTTTGCAAGTATTTTTTTCAATATTTTTTAATTTTCCGCTATTTCAACAAAATACTGACATATTTTTGAACATTTTATTGCATTATATATGCAGTTGTGCCTTCATATTCCTCAATTACACGCGGCATCTCAGGCGGAAGTTTTGAAATCTTTATTGCAACACTTGTTCCGATAAACGCCAAACAGAACAAAACAAAACAAATTATTACGATAATCAGCTTATTTTTTCTTGTCATTTCCGACGGTTTTGGTGAAACTAAGGGTCTGCTCTCTCCGCTTTGTGCCTCAATATAATTCTCGTCAAAGTCAGTATATCCTCTGGCGGTTGTGGGAGTATTTTTCTTCTCTTTCATATATTCTGAAGCTCCGAAATTTTAGTTTTCATATCATCAGCTTTGAATATGGCAGAACCGGCAACAAAACAGTTTGCACCAGCTTCTTTGCATATTTTCAACGTATCCGTATCAATACCGCCGTCAACTTGAATTATCGTATTTTTAGGACAAATTTTGCGAAGTTTTCTGATTTTTTCAACTGCTTCGGGAGCAAATTTCTGACCGCCGAAACCTGCCTTTACGGTCATAACCAAAAACATATCCACATCATTTACATAATCAAAAAGAACTTCGACGGGAGTATCTCTGTCAACGGAAATCCCGACTTTTTTGCCGCATTTTCTGATAGCTTCAATGGTAGCTTTCACATCTTTTGCCGCTTCAATCTGGAAAGTAATAATATCGGCAGATTTCGCAAATTCTTCGACATATCTGACAGGCTCATCAATCATCAAATGAACATCAAACACCTTGTCGGTATAGGGACGAATAGCATCAATTACAGGCATACCGATGGTAATATTCGGCACAAATTGTCCGTCCATTACATCAATATGAATCCAATCTGCATTTGCATTGTCAAGGCGTTTTACGGTATCACCCAAATTTGCAAAATCACCTGCCAAAATTGATGGTGAGATAATATTCATATAACCATTCCTCCGTTAACTGATAATACCTGTCCCGTAATATAGTCGGCTTCTTTGCTTGCGAGATAAGAAACTGCGGCGGCAATTTCATCGGGATATCCAAGGCGACCGAGTGGAATTTCATCTTTAAACTCTTTAATTTCTTCATCCGAATAGCAAGAAAGCATCGGAGTATCAATCGCACCGCAGGCAATAGCATTTACGGTAATTCCACCATGCGACATCTCCTTGGCAAGTGCCTTAGTTAAGCCGATAACGCCTGCTTTTGCTGCAGAATATGCAACTTCAAGTGCCGCACCCGTCTGTCCCCACATTGATGAAATATTTATAATTTTTCCGCTGTGATTTTTGAGCATTGCGGGAAGAACCGCACGGGAGCAATAAAAAACTCCGGTCAGATTTACGTCCAAAACTCTTGCCCAGTCTTCATCGGACATATCCATCAAAAGTCCCGAATACGACAAACCTGCATTATTCACAAGCAAATCAATTCTTCCGAATCTTTCAACAGTCCGATTAACTGCAATATGGACGCTTTCGCTGTCCGAAACATCAATATGAACAGTATCCACGTCATAATTTAAGACAAGCTCCGCAAGAATTTGCGAAGCTCTGTCTTTTGCACTGTTATAACCGAGCATTACGGAATATCCGTCAGCACACAATCTTTTGACTGTCGCCAGACCGATACCTCCGCAAGCACCCGTAATCAATGCGATTTTTTTCATTACTCAGCTTTCATAAGGGAACTTAGGAATTCAATATAACCGATTTTTTCATAAGTTTCCGGAATTGCAAGGTCATTATTAGTAATGTTTGCAGTGAGCTTGTTTACAACAAGAGCAGATGTGTCTCCGCCTGCAGCATAAGTTACCATCTTGACAAGTTCGCCGTTTGCAAGATAGAATCTTGTACCTGTGTTGGGAGCGTCATCAGAGGGATAATTAAGAACGTCATACATTGTGCCGTCAACGACTTCCGTGTATGTTGAAACTGTATCATAATCAATATCAACATCACCGAAAGAAGCCATCATTTCAGATAAATCCATATCTTCAATGCCGAGCATTTTACGAACAGCTTTACCAAGTGCCATATATGTCTTTTCTTCATCAGAAACAAGATATGTCTCACCATCAAAGAGGAGAATCTTAAGAGTAATATTGTCCATGGATGTCTTCATACTTGCATTGTCACCGCAAATGGCAAAGTCAATCGGAAGAAGTTCTCCATCGCTTTCCATTGAGCCTTCAAGGGCAAATGCTTTACTTGCAAGAGCACCGAGGAAATACTTAATCTGTTCAACGGCAGCATCCTGACCGACAGAAAGGTTATCGGCAATCTTTATCACTTCGGTGGGAGCATTTACATTACCTGCCTGCTCACGAAGAATCTGCTGATAATAAACGTCGCCGTCAATAACAACGGTAACAGCATTACCGCTCGCATCGGTTACGTTAACATATGGAGAAGTCTCAATAAACTCAACTTCAACTCTGGTTGTGCCACCTTCGTCGGTTGTCGATACATCGGCAACATCGGGATCAACCTTAGGACCGCAAGCCGTAAGCACACAAGCGACAGCAATAACCAAAGCCATTAAAACTACTATTGATTTTTTCATGATTAGTTTCCTTTCATAAAACAAATTATCCAACATTACACATTATACAACATTATGTCCAAAATTGCAATAGTCAAATTTTTACAACATTGTAAACTTTTCCAAGAAACATATAATAAAATTTTCAAACAGTTAAAGAAATAGGGCTTGCATTTTACAACAATTTGTTGTATACTCTACCGTGTATGAATATTGTGATATTATGGAGGACTGTCTAATGAAAAAATTCAATATCCGAATGACAGCAGTCTTGATGAGCCTTGTGCTTTTCTGCCTTTCATTCCCGATAACGACTTTAGCGGCTTTTATGCCGAAATTTATAGTTACATCAGCCACTACCGTTAAAAATTCCGACTTCACCGTTACAATCAAGGCTGAAAATGCAAAAGATATTCAGGGGGCAACACTACTCATAAAACTCCCCCCTGACTTTGATATCGCAGAGGGTAATGCCTTCAAACCGTTATTGAAAGATGCCTACGTTGAGGGCGGCTATGCAATTAAACGTTTGGATGGTAACTATGTAAGTTGTGTTTTTGTGTTTAGCGATGTTGCACAAGATGCAAATTTTGATATCGCTTCCATCACTTTGCACGCAGGAGATGTCGCAAACGCAGAATACGAACTTGTCCTTATTGTTGAAAACTACATTTACCAAAACAGCATTAAAACGGATTCAAAAATACCCATTAACGGTAAAGCAAACATTATTTCAGCCAATGATGAAATAAAATTTACTGTATCTGCTGAGGGTGTAGCCACCGATTTTTACAGGGAATATTTAGACCCTGATTACAACGTTATACAAGATTTTAACTATCAACCTGAAACTCTTGTAGTCCCTGATAATGTTAAAACCCTCGGTTCAACATTGTTTGACAATAACAGAGCTGCGAAACTCAAGACACTGCTTCTTCCGAAAACAGTTACTGCAATTGACAACATTGCGGTTCAGGCTTTACGAAATTCTGTAAATTTGACAAACATCAATATAGCAGATAACGGGAGTTATTTTACTGAAAGCGGCGTATTGTACGGTTCAAAAAGCGGAGACACGAGTGTTGCAATCTATCCAAAAGGATTAAAAAACCGCTCTTTTTCTCCTTCTTCAAGACTTACAAATATCAATGCAAGCAATCCGATTAATGATGCCGATATATTGACATTAAATCTCGGTGATAATGTTGCTAACATTCAAAATGTAGAAACAGCATTTTCAAAAACATTGGCAACCATAAATGTTGCAAACTGCAACACGGTATATTCCTCTATCAGCGGTGTTCTTCTTTCAAAAAACGGAAAAACGCTTTTCGCAGTCCCCTATGCAAAGAGTTCCGCTTTCTCTCTTTCTAACAATGTCACTACCGTCAAAGCGAATGCGTTTATCGGGAATAAAACCATTATAATAACAGTCAACAATAAAGACACAAAATTTGAACTAAACAGTGTTAAAGGCAAGAACTACACTTTCAAGGTTTACAGAAATGGTCAAGCCTACACATCACTTAAAAACCTTGGAGCAAAAATCACTACTTTTATGCCTACCGCGACAAATGTTGATGCCTTCTGTCCTCTTCTTCAGCAAGACTGTACAATGTATGTCAACTACAATACATATACTGTTAAAAGTGTCGTTATAAGCGGAAAAACGATTGATGCGAAATACTATACAGCAACACCGAATGCCACCGACTATAAAGGCAAGGGCACATTGAAATTAAGCTATGAAGTGTTGACAAAAGAGTTTGCAGGTGATTACGGCAAAAAGACAATTACCATTAAATTCAACGAAGGTCCTGAAATAAAACCCACAATCACAACAACGGAAAAACACACTTGTTCTTTCAGTGCCTGGGAAGTTACGAAAGTTCCTACTTGCTCAGCTGTCGGAGAACAAAAGCGAACTTGTAAATATTGTCAAAAAGTTGAAACCACCGAAATCCCCAAAAATGCCGACAATCATAAATATGGTGAATACTTTGTTACAATCGAACCCTCTTGTTCAAATGTCGGCAAGGCAGAAAGAACTTGTGCATGGTGCAAAAAAACAGAAAGTATTGAAATTCCCGCCCATCTTTTCTATTGGAAAACCGCTTCTCCGGGAATTCAAAGAAAATATTGTGCCACTGAAGGCGAAGGCAGAAACAAATCTTTTGAAACAAAATATGGTTCTGAACACAAACACAGCGGAACACAATATACAGCCACATTAAAGGCTACCGAACATACAAACGGAGCAACATATACATGGTATTCAGGTTGCAAGTGTAATACGAAGACAGTCATTGCACATACTTGCAATGGAACCGAAACAATAACTAAAAACCAAATCGCTGCAACCTGCACCCTTGAAGGCTACAGCGGTGACACATATTGCACAATGTGTAATACGATAATCAACAAGGGCAGCAAAATTGCAGCTCTCGGTCACACGGGTGGTATCGCTACCTGTAACGCACTTGCCATCTGTGACACATGTAAAACGGCATACGGCGAATTTAATAAAAACGTCCATGCAGGCGGCACTTACACTCTCGGAAAGGTTGAAGCAACCAAGGAACAGGACGGATACTCAGGCGATACCTACTGCAAGGGTTGTGATGCTCTTTTAGAAAAAGGTACCGTTATTCCGAAGTTGGAAACTCCGACGGAAACTCCAACTGAAAAACCGACTGAAAAACCAACCGACAAACCTATCGAAAACCCGACCGACAAACCTATTGAAACAAAGCCCGATGAAGAATTAGTAATTCCTGTTGATTCACTTGTTAAGAAGGACGAAGAAACTAAGGATGAAAAAGGGAACGAGATCGTATATGCGATATATTATGGCGAATTCACTGTCGGTGACTTCAAGAAAGCCAATCCCGGTTATGAAATCAAGGTAGTGGATTCTGATGGGCTTTATCTGACCGATGACGTTGTTCTCGGAACAGATTGCACAAATTCAGTTTACCTTAACGGCGAATTGGTCAAAACTTATGTCACAGTTCTCCTGGGAGACTTTAATGGTGACGGAAAAGTCAAGACCTCCGATGCAAGAAATGCCCTTCGTTGTGCTCTTAATCTGGACACAGCAACACCCGCACAACTTCTTGCTATTGAAATATCCGGCGACGGAAAAGTCAAGACCTCCGATGCCCGCATAATTTTACGCATAGCCTTAGGTCTTGAAAATGTAGCGGAATTCTTAAAATAATCCGATAAAAAACCGAAAGGAAGTGAGCAAGTGAAACGTATCAAAAATTTTATACTGATAATATTAACAGTCGCACTTGCTCTTCCTTGCGGTGCGGCTTACGCAAACAAAAACGTAATAAACAAAACCAACGAGCCTTCATTAAGCAGCAATGAAATATCCGATATTTTATTGCCGACAGAAACGACAAAATCATTTCCCGCTGCTAATGTCAGTAAAAACAGTTCTGACGAAAGTCCTTCGGAACTTGAAACAATAATTGAAAACACGGCAGCTGAAACAACTACCGAGAAAAACATTGATATAAACGAAAAATTGGGAAACGTCACACCTATTGCGGTAAACTCATTTTATACGGGTGTAATTGAAACTGCAGGAACTATCAACCTTTACGAATTTTCAGTCCCTGCACGTTGCGGTCTTTCAGTTGAATTTACTCACGAGCGTAACGAGCAAAGTAATTTAACAGGTTGGGTTATATATTTGTTTGAAAAATTCGATCCATCGGGAGCCGATGGGATTGCACGGTACAGAATGCTCAACAAATATGAAACTACGACTAAAGATATGAATCTGGTCACAAGTGCAAGCGGTGTTTACGGCGGAAACTATGTATTGGCAATTACGGGAAAAGATTCGCGTCTTCCCACAAATGAATATATGTTCAAAGTTATTGCCGATTACGGTAATATTTATGAAGCCGAACCTAACGACAGCAAAAATTTCTATACTCAGATTCGCACCGATGTAAAAGTCATCGGATTGAGCAACCACAAAGAATTATTGGACAATGACTGGTATATGTTTACACTCCCCGAAACCGGTACCGTCAATGTAAAATTCTCACATGGTCGTGCGGATTTACCGCAAGTTTGCTGGCTTTTAGGACTGTACGGTGAAAATGACGAATGCTATTGGTACACAACCTCGACAGGCATTGATAACGAAATTACAAGCGGTGAAATCGGTTTGCCTGCGGGCAATTATTTCGTAAAAATTTCGACATACCTAAGGAACGATACTCAATATACATTAACTGTTGCTACGGGTGATGTTTCTGAAATAGAATTTAATGACACGAAGGAAACGGCTCAACGGCTTGAGTTTTCAAACCTGACCTCAATTATGACCGGCTCTATTACCGAGCGACAAGGCAAATATGATGTTGACTGGTTTACTTTTGAAAGTGCAAATGACGGAGTTTTCGTATTGACTTTTAACCATAAAGCATTTCAAAAGACAAACGGCGGCTGGCAAATTACCGTATATAACGAACAAGATGAAATAGTTTATTACGACGTTTCACTCTGGAACGAAGCAACAAAAGTTGCTCCGCTTATGGGAATAAATGCCGGAAAATATTATATAAAAGTTGATTCCGAAGGTATGCGTTACAACAATGCAAACTATACACTGAAACTTGCCTTCGTTGAAACTGATGCATGGGAAACCGAAGGGAATAACAGCTTTGAAACAGCCGATGAAATATTCTTGAACTCACAAATCAGCGGCACTTTGGTCAACAACAAACTTGACTATGACAGAGATTGCTATTTCATAGATATCGAAGAACGGACTTTTGCATATCTGACATTTTCCCACGCCAATTTAGCCGACAATAAAGAAGGCTGGATTGTTACCATTCAGGATGAAAACGGAGATGTTCTGGAAGAATTTACTTCAAGATGGGTGGATTCCAAACTGACATCAACCGTTCTTGAATTTATGCCCGGTCGATATTACATAACAGTTGACACGGCACTGTATTTCAGCAATAAGAAATACACAATAAAACTCGAAACTCAATCATAGGAGATTAGTATATGAAGATTGCAGTAATGGGCTACGGCACGGTCGGCTCCGGCGTAGTCGAAATAGTAGAAAAACGCCATACCGGAACAAAACGAAAACCCGGTGATATTGAAGTTAAATATATCCTCGATATTCATGATTTTCCAAATGATGAGTTTCGGCACTTGCTGACTAAAGATGTCAACGATATATTAAACTGCGACGAAATTAAAATAGTTGTTGAAACTATGGGCGGACACAAACCTGCTTTCGACTTCGTTGCAGCCGCACTGAAAAAAGGAAAAAGCGTTGTCACATCAAATAAAGAATTGGTTGCTACATCAGGTGCAGAACTTCTAAAGCTTGCTCGTGAAAATAACGCAAATTTCTTGTTTGAAGCAAGTGTCGGCGGAGGGATCCCGCTTATCCGACCTCTTTCCCAATGCCTTGCAGCCAATGATATTTTGAGAATCGACGGCATTCTTAACGGCACAACGAATTTTATTTTTACACAAATGATAGATGAAGGTGCAACTTTTGAAGATGTTCTCAAAGAAGCTCAAGATTTAGGATATGCTGAAAAAGATCCGACTGATGATGTGGAAGGAATTGACGCAGCAAGAAAGATTGCAATTTTAGCATCAATAGCCGGCGGAGTTCATATAACAGCTGACCAGGTTTTCACTGAAGGTATTACAAAAATCACTCAATTTGATGTCGAAACCGCAGGAAAACTAAACTGCGTCATCAAACTTATTGCCACAGCTAAAAAATGTAAAAACGGTAAATATGTTTGTCTGGTAACTCCCGCATTGGTAAGCAAAAATTCGCTTATATCCAATGTAAACGGTGTATTTAACGCTGTTATGGTCAACGGTGATTCGGTCGGAGAAATAATGCTCTACGGTCCCGGTGCAGGCAAACTTGCTACAGCAAGTGCGGTTGTTGCCGATGTTCTTGACTGTGCAAAACATATGGACGTTGACCGAAGTGAAAAATGGCTTGCAAATACTCCCGATGCCGCTAATGACATTTCCGGACTGATTTGCAATGCGTATGTCTCAGGTTGCGGTGATATCAATAAAGCAACAGAAGTATTCGGTGATGTTCAGACAGTAGTTGACGGTGAAACCTATGCCCTTGTCACAAAAACTCCCGCTCCATTTACCGAGTTGAAAGCAAAAGCAGATTTAATCAACGCAAAGATAATCAGACTGATTTGATTGTGAATATTTGAAAGGATAACCTATGAGTTTAATAGTACAGAAATTCGGCGGTTCTTCGGTTGCAACCCCCGAAAAAGTCGCAAATGTAGCACAGATTGTTGCAGACACCTATCGTGCCGGTAACAGTGTTGTCGTCGTTGTATCCGCACAAGGTGACACCACTGATGACCTTATTCAAAAGGCTCATGAAATTACAGAAAAACCCGGAAAAAGAGAAATGGATATGCTTCTTGCATCCGGCGAACAGATTTCAATCGCCCTTCTTGCAATGGCTATTGAAAAGATGCACTGCCCTGCTGTCTCGCTTTTAGGCTGGCAGGCAGGCTTCAATACAAATTCCGCACACGGTGCTGCCCGCATTAAAAATATTGATACGTCTCGTGTGCGTGCAGAACTTGACAATAACAATATCGTCATCGTTGCCGGCTTTCAAGGTCTGAACAAATATGACGATATCACCACATTGGGCAGAGGCGGTTCGGACACATCCGCAGTTGCTCTTGCCGCCGCACTCGGTGCCGATAAATGTCAGATATTCACCGACGTTGAAGGCGTATATACGGCTGATCCGAGAAAAGTCCCCAATGCTGTAAAACTTGAATCAATCACTTACGATGAAATGCTTGAGCTTGCCACATTGGGAGCACAGGTACTCAACAACAGATCCGTCGAAATGGCGAAAAAATACAATGTAGAACTTGAAGTATTATCAAGCTACACAAGAAAACCGGGAACAAGAGTTTTGGAGGTCGCAGATATGGAAAAAATGTTAATCAGAGGCGTTACTAAGGATACAGACGTTGCAAGAATTTCGATTATAGCAGTTCCGGATATTCCGGGCATTGCATTTAAAGTATTCTCCGTTCTCGCATCAAAGAATATAAATGTAGATATCATTATTCAGTCAATCGGCAGAGGAGACACGAAAGATATTACTTTCACTTGTGCAAAAGAACATGTAGACACCGCTATCGATGCTATCCGCAAAAATGTCGGTGATCTGGCTGACAAAAAGATTGACGTTGATACCTCCTGTGCAAAGGTATCTATTGTCGGTGCAGGTATGGAAACCCATCCCGGTGTTGCCGCAAAAATGTTTGAGGCTCTTTTTGATATCAATTGCAATATCAAAATGATTGCCACAAGCGAAATAAAAATATCCGTTCTTATCGACGCCGATATGGCAGACAAGGCTGTTTCTTCCATTCACGCTAAATTTTTCGACTAATATCTAATTTTGATAACATATTTGTAAATTTTTTTTGATTTTTTTCAAAAAGGTATTGATATTTAAGAAAATATGGTGTATAATACGAATGGTATATAATGAATTAGAATGTTCATATTCTATGTTATGAAAGGATTGGAGTTCATGAAACACTCTTGGACAAGAAGAATTATCAGTCTTGTTATTGTTGTTGTTCTTGCCGCTATGCCGTTTACTACGGCTATCGCAGCTAAGGCACCGACTTATATACAAGCCACCGGAAAGGCTTCTCCGGTTGTTGTTATCAACGGATATCAGAACAATATCCTCTATAATTATCCTATGTCCGGAATGAAAGTATCATCCCGTGCACAAAAGGTTTTCCCGCCGGATCCCAACGATTTGCTTACTTATGCAAAAATTATAGTTGACTATGTTCTTATGGGCGAAGGATATTATGATGAAGTAACAAACAGCATTTTCCCGCAGGTTTCTGAAATGTTCATCAACCTTGTTTGCAATAATGACGGTACTGTTCGTGATAATTTAGGTACAAAGAAGCTTTATTACTCTCTGGCTCACTACAAAAATGATCCTGCACTCCTTAAAGAAATGGCTGGCGATATCGGTCTTGCAGTTGCCGAAGAGTCGGGTTTCAACAATGTTTATGTCTTTTCATATGACTGGCGTTTAAGCCCCGTTGACCTTGCTTACGAGCTTCACAAGTTTATTGAAGAATATGTCAAGCCCCAGACCGGCTCTGATAAGGTTACAATCGTATCCGAAGGTATCGGCGGCAATGTTGCAGCGGCTTACTTGGATATTTATCAGGCTCCTAACAAATATGTCGGTCTTGACAACTATGTCACCATCAACTCAACTGCTCAGGGTATGACTATGATCGGTGCTCTTTATACAGGTCAGATCGACGTAGACCCCAACGGTGTTGTAAGATGGCTTAATGACTGGGCCGATTATCTTCCCCTTGCCTTTGCTTCCTGGCTTGTCAACTACATTATGAACACGGAATATGAACTTTATCATGCTGTCGGTTGTGTCGATACATATCTTATCCATGAGCTTGACACTATCTATGATCTCTATATAAGAAATATTATCAAAAACAATGCAGGGCTTTGGGCTTGCGTACCGTGGACAAACGGCGACTACTGCTATTATGAAGCACTTGAATTCATCTATCCGGCTGAGGAAGCTCCTATCAACAAAATATTAAAATCCAAGCTCGATACTTGGCATGAAATTCAAAGAAGAGCCGCAGACAGACTTCAGGAAGCTGAAAGAGAAGGCGTAGGAATGGCTGTTGTTTCCAGCTACGGAATGCAGTTCTTCCCCATCGTTGATGGTCTCGATTATCAAAAGAGTGCCTCCGAAACTTCTGACGGTATTGTTGATACGAAATATTCAAGCTTTGGTGCAACTTGTGCATACTTGAATACAGAATGGACAGGTTATCAAAGAGAATATCAGCAGATTGATGACGGTCACAACCACTTAAATACACAGTACAACAGAGTATCTATGTTCCAAGGTTCGGTTGACGCATCAACCTGTGCTTTGCCCGAAAATACATGGTTCATCTACGGTCTTAAAAATGACTATCTCCACACTGCAAATGATGATGCTTACTATTTCGTAAACAAGCTCGTTCTTCAGGGTGATGATTTTGACGTATGGGCTGAACCGGTTTATCCGCAGTACATGTACTACAACCGCTTTACCGATAAGCTCTATGTGAAAGACAGTAATGAAATCAATTATGTCTATGTTCCGGGTGATACAAACCTGGACGGCAGAGTTGAAACTATAGATGCCATGTGGGCATTAAGACATTCTTTAGGTCTTGTTGAATTAACCCGTGCCCGCAAGATCAATGCTGATGTAAACGGTCGTAACGATGACGGAATTGACGGTGTTTCCCTTAACGATGCTCGTTTGATTCTCCGCTATGCCTTAGGTCTTGAAGCCGAACTTGATTTTTCAAGCATTGAGGAAGCAAAATCTTCAAACACAGGAACAAATGAAGGTACCTTCTCACATCAGGTTTCAGATGTTCTTAAAGCCTTAATTGCTAAAATCATCCAAAAATAATATTCAAAAATTGACCGCTTCGGCGGTCTTATTTTTTATTTGAGATAAGCATCTGTCAATCTGTTCAAATAAATAATCAACATCTGTTCAATTTTAGACAATAGCGAAAAAATAAATTTTGCTATTTACATTATTAATAAATTCTGTTATAATCATAATCGTATGTGTATATTATAGGAGGATTTCTCAAATGCGTAAAAAAATCAGTAAGATTCCTTTCAAAGGAACACCCGAACAGGAAGCTCAGTTAAAGGCGGTTATCGCGAAAAATGCCGGTGATTCTTCAATGCTCATGCATGTAATGCAGGAAGCTCAGGAAATCTACGGCTATCTTCCCTTTGAAGTTCAGGTCATGATTGCCGAAGGCATGAAAATCTCACTTGAAAAAGTTTACGGTGTTTCAACATTCTACTCACAGTTTTCTCTTGCTCCCAAAGGTAGATACAACATTTCCGTATGCTTAGGCACTGCTTGCTATGTAAAAGGTGCTCAGGAAATCCTCGATAAAATTGTTGAAATCCTTGGTATTGAATCCGGCGAATGCACTCTTGACGGAAAATTTTCAATTGAAGCTTGCCGCTGTATCGGCGCTTGCGGTCTTGCTCCCGTTATGACCATAAATGATGACGTATACGGAAACCTTACTCCCGATATGATTCCCGGTATTCTTGCAAAATATAACTGATTATGACTATTTCAAAAATTTGTGAAATTCTCAACGCAAAAGTTATTTGTGCAGATAATCTTGAACATGAAGTAAATTCTGCTTGCGGTTCGGACATGATGAGTGATGTTCTTCGTTATGTCAAAGACCAGGCAGTTCTTATTACCGGACTTGTCAATCCTCAGGTAATTCGTACTGCTGAAATGATGGATATGGTCTGCATCGTTTTCGTCCGCTCAAAACAACCTACCGAAGAAATGATTGAGCTTGCAAAAGAATGCGGTATGGCAATACTCACATCGGACTTACGTCTTTATGAGGCTTGCGGAATGTTATATGCCGCCGGATTAGGTGCCGCAAATGAGTGAGCCTTTGATATTCCATTTTAATATCGACGGTGAAGACTTTACTTCAGCCGGTCAGGCATCAGTTCAGGTAAAAAAAAATCTTCGCAGATTAGGTCTTGATCCTGAAATTATACGTCGGGTGTCTATTGCCATGTACGAAGGTGAAATAAATATGGTAATCCACGCTCAAGGCGGAACAGCAGATGTTATCGTACATCCCGATAAAATCGAGATAATTTTATCGGACAAAGGTCCCGGGATTGAAGATGTCGACCTTGCTATGCAGGAAGGATATTCAACCGCAACAGACAGTGTACGTTCACTGGGATTTGGTGCCGGAATGGGACTTCCGAATATGAAAAGATATACCGATAATATGGATATCGAAAGTACCGTCGGTGTCGGAACAAAAATTAAAATGGCTGTATTGCTTTAATCTGACAAACATTTGAAAGGAGTGTATCCCATGAGTTTTCGTCATAGTGTAGAACTTGATATTACAAAATGTCGTGGGTGTACCTCCTGCTTGAAACATTGTCCGACGGAAGCAATCCGAATCCGCGACGGACATGCCGTTATTGATGAAGACAGATGCATTGACTGCGGAGAATGTATAAGAGTCTGCCCACATGGTGCAAAACGTGCGATGTGTTCAAAACTTGAACATCATATTGACAAATACAAATATAAAATAGCCCTCCCGCCACCTGCCCTGTTTGGACAGTTTGATGGTTTGGAGGATGTGGACAATGTCCTGCAAGGTCTCATTGATATAGGTTTCGATGACGTTTTTGAAGTAGCAAAAGCTGCTGAAATCATTACTGAGTACACTCGTCTTTATATTAAAACACCGGGAATAAAAAAACCTGTAATCAGCTCTGCTTGTCCCGTTGTTGTCCGGCTTATCGGACTTCGTTATCCGTATTTGCAGGATAACATCATGCCGCTTGAACAACCTATGGAACTTGCTGCAAAAAGAGCTGTAGAGCGTGCAATGAAAAAGCATCCGGAGCTGAAACGAGAAGATATAGGTACATTCTTTATCTCTCCCTGCCCCGCTAAAGTAAGTTATATCCGCAACGGTTACGGCAAACCAACCGGAAATATTGATGTTGTCGTCTCCCTTCAGGATATATATTTCCAGCTTATTGCAGTTATGAAACGAGGAAATTCTCCGACAGTTTCAAGTGAAAGCGGTATGCTCGGAATGGGCTGGGCATCAAGTGGCGGAGAAGCTGCTGCCATACTCAATGACAGCTATCTTGCTGCCGATGGAATTGACAATGTAAATCGTATTTTAGATGCGATTGAAAACGGAAAAATTCCCAAACTTGAGTTTGTTGAGCTCAATGCCTGTTCTCCCGGTTGTGTCGGAGGAGTTATGACGATTGAAAATCCGTTCATAGCCCGTACACGACTTCAAAGCATTCGCAGATATCTACCGGTTTCTCAAAACCGTTTACCCAAAGAAACTAATACTATCCCCTCTGATGTTATAAACGACACTTTCCCTGAATATATACCCATTGCCCGCCTTTCAAATGATTTCACGGAATCGATGCGTATGATGGCTCAGATTCAGGAGCTTGTCAAGAAACTTCCCGGAATTGATTGCGGTGCGTGCGGCAGTCCTTCCTGCAAAGCATTTGCCGAAGACATTGTTCGCAAAAATGCTTCCGGCATCGAGGGCTGTGCTTTAATGAAGGATTGCTGATATTATGAAAGTCAAAGATTTAGTTTCAAAACACAATTTCAAAGAGTTAAGCATTCCCGATACGAATCGTACTTTACGTGGTTGTTATATAGGTGACCTGCTCTCATGGGTTATGGGCAATGCACAAGCTGATGACTGTTGGATTACAATTATGTCAAATGTCAATATCGTTGCAGTTGCAGCCCTTGTTGATGTTGCTTGCATCGTCCTTGCAGAAGGTGTTGAAGTTGATGAAAACATCCGTCAGACAGCTTTCGATAAGGGGATTAACATACTATCGACAGACAAAACAGCTTATGAAATTGCTCTTCTTTTGGGAGCTTCTTCATTAGGAGATATGTCATGATTGCGGGGAAATACGACCTGCATATTCACTCCTGTCTCTCTCCTTGTGCTGATGATGATATGACTCCGGGGAATATTGCCGGAATGGGAAAATTGATCGGTTTGGATGTTATGGCAATAACCGACCACAACTCAACAAAAAACTGTCCCGCATTCTTTGAATTTGCAAAACAGTTTGACATCAAAGCATATGGCGGAATGGAGCTGACTACGGCTGAAGATATTCATGTTATTTGCCTGTTTGAGTCGCTTAACGATACAATGGCGTTCGGAGATCTGGTTGATGACCATCGTATCAAAATTCCCAACAGACCGGACATTTTCGGAAACCAACTCATTGTGAATAACGATGACAAGATTGTCGGTACAGAAGAGCATTTGCTTATAAATGCAACCGATATTGCTATCAATGAAGTTGCAGATTTAGTCAAATCTTGTGGCGGATTTTGTTATCCCGCACACATCGACAAGCAAAGCAACAGCATTATTGCAACCTTGGGTGTTTTCCCGAAAGACTGTGGTTTCACCGCTTTTGAGATATATAATAAATCAAAACTTGATGAATATATTGAAAAATATGCTTTGCAAGGCTTTGATTGTTATATATCATCAGACAGTCATACTTTGAATCAACTTGCTTCACAATTTGAACAATGAAAGAATTATCTCTGAATATTCTCGATATTTCAATGAATTCAGTCAAAGCAAAAGCCGATACGATTCATATTGCAATTATCGAAGATGAACATAAATTATCAATCGAAATAGCCGACAACGGCTGCGGAATGAAGGAAGATTTCCTTAAAAATGTTACCAATCCGTTTTCGACTACCCGTACGACTCGCAAAGTCGGTTTGGGGCTGCCATTTTTCAAGCTTGCGGCGGAACAGACCGGCGGATATATGAATATTGAGTCAAAGCATATTGACAATTACACTGATAATCACGGCACAAAAATAACTGCCGTTTTTATAAAAGACAGTATTGATTTTACACCGCTTGGAGATATTATCTCTACTGTTATTACGCTTATACAAGGTTCTCCGAATATCCGTTGGATATTCAGGCACAACAACGTACATCTTGATACCGCCGAATTGGTTGCCGTTCTGGGTGATGTCCCATTGGATGTTCCCGAAGTGCTTGCTTGGATTACAGATTATTTGAAAGAACAGTATAGCCAGAATTTGTAAATCTATTTAAGGAGTATATACATGAAATCACTCGAAGAACTTGCCGCTATCAAGGCAAAAATGCAAGACAAAATTGTTATGCGTGAAGGCTCCGGCTCAATCCGTGTTGTAGTTGGTATGGCTACTTGCGGTATCGCTGCAGGTGCTCGTCCCGTTCTCAACGCTTTTGTTGAAGAAGTCAGTGCTGCAGGCCTTTCCGATAAGGTTACCGTAACCCAGACAGGCTGCATAGGTATCTGCCAATATGAGCCCGTTGTTGAAATCTTCGAGGCTGATAAAGAAAAAGTTACTTATGTCAAAATAAACCCCGATAAGGTTAAAGAAATCGTAAAAGACCACCTTATCAACGGTAAAGTCATAAAGAAATATACAATCACAGGTTGATTAAGCGTCAGGAGGATACAATTATGATTCGTGCCCAAGTATTGATTTGTGGCGGTACAGGCTGCCATTCATCCGGCAGTGAAAAAATAATCGAAGAATTTGAATCTCAAATTAAGATAAACAACCTTGAAAAAGAAATCAAAATCGTTCAGACCGGTTGTTTCGGTCTTTGTGCTCAAGGTCCCATTGTTATTGTATATCCCGACGGAACCTTCTACGCAAAAGTCAAGTCTGAAGATGTTGAAGAAATCGTAAAAGAACATCTCGTAAAAGGACGTATTGTCAAGCGTCTTGTTTCCGATTCCATTGACGAAGCATCCCGTGATCAGATTCACGCATCTCTTGCCGATACTTCTTTCTACAAATTGCAAAAGCGTGTAGCTCTCCGCAACTGCGGTGTAATTAATCCCGAAAGCATTGACGAATATATCGCCATGGACGGTTATGCTGCTCTCGGCAAGGCTTTGACAGAAATGTCTCCCGAAGATGTTATTAAAGTAATAAAAGATTCGGGACTCAGAGGCAGAGGAGGCGGCGGTTTCCCCACCGGTCTTAAATGGAGTTTTACGGCTGCAAATCATGCAGACCAGAAATATGTTGTATGTAACGCTGACGAAGGTGACCCGGGTGCATTTATGGACCGTTCCGTATTGGAAGGTGATCCCCACTGTATCGTTGAAGCCATGACCATTTGCGGTTATGCTACGGGTGCTACAAAAGGTTATGTATATGTCCGTGCTGAATATCCCATTGCTGTTGCTCGCCTTCAGAAAGCTATTGATGATGCTCGTGAATACGGTCTTTTAGGTGAAAATATCTTTGATTCCGGTTTCAATTTCGACCTCTTTATCCGTCTTGGTGCAGGTGCATTTGTTTGCGGTGAAGAAACTGCTCTTATGGCTTCAATTGAAGGTAATCGCGGTGAACCTCGTCCTCGTCCTCCTTATCCGGCAGTCAAGGGACTTTTCGGAAAACCCACCACCGAAAATAATGTTGAAACATTCGCAAACATTCCTCAGATTATCCTTCACGGTGCCGAATATTTCAATTCAATGGGCACTGAAAAATCCAAGGGAACAAAAGTTTTTGCTTTAGGCGGAAAAATCAATAACACGGGTCTTGTTGAAGTTCCTATGGGAACAACTCTTCGTGAAATCATCGAAGTTATCGGCGGCGGCATTCCCAACGGCAAGCGTTTCAAGGCAGCTCAGACAGGTGGTCCCTCCGGCGGTTGTATCCCCGCATCAATGATAGATATTGAAATTGACTATGACAACCTTGTTGCACAAGGTGCAATGATGGGTTCCGGCGGTCTTATCGTTATGGACGAAGACAACTGTATGGTTGATATTGCGAAGTTCTTCCTTGAATTCACCGTCGATGAATCCTGCGGTAAGTGTTCTCCCTGTCGTATCGGCACAAAGCGTCTCTACGAAATTCTTGAAAAGATTACGAGCGGACACGGAACAATGGAAGACCTCGACAAGATGGAAAAACTCTGTCACTACATCAAGGAGAACTCTCTCTGCGGTTTAGGTCAGACTGCTCCCAACCCCGTTCTTTCAACTTATGAAAGATTCCCCGAAGAATATCGTGCACACGTAATTGACAAAAAATGTCCCGCAGGCGTATGTAAGAAACTTCTTTCCTACACGATAAATAAAGATAAGTGCATCGGTTGCGGTCTTTGTGCAAAGAACTGCCCCGTCAATGCAATAGTCAAGACAGATTATATAGCTCCCGGTCATAAGCTCGCCTCTTACACAATAATTGAAGAAAAGTGCATCAAGTGCGGTGTATGTATGGGCAACTGCAAACCGAAGGCTATTACGAAATAATCAGGAGGAACGAAAAATGAGTGATATAAATCTTAAAATTAACGGTATTCCCGTAAGCGTTCCTAAAGGAAGTACAATTTTAGAAGCTGCCCGCAAGGTCGGCATTCAGATTCCGACTCTCTGTTTTCTCAAGGACATAAACGAAATCGGTGCTTGCCGTATGTGTGTTGTTGAAGTCAAGGGTGCCCGCAGTCTCGTTGCGGCTTGCGTCTATCCCGTACACGAAGGCATGGAAGTTGTTACCGGTTCTCCCAAAATAATTGAATCCAGAAAAACCACTCTTGAACTCATCCTCTCAAACCACAAGCAGGAGTGCCTTTCTTGCCCACGTTCCGAATCTTGCGAACTGCAGAAACTTTCCATGGAATATGGCATAGACAACACCCATCGCTATGACGGTGAAAAGAACCTCTATCACATTGATGCAAGTGCTTCTCACATGATACGCGACAATGATAAGTGTATACTTTGCCGTCGTTGCTCTGCCACTTGTGCAAGTCTTCAGCAAGTCGGAGTTATCGGTGCCAACGACCGCGGTTTCGATACTCATATTTCTTGTGCTTTTGAGCGTCCTTTGTCTGATGTACCTTGCATATCCTGCGGTCAGTGCATTACTGCTTGCCCGACAGCCGCTCTTCACGAAAGAGATGATACAGCAAAAGTATTTGCTGCTCTCAATGATCCGACAAAGACCGTTATCGTTCAGACTGCTCCTTCTATCCGTGTTGCTATCGGTGAAGAATTCGGCGGCAAAATCGGCGAAGTTCAGACCGGTAAACTTGTTTCTTCTCTTCGTACTTTGGGCTTCGATAAGGTATTTGATACCAACTTCACTGCCGACCTTACAATTATGGAAGAAGCAACCGAATTCCTTTCAAGATATACAAAAAAAGAGAATCTTCCGCTTATCACTTCCTGTTCTCCCGGTTGGATTAAGTTCTGCGAATATTACTATCCCGATATGCTTCACAATGTTTCCACATGTAAGAGTCCTCAGGGTATGTTCGGTGCAGTTGCCAAGACATATTATTGCGAAAAAGAAGGTATTGATCCTAAGGATTTATTTGTCGTTTCCGTTATGCCCTGTACAGCAAAAAAATTCGAAGCTGAACGCCCCGAACTTTCTTGCAATGACGGTATTCCGGATATTGATGCTGTTATCACAACTCGCGAGCTTGCAAGAATGCTTCGCAAGGCAGGTGTCCTCTTCAACGAACTTCCCGAAGGCACTTACGATGCTCCTTTCGGTCTGGGTACAGGTGCAGGCACAATATTCGGAGCAACCGGCGGTGTTATGGAAGCCGCTCTTCGTACCGCTTACGAAGTAGTCACCAAAGAAACGCTTACCGACGCAAATATCAACTTCACCGCTGTTCGCGGTGTTCAGGGAATAAAAGAAGCCGAATTTGATCTTGCAGGTAATATAGTTAAAGTGGCTGTTGCTTCAGGTCTTACGAATGCAAAAAAACTGCTTGATATGGTTAAATCGGGTGAAAAATACTACGATTTCATTGAAATCATGGCTTGTCCCGGTGGCTGTGTAAACGGCGGCGGACAACCCATTGTTCCTTCAAGTATAAGAAACGTCGTTGACGTCCGTGCTCTTCGTGCAGCAGGTCTATATAAGGATGATGCAAATCTTCCCTTGAGAAAATCCCACGAAAACCCCGATGTCAAGCGTATATATGACGAATATTTCGAGGCTCCCAACAGTCATAAGGCACACAAAATTCTTCATACCCACTTCACAGCCAGAAAGAAATATTAAGATAACAAAAAACGCCTCTCGCAAGAGAAGCGTTTTAATATTTTTTAGCCGTAAGTATTGTAACTTTCATTCATTGCATTGACTGCTTTAAATAATTTGTTGAGGAAAATGAACGGACCAACAATAATTAAAGAACCAAGAACATACCAAAGCCAAAAATCATTAGAACTAAGATCAACGCTCAAATTACGACGCTTACATTCTGTTTCAATACGATTGCTGATATTATATAACCATACAATCATACCGATTCCACCGGTAAGCGGACTAACAATAAGTGCAAGAAGAATATAATTCATGGATTTTTTCCCATCATGTGGGGAGCAAACAGTATTGACTTCTTCTGTCAAATGATAGTACTTATATATTCCGTAAATACCAAAAGTAACCATTGATAAGAGAAGAACAGTAAGCAGACTATAATCAGTTGTTAATACCTTCACAGGAGCACCAACGGGAGCTTGCGGATATACAGGTTGTTGATAAGATTGTTGTTGATATGTCTGCTGTTGGAAATTGGGATCCTGATAATTCGGTTGAGGTTGAGGGGAGGGTGGTTGAGTTTGGTAAACATTTGTTTGATGAACAGTTTGCGTCGGTTGCTGTTGTGTCTGTGGCTGTTGTGCGGGTGGAGGAGTAAGAGCAGAACCACAGAAAGCACAGAAATTCTGGGTATCCAAATTTTGTTTGTTGCAATTCGGACAAGTCATAATAACACCTCGTTTTTTTATTCTTGATTGAATTATAACAAATTTAATTGCGTTTGTCAATATCTTTTTGTTTGGAATAATCCATATTTTAACATAAATATAGTATTAAGCTCATCGTATATTGACATTATGTTGGATTTAATATATAATTATTCGGATATAACAAAAACATCAAGTTTTTTCATATCTTGAAAATCTTGTTTCTGACCGCTTAATTTCAAGAGCATTAAGGTAATTTTTGAAAATGCGAACAATTAACTATACAATTCCGTCTGAATTTGACAATCAAAAAGTTCTGCACTATTTGCGTAGTGTCGGGCTTTCTTGCAGTTTGATCCGCTCACTGAAAACTGTGCCGAACGGAATAATGCTTAATGGTGAGCATACAAGAACTGTGGATATTGTTCGCACCGGCGATATTCTTACGATAAACATCCCCAATGATAAAAACGAGATAGAGCCGACTGAAATTGCTCTTAATATTATATATGAAGATAACGATATTCTTATCATTAACAAGCCGGCAGGCATTGCCATGCATCCGACACACAATCATCAGGGGGATACTCTTGCAAATGCAGTTGCTTATTACCATCAAAAACAGGACAAAAATCATACATTCAGATCCATCGGCAGACTTGATAAATCCACATCGGGACTTGTTTTAATTGCCTTAAATCCTCTTGCGGCGGCTTCACTTAATGGCAAGGTTGAAAAGACATACTATGCCTTGGTCGGCGGATTTTTGGAAGGCAACGGAACTATTGACAGACCGATATACCGTCCCTATCCGAACAAAACTCTGCGTGCAGTCGGCGAAACCGGCGAACATGCCGTTACACATTGGCAAGCCCTGAAGACTGACGGCAAAAGAACTTTGGTGCGTGTAAATCTCGAAACGGGAAGAACACATCAGATCCGTGTTCATTTTGCATCACTTAATATGTCCCTGGTTGGCGACGATATGTACGCAAGTGCCGATAATTCAGTCAGTCGTGCCGCACTCCATTGCGGTGAAATGAGTTTTATTCATCCGATTACAAAAAAGGCTATGCATTTTTCTGTAGCTTTACCTGAGGATATGCAGAAAATCTTATAAATTATAAATAAAATACGCATAAAAATGCACCCATAATCGTTATATTTGCGGTATTGACAAAACATAGCAATTATGATAAAATATTACCGTCATTGATATGACATGGAGGAAAAAAATGAATAAGAAAATTTTTGCTGTTATTATCGCACTTTGCCTTGTAGTTGCAATTGCATTTGCAGCTTGCGGTCCCAAAGATCCCACAATTACTCCCGATGATCCCGGCACTACTGCCGCAGAAGACGGCACAACCGAAGCTACCGTTGCTGATGAAAGCGATCTTGATTATGTTCTTAACAAGGGCGTTATCGTTGTCGGCATCACCAACTTCGCTCCGATGGATTACAAAGAACAGGGTAGCGATGAATGGGTTGGTTTTGACGCTGACATGGCAAAGGCTTTTGCCGCCGAACTCGGCGTTCAGGTTGAATTCGTTGAAATCGCATGGGACAACAAAGTTCTTGAACTTGATGCAAAGAGCATCGACTGTGTCTGGAACGGCATGACCTTAACCGATGAAGTTTTGGCTAAGATGAGTTGCTCCAATGCTTATTGCAACAATGCTCAGGTTGTTGTTGTCGCTGCCGATAAAGCTGAAAACTACAAGACCGTTGAAGATTGCATGGAACTCTCCTTTGCAGTTGAAGCAGGCTCTGCAGGCGAAAAGATGGCTACCGAAAACGGTTTCAAAGCCACCGCTGTTATAGATCAGGCTTCCGCTCTTATGGAAGTTACTGCAGGTACTGCTGATGCAGCCATCATCGACTCTCTTATGGCTGATGCTATGATTGGCGAAGGCACTGCATACGAAAGCCTTACCTATACAGTTCCGCTTAACAGCGAACAATATGGTGTCGGTTTCCGTTTAGGTTCCGACCTTACAGAAAAGCTCAATGATTTCTTTGCAAAAGCCTATGCAGAAGGAAAGATGCAGGAATTAGCAGAAAAGTATAACGTTGGTGCTGCTCTTATCGCTCAGTAATTTCAGATACTCAAATAATACACGAGTTTCTCGTGTATTATTTGCATTATAAGGATATATCATGTCATTTACAGAACAATTCCCCATTGTCTTTCAAGCCCTCAACACAGGTTTCTTACAAACTGTAAAACTGTTTTTTGTAACTCTCGCAGGTTCTTTGCCTTTGGGACTTCTTATTTATTTTGCAGCAAGATCCTCATTCAAGCCTTTGGCCTTATTGTTCCGTGCGATAATCTGGGTAGTTCGAGGCACACCCTTAATGCTTCAGCTTATAGTCATCTTCTACCTTCCCGGTATGGTGTTCGGAAAAGCAATCTGGGGAAGCGGTGAAAAAGGCAGATTTGTTGCAGCCGCCATTGCATTTATTTTTAACTATGCCTGCTATTTTGCCGAGATTTATCGTGGCGGTATACAAGGTGTTCCGATAGGTCAAACCGAAGCGGGACAGGTATTGGGAATGTCCAAAAAACAGGTTTTCTTCAAAGTTACTCTGCTTCAGATGATAAAACGCATCGTTCCGCCTATGTCAAATGAAATTATCACACTTGTAAAAGATACTTCCCTTGCGAGAATTATTGCATTGCAGGAAGTCATTTGGGCAGGACAAGCCTTCTTAAAGGGCAGTCAAGGTATCGCAGGCGAAATTTGGCCTATGTTCTTTACCGGTGTATACTATTTGGCGGCAAGCGGTGTCCTGACGGTTGCTCTTGGAAAACTTGAGAAGAAACTGTCATATTTCTCAATATAGGAGGCGGGTTATGGCTATATTGGAAGTAAAAAATTTATTCAAGAGTTTCGGCAAAACCCAAGTTCTCACAGGCATTGACTTTTGTGTGGAAGAAGGCGAAGTATTATCAATAATCGGCTCATCGGGTTCTGGCAAAACGACTTTACTGCGTTGTATCACACAACTTGAAACCCCGGATTCAGGATTGATTACCGTTGACGGAGAGGTTTTCTTCGACGGTTCAAACAAGAAAATAAAAGCTGCTGAAAAAAGAAGACGGCAGAGAATGGTCGGTCTTGTATTCCAGAATTTCAATCTTTTTCCGCAATATACAGCACTGAAAAATGTTACGCTTGCGGTTGAGATGATGGCGAAAGAAAGACCGGATTACAAAGAAAACAAGAAAGCAATTCAAAAAGAAATCAGAGACAATGCAGTTTCGTTGCTTGAACGCGTCGGCTTGTCCGACAAGATGGAAAATTACCCCTGTCAACTTTCCGGCGGTCAGCAACAGCGTGTTTCAATAGCACGTGCCTTGGCACTTAACCCCAAAATTCTCTTTTTCGATGAGCCCACAAGTGCCTTGGATCCTGAACTTACGGGTGAAATTCTCAAGGTTATAAAAGCACTTGCAAATGAAAATATGACGATGGTTATAGTAACTCACGAAATGAATTTCGCACGTGAAGTTTCAGACAGAGTAATATTTATGGACAATGGCGTTATCTGTGAACAGGGGACTCCCGAAGAAGTTTTCGACAATCCCACACAGGAACGCACTAAAGCATTTTTAAATAAATTTAACGAATGATGATTATTTCAGGTTTTCAAAAAATGACTTTGCTTGATTATCCGGGCAAAGTTGCATGTACAATATTTTTAGGCGGATGTAATTTCCGCTGTCCCTTTTGTCATAACGCATCGCTTGTAATTAACATAGATTCCGAAAATGTCTTTACGCAAGACGAAATATTTGCATATCTTGAAAAAAGAAAAGGAATCCTTGACGGAGTATGTATAACCGGCGGCGAACCTCTATTAAATAAAGACATTGTCGATTTTGTCAGAAAGATCAAATCGTTTGATTTGTTAGTTAAACTTGACACAAACGGCAGCCGTCCCGAACTGCTTAAAACATTAATTGACGAAAACCTGATTGATTATGTCGCGATGGACATTAAAAACAGTCAGAAAAAATACGGTCTTACCGTCGGTTGTCCTGATTTTGACATAAATCCGATACTTGAAAGCGTAAAATTACTGAAAAGTAATGTCGTTGATTATGAATTTAGAACCACCGTTGTAAAAGAGCTTCACGAAATCAGCGACTTTGAAGATATCGGCAAATGGATACAGGGTGCAAAAAGATATTTCCTTCAAAAATTTGTTGATTCCGGTGATTTGATTGAAAACGGTTATACAGAACACGATAACGATACAATGAAAATTATTCGTGATACTGTCGTTCCCTATGTTCAATCCTGTGGATTAAGAGGAATTGACATTTAATCTTATAAAAATAGGGCTTTTTGAAAAAAAGGCTTTATTTTTTTCCTTAAATGTGATATAATAAAGTGATTATTTTATAATGGTGATTTTATGTTTATTGACATTGCAAAAATAAATATCAAAGCCGGTAACGGTGGCAACGGTGCGGTTACTTTCCGCCGTGAAAAATATGTTGCTGCCGGCGGTCCCAATGGCGGTGACGGCGGTAAAGGCGGCGACATTGTATTTGTTGTTGATAACAATCTATCCACTCTTGCAGACTTTCGATATAAAAGAAAATATAAAGCTGAAAACGGTGCCGACGGTTCCAAAAATCATTGTTACGGAAAAAGCGGTGAGGATCTTATCATAAAAGTCCCCCGAGGCACAATTATCCGAGAAGTCGAAAGCGGTGCAATTTTGCGTGATATGAGCGATGATGAGCCATTTATAGCCGCTCGCGGCGGTAAAGGCGGTTGGGGCAACTCGCATTTTGCAAGCTCTACCCGTCAGGCACCACGTTTTGCAAAATTGGGTGCTCCCGGCGAAGAATGGGATATAAGTTTAGAGCTTAAACTTATTGCCGATGTGGGTATTATCGGTTTTCCGAATGTCGGAAAATCAACGCTTATTTCAGTAGTCAGCGAGGCAAAACCTATAATTGCCGACTATCATTTTACAACAATTACTCCCGTTCTGGGTGTTATTCGTATGGGAATTGACAGTTCTTTCGTCATGGCGGATATTCCCGGACTTATCGAGGGGGCAGGCGACGGTGTAGGCTTAGGACATCAGTTTTTACGTCATATTGAACGTTGTCGTATGCTTGTTCATATCGTTGACGTTGCCGGCAGCGAAGGGCGTGATCCCTTTGATGATTATCGTATAATCAACGAAGAACTTGAGAAGTTCAATCCGGATCTGGCAACTCGTCCCGTGATAGTTGCAGGAAACAAAATTGATCTTGCAACCGACGAACAGCGTGAATCTTTCAGAAAATTCATTGAAGACCAAGGGCTATCATATTTTGAAATCTGTGCTCCGATAGTTGAAGGCACAAAAGAACTTATCAATGCCGTTGCCAAAATGCTTGCCACTTTACCTCCCGTTGTTGTTTACGAGGACGAGGGGGTGCCGCTTGAATTCCTTGAAAAGAAAAAAGATGACGGTTTCAAAGTTACGGTTGAAGATGACGTATATATCATTGAGGCAGAATGGTTATTAAAAATCTTGAATCAGTGCAATATTGATGACTATGCGTCACTTAAATATTTTCAAAGAGTGCTTGACCAGAGCGGTATTCTTGCCGAATTACGCAAAATGGGAATAGGTGAAGGGGACACCGTCAGCATTTACGATTTTGAATTTGAATATGTTGAATAAACCCGTTGATAAAAAGACCGCCGTCAATACCGGCTCGCTTCGTCTTGCATTTTTGGGAGATGCGGTCTATTCCCTGCTTGTGCGTGAAAAATTACTCGCAGAACATCAAGAAAAAGTGGCAGCCTTAAATGTCCGTCTGGCAAACTTAGTAAGTGCCGCAGCTCAATCCTCAGCATACGAAAAAATCCTCCCGCATTTAACTGAGGAAGAAACAGATGTATTAAAACGCGGGAAAAATGCACAAGTCGGTCATATTCCAAAAAACCAGACCGTAAAGGACTACCATCAGGCGACAGCCGTTGAGGCATTGTTCGGATATTTATATTTAATCGGAGACGAAAAACGAATATCAGAAATATTCGATATTATTCACAGTTAGAAATTTAGGTTGATTATGGCAAATCTTGGAGAAAAAATTAAAGATATTCTCGGAATTGAGGGTGAGGTCAAAAACACTCTTATCCCCGCCTGCAACTATACCTGTGCAAACATCACTTTGGGTGGAGCGGGTTATGTTCTTAATCAATTCCATCAACAATTTTTGGCATATGTTGAGGGAATGGGTACTCGTGATGCGGGTAAAATTTCGCTAATAAACGGACTTTGGGATGCGTTTAATGACCCCGTCATGGGCATGATAACCGACAGAACCCGTACAAAATACGGTCGTCATCGTCCTTATTTAATTATCGGAATTATACCGTTTGCTATTGCTTATGTTTTCCGCTGGTATTCATTTGGTCTTTCGAGTGGCGGAGATGCGACTGCAACTTGGCTGTGGTATCTTTTCTCCGCCGTTTTGTACAGCACTTCATATACGGTTATGTCAATTCCGCACACGGCAATGCTTCCGCAAATCGCACCGCATTATTTCCAGCGTACTCAATTTCGAATTGTTGAATATGCAATGAACTCAGTCGGTCAAATATCATCATACCTGTTTGCAGCCTTGGCATTAAGCGGATTTTCGGTTAAAACAGCGTTGACGGCACTTCCGAACCCGACACCCGACGACAGAGGAAAATACTTGCTTGTCGGTGTTATTCTCTCACTTTGGTTTTTATGGCCGCCTATTCTCTCGTTCTTTAAGTGCAAAGAACCGTCGTCATTGGGACAGCCGAAAGATAAAATAAATTTCCGTTTCCTGTTTAATGAATACAAATTGGTATTCAAAAATCGCTCATTCAGGCAGTATTTCATTATCACGTTATTCTACGCATTATCTAAAAATTTCTATCATATCACAGATCAATATTTTATGATAAGCGTAGCCGATATGTATAAACTTTTCATATCGCTCAATATTATTTCCGGTATTGCCGAATTTTCCGGTGCACCGCTAAACTACCTTTTAGTCAGATATAAGGGCAAAGCGTTCTGCGGAAAATTACTCGGACCTCTTATGGTATGCGGCTTATTCCTCAATATTTTCATCTCTCCGACTTCTGCACAAGGCTTTAAGACAGCAATAATTATTCTTTCCGCTATTCTGTACAACTTCGGCTTCTCCGGTCCCGGTTTCGTTGCCGAGAACATTCAACCCGATATTACCGATGTTGATGAAATGATAACCGGTCGCAGACGCGAGGGTGTTGTCGCAACTTTCCGCACGCTGTTTAGCAAAACCATTGCAAGTGTGATAAGCTACGTTGTCGGTGCTGCTCTTGAATTGTTCGGATATAATCCGCAGATACAGGCTCCTTCACTTCAATCTCCGAAAACGTTGTTTGGACTGAGATTTAATTTCGTAATTATGCCGACAGTATTGGCACTGATTTGCGTACTCTCGATTTATTCATATACGATGAATAAAAAAGACCACGAATATATAAAAGAACTGATAAAAGAACGCCACGAAAAAGGTTTTGTTGAAAAACCTGCACCCGAAAAACTTGTCCGCCTCGAAAAGATAACGGGACAAAAATGGGAAAATATGTGGATTTCAAGTAAAGAAGGATAGAATTATGCAATTTACGGAACAACCGTTTTTACCCGTAATTTTAGGTGCGGATATTACCGCTTATTCTCATGTCCGAGCTTTTCACGAGGAATATAATATGAAATCCCTCGTACTTTCTCAAAAGCAGGCAAAGATTATCAGTGAAAGCAAACTCTGCGAAAATCGTGTTATTGATAATCTCGAAAGAGAAGATGTATTGATTGAGAATTTAATGAAGGTCGGCAAAGAATTTGAGGGCAAGAAAAAACTCATCGTCCTCGGTTGCGGCGACTGGTATGTAAGAATTCTTATCGAAAACAAAGAAAAACTTTCGCCGTATTTTCTTATTCCCTACATTGACGAACCACTACTTAACAAGATAGTTCTTAAAGATAAGTTTTACGAAATTTGCGAAAAGTTGGATATTCCCTATCCGACCACTTATGTATATAACTGCGGCGAAGAAAATGATCTGAATTTTACTTTTGATTATCCCGTTATCGCAAAAACCGCCAATTCCGCAATGTACCACTATGCAGAATTTCCCGGCAAAAAGAAGGTATTCAGATTTCAAAATGAAGAGCCGCTTCGCGAAATGCTCAACAATCTTGAAAAATCAAGTTATAACTATAAATTCTTAATTCAAGATTGTATTCCCGGCGGAGATGAATTTATGCGTGTTCTCACCTGCTATTCCGACCAGAACGGTAAAGTTGTCTTTGCCTCACTCGGTCACTCTCTTTTGGAAGACCACAGTCCCGGTGCTATCGGCAATCCCGTCGCAATTATCAATGAACAAAACCCCGAAATTATCAACAACGCCATTAAATTCTTGGAATATGTAGGCTATAAAGGCTTCTCGAATTTTGATATAAAATATGATACCCGCGACGGCAAAAACAAGTTTTTTGAAATAAATGTCCGTCTCGGTCGTTCAAATTTCTATGTAACAGGTTCCGGTTTTAATACTGTCAAATGGATAGTTGACGATTTGGTATATAACAAGAAATTTGAAGGGCTTACCATCGCAGACAAAGAGGTGCTTTTCACTGTTGTTCCTAAACAAATTATTCTTCATTTTGTCAAAGATGAAGAAACTCGCAAAAAGATAAAAAAATGTTATAAAGAAGGAAGAATTGCATATCCGCTTAACTATAAGTGCGATATGAGCCCGAAACGTGCATTTTATGTATGGGCATCGTTCTTCAATCAATTCAGAAAATATGCAAAATATAAATAATATGGAAGAAAAAATCTTAGGTGTTTTGGGCGGTATCGGTCCGCTTGCAACCGTATATTTTATGGATATGCTTGTCAGAAAAACCGATGCAAAAATTGACCAAGAGCATGTTTCAGCCTTGGTTTTTAACCACGCAGCAATACCCGACAGAACGGATTATATTCTCGACAATTCCAAAAACAATCCTCTGCCGATAATGAAAAAAGACGCTCAACTTCTTGAAAAAGCCGGCGTCGATTATATTGTTATTCCCTGCAATACCGCACATTATTTCTATGACGAAATTCAAAAAGCGGTAAAACTTCCCGTAATAAATATTGTGCACGAAACGGTCAAACACATAGTCGATACGGTTGAAAATGTGAAAAATATCGGAATTATGGCGACAAGCGGCACTGTTGAAGCAAAAACATATCAACGAGAGTGCGAAAAATTCAATATCGGTTGCATTGTCCCGGATGAAAACGACCAAAAAATGCTGATGGAAATCATCTACGGTCAGGTTAAAGCGGGCAAAGAATACGACCTTCACGCTTTTTTGGGAATTATCGACAACTTGAAACGTCGCGGAGCTGATGCCGTGGTTTTAGGATGCACGGAACTTTCGGTAATACATGCAGATATAAAAATACCGCTGCCCGATGTCGTGGACTCTCTCTCTGTCTTGGCGGAAGAATCCATAAGGGTATGCGGTAAAAAGGTTTTAGTCTGATATTACATAAACAATTTCAGGTCTGTTGTTGATGCGAAACGGAATGATACTGTTGCCAAGCCCTCGGCTGACAATCATTTTCATACTCTCAAACTCATGCAATCCTTCGCTGTATTTCGGGAAAAATCCTTGATGTGGTGCAATAACTCCGCCAACAAAGGGAATACGCATCTGTCCGCCGTGAGCATGACCGGAGAACACCAAATCAAAACCATGTTTTTCATATACTTCATATAATTCCGGACGATGAGCAAGAAGAATATTAAAACCGTTTTCAATTTGATTTTCGGAAAATATCTCATCGACACGCTCTTTTTCACTCTCGTCATTTTCAAATCGGAAGGGGTCATCAAGACCGAATATTGTTACTTTCCCGTCATCATGCTCAATATGTGCAAACTCATTCTCTAAAACATTTACACCGATTTTTCTTGCAGCCGTCAGGAATTTCTCCTTGACGGTTGTTTTATGTTCATGATTTCCTGTAACCAAATACATCGGTGCGATATGGCGAATATGAGCAAAAAACGCAAGAGATTCATAAATATTAGTACGACGCTTGTCAATACTATCACCGGTGATAACAATAATATCCGGTTTGTTTTCCTCCAAACTCTCTACAATTTGTTTTTGTAAAAGTCGGGAAGAACAATTATGAAAATCTGAAATATGTGCAATCTTAAATCCCTTGAATGAAAGAGGTAACTTTTCTGATTTTATAATATGCACACCCTCTTGCAAAGCGGTGTTCTGATAGTACAAAACACCGCATAAAACCGAAAAACCTAAAATTTTCAGCACAGACTTATTCTTCGGGGAATAATTCATAATAATACTCTGCTCCGGAATTGGGATCCAATACGGACGGCTCTTGTCCGTCATCAAAACTCGCTCCCTTATCCTCGATAAGCTCAATGGTTACGGTAAATTCCTTTATCATATAATTGCTCATTACACGAACAATCTTCAAAGTGAGTTTGTCGCCGACTTTTGCATTGGAAACAGTATTTTTAAGAATGTCGGAAGTTGTTAATTCTTTACCGTTAGCGGCTACAATCAAGTCATATTTTGCAACATCGGTATTATTAAGCGGACTGTCTTTTGTGATACCTTCAATAATAACCGTTCCTTCAGGAAGGTCGTGTTTTTCAACTGCAAGAGCATAAGCTTCGTAATATACCGCTTCGCGATAAGTAATACCCAATTTCGGTCTGTCGGGGACATAACCATTTTTGATAAGTTTTTCAACAACTTCATTAACAATATTAATCGGAATTGCAAAACCCATACCTTCATAATCAGTATCAATAATCTTCATTGAGTTGATACCGATAACCTGACCGTATGAATTTACCAAAGCACCACCGGAGTTACCGGGGTTGATGGCTGCATCATGCTGAAGACATTCCATTTCATAGCCGTTATCATCGATAAGCAGACGGGAAATTCCCGAAAGCATACCGCGAGTAAACGAACCGGAAAACTCATAGCCACCGGGATTCCCTATTGCATAAACCGTTTCGCCGATTTTAAGCTTATCACTGTCTGCAAATTCTGCAACAGTAAAACCGGTCTTTTTCACACGTAGAACACCAATATCGGTACGTGTATCATAGCCTACGATTTCAGCTTTGTACTCGGTCTTTCCGTCGTTCATTAAAATCTTTATTGAATTGACATACGAGTCCGAAATGACATGAGCACAGGTTATGAAATATGTATATGTATTACTTGCATCTGCTCCCATAATTACACCCGAGCCTTCTGATGCAGGATCGTCATAACCATCGACATAGCATAAAATACCGACAGATGAATCGGAGATTTTATCATAAATTGCAACTGCGGAAGTATTATCGGATAAAATTAATCCTCCGCTACCGGTAGTACCTTCTTCCTTGACAGGATTATCAGTAATTACTATCGAAGGTCCATCCGGATTGGTTGTATTTGTACCTGTGGGATCCTTGATTTCAAATCCGCCATAAAACAAACCGAACATACTCATTATAAAAATAAGAGAAACAATAATGATAAACACCGTCATGCCGACACTTCTCTTTTTGGGAGGAAGTGGAGGAATATTCTGAGGAGCATTTCCCTGCGGTATATTCCAATTCATATCATAGTTGGGCTGTGTGGGCGGTTGAAACGAGCCAAAGTTTTGCTGTTTATAACTTGTATATGACTGACCGTAGGGATAGGTTTGATTATTCTGCGGCGAAACAACCGGCGGTTGTTGATTAACCGTAGGAACATCATTTTGCACAGGCTCAACAACGGGTGTAGTAGGCTGTTCGGGAACAAATGTCGGCAAGTCGTTTTGCGGCTCAACGGATTGATCGGAAGGTTTATCAGTACTATCCGACTTATAATTCATAAAGAACTCATCATCGCTTTCTGCTTTGATTTCTTGTTCCTTATTCTCAACAACATCAACACTCTGCTCTTCATTTTCAAGTGCAGCTTCGATTTTCTCTTCATTTTCGGGATTTATCTTAAAATCATCCATACAAATCTCCTAAATATGCTTTTTCGGGAATAGTGAAAGAAAACTCCGTATAGGTCGCACCGTCACTTCGGCAAACAATTGTTCCCTTATGCATTTCAATTATAGTTTTAGTAATATATAGACCAAGTCCGACACTATTTATATCGAATGAGCGGCTTTTATCAATCTTATAAAACCTATCAAATACCATTTTGCACTCAGACTCGGAAAGCCCGACACCATGGTTTCTTATACTTACGGTTACTTCACCGTTTTTACTCTCGGCAAATACTGATATTTTCTCTCCCTGCGGAGTAAATTTAACGGCATTATCGATAATATTATACAATACTTGGTTAATCATATCAATATCGGCACGAACAGGAATTGCATTGAATTTATCCAAACCTTCAATTTCAATGTCCTTATCGTTAATAGTCTTTTCAAACTGAATAAGGACGTTGAATATAAGATCGGAAATATTAAATTTGGACGGCTTAATCTGAATTTCGCCCGCCTCCATCTTTGACATATTGAGCATAGACACAATAAGTCGGGAAAGGCGTTTCGTTTCATCCGATACTATTTTCAGATAATATTTTTCTTTTTCGGGCGGAATTGTTCCGTCAAGAATTCCGTCAACAAAACCACTAATGGATGTCATCGGCGTTTTAAGCTCATGCGAAACATTGGCAATAAAACTCCTTCGGGAATTTTCCGTCATCGCCAATGAATCCGCCATCTTATTAAATGTTTCTGCAAGTGTGGTAATTTCATCATTGCCCTTAACCTCAAGCCGTCTTGAAAACTCCCCTTCGGAATATTGTTTCATAGCGTGAGCCATTTCAGTAAGTGGTCTTGTAATATTAAAAGTGAAAATATACGAAACAAGTGAAGAAGTCAGCAATGCAACAAGAATAGCAATAAAAAAGATTTTAATAAAAGCTCTTAAATAATCCTGCATGCCGGTGTTCATAGGCTGTGCGGCAACAACGAAACCAGCGATACCATCAATATATATGACAGTGGCAGCTAAAAAAGTAGGCTCCTCATAAACTTTTTTATACGTTCCTCGCATTGAAAATGTCTTTTGTGCAACAAGCGTTTCAATAAAATCATTGGGAAATTGTATTTTGTCGTGAATTTCACAACCATTATCATCAAAATCGCCACTTGTATCGGACAGAATGTGCTGGCACAAAAGCACGGTACCATCCATGTTACAGATATAAATATCACTGTTTGCCTGTTTTGAAGCAGCAGACAAAGCCGTGCAAAGCTGTGCACGCATATTCTCAACAGCGGGAAGATTAAAATCTTCTCCTTCACTTGCTGCTAAATCCTCAGCTGTATGTGCCATAGATATTGCAGCCTCTTGGAGGGAATTTTCTCTTGCGTCCATCCAATATGACGAAGTAATGCCAAATAAAACCAATACGACAACAGTTACGCATATCAGAGCAATTAAAGAAATTATCAGGAAATACCGCCGAAAAAGTTTACCTTTCCGGCTTATCAATACCGAATCGGAAATATTGCGGAACATTTCTTTTTATTCCTTCGTTTCAAATTTGTATCCGACACTCCACACTGTTTTAAGTTCCCACTTGTCAGAAACACCTTCAAGTTTCTCTCGAAGACGCTTTACATGCACATCAACAGTTCTTGAGTCGCCGTAGTAATCAAAGCCCCAAACTTCATCAAGAAGCTGGTCGCGAGTGAATACTCTGTTTGCATTACTTGCAAGGTGATAAATAAGTTCAAGCTCTTTCGGAGGAGTGTCAATCAACTTACCGTCAACACGAAGCTCATAATTTGTAAGGTTAACGACGAGTTTATCGAAGCGTACTTCCATAACAGATTCGTTGACCTGAGTTTTTGAACGGCGAAGGACAGCCTTAACACGAGCCAAAACTTCCTTCAAATCGAAGGGTTTAACGATATAGTCATCGGCACCGAGTTCCAAGCCCAAAACCTTATCGAACACTTCACCCTTTGCTGTAAGCATAATAATAGGCACTTCGCTTGTCGAACGGATCTTTCTGCAAACCTGCCAGCCGTCAAGACCGGGTAGCATAACATCAAGCAGAACAAGAGCCGGTGATTCACGATGAAATGCTTCAAGAGCTTCAAGACCATCACTTACCACTATGGGATTAAAATCTTCTTTCGCCAAATAAATGCGAAGCAGTTCGCAAATATGGGGATCGTCGTCGACTACCAGTATTTTCTCATTCATAATTAGTCCTTCTTTCTAAATATAATTGTGCATACTATTGCTAATACCGCAAGTCCAACGGGAACAGCAATATATGGAATACGTGATTTTAAAGCCTCAATTCCGCTATCACTTGAAGTGTTCCCTGTTACGGGGACATCAACAAAGCCGTAATCACCTGTACTGCCCTCGTCTCTTATTTTGATTATATCAATTACATAGCCACTTTCATTTACGACATATTCATAGCCTTCGGGCGGTGCACCGGCAAATGCAGCCAGAGTTCCCATATTGTCAACCGTTTCACCCGGTGTGGGAGATACCGAAATGAGTGAGCCGATTTTAATTGCCGATGAATAGGCATTTGAAAAAACATTGTCAAAGAAACTTCTGTCGGCAGTGTCCGTATTATCCGGATTTACCGACGGCATCAGCAAACCGAAAATATCCGCTGAAGGAGTATTTACGCCCGGTATACCGGTATCAAAACCAAGGAGAGGCAATAAGCCTGATATATATTTTGTAGTATTTCCCGCAACAATTCCTATCATTGAGTTGCCGGTAAAAGTAGCTTCATTTTGCGGAGCATCCACCAAGCCCTGCTTTACATTAATGGTATAAGTCTTGGTTATGTTCTGATAATTATCCCTATATTCAACGGTGATAACTACCGCCTGAATTTCAGCATCACGGGAAAGCGGAATTTCCTTAAACTCCTCCGTGCCGACCGGTTCTCCGTTAATTTTCATCACCAGAGTTTCACCTTTTGCTGCGTCAGCGGTGTGTAACGAAGAGACTGAAACCCAGATTTTATCGCGAATATAAGCAAGTTGAGCGTCATAATTATATACGTCGGCATAAAACTCGCCTTTTTCAAATGCAAACACATAAGTATGTTTTGCAACGATTTCAAACGCTTCGTCATAAGTTGCAGTCGATTTGACCGCAAGACCGTTTTTCTGTGCCATAACTCTCAAAATATAAATCGGCACAGAATTTGATTTGAGTGCGGAATCAAGCATCTTGATATCCAAATTGACATCATATTTCTTCCCGAGCATTGCCGCCATATAGGTGGATTTGAGTTCTTCCAATGTCATTGAATCGGTATCAACGGCAATACCGGCAAGTTTTATCGTTTCAACCGCTGTCAGACGATAAACTTCTTCCTGCGGTGTGTCGGAATTAACGTTATAGCCCTTGACATTCAATGCAACGATACAGACCAAAAAAACATATTCATCCAAAGTCTGTGGCATAATATTCTTATTTATCGCCAAAATTGCCGACATATCATCACCGACAACGATTGATAAATATTGAATAAGTGCTGCTTCAATCGTCGTTCCCGGCTCAAAAGTAAGTCCGTAAACATTGTTTGACATCATTGAATAAAGTGTTCTTGCCATAATCAATGTTTCCGTATTATAAGGTGTCGGATAGATTATCCCGTTATGCGTAAGCCATTCTCTGATTTCGTCATCACTGATTTCGCCGTCAACGGCGGTGGAGGCTTGGTTTAAATAGTCAAGAACATATACATATCCCGCACGTCTGCCCGTATCATCAAGGGTATAAAGGTTTGTGTAATAAGAAACTTCCGTCTTGAAACCGTCGGGGGTTTTGGAATAGGGATAGTCGGGAACGGCAACCAAATCGGTTCTTGTTGTAATACCATTTACATCGAGCATATTCTCATTGACTACCAGAGTTTTAAGCCAAGCTGGATTTGAAATACTGTATTCAAACTGAGTTTCGACAAGTGTCTGATTATAGGCGAAAGTGCATACATTGCAGGTCAATGCAAGTACGCAAATGAGAATCAAAACACTTATCAGCTTTTTCATAATAAACTAAATTCAAACTCCGTTACGGATTTATAGGATTTTTCAGGAGTAAAGAAGCAGTCGGGGAAAGAGGGATTATTCGGACTGTCGGGATAAAACTGTGTTTCCAAACAAAATCCCGTGCGGAAATTCATCGGTTTATTATCTTTGCCCAAAACTCCCTTTAAGAAGTTGCCGGCATAAAATTGAATTCCGGGAAGGTCTGTATTTACTTTCAGCATCCTGCCCGATTCTTCTTCAAAAACTACTGCGGCAGTACGAAAACCTTCGCCGTTTACACAGAAATTGTGGTCATAACCGTTGGTATTTTTAAGTTGTTCGCAGTCTGCATTTATTTCATCGCCAATCGCCTTGAATTCTCTGAAATCAAAAGGAGTGCCGGCAACATCACGATTTTCACCTGTCGGAATACTGTTAATATCAACAACGGTAAACTTATCGGCATTGATTTTCATCTTATGAGATAAAATATCTCCGCCGTCAAACCCGCGTAAATTAAAATATGCGTGATTTGTAGGATTGATCGGTGTCTTTTTATCAGTTTCGGCATAAAATTCCATACGAATCGCAGTATCAACAAGTGAATAAATAACATCACATTTAACATTGCCGGGAAAACCATTTAAACCGTCGGGACTGAAATATGAAAACTTAACGGTAAAGGGATCAATAATTTCGGCATCCCAAATTGCATTGCCGAATTCAAAATTACCGTGTAAAGTCTGAATACCTTTTTCGTTCTTTACCAAATTATATTCAACGCCGTCAATCGAGAATTTTCCGCCGCCGATACGATTTGCATAGGGACCGGCAATTACACCCTGATTATCACTCTTTGCTGCCCAGTCGGAAACATTATCAAAACCTAAAAGGACGTCTTTTTTTTCACCGTTTCTGTCAGGAACAAAGGCAGACACCAAAGTTGCACCTCTCTGCATAACGGAAAAGCTCATCTTATCGTTTGAAAAGGTGTATAAAAATACATCCTTACCGTCTATTTTACCAAAATTGCTTTTTGCAATCATATCAATATTCCCCTATAATAATTCATGCTTTATTATACAGCATTATTTTTATTTTGTCAATCACTTTACTCTCCTGTAAAGTCAAAATTGGAAATATAGTTAATTGTTTCTTCCCTGAGTTTTGCACACATCCGCCTCCGGTACACACAGGCTTAATTAATTTATTTTACCACATTTCTTTTAACAAAGAAATGACAAAATGTAAACTTTTTTATATTGCTTATATTTGCCTTGATTTTTCAAATACTTTGTAGTATAATTTAAAATAGATAAGTTTGTGAAGGAGGCGAAAAGTTGAGTAAAATGTATGATCATTATCTTGAATCATATTTCATAAATGAGAAGGATAATCCTGAATTTTTCGGACTTTTTGCTGACCTTTGGCAAAGCGACGAGGTGCAGGGACTTAAAATATATCCCCAACATTCTCACATAAATCGACTAAGACACATTCTCTCGGTTACTTATTTAAGCTACAAACTTGCACAAAAGTATAATGCCGACACAAAACAGACGGTTCGCGGTGCAATTTTACATGACTTATTCTACTACGATTGGCACGAAAATGATTGGAGTCATCGACCACACGGCTACCGGCATCCCGGCTTTGCATTGAAAAATGCAAGAGAATTAACCACGCTTACAAAAATTGAAGAAAATATTATACACCGTCACATGTTCCCGCTTACGCCCATACCGCCGAAATATAAAGAGGGCTGGATTGTTACCATAGCGGACAAATATTGTGCCTCTGTCGAATTAAAAATCGCACGAGGCGGACATTTCTCCAAAAAATTTGAAAATGATTTAAGGAGTATGGGGAAAACCCCGAAGATGTATGAAAGAATTATTAATTTCGGCATGGAGCCTGATTAAACAACTGACTGTTTTTTATCCGGAAAAAATGGAACAAATGCGTCTTGTTGATGTCATTTTGTCTTTCTTTATTTTCAGTTTTGTCGGTTGGTTTTTTGAATCTCTTTACTGCTCACTCGGTCAAATGAAACCGATAAACAGAGGCTTTCTCTACGGACCTATGTGTCCTATATACGGCACGGGTGCTTTGGTTATCGGCGTATTACTTACTCGTTTTTATGATAAACCTTGGCTTGTTGTAATTTTAGGCATGGTTGCATGCGATATTGTTGAGTATATAACAAGTTATTTAATGGAAAAACTATTTAATGCTCGCTGGTGGGATTATACAGGCTATTTCCTAAACATAAACGGCAGAATTTGCCTGAAACATACTCTTATCTGGGGATTGGCATCATATTGTTATATATATATCGTTCAGCCATTCCATCTTAATTGGTACACCAAAATTCCGGAATTGTGGCGAAATATCGCCTTTGTCGTCGTACTTATCATATTTCTTATTGACTTATTCTTTACTGTCAAAGCGGCTCTTGATGTACGAAAAGTGTTCAATACCATAAATAAAATCAAAACCGCCGTTACCTCAATGAGAGCATCACTAAAAGAATCCGCAGAGGAAACAGGCTCAAAAATCAACGGAAAAATCAATGATCAAGCTGCCGATGCGGTCAGTTTTGTAACGAATACCATTCATGAGATTGAAGCCACCAAAACAAATCTTGAACATACATTTTCAACTCACAAACTTGTACGCCCGTCAACGGAGCAAGCCAAATATGCTTCATACAACAGACTCAGGCAAAACGGAAAAGAAAAGCTTGAAGAGCTTAAAATCACACTCAATGAACTTCTTACCGAGCTTTCAACCGAAGGCGAAGAAATGATGTAAAAAGGCTCCTCACTGCCTCATGGCAGTGAGGATTTTTGTATTATTCAGCATTATGAATATTGACAAATTGCCTGCACTGCGTTACAATAAAATAACTATATGTTACGGTCGAGAGGTGGTTTTATGATAAATGTTAAGGGCTACGGTGCAATAGGAAATGGGATAACTGACGACACCCTCTCTGTTCAAAAAGCATTTGAACAGGGTGGCAAGGTTTACATTCCCGAAGGAGATTACAGAATTACGAAAACGCTTTTAGTTAAATCAGATACAACAATTACGGCACATGAAAAAGCAAGACTTTTTATGTGCGGTGATACACCGAAGAAAAGGAATGATTTTTTAATTTCAAACTCAGACACCGAAAACGGAAACTGCAACATTAAAATTACAGGCGGTATCTGGGACGGAAACAATCAGGGAAAATATAACGTCAAGGCGGATTTGTTTGATGTAAACGGTTATTCGGGTACGGTAATGAATTTTAGCAACGTCAAGGGCTTATATCTCTATGATTTCACGGTTGCAAATTCGGTTGCTTACAACATCAGAATGTGCAAACTCAATGATTTTGAAATTAAAAACATTAATTTCTTCAGCGAAAAACCTGCCAGCAATCAGGACGGACTGCACTTTGGCGGAGAAGTTCATAACGGTATTATAGAAAACATAAAAGCCGTGTCATACGGTCAGACAAACGATGACTTAATTGCACTCAATGCCGACGACTGCATTGGGAGAGTTGAAAATCTTGACATGGTATGCGGTGATATTTCAGACATAAAGATAAAAAATGTTTTTGCGGAAAACTGTTTTACGTTCTTGAGAATGTTAAGTGTCAATTCATCAATTTATAATATTGAAATTGATAATATTAAAGGCGGTTGCAGGAATTACGCAATAAATCTTGATGCCGGCAGATATTGCAGAACACCCCTGTTTGAGGACAAAAACGAAAAAGTCGGGAATATTTACAATATTTCAATAAACAATATGGAAGTTGACTGGGACAAAAATTCACCTGAAAAGGCAATGATTGTCATTGAAAGCAAGGTTGATAATTTCAGACTGAGTAATGTAAAAAGAAAATACAGCAATAACAATAAACCGACATTGGCAATTTCTCATGTCGGCAAGATTGCTGTTAAAGATATTATAACAAAAGATGAAAAGGTATTTAATCTGACTAAAGAAGAAACTTATTCCGATTTTGGCACAAACTTGGATTTGGAAATTTCTAAATTTTCGTAATAATCTTCTATCCGAATTTTCAAACAAAGGTGAACAATTGATATAAAAAATACTCCTCACTGTATTTCAGCGAGGAGATTATATTATTTATTTGATTTTTATTAAAAGCAATTTCCCGTCAGAAACACTGACTTTTGCCGTCTTCCCTGAGAGGACTTCATTGCTGATACCATATTGATAATCACATGTTATTTCCGCATTGTCAAGCGGATATTTAGCATTTGTTATTGTTAATCCTTTTGCCGTTCCCGATATGTTTAGTACCGAAAAGAACGCAAAATTATCATCAATATAAGCGGGCTTGTCGGAAACAATTTCCATTTCGGAATAATCGTCTATAATTAGTCCCCTCTTGCCCAATTTGTCAAGATAAAGCAAAATTGACACATTCCCAAGCGTATGGTCAAGTCTTGCACCGACAACACCGAGCAAAAGAAAGTCGTCAAAACCTCTTCTGATTGCCTCCTTGACTGCAAATACAGTGTCGGTATCGTCTTTCTCACAAGGAAGAACGATGGTTTCAACATCAATATTGGGATTCTCATGGGAATCAAAATCGCCGACAATCAAACTCGGCTTTACTGACAAATTCTCCAGATGTCTCAAACCGCTGTCACAGAAAACAAAATAGTCATCCGGTCTCAGATTTTCACGGATAAATTCATAATTTTTAATATCCGCACCGCCTATAATTACGCAACGACGATTCGGAGATTTTTTTTCTTCCGAGTTCCCAAAACTTAATCTGTTCACGATTTTCACCGCCTTATTAATTTCATCAAGGCAATCCTGTAATGTTTCAGCGAAAACACAGTCTCGACAGACATTGAATATTTACTTATATCAATATATTTCATAGCCCATAGTTACAGGGATACGGATTTTATTCCGTACCCCGTTTTTGTATCAAATTTTATTTTACGTCTGCGATAAGATTTTCAAATGCAGAAACGATAATCTCGGCTGCCTTATAGGACGGGCAAAGGATTTCTTCGTTTTCCGTAAGAATTGAATGGACATCGCTTTCGAGTACTATATAACCAATTTGGTCATTTGCAAGACCGAATACGATGAGTTTTTCAACATCGGCCGTTTCGGCAATGGGAGTTTTTGTCCATGTGGTGCCGTTCCAGCTCTGTTCTGCACTTAAAAGCTCGCCTGTCTTTTCGCCCCAAACCATCTGAGGATCATTTTCACCGGGAGCAAGGAAAACACCCAACTTGTTGCCAAGTTCCATATAACCGATTTCGGTAATAAGAACAAGATCCGTGCCGTCTTTTGCAACTACCACATTGATCAAACCTTGACGGACAGCGAGTTTGAGAACTCCGTTTGTGGCTTTAACCTGAACTTCTTTGCTTGCAATATTCAAAATGGGATCAAGACGCTCATCATTTTCAATTTCACCGAGTTTTGCAACTAAAGCATCAGCAATGCATTTTGCTCTTTCGGTATCATTTTCGCAAGTCTCAAAACCGGGAATATTAGCACCCTGAGGAGTTATAGCAAGCTCGGCACCGATAACATAGACACAATCAACACCCCGTTCTGCCAGTGCCTCACGGACATAATACGGATAGTCGGCAGAAAGAACGGATGCGGCAGCACCGAAAGTTACATCGTGCATATCCACATTTACAATCCAGATTTCGTTGGCGGATTCGCAAGCGGGAACGAACCTTATACGTGTCATCATATCATTCTTGTTAATAGGCTCACGCTTATCTTTGATATAGTCGCCGATATTAATATCACCGACATAGATTTCACCTATATCCATCCTGGCAACGGCATTTTTAATAACGCTTTCGGTGTATTTGTAAACATTTGCCATAAAGTTTTTGTTTGTGCCTAACACAAAGCTGTCGCGGTCGGCAAAAATGCTCATAAGGGGATTTCTGAGAAGTGCAGGAACAAGCGGAGCAGCCAAACCTAAGGTATCAATGCAGGAATGCTGATGAACGGAGGAAATCTGAATGGATGTTACATTGTTTTCCTCTACCCAATCGGCAAGATTATTACGAATGGCAATAACATCACCGCGTGAAATTCCGAAACAGTCAATAACGGCATGAACAACAAGCGTTTCTCCGTCGGAAAGGGCATAAGCAACAACCTGTTGATCATCAATAACAGCTTCGGGTGCTCTGCCGGTGAAAGGCTCAAGGGCACCGCCCAGATAATAAGTCCCGTCCATTACATCAAGACCGGTTAAAAGAGAAGCTTTAGAATAACCCATGTACCAGCTCGCCTCAACGCCGACGGTTTCCGAAAAAGTGGCATCTCCGGACATAAAGCCGTCTGACGTGTACTCTTCAAGTGTCGGCCATGCACTGCCCCAGTCAAGACCGGGAATCATTGCATTCAAAGCTTTCAAAATCAAGTCAAGAACCTTGTCTACGAATGAGTAAAAGCCTGCTTTGATACGATAACTTGTATCGGCAGACGAATCAAGATTTGCATCGCTTGCAAAAACAACGACGGAAAGGCTCGAAAGAACCATAATTGCCGCTAAAATTACGGCAAGCAACTTTTTAAAATTCTTCATAACTACCTCCGAATATAATTTCATATTTTTATTTTAGCATAATTTTTTATAAAAATCAAGCAGAATACAAAAATTAACAATTGCGTAAAGATGAAAAGAAATTCACCAATACTTCTTTACATTCGTTTTCCAATACCGAGCCGATAATTTCGGGCTTGTGATTATAATTTAAGTCATTAAAATTGACAAGACTGCCGAAAGAACCCGCTTTTTCGTCGTAGGCACCGAAAATAACCCTGTCAAGTCGGGCGTTGATAATTGCACCGGCACACATCGGACATGGCTCTAACGTAACATAAATATCACAGCCATTTAACCGCCAGCCACCCAATTTTTTGCAAGCCTTGTTTATTGCCTCAATCTCGGCATGACAAAGTGCGTTTTTCTCATTTTCACGACGGTTTCTGCCAGTTGCAATAACCTCACCCTCACGAGCAATAACTGCACCGACAGGCACTTCCCCCTCAGCAGCCGCTTTTTTTGCTTCTCTTAATGCAAGAAGCATAATTTCAGTATCGTACATTCAAATTATCTCTGCAATCTTTCGCATAAGTTCCATACCCTTATCACTTTGAAGAAGGGTACTTATGAGCATATACACAATTGCTATTATCATTGCCGGAGTGGTTAAATACTTCTTAACCGCCACTTTGGTCGGAATACTTGTTCTGTTTTTTGCAAGTTGTATCGGCAACTCTTTTTTTGAAAACAGAATAATCGTGCTGGCAATTCCAAGGACAATAAAGGCAAAGATGGGAATTAAAATAAATAATTCTGCTTCGGGGTAATCCTCCAAAATAAAGGATTGGATAACAGAAATTGAGTTGTTGCCCATATGAATAAATATTGCAGGCCATATTGAATCGGTTGCAATAACGACATAAGCTAAGGCAAAGCCTGCGATAAAGGCAAAGGGCAGCTGAACCATGTTCCCGTGCATCAATGCAAACATCAATGAAGACATAAATATTGCAAATGTATCGGAATATTTGCGAAGCGGTATCATAATTACACCACGAATTGCAAATTCTTCAACAAGTGCCGGAAAAACCACCAAGCGAATTATATATATGATACGTCCGAATATATCCGTTTTTGACGGCGTGGAGAATAATTCATATACAAACTCGGTTTTGGTTGATGTTTCAATAAAACCGATAAAAAATGCTGAAATATAGCTGCCAATCATACAAAATGCCATACCGGCAAAAAAGTATAATGCAACATATTTCTTCTTTTTAGGAAATTCAAAAGAAATTCGTGCATTTGCATCACGCTTTTTATATATTGAATACAGCACTAAAAAAGGAAGAAACAGATATATGAAAGAACAAATTAAATCAAAGCTCAGATAAAAACCGGTGCTTTCAAAGCAACGCTCACTCAATGACGGCACATAAAACACAAAAGAGGAGATAAGCATTGCAATAGCGGAAAATGCCAATAAAGTTAAAGCTCCGGAGTTTGAGAGAAAGCGAAGTTCTCTTTGTTCCTTCTTTCTCTGGATTTCATTTTGGTAATTAAACAGAGGATTCATTTTTACTCATTTCTGCCGCAGCATCTTTTATATTTGAGTCCGCTTCCGCAAGGACAAAGCTCATTTCTGCCAACCTTATTGCTCTTCTTTATCGGTCGGGCTTTTTCACTTCCGTCCGAGCCGCCGGATGTACCGGTAACCTGTGCTTTTTGACGGCGTTCAACATCTTTGTCTGTACGGATAATTACATTAAGAAGCATATTAACCGTACCGTTAAGGATATTCTGATTCATTTCTTCAAATCTGTCAGCACTTTCTTCACGGAAAATAACTACCGGATCGTGTTGAGCATAAGCCTGAAGACCGATACCATTTCTAAGCTGATCCATTTCGTCGATATGTTCCATCCAATGAAGGTCAACATTTTCAAGCAATATCTTATGCTTAACTTTGTCAAAAAGTTCTTTGCCGTAAAGCTCTTCTTTTTGCTTTAATATAGATTGTGCAAATTGAATCAACTTGTCGGCTAAATCGGCTTTATTCTTAACTTCGGGCAATTTTCCGTCTGGTAAAAGAGAAGGATAACGTGAAGCAAGTCCCTTTACGTCCCAATCTTCCTGCTTGCCGTTGCAATAAAAATCAACTTCATTTGTGATATTGTCAATAAGCATCTTGTTGATTGTTTCGGTCAGGTCAACACCGTCAAGAACCATATTTCTTTGATCATAAACAAGACCACGCTGTACGTTCATAACGTCGTCGTATTTAAGAACATTCTTACGGATGGCAAAGTTATTGCCTTCAACTTTTCGCTGTGCTGATTCTATCGCATTTGTGAACATCTTGTTCTCAATCGGCATATCGCCGGCAGAACCGAACATATTGAGAGTATTGTAAAATCTGTCGCCTGCAAACAAGCGAAGCAAATCATCTTCCGCAGAAAGATAAAAACGGCTTTCTCCGGGATCTCCCTGACGACCGGAACGACCACGTAACTGATTATCAATACGGCGGGATTCGTGTCTTTCCGTACCGATAATAAACAAACCGCCGGCTTCTCTTACCGCATTTGCCTCATCGGCAAGTTCGGCTTTATATTTTGATTCAAGTTCGGAGAATGTTCGGCGAGCATCAAGAATTTCTTGATCATCAGTTTCGGCAAAACCTGTTGCTTCGGCGATAAGTTCATCACTTATGTCCATTTTACGCATATCGGCTTTTGCCATATATTCGGCGTTACCTCCCAAAATAATGTCAGTACCACGACCTGCCATATTTGTAGCGATGGTTACTGAACCCCATTTACCTGCCTGTGCAACGATTTCAGCCTCACGTTCGTGCTGTTTTGCATTTAATACTTCATGCTTAATTCCTGCACGCTTTAATGCTTTTGATAATTCTTCACTCTTTTCGATTGAAACGGTACCAACCAATACAGGCTGACCTTTTGCGTTGCTTTCTTTAATCTGCTCGATAATTGCATTATATTTTGCAACCGTTGTCTTATAAAGAACGTCGGGATTATCCAGACGAATCATCGGTTTGTTTGTCGGGATTTCAACACAGTCAAGATTATAAATTTCTTGAAATTCATCTGACTCAGTGAGAGCCGTACCTGTCATACCGGATAATTTCTTATATAACCTGAAATAGTTCTGGAATGTGATTGTTGCCAAGGTTTTTGTCTCATGACGGACATTCACATGTTCCTTTGCCTCAATTGCCTGATGAAGACCATCGGAATAACGACGACCTAACATTATGCGACCGGTAAATTCATCAACGATAAGAACTTCGCCGTCTTTTACGACATAGTCATCATCGCGATTCATTACGCCGTGAGCCTTGACTGCTTGATTTAAGTGGTGTTGAATTTGAAGGTTATCAACGTCCATAAGATTATCAAGACCGAAAAACTGTTCGGCTTTTGCAATGCCGGATTTGGTCAGGGAGGCGGTTTTTGCCTTTTCATCAACTAAATAATCGCCGTCCTCGGCTACGTCCTCAGCCTCCATTTTGGTATCAAGCTCTGTTACCTTGACGCATTTTAAGCGAGAAACAAAATCGTTGGCAACCTTGTATAATTCAGTTGACTTATCTCCTCTACCGGAAATGATTAGCGGAGTTCTTGCCTCATCAATTAAAATTGAGTCAACCTCGTCAACGATGGCAAACACATGACCACGCTGAACTCTCTGCTCCTTATACATAACCATATTATCACGCAGATAGTCAAAACCCATCTCGTTATTGGTTCCGTATGTAATATCGGCTGCGTAAGCCTCACGTTTCGCCTCATTGGATAACTCAGTGTGAACAACAAGTCCGACGGTTAGCCCCAAGAAACGATAGACTTTTCCCATCCATTCGCTGTCACGACGAGCAAGATAGTCGTTTACGGTAACAATATGAACACCCTTTCCTGTAAGAGCATTCAGATATGCAGGCAAGGTCGCAACCAAAGTTTTTCCTTCACCCGTTTTCATTTCGGCAACTCTGCCCTGATGCAAAATTATACCGCCGACAACCTGAACAGGAAAGTGTTTCATACCCAAAACACGCCATGATGCCTCGCGACAAGTGGCAAATGCTTCGGGTAATATGTCTTCAAGCGTTTCGCCGTTTGCAAGTCTTTGCTTAAATTCCGGCGTTTTCGCCTTTAATTGCTCATCGGTCATTGCGGCATATTCAGCTTCCAATGCCAACACTTTATCTTTTATCGGCTCAACTCGTTTTACTTCTTTTTGCGAGTAATTGCCGAACAATTTTGAAAATAATCCCATTAAATTTCTCCTATATTTTGACTTAAATAATAGTCACAATAATCTTTCAATACACATATTTCACATTTCGGTCTGCGTGCAACACAAACTGCCCTGCCGTGCAAAACGCAACGATGACAAAAATCATTGCTCTCTTCCGGCGGCAATATTTCACGAAGTTCCATCTCGCATTTAAGCGGATTTTTCGTGCTTGCAAGACCCAAAAGATTTGATATGCGAATTAAATGTGTGTCACAAACCACCGCGGGTTTATTATACACATCTCCGATAATCAGATTGGCTGTTTTCCTGCCTACTCCGGAAAGAGTGGTCAAGTCTTCAATATTATCGGGTACCACTCCGCCGAAATTATCTCGGATTTGCCGGCTCATTTTTACTATATCGGCGGCTTTCGTGCGATAAAATCCGCAAGATTTGATTATTTCTTCGACATCCTTAACATCGGCATTACAAAAATCTTCAAGTGTCGGATATTTTTCAAAAAGAGCCGGTGTTATCATGTTCACCCGCTTATCGGTACATTGTGCAGCTAATCTCGTAGCAATAAGCAATTGCAAAGGGTCAGGATACACCAAACTGCATATTGCATCCGGATATTCCTTTTTTAATGCTTCAATGATTTTCAGTGCTTTTTCTTTAATATTCAATCATAACACCTCATTGTAATTGTATCACAAAATAACGCAAATTGCAAGTATTAGTTATTGCAGTAATATCCGTATAAATGTTGCTAAATAAAGAAAAAACACAGCCGCCTTAAGCGACTGTGTCATTAAACTTGTCCTTATCTTTTGAATAAGTTTTTGAAGAAGTCCATAATCTTTTGGAAGAATGCCTTAATCTTCTCGATAAAACTGTTAGCTTCTTCTTTGACTATTTCCTGAATTGCGTCACTGACTTCCTGAGAGCTTGCTTCTTTTTCTGCGGGCATTACATATTCTGCATTCATCGGAATATCCATACCTTCGTTACCTTCATGAGCAATGATGTAAGAAGGATTTACAGCATTATCCGTCGGGATAATGATTGTAGTGCCTGCATAAACAGCAGCTTCTGTGAAGGAGAAATCCACATTGCCTTCTGCTGTGGGAAGATCAAGAATTGCGGAAACAACGCCTTGACCGGTAGCAATAAGCTTGACATATTCGTTGTCATAAAGGAATGCAATCTTTAAGAAGTCGCTGCTGTAATCGCAATATTCTTCAGCAAATAAACCGTATTCATTGGTAATCCTGCAAGAGTTAGCGTTGGCAATTGTGAAAACTGTTTCGCCGGCAGTATTGAGGATAGCAACATCAACGGGACAGAAAATATCAACCATAGCGGTAACTTCTTTGTAGTCTGCAACATCAGAAAGGAAGAAAGCTTCGCGGATAAGGTCGAGTTTAGCAGACTGAACGGTGTATTCAGCAGTGACGAACTTGTTAATCTTGTTCTTGATTCTGCCGATGATACCACCGGTCTGTGCAAGCTTGTAGTTTTCAAGAATTGTTGTGGAAGAATCACGCATGGAAACGAGTGTGGAAATTGCAAATGCAGCCATCTGTGCATCTTCTCCGTCAAGAACGGATTGAGCCCATTCATTTGCACAAACTTCAGCATTGACACTTACATAAAGACCTTGAATAAGGTTGTATTCATCACCGAAGTTCCAAAGGAAATCAACGATATTGACACCAACATCATAGACCTTCTTTGCAACAGCTGTATAGGGATTGGAATTAAGAGCAACGTCAATAGCAATATTGGCAGCAAGTTCGCCACCGTCAGCAGCCATTCCGCCGACAAGCTCAGTATTAAGTTGCTGGAGAAGAACTTCCATTTCTGTATCTATTGCATTTTTAAGGTTTGTTGCAGCTGTTTTTAATACACCATAAGTTGTATTATCGATGATGTACTGAAGAAATGCACCGAAATAAACATCGGCAGCCTTCGCAGAAAGAATACGAGCATAAGCTTCAATAACCGCTGCCTTGTTGTTCTTATAAATATCAACAGCAGTAATAGCATAACCAAGATACTTGAAAACATCATTCCAAGTTTCGCCACCTATATCCTCAGAAATATTGAAGAGATCATTGACTTTTTCAACAGCTTCAGCTGCGGTTTCAACACCTTGAAGAATATCCTGAATGAGTTCAACCGTATCTGTGTTAAGGTCAGTGTTGACACGTTCAACAAGAGCAAGAAGGATCTGTTCGGCAATGTCTACGTCGACTTCGCCTGTAATACCATTTCTCCATGCACTGTCATGAAGTGCAAATACCGTGGAAACGGTCATACGATCACGTAAAGCCTGATCGTTAGCGATAAGATAGTTAAAAGCAATATGCTGTTCATTCTCGAAAAGATAATCAAGAATCATATCATAATTTGCTTTCCAGCCTGTAACACGCTCGGAATAATCGGCAACTGCTTCTTCACCTGTCGAACCTTCAGCAAGAACAACGGGAGCAACAGAGAGGAGCATTACGAGAGCAAGAAGTATGGAGAGAACTTTTTTTGTAGTTTTCATATGAAACCTTCCTTTAATATTTTTTCTATAATATAGTATAATACAGAAACCTTTCTTTGTCAATTGTAAGAACTTCCAAAAATGAGGCTCTAAAATTGTACATTCCTACAGTTTTTTGGGCAATTTTGTACAAATCGTTGCAAAATTATTGCAAACTTTTACTTGGTAAAAAATTAAGGTTTTCTATGAAATAATATCGCAACAATTTATTGATCATACAGAAAAATAAATGCTTTTTATTTACGATACTTTTCCCAGCATAAATCCTGAGAAAACAAAAGAGAAAGCCGACTGGGCTTTCTCTTTTCATTAAGTTCAATTATGCAAGAACAAAAGTAATGCTTTCAAAGTATTCACGAGCGATTTCGGTAGTAACAGGTTCACCGGATTCTGCACCGAAGATTACGGGAAGATTGAGAGCATATCTAAGGATAAGACGAGCGTCATTAGCCTTAAGAACACCATTCTGGTTGAAGTCAGCAAGCTTCATGCGAAGCTCTTTATAACCAACAAGATTTTCGTTATCAAGACCGATAGCATATCTGAGAGCATATCTTGCGTCATTGATATCAACTTCACCGTTAATGTTAACGTCACCAAGTCTTACATATTCAATAACATCTGTAACGTCTTCATCTGTTGTATCTTCAAGAGAGTAATCTGTTTCTTCTTCATAATCCGTTACTTCTTCATCTATAACGCCTGTTACAGCTTCAAATGCTGTAGATTCTTCAGCAGCATCATCGGTAAGAGTAGCACCAGCATATGCAATAGCTGTCATAGCGAGAAGAAGAACTGCGGAAAGCACGACTGCGAGAACTTTTTTGTAAGTTGAATTCATTTTAAATTCCTCCAAATTGGGCTTTTTGTAACCCTTTTGTTACTATACCATTCTACTACATTATTTCACTTTTGTCAAGAGCAAATTTTCATTTGATTTGAAATAATCGGTTAATAATTTGTAACTTTTTTGTAAGATTTGCACAAACAAAGATCTTTTCATCAAAAGTGACTGCAAAAATGATATGTATTTCGTTATTTCATAACCTCGTTGATTATACTCCTCAAAAAGTGTTTTGTCAAGACTTTTTATCGATGTTCAAGTAAATCTTGTACAAATATATCGGTATAATTATGTGCAGCTTGCACAAAGAACTGGAATTATTTAGCTATTAGACTCCTTCCGGTCATTTCAGACGGCTGTTCAAGATTCATTATATCAAGAATTGTAGGACAAAGATCGCAGAGTTTGCCTCCTTCATTCAATTTACAATCCTTATTTACAATAATAAGAGGAACGAGGTTGGTTGTATGTGCGGTAAAAGGAGAGCCGTCATCTTCATACATTTTATCGGCATTTCCGTGATCGGCAGTGATAAGCATTACACCGTCAATCTTCTTTATTGCATCGGCAACTCTGCCGACACAGGTGTCAACGGTTTCAACCGCCTTGACTGCTGCATCGAAAATACCGGTATGACCGACCATATCGCAATTTGCGTAATTTAAGATGATCACATCGTATTTCCCGCTTTCAATCTTTTCAACAACCGCATCCGTCACTTCAAATGCACTCATTTCGGGCTGAAGGTCGTATGTGGCAACCTTGGGAGAGTTGATAAGAACTCTGTCTTCGCCTTCATATTGTTTTTCAACACCGCCGTTAAAAAAGAAAGTTACGTGAGCATATTTCTCCGTTTCGGCGATACGAAGTTGTGTCATTCCCTTATCCGAAATATATTCTCCGAAAGTATTGTCCAAAGACTGAGGCTTGAATGCGACATCAACATTCGGCATGGTAGCGTCATACTGTGTCATACAGACAAAGTAAAGTCCTTTTATCTGTTCTCGTTCAAAACCGCTGAAATCACTGTCAACAAAAGCACGGGTAATTTCACGTGCTCTGTCGGGTCGGAAGTTGAAGAAAACGACACTGTCATTATCACTTATTGCCTGGGCATCGTCTGAAACGGAAGGAACGATAAATTCGTCCGTAATTCCGTATTCATATGACTTTTGCATCATTTCAACACCACAAGAGAATTTATTGCCCTCAAGTTTTGTCATTGCGTTATAAGCCCTGACAACACGTTCCCAACGGTTATCGCGATCCATGGCATAATATCTGCCCTCAATCGTTGCGATTTTACCCAAACCTATCTTTTCCATTTCGGAATTAAGTTCGGCAATATAATCTTTACCCGAAGTGGGCGGAACATCTCGACCGTCCATAAAGCAGTGGACGAAAACCTTATCAAGCCCCATTCTCTTAGCCATTTCAATAATGGCATAAAGATGAGTATTGTGAGAATGAACACCGCCGTCGGAGACAAGCCCCATCAAATGAAGTGCGGAATCATTCTTCTTGCAATTCTCCATCGCAGCAACAAGAGCCTCATTCTCAAAGAAATCGCCGTCTGCTATGCTTTTTGTAATTCTTGTAAGTTCCTGATATACAACACGACCTGCACCGATATTTGTATGTCCTACTTCTGAGTTGCCCATCTGTCCGTCGGGAAGACCTACATCAAGACCGGATGCACCGATTAAAGTATTCGGACATTCTGCAAAAAGCTTGTCCAAATTGGGAGTATTCGCAAATTTAATTGCATTACCGTATTCGGAATCATTGATCCCGAAACCGTCCATAATGCAAAGAAGAACTGTTTTTTTCATATTAACTTCTTTTCTTTTTATTTGGACGCTGCTTTTACAATAACGGAGAAATCTTCAGCCTTAAGAGATGCACCGCCGATAAGACCGCCGTCAACATGTTCTTTTGAAAGTAAACCTTCACAGTTTTTAGCATTCATAGAGCCACCGTACTGAATTGTAACGGTTTCGGCAACATCCGCACCAAACATTTCGGCTATCGCCTTGCGAACAAAGCCGTTACCTTCATCTGCCTGATCATCGGAAGCGGTAACACCCGTGCCGATAGCCCAGACGGGTTCATAAGCAATTATAACATTCTTAAGCTGCTCTTCGGTTACGTTTGTAAGGGCAATCTTCGTCTGATATTTAATAAGTGCTTCCGTATAACCCAATTCTCTCTGTTCGAGTGTTTCACCGACACAGATAATTGCCTTAAAGCCTGCATTAAGTGCGGCAAGAGAACGAAGGTTGACTGTCTGATCGGTTTCGCCGAAATACTGTCTTCTTTCGCTGTGTCCGATAATTACATATTCAACACCGAGTTCCTTGAGCATATCGGCAGAAATTTCACCTGTATATGCACCGGATGCCTTGTAGTGAATGTTTTCTGCACCAATCTTGATATTTGAACCCTTCGCTGCTTCAATGGCTGCGGGGATGTCAACATAAGGAACGCAGAGTACAACTTCACAATCGGCACCTGCAACAAGAGGCTTCATTTCATTGATAAGAGCAGTAGTCTGTGAGGGTGTCATATTCATTTTCCAGTTGCCGGCAATAACGGCAGGTCTTTTTGCTTTATTCATTACAATCTCCTATATATTATTAACCTTATTTACTCACGCAGAATGCGATATTAAGAATGAAATCAAGGAACTCAAAAAAAATTCTTCCCCTGACTTTATACTCAAAATCTTAACACTCTGCCTTATATATTATTAAATTTTTTATTTATCGTTGATGCAAGCAATACCCGGAAGTTCTTTACCTTCAAGAAATTCAAGAGAAGCACCGCCACCTGTTGAGATATGAGTCATCTTCTTTTCAAAGCCGAGTTTCTTAACCGCTGCCGCAGAGTCGCCGCCACCGATAATGGAAACAGCACCCTTATCTGTTGCGTTTGCTACTGCTGTTGCGACCGCAATGGTACCTCCTGCAAAGTTTTCCCATTCGGAAACGCCCATCGGACCATTCCAAATAATTGTGCCGGCACCTTCAATGGCGTTGGCGAATAATTCCTGTGTCTTAGATCCGATGTCAAGTCCCATCCAACCATCGGGAATACTATCGGAATCTACGATGATTGACTCCGTATTTGCATCAAATTCTTTACCGAGTTTGTTGTCAATGGGAATCATTAAATTGATACCCCTAATCTTAGCCTTTGCCATAAGAGAAGAAGCAAGTTCAATCTTGTCTTCCTCACAAAGAGATATGCCGACAGAGTAGCCTAATGCACGGAAGAATGTATAGGACATACCGCCACCAACGATAAGAGTATCGCACTTGTCGATAAGGTTTTCAATAACACCTATCTTATCGGAAACCTTTGCACCGCCCAAGATGGCAACAAGAGGACGAACGGGATTTTCAAGAGCCTTGCCCATGACTTCAAGTTCCTTCTGAATAAGGAAACCGCAAGCGGAGGGAAGGAAAGCGGCAACACCTGCCGTTGAAGAATGTGCTCTGTGAGCAGAACCGAAAGCGTCGTTTACATATACTTCAGCAAGAGCAGCAAACTTCTTGGAAAGTTCTTCGTCATTCTTAGTTTCGCCCTTTTCAAAACGTACATTTTCAAGAAGCATGACATCACCGTCATTGAGAGAGGCTGCAAGAGCCTGTGCGGATTCGCCGACAACATCAGCTGCGAGTTTAACTTCTTTGCCCAAATACTTAGAAAGACATTCGGCAACGGGAGCCATGGAGAATTCGGGATCAAATTCGCCCTTTGGACGACCTAAGTGAGAACAAAGAATAACCTTTGCACCTTTATTTATGAGATATTCGATAGTAGGAAGAGCAGCAACTACTCTCTTATCACTTGTGATAACACCGTTTTCCATTTTTACGTTGAAATCGCAACGAACAAGAACTTTCTTGCCGGCAACTTCGATATCTTCAACTGTTTTCTTGTTAAGTACGCTCATTTGTATTACTCCTTAATACTATAATGTCAAATGATAATCCCACTTGACTGCATTTTACATTATACATTATATTATGTCAAATTGCAAGATGGCAAAAATAAAAAACATCACCAAAATTCTCATACATTTTTGGTGATGTTTACAAAATCCTATTTGGTATTTCAGTTCTGAAGCTCCCGATAGATGTCGCCCTTCTTAAAGCCGGTAATTTTCGCAATTCTTTTTGAGGCTTCGTTTGCGGAAACTTCTTCGTTATCCATCAAATCCCTTGCTTCATCAACCGCATCTTCAAGCGTCTTTTCACTTTCTGTTTCTTCAGCAGCTTCAATGATAATAACAAACTCGCCTTTGAGTTTTGCGTCTTTATATTTTTCTACAGCCTCTGCGAGAGTTGTTCTTTCGATACTCTCATAAATTTTCGTAAGTTCTTTTATTATCGCTATACGTCTGTCGCCCAAAGCGGCATAAACATCGGCAAGCATCTTTGGAAGTTTATGCGGTGCTTCATAAAAAACCATAGTCCGTTTTTCGCTTTTTATTTCTTCAAGGTGCGTTCTTCTGTTGGTCTTGTTCTGAGTTAAAAATCCCTCAAAAGTAAATCTGCGAATATCCATTCCGCTTATTGCCAACGCTGTGGTTAATGCAGTCGGTCCGGGTACGGACTCAACCGCAATTCCCGCTTTGTAACACTTATCGACTAAAACAACACCCGGATCGGAAATTGCCGGCATGCCCGCATCAGTTACCAAAGCACAGGTTTCGCCCTGTTCAAGTCGCCCGATAATATAGTCGCCCTGCTCATAGCGGTTATGCTCGTGATAACTGACCAAGGGTTTCTTAATTCCGAAATGGTTTAAGAGTTTGACCGTTACACGAGTGTCTTCGGCAGCTATAAAATCAACCTTTTCAAATGTCTCAACGGCTCGCGGTGAAAAATCACCCAAATTTCCTATCGGAGTTCCGACAACAAAGAGTTTTCCGGACATGTTTTCTCCTTTGTCAATCTATTTTCTGTATTGACCGATTATCTTTTCCATCTCATCGGACTCAATGACGAGTTGCGGCTCAACTGTCATTCCGGACTTTCCGCCCAACCTACCCTCCAAAAGAACAAGCCAAGGTGTGCTTGTCGGTTTTTGAGTTACAAATCGCAGGCGTTTCGGCTCGATTTTTGCCTTTTGCATAGCATTTATTGCCTCAACCAATCGTTCAGGCTTAAAACAAATGCAAAGCCGTCCGCCGTATTTAAGTAAATATTTTGCCGTATTGCAAATATCATCAAGCGTACATTCGGTTTCATGTCGGGCAATTTTATCAACATCTCTCTCGCTGATTATTCCCGTCCCAATCGGCTTATACGGAGGATTCATACATACAACATCAGCAGAAGCGTTTGGAATTTTCCCTTTCAAGTCCTTTAAGTCTGAACATATCGGAGTGATTATTTCACCGACAGCGACATCGTTTATCGAAATCGACTCTTTAAGTTGATTTATCGCATTTTCTTGAATATCGACGGCGTAAATTTGTTTGCCCATATTCTCACGAAACCAGTAAAACGAGATAATCCCGCAACCTGTCCCAAGTTCAACGCAAACATCTTTTCTGCGAGGAGAAGTAAAACTTGCCAGACACAAGGCATCCGTGCCGAATGTATGTTCATCCGACACGATTAGTTTTAATTCGGGTGACAAAGTTTCGATATGTCGCATTATGCCTTTTTCTTAATCTTTTCGGCTAAATCGAAATTGGCAATTTTCTCAACGGAAAGGATTTTCTTGACAATGAAATATGCCAAAATGGCTACTGTTGTACCGACAATAAAGCCTGCTGCCACATCGGTTACATAATGAACCATAAGATAAATACGGGTTAAGAGAACCGCAAATGCAAGAACGGGGAAAATCCACTTGATTTTCTTGTTCTTCATTGATAAGAACAATGCCATTCCCATTTCAAAGGCACAGGTTGTATGACCTGAGGGGAAGGAATTATCGCTTTCCTTATGTGCATTTGCCATCTGATACCATGACATAAAATCAGGATCGTTTGCCAATGTTACATAAGGTCTTGCCCTGCCGCATACATTTTTAAGAATAACATTGGTAAAGAGTGTGCCTAAAATAATAGCAAAGAAAAGGGTAAGTCCGACCTTTCTCGTCTTCTTGAAGAATGCCATAATCAAGCCAACAATAAGAAGCGGAATTGCAATCTCAGAATCACCTAAGTGTGTAACAAGTTCAACGATTTTCGTCATTGTTTCACTTTGAATCTTTGAAAAAGCCTTAAATACCGCATAGTCCAGCTTGTAGAAAGTTTTGTCAAGCCACTGACCGATTTTCTTGCTTTGGAATGGCTCTTCCCCATCCTCAACATCACCGACAACCAAGGCTGTGCTGTCCTCAGGTGCAGACAAAACCAAAGCTGTGCTGTCCTCTATGGGTGCTTCCAAAATCAGGACAGGTTCATCAACCTCGGCAGCCATACCGGAAAAGGTAAGTACAAATGTAAGAACTGCACAAATGAGCATTGTAAAGAAAAATCTTGTTTTCTGTTCCATAATCGTCTCCTATATATCATTAAAGTTTAGCAATTTCGGCTCTGAAATAACATTGTTTTTTGCGTTTTCGGCACATATTGCATATTTATATCCGTCATTAAAATCGAATAATCCAAATTTATATTCACAGGGATACGCGTTTTGAACAATACGAATTTCATCATCAATCAGAATATCAAAGCTTGTTAACGGCAGAGATAAGCCTGCACCCCGTACTTTCAGAAAGCTCTCTTTAAGCGTCCACAAGTCAAAAAATCGTTCTTTCTGTTTCGCTTCATTCTGAGCGTTTTTGATATAAAGCTTTTCATTTTCCGAAAAATAGCGGTCTGCAATTTTCATATTAACATCACGGATAAATTCAACATCACAGCCGACATTGTTCTCAGATACCGCAAGAAAAACTTTTGTACCCGAATGTGAAATATTAAACTGAAACTCCGTCATATCCGCAAAATAGGGTTTGCCGTTATCACCAACTTGAATATCACGTAAAAACAAATCGTTTCCCTGCTCTTTTAATACATAATCAAGCAAAAGCCCACCACAGAGAGAGAGATTTTTTTCTTTTTGAAAATGTTTAATATCAACGCGTTTTTGAAAATATTTCGGCAAGCGATTATAATACTCTGAAAAACCGGTAATATTTTCCGAATCAATAATGTAGCTTTTAATATTCATAACTTATAATAACATAGAATAAATAAAAATGCAAGAGAAAAAGAGGCGCAGAACACGCCTCTTCACAATATTAAATTACTTTCTCTTTTTTGCTGTGAATACGTATGCGGCACCTGCAAGAACGGAAATTCCCGCAACAAGGGATATCATTCCGGCTGAAGAGTTACCGGTCTGAGGAATGCTGGGAGATGTCGGTGCAGCGGTGGGAGCTGCCGTCGGTGCAGCGGTGGGAGCATCTGTCGGACCAACGGTGGGAACTTCTGTCGGTGCAGCTGTGGGAGCAACTGTAGGGGGTGGGGGCTGAGTAGAAGGAGTGATAAGATTACCTAAATCAATACCGCCCAAAAGACCTGACAAATCAAGGTCGCCACCGAGCAATGAACCAATATCACCGAAACCTAAGTCGTTGATAATACCGGAAAAATCCATACCTTCAATCATTTCTGTAAGAGCGGAGGGATCGAAATCGGCAAAGAATGCTGTAATCTGACCAGTTTCAGCACCACCAAAAGCCGTACCCAATGCAGACGCAGAACCTACACAAGTAAGTGCAAGAGCAACAACCAAAAGAGAAATAACAATCTTTTTCATATCTTTTTTCCTTTCGTCGTCAAACACACATATAACGACACTACTATTACATTATTATAATACATTCTTTTTACGAAATTGTCAACTGTAAGTTATTTTCGGCTTCGACTTTCGTATATTTGCACAATTAATATTGGATAAAACAGCAGTGTTTTTATATACTTCTTACAATTATTTTGTTTTTCTGCGTTTGACAATAAGAATGACGACACAAGCAATAGCGAATAAAATTACACATACCGTTGCAATTTTAACAGTAAGATGTCCTTTAACAACTTCAGGAGAGGTTACCCCCTCTTGTTGTGTGCTTCCTTCTTCATCTTCGGTTCCGAAAAACACGCCGCCGTTGACCGATGTTACGTTAGCTTTTGTTTCGGTAACAGTTGCCGCTGTAGGAGCAATTGTTTCATCAACAACATCAACGGGATGATCCTCAGGATTTTCAACAGCCTCACCCAAGACATCCACAAGGGTTCTTGCATCCTGATAAGCTTTTTGATAATCGGAGCTTTCAGAAGAAACCAAAGTCATATTATAGAGCGAAACGCTTATAAGTTTGCCGTCAAGATATTGAATAAACGTATAATTATACACACTGTTTTTTTCGTCGTCAATGACCTTATAATGAATTCCTAAAGGTTCTGTGCTTTTTTCAAGCTCATAAGCATAAGGCTCAAGCTTATCCAAAAACTCTTTATACTTGTCAAGTTCAGCACCAAATTCAGCGTCAGTCATCTGAGCATAAGGTTTTTCGGGAACATTGTCAGAGGTAGAACGCACAGTGATTTCAAATTGATCATCATTGCTGTTCATCCAGAGATAAAGCTCATCAACATCAAAAAAATGAATGACTTCATCTTTTTCCATCTCGACTGCTTTAAGAAAACCCTTGGGAATATTATTACGTGTGGCAATTTCCCAAGAATACTTGAAAGAGCAGCCGTCTATCTGAATATTGTCAACACGAAATGCACCGACTTTTTTATCTGCGGCACAGGTCAGTATTGTCGAGAAACTCAAAAGCACAATTAAAAGTGCAACAACTAATTTTTTCATCAGCAAATTACCCTTATCCCGAATACGCCTTCCAAGTCGGCAATTTTATTAAGAACGGAAGAATCAACATCGGTATCAAATTCTGCGACATCAAAAATACCGTAGAAGTTCTTATTAAAATCATAAGCAGATGCGGTAACATTGCCGAGAATATCAGCAATTTTTACACCGATATCCTTGCTTGCCATAACGCAAACACGATATTTATCAGAGCGTTCAAGACTTACATTCGGGAAATTAACTGAATTTTTTATATTTCCGTTTTCGATAAAATCAGCAAGTTGATTGACTGCCATAACAGCACAGTTTTCTTCACTTTCGGGTGTGGATGCACCAAGATGAGGAATGGCAATAACTCCGTCAACTCCGAGCATTTCATCGTCAGGAAAATCCGTTACATAAGCGGCAACCTTGCCGGATTTAATTCCTGCAAGAATATCGGAGGTATTGACCAAATCACCGCGAGCAAAATTGAGAATACGGACACCGTCACGACATTTTGCAAGACTTTCGGAGTTTATCATATTTTTTGTAGCAGAAACGGACGGACAGTGAAGTGAAATATAATCGGATTTTTCAAAAACATCGCTTACATCACATGTAACTTCGCCTTTTGTTATGATAGCTTTAGCCTCTTCATCTTCGCAAATATCGTAGGCAACAACACTCATACCAAGTTTAATCGCCGCATCGGCAACAAGTTTTCCGATAGCACCCATGCCGACAATACCCAATGTTTTGCCTGCTATTTCGGGACCTACGAAATTTGACTTACCCTTTTCAACCTGCTTCGGAACATCATCGCCTCCGCCTTTGAGTGTCTTTGCCCAATCTATAGCGGGAACAATACGACGAGATGCGAGCAAAAGACCGCAAACTGCAAGCTCCTTAACCGCATTTGCATTTGCACCGGGAGTATTGAAAACCACTATGCCCTTCTTAGTGCAATCGTCAATCGGAATATTGTTTACACCTGCACCTGCACGAGCAATAGCAATCAGAGATTCGGGAAGTTCAACATCGTGTAAAGATGCAGAACGGACTATTGCCGCAATGGGTTCTTCCAAATCATCACCGCAAACATATTTTTCAGCATCAAAATTTGCAAGACCGCTCGCGGAAATCTTGTTTAGAGTTAAAATATTGTACATTAATAAACCTTCTTTATGAATTTGCTTTTTCAAATTCAGTCATAAATTCAACGAGTTTTTCTACGCCCTCAATCGGAAAACCATTATAGACAGAGGCACGCATACCACCGGCAGAACGGTGTCCCTTTAAGTTGATAAAACCGGCTTCTTTTGCTTCCTTAATGAACTTCGCATCGATTTCTTCGGAAGTTGAAACAAAAGAAATATTCATAAGAGAACGGTCTTCCTTATCGGCAATACCTCTGAACATCTTGGAAGAATCAAGGAAATCATAAAGAATCTTTGCTTTTTTCTCGTTACGCTCCTTCATTGCTTTAAGACCACCTTGTGCCTTAACCCATTCAAGAACGAGTTTACACATATAAATGGTGTATGTAGGAGGAGTATTGTAGATGGATTCCTTATCCGCTACGATTTTATAGTCCATAACAATGGGAGTAATATCACGAGCATTGCCAAGCATATCCTCACGAATAATTGCAAATGACAAACCTGCAGGAGACATATTCTTCTGTGCACCGCCATAAAGCACAGCAAATTTCGTAACATCAATGGGCTCGGAAAGAACACAGGATGAAATATCACAGATAAGCGGAATATCACCGCAATCAGGGATATACTGAAACTTTGTGCCATAGATGGTATTGTTCATGCAATAATGCACATAGTCCGCTTCGGGATCAAAATCCTCGCGTGTAGTCTTGGGAATATAAGAGAAATTCTTGTCTGCGGAACTTGCAACAACACGAGGATTGCCGTATTTCTTGGCTTCCTCATAAGCATTCTTTGCCCACAGTCCTGTTACGAAATAGTCGGCTTTGCCGCTGCCGTTCATAAAATTAAGAGGCATTGCTGCAAACTGAAGACTTGCACCACCCTGCAAAAACAGCACCTTGTAATTCTTAGGAATATCCATAAGCTCACGAAGGAGTGCCTCAGCATCTTTGATTATTTTATCAAACTCCTTGGAGCGATGAGACATCTCGGCAACAGACTGACCTGTGTCTTCATATTCGAGCATTTCATCTGCTGCTTTTTGTAATACTTCTACGGGAAGCATAGAGGGACCGGCTGAAAAATTGTATACACGTGACATTTTAATATTCTCCTTTTTATTTTTAGAATATGTGAATTATACATACCCTAACTATTTTCTAATGTTAAGCAATAATAAAGATAAAAGTGAAGCAATTTTAAACTATAGCTTTAACCGTTGACTGCTGAGCTTATTACTGTCTTTTCACCTTTAACTCTTTCTCAGGTTAGCCTAAAAGACCACCGAGCATACCGCCCAAATCCAGACCGCCGAGCATTGAACCGATGTCAAAGCCACCAAGCATTGAACCAATATCAAAGCCGCCGAGCATTTCGCCGATAGCACCGGATTGGACTAAATAAATTACCATTCTGATAAACTGTGCAAGAAACTGCATTTTAAGTAAGAAAAAAGCCATTTTCGTACTCCTTTTGTATCATAGTTGATAAATGAAACACAAAAAGAAAAGTTAAGCTTTTTGATTTTGATATGTCAGCTATAAGCCTTAACTTTTCTCTTTTTCTATTCACAGAAAGCAAACTTTCGCGATTATATACGAGCAACTCCGCTGTCTCTTGCCGCTTGTGCAACTGCTTTTGCAACTACATCTTTTACTCTCTTATCGAAAGCTGCGGGAAGAATGTATTCTGCATTTAGCTCTTCATCCGAAACCAAGCCTGCAAGGGCATAAGCTGCCGCAATCTTCATTTCGTCATTAATATCCGATGCACGGACATCCAAAGTACCGCGGAAAATTCCGGGGAATGCAAGAACGTTGTTGACCTGATTCGGGAAATCTGAACGACCTGTGGAAACAACTGCCGCACCTGCTGCCTTTGCCTCGTCGGGGAAAATTTCGGGAACGGGATTGGCACAAGCAAATATAATGGGATCTTTTGCCATTGACCTAACCATATCCTGTGTCAATGTTCCGGGAGCGGATACACCGATAAATACGTCAGCACCTTTGATTACATCGGCAAGCGTACCTTTTTCGCAAGCCTGATTTGTAATTTCCGCCATTTCAGCTTTAATCGGGTTAAGACCTTCGCGACCCTTGTAGATGGCACCTTTACGGTCTGTCAAAATGACATTTTTAAGCCCCATACTCATAAGAAGTTTGATAATTGCTATACCCGCGGCACCTGCACCGGAAGTAACAATCTTAACATCTTCAATATTCTTGCCGACAATTTTAAGGGCATTGATAACACCCGCAAGGGTGATAACTGCCGTACCGTGCTGGTCGTCGTGGAATATCGGAATGTCGCAACTTTCTTTTAACTTCTTTTCAATCTCAAAGCAACGAGGAGCCGCAATATCTTCAAGGTTTATTCCGCCGAAAGATCCGGCGAGAAGGGTGACGACATTAACGATTTCGTCAACATCCTTTGAGCGGATGCAAAGCGGAATAGCGTCAACACCGCCAAATTCCTTAAAGAGAACGCATTTGCCTTCCATGACAGGCATACCTGCCTCGGGACCGATGTCTCCCAAGCCTAAAACAGCCGTACCGTCTGTAACAACGGCAACCGTGTTCCAACGACGGGTAAGTTCATAGCTCTTGTTTATATCTTCCTGAATGGCAAGGCAGGGTTCTGCAACACCGGGAGTATAGGCAAGAGAAAGTGCTTCCTTTGAGTCAACCGCTGCACGGGAAACCACTTCAATTTTACCCTTCCATTCTGCGTGTAATCTTAATGATTCTTTTCTGTAATCCATTTATTTCTCCTAATATCGTAAAATGAGATTTTCTTTATTTATGTGAGTGAAATTATTACTTTTCCCACGGGAAAGTATACTGCGTAAGACCTAAATCGTCACGAACTTTGGACATTTCCTTTTGTACGGATTCGTTGATAGGAACACCGCTATCCTTGCGGGAAAGCCATACTTCCCATTCTTTTTCGCCTGCGGAATAGATACGATCTTCACCGGGAGCCTTTTTGGAAGCACGGACGGCACGGATAATTTCGCCAGCTTTTGAACGACAAGCATCTTCACCCAAGAAGTGGTCGGTATCAATTGCGATAAAGAAATGACCAAGATGATAAGGAACAAGCTCACCGTTAGGACCTTTTCCGTCAAGAGCCTTACCATAATTGCCATCCTGCAATACGGCGGAAAGAAGTTCGACTATCATTGCATAACCGTAACCCTTGTAGCCACCAAGTGCCTCGCCAATACCGCCCAAGGTCGTAAGAGCAGCCGTACCGTTACGAATTGCCTTAAGAGCAACACCTGCGTCGCCTTCAACAGACTCACCGTCAAGTCCGATAATTGTACCGGGATGAACAGGTTCGCCTATTCTCTCATAGTATTCAACCTTACCGTTCTGTGTGATTGAAGTTGCACAGTCGAGAATGAAATCAAAATCTTCATCGGTGGGAATACCGACGGTTAAGGGGTTTGTGCCGAACATACCCTCAACACCGAAAGTCGGAGCAACAGAAGGACGAGCATTTGTGCCGGTTATACCGATACAACCGCTTTTGCAAGCTTGAGAAGCATAGTAACCTGCGATACCGTAGTGGCAGGAATTGCGAACAACAACCATACCCATACCGTATTTCTTAGCCTTTTCAATTGCAAGAGCCATTGACTTGTAGCTAATGACCTGACCCATGCCGTCATGTCCGTCAACCACTGCGGTGGTTTCTGTTTCTTTGATGATGTCGAAGTTTGTTACGGGATTTTGAATACCTGCGTTTATTCTGTCGATATAAATCGGCTTAAAACGATTGCAGCCGTGAGATTCAATACCTCGTTTGTCGGATTCGAGAAGAACGTCGGTGCAGATTTTTGCATCTTCTTCAGGAACGCCTACACCCTTAAACGCATCTGTTATAAAATCAAATGCGGTTTTCCAATCAAGTACTACTTTTGCCATTTTATATTTCTCCTTTTAGTGAAATAACTTAATTATGTAATAAAAAATCGAAAACAAAGTTCTTTAACTTTTATGTTTCTCAACTTTCAGAACAGATTATTCTTTTGCCCAGGATTTGGCTCTTTCGACTGCTTTTTTCCAGCCGGCATAAGCCTTATCTCTGTCCTCTTGTGACATTTCGGGGCTAAAAATCCTGTCAAATTTGCGGATAGTTTTTATCTCCTCGATATTCTCCCACAAACCGACCGCAAGACCTGCACAATATGCAGCACCGAGTGCGGTTGTTTCAACAACTTTCGGACGATTGACATGAGCTTGTATCATATCCGCCTGAATCTGCATCATGATATCCGAAACGCTTGCTCCGCCGTCAACACGAAGTTCGAAAATATCAATACCGGAATCAGCCTTCATCGCTTCAAGTAAATCGGTAACCTGATATACGATACCCTCCAGAACGGCACGGCAGATATGAGCACGATTTACACCTCTTGTTATACCGACAATGCAGCCTCTTGCATACATATCCCAATAGGGTGCACCGAGACCCGTAAATGCAGGAACGACGTATATACCGTTTGCATCGGGAACGCTCTCGGCATATCTGTCACATTCGGGAGCTTTATTGATAAGATGAAGTTCATCACGTAACCACTGAATCGTTGAGCCTGCATTGAATGCGGAACCCTCAATGGCATAAGTTACTTCACTTCCTATTCCCCATGCAACACCGGTTACAAGATTATTCTTGGATTTAACACGCTTGTCCCCCGTATTCATAAGCAGGAAACAGCCTGTTCCATAAGTGTTTTTTGCATCACCCTGCTCAAAACATGCCTGTCCTAATAATGCGGCGGGCTGATCGCCGATAGCACCGCAAATAGGTACTCCGGCAAGAGCTTCCATACCGGGAATACCGGGAGCAACGGAGCCATAAATATGGCTTGAGGGAACAACTTTGGGAAGTATATTCATCGGAATACCGAGTTTTTCACAAAGATATTCATCCCAGCAAAGATTATCGACATCAAAAAGCATAGTACGTGAAGCATTGGAATAGTCGGTTACATGAGCTATACCGCCGGTCAGATTCCATATAAGCCATGTTTCAACGGTACCAAAGAGGAGTTGCCCTCTTTCCGCCAAGGCTCTTGCACCTTCAACGTGGTCGAGAATCCACTTTATCTTTGTTGCCGAAAAATATGCGTCAACAACAAGACCTGTATGTTCTTTTATATATTCGGCAAGTTCCTTATCAGCTTTGATTTTTTCGCATACATCTGCGGTACGACGACACTGCCAGACGATAGCATTATAAATCGGTCTGCCGGTTGTTCTGTCCCAAAGAATAGTCGTTTCACGCTGGTTTGTAACTCCGATACCGCGAATATCTCTTGCCTCAATTCTTCCTTCAATCAAAGCATCGGCAACCGAACGATACTGACTGCGTAAAATTGCCTCGGGATCGTGTTCAACCCAACCGGTCTGAGGATAAATCTGTTCAAATTCAAACTGAGCTTTTGATACTATCTCACCGTTTTTATTGAACAAAATCGCTCTCGAACTGGTTGTTCCCTGATCAAGTGCCAAAATGTATTTTCCCATTAACAAATGCCTCCATTATAAAAATTACCTATTATAACTATATCACAAATTACTCCCAAAGTCAAGAAATATTATTAAATCGGAGACAAGAATATTTTCCAAAAATAACTTGACAATGACCTGTAAAGATGATATTATATATTATGTATATCACCACATATACTACTAAATTTAGAAAGTTGAAAACTATGACAGCATTTCAGAACAGTGAAATCAAAAATCTAACGACTTTGGTGAGCTTGCTCGAAAAAAACAACAATATTCCGCAATCGGAATATGACCGTTTCCCCGTAAAACGAGGGCTTCGCAACAGCGACGGCACCGGCGTTATGGCGGGACTTACAAAAGTATGCAGCGTTGACGGTTATTATTTATACGACGGTGAAAGAATTCCCATGGAAGGTCGTCTGGAATTTCGCGGCGTAGATATTTACGATATAATCAAAGGCATTCAGAATGAAGATCGTTTCGGCTATGAAGAGGTGGTCTGGCTTCTGCTTTTCGGTTTTCTGCCAACAAAAGAACAGCTTGACGATTTCTGCGACCTGCTTTCGTCTCTTCGTGAACTACCCGACGATTTTATCGAAGATATGATAATGAAAGCACCGTCACCGGACATTATGAACAAACTGGCTTGTTCGGTTTTGGCTCTTTATTCCTACGATGACAATGCCGAAGATCCCTCGATTGAGAATATTCTCTCTCAGAGTCTCGGGCTTATCGCCCGTATGCCGGCAATTATGTCATATGCCTATCAGGTAAAACGCAGACATTATTACCGCAAGAGTATGTATATTCATCAGCTTAATCCCGAACAGAAAACTGCCGAAATGATACTCAACTCAATTCGTCCCGACAAAAAGTTCACCGACGAGGAAGCTAAATTATTGGATATTTTGCTTATTCTGCAAGCTGAACATGGCGGCGGAAACAACAGCACATTCAACGTCCGTTCTCTTTCGTCATCGGGTACGGATACATACAGTGCAATATCGGCAGGTATCGGTGCATTAAAAGGCCCGAAACACGGCGGTGCGAATCATAAGGTTGCCGAAATGCTTGACGATTTTAAAGCCAATGTCGAGAATCTCCTCGATGACGGACAGATTGCCGACCATATCGAAAAAATTGCAAAAAAAGAGGCTGGAGACCGTACCGGACTTGTTTACGGTATGGGGCATGCTGTTTATACCTTATCTGATCCGCGTGCGGTTATTTTGAAAGAAGAAGCAAGAAAAATCGCCGAGACAAACGGATGTTATGAAGAATTTGCACTTATTGATGCCATTGAACGCCTTACTCCCGAAGTATTCGCCAAAGTCAAGAAATCCAACAAGAAAATATCTGCGAATGTTGACTTGTATTCCGGTCTTATATACAAGATTTTAAAAATTCCGCAGGATTTATATACTCCTCTGTTCACGGTTGCCCGAACGGCAGGCTGGTGTGCTCACAGAATTGAAGAAATTTTAACAAACGGAAGAATAATGCGTCCCGCTTACAAATCTCTCGCTTTGCCTATGAATTATATTCCGCTTGATGAGCGTACAAAAGACATTATGGAACTTGCTGATAAAGAGTATATTCCGATTGAAGAAAGAATTTAACGAAAAGAGAAATAATATGGCAAAGCTTAAATTAAAGGGGTCAGTAAAAAGCATATTCCCCGAAACCGTTTTCATTATTTTCGCAGTTTCTGCCCTTGTTGCAGTTCCGATTCGCGTATATCAACTCGGGACAATTATTGACATTACAACAGGCTTTTTCAGCGATAAGGCAAATTTAACCATTCCGCTTTTGTATGCCGTTGTTGCAGCCGCTGCGGTGGTTATGATTGTACTCTCATTTTTATCATATCATATTCCCGAATGCAAGGCTGCAAAAACTCCTGACAAAGCTGTCACTTTTGCATCCGCTATTATGGCAATCGGTCTTTTTGCCGATTTCATTAAAACAGCACTCCTTCTCGTTTCCGGTGAAAACATCAGCAATATCATGACAGTTTCCAAAGGAACAATTCCGCTTATTTTGCAGTGTGTCTTTGCGGTTTTTGGTTGCACATATTTCATAGTTCATGCCCTTTCTTATTCTCGTCGTAATATCATTTACCGTAAAGCCGGCGTTTTATCCTTGGCAGTTCCCGCATATTTTATGTGCCGTCTTATTCGTATATTCTTACGTTCCATTTCATTTATTAATGTATCCGAAGTTCTCTTTGAACTCGGTATGCTGATTTTCTTCATTCTGTTCTTCCTTACTTTCTCCCGTACAGTCACAAAAGTTGACGAAAAAGGAAGACTGTGGGGCATGCTTGCCTGTGGTTTTGCCGGTGCACTTTTCGGACTTATCTGCTTTATTCCCCGCATAGCAGTGAAATTGATGGGTGGTGAACTGGTAGAAGGCTCCCCGATTAATATTGCAGACATTACCTGCACGATTTTTGCGGTTACTTATGTCGTTACATTATTCGGGAAGAAAAATAATCCGAAATATGTTCCCGAAGAAAATGAAGTTGTCGAGGAAAGAGAAACGGAAGAAGCTCCCGTTATTCCCATCCCTGCAATCGAGCCGCCGGAAATTGATTATGAAGCCCGCGAAGAAATACAGAAAAAAGAGCGTGACGAGTTAGCCTTTTCCATTGCTTCACAGTATGCGGATAAAAAGTAAATGGCAGAACTTTTTTTCGAGAACATGGGCACTGCGGCACTTCAGGTTGTCGTTCTGTTCATCATCGTTGCCGTTGGTTTTGTTTCGGATAAGCTTAAGTTTTACACCGAAAAAACCGCAAAAGCAACAACAAAACTTTTGTTTTATGTCATTACTCCGACCGTCATAGTACGCTCATTCCTGACGATGGAATATTCCAAAGAAAAATTAGGTGGTTTCCTGATCGCTCTTGCCTGTGCAATAGGAACTCATATTTGCGGAATTATATTAAGCATTCCATTCTTCAACAAATTGGATACGCGGACTGGCACGGTTTATAAATTTGCATCTATATTCGGCAATATGGGCTATATGGGACTTCCGCTGGCTCAGAGCGTCGTCGGTCCGATGGGCGTGTTTTACTGCTCCGCAGGTGTTGTTGCCTATAACATTCTCGTCTTCACCTATGGCTCATGGATGTTTTTACGCCACAAAGAAGGCTATAAATTCTCACCGAAATCACTTATATTAAATCCCGGTATCATTGCCGTTTCAATCGGTATTCCGCTCTTTATTTTCGGTATTAAAATGCCCTCTTTTTTAGACAGTGCGACACAGCATATTGCAAATATGAACACTCCTCTTGCAATGCTGCTTTTGGGTACTTATATTTCAAATGCGGATATCAAAACACTGTTTAAACAGAAGGAAAATTATTTAGTCCTTCTCTTAAAACAAATTTGTATGCCGCTGATTATGATTACGATTTATCGACTGCTCGGTTTTGAAGGCGACCTCCTGACTTCAATCGGTATAAGTTGTTGTGTTCCCTGTGCTACAAACACAGTTATGTTCGCAGGTCGCTATGATGCGGACACCAGAACCGCAGCGAAAGTCGTTGCGTTCTGCACCTTTATGGCTATCTTTACGATGCCGTTTATGATTGCATACACGAAATTATGACAAGTAAAGAACTTTTTGAAATATTGCCTCACGGCGTATGTCGGTTTTCGGATTTTGAAAATCATCTGATTGATTGCAGAAATAAAAACCTGATTCCCGAAAACGCAAAATCTATTATAGTCTACCTTTTCCCGTACTATTTAGGAGAAGAAAATTACAAAAATCGGAATATATCCCGTTATGCCGTTCCCCGTGACTATCATTCGGTTGCCGGCGAATTGCTGGACGACTTTTGCGAAATACTTAATGAAAAATATCCGAATGACGAGTTTGTACCGTTTCTGGACAATTCCCCTATTCCTGAGGTATCGGCTGCTATTGCCTGTTCTCTCGGTGTCAGAGGGAAAAACCGACTTTTGATTAACGATGACTACGGTTCATATTGTTTTATCGGCGAGATTGTTACAACGAAAGAATATGAATACAGCTCTCCCGAAAAAACTGTTTGCGAAAACTGCGGTCTGTGCGAAAAAGCCTGTCCCGTAAACGCAATAAACAACGGAAAAATTGATGCCGAAAAATGCATGTCGGCAATTACTCAACAAAAAAAAGAACTGACCGACGAACAGCAGAAGATTATAAAAGACTCGGGAATTTGTTGGGGCTGTGATATATGCCAAGAGGCTTGCCCGAAAAACAAAAAACCGAAAATTACGCCGATAAATGCCTTTATTGAAAGTGCAATACCGAATATTGATGAAAATACCACCCTTGAAAACAGAGCATTTGCCTGGCGGGGAGAAAAAGTTATCCGCAGAAACATTGAGATAATTAAGAAATAAGATTTTAGGATTGATATTTATGAAACTCATTATTGCAGTTATCAGTCGTGAAGACACCGAAAAAACACTTGCTTCAATTACGGAGGCAGGATTTCGGGCAACTAAACTTTCGTCTTCCGGCGGATTCCTGAGAACGGGAAATACCACCTTGCTTATGGGTGTTGAAGAGGACAGACTTGATGAACTGAAAGCAATATTCAGCGATAAAAGCGGAAGAAGAAAGACAACAACCAGCCCGATTTTTCATGCGGGAGAAAGTGTCGTTACACCCTTGATTGAAACTTCTACGGGTGGTGCAACTTTGTTTGTTCTTGATGTCGGCGAAATAATCCATTTATGATAAAACTGAAAATCGATGCACCCGAAAATGCTATTGAGCGACTTAACCTGACTATTGAATCAAATCGTCTGTCGCATTGTATATTGCTTACGGGAGCAACTGCCGATATACGAAAAAAAGCGGCATTACAGATTGCAAGTGCCTTTGTCTGCGAAAATCAAAAAACCAAACCATGCGGAAAATGTGTTTCTTGTAAAAAAATCAAAAATAATGCTCATCCGGATATGAAACTCATAACTGTTCCGGACGGCAAGAAATTTATTCCGATACAATCAATTAAAGAGGATATTATTCAAAATTCCGCAACTGTTCCGACCGAATCTAAATATAACATTTTCATAATTCATGAAGCTTCCGATTTAAGAGAAGAGGCGGCGAACGCACTTCTTAAAACTATCGAAGAACCGCCGGAATTTACAAGATTTATTATTACCGCAGGCTCCCGTGCCGCAGTATTGCCGACGGTTTTATCTCGTTCGGAAGAATTTATGCTCGGCGAAGAGCGAGAGAGCATAACCGGTCAGACCGCAAAAAAAGTCGATGAAATAGTATTAGAAGTCGGCAGGGGACTGATACGCAAAAACGAAAAAGCTCTTATGCTTGCAACCGCTCCGATGACAAAAAATCGTGAACTTGTCGGACGGGTTTGCGAAAAAATGAAGATGGTTATGCGGGATGCTTTAACCTACAACGAAACTCCTGCTTTAACCGAACTTGATGCAATGGCAAAAACATTTGCCGATACTTTTGATAAGAATACACTGCTGAAAATAAATGATTGTCTGAGTGATTTGCTCGATGACATTGAAATAAGCGGTAACGAAAACCTCCTTCTATGTCTTTTTTCAAGGGGACTTATGAAGGCGGTTACGGAGAAATAGAATGGTAGAAGTAATAGGAATAAGATTTAAGGAATCCAGCAAAACGTATTATTACAATCCATCGGGCGAAACAGTCCGACGGGGTGATATTGTAATGGTTGAATCAAATGATATCTTAAAACCCTGCATCGTCACAAAGCCGAATTTCTTTATTGACGAGCTTGATGTCGTAGGTTCTCTTAAATCTATAATCCGAGTTGCAACCGAGGATGATTTGCAAACAATAAAAGAAAACAACGATCTTTCGGCAAGAGCATATGAATTATGTCGTCAGGAAATACAAAAACATGGATTAAAGATGTATTTGTCCAATGCAACCTATTCTTTTGACCGAAAGACAATATATTTTTATTACACTGCTCCCGAAAGAGTAGACTTCCGTGAGCTGGTAAAAGACCTTGCAAGAATATTCCACACCCGCGTAGAACTACGCCAGATTGGAAATCGTGATGAATGTCAGATGTTCGGCGGTGTGGGTGTATGCGGTCGTCAGTTTTGCTGCAATACATTCCTCAGAGAATTCCGTCAGCTTCAGATAAAATCAGCTAAAAAACAACGGATTGCAATGACTGCAAGCAAACTTACCGGTCCTTGTGAACGACTTCGTTGTTGCTTAAAATTTGAAGATGAAACCTATGATGAACTTATTAAAGAAACTCCGCCGATTGACTCTCTCGTAAAAACAGCAGAAGGAATCGCCACCGTAATCGACAACAATTTAATCAGCGGAAATATCAAAATTCATCATACGGAAATTGAAGGTTCCACTCCGATGTGGGTAAACAAAGACGAAGTTGAAAGATATAGAAAACCGACAACAAAAAAGAACGATAACAAACAGACAGGGGGAAATCAATGAAAAAACTTATAATCATTCTCGCTTTTATTCTTGCATTTATAACGATACTCTCTGTTTTTACAACGGCAAGCGAGGATGTTTTCGCCTATTCATTAAAATCTGACGGCACCTATGAAGTAACAAAATACAAGGGAAGCAATCAGGAACAGGTCAATATCCCCGCAGTTCACCTTGACAGAGCTGTTACATCCATCGGCGACAACTGCTTTACGGAGATTGTAAATCAAGAGGTATACTATCATCCCGAAGTCAAGCGTATCACTATTCCCTACACCATTACGTCTATCGGTGACAATGCTTTTACAGGTACATCCTGGATAAATGATCCCGAAAATGCCGATGATAACGGCTGCATTGTAATAAACGGTATGCTTATAAAATATATCGGCAACAGCTCGGTTCTTACCCTGCCTTCCACTTTCAAAACCATTAACTATCGTGCTTTTGAAAATAACAATACATTAAGCGGGATTGTCATACCGACAACCGTTACTTCAATCAAGGATAACGCTTTTAACGGTTGCACATACTTAAATACCATAACCATTGCGGAAAGCGTTACGGAGATCGGCAAATGGGCATTTCGTGACACCGCTTTTTCTTCAATAACCCTGCCCTCAGGCGTTACAACAATCTCGCAATCAATGTTCTCAGGCTGCAAGAAACTCAGAACAGTTACATTACACGGACAGATTTCCGTCATTGAAAAATACGCATTTCTTGACTGTCTGATGTTGGAAAACTTGATATTTTCACATACAGATGCGGCAAATATTATCCCTTATTCCGTTACTGAAATCGGCTACGGTGCATTTTACGGTTGTAAATCGCTTAAACAACTTACTCTGGGCGAAAATATCAAGACCATCGGCGATATTGCCTTTGCCGATTGCACAGCTCTTAACAATATTTATGTACCGGAAACAGTCGGTACAAATTCAATAGGAAGTTATTCATTCGGTTTCTCACTTATTCCTTCAGGAAACAGTTTTACTCCCGAAAGAATCAATAGCCTGACAATTCATGTTATGGGTGCGACAAAAGCCCGTTACAATACTCCCATAATAAAATATTGCCACTCCTTCTCACAAGATAACTTTTACAATGCCATCGACTATGTAGTTACAAGAAATGTTCTTTTAGGTGATGCAAACGGCGACGGAAAAATTTCCACCACCGACGCAAGAAGAATTCTTCGTTGTGCATTGGGGCTTGATATATTTGATGCAGAAACATACGATTTTGATATGAATCTTGACGGAGAAGTCAAAGTTGCAGATGCAAGATTGGCACTTCGTATGGCAATGAACCTTGTTTATTATCCGGAAAAATTAGCATAAGGACTTATTATGACCGGAAGTGAAAAGCATATCGCTTTAATTTTTGGAATACTGGTGGCTGTTTTGGGTGTCGGAACGGTAATTATTTGGTTTTTCTCTTCACCGTCAGCCCCGCAACTACCTTCTCAAACCACGATACCGATTGCAGAAACTGCCGCACCGGTAGAAGCACCCACAAATTCGTCTTATTTTTCCACTGCAACTCCCACGCCGACCGAGCCTGAATATGTCCAGGTACCGAATTTTGTAGGCTTTAAGAAAACCGCCGTTATGGCTGATGCCGAGGCAAGAAGATCGTTGACAATTTCATACACTGAGGAATATTCAAATGATGTTGAGCCGGGAATTGTTATCCGTCAATCGCTTAATTCGGGTGAGACTGTTCTTAAATCAACGGATCTGATGGTATATGTAAGTGCCGGTCCGAAACCGATTCCGATAATAGATTTTACCGGATATCCGGTTGAAGATGCAAAGAAAATTCTTGAAGATGAGGGACTTGTTGTCAAGACCGAAACCGTACTCAATGACGGCTCGGGTATTGAAAACCATATAAGAAATATGACTCCTGCGGGAGGCAGTACGCTTTTTGAAGGTGATGAGGTTGTCTTTTACATTTACTCCGCAGCTCCGCCTTCAACCACAGCACCGAATATCAACAACAGTGTCGAAAACAGAGGCATAATTCGTGATATTCTCAACTATTTATTCGGATAATATGGATATACAAAAGATTTTAAGTTCTCCCGCATTTAGTTGTGAATGCGGGAAAATTCATAAGGCACAGCTTAAAGAAGCAATTATTGAAAACGGAGCAATTCAAAAACTCCCCGAAATAATCAAAAAATATAAGGGCACAAAAGTATTTCTCGTTGCCGATGAAAATACAATGAAGGCTGCCGGAAATTCCTGCATTGAAATATTAAACCAAAATAATATTCCCTACAAAACCTCAATCTTAGATGCCGAGCGTGCAGAGCCGGATGAGCATTTAATCGGCAAGCTTGCCTTTGATTTTAGTCCCGATTGTGATATTATTCTCGGTATCGGTACGGGTGTAATAAACGACCTTTGCAAAATTCTTGCGAATATTACAGACAGAACTTTCATTTTAGTTGCGACTGCACCCTCAATGGACGGTTTTGCCTCTTCCACCTCATCAATTATTAAAAACGGGCTGAAAGTCTCGATAAATTCCCGTTGTGCCGACTGCCTTTTCGCAGATGTTGATATTCTCAAAAACGCACCTTATGATATGATAATTGCCGGCTTCGGTGATATGCTTGCAAAATATATCTCAATTTGTGAATGGCGGATAGGCAATATCGTAACTGGTGAATATTACTGCGAATATGTCGCGAATATGATGAGAACGGCACTTAAAGCAATTATTGAAAATGCCGACGGGCTTAAAAATCGGGATGATAAGGCGATAATTTCGCTTATGAACGGACTTATTCTTGCGGGAATTGCCGCCGATTATGCGGGAGTAAGTCGTCCTGCCTCGGGAGTTGAACATTATTATTCTCATATCTGGGATATGCGACATCTCGAATTTAATACCCCTTGGTCGCTCCACGGTATTCAATGCGGTGTCGGCACCTGTCTTGCCCTTAAAGAATATGAAAAAATAAAAGATATTACACCCAATAAAAACCTCGCACTTGCTTCTTTTGAAAAATATGACATTGCAAAGACGAAAAAAATAATTTCGGAACATCTCGGAAAATCGGGAAATGAAATTATTGAAAAACTTGAAACTTCCGATTTATTCAACCGAGAAAAACATAAAGAACTTCTTAAAAACATACCTACACATTGGGATAAAATTCTGGAAATTATTAACGAGGAACTTCCCTGCCGAAATGAACTTATTTTACTTATGAATAAACTCAAGGCTCCGACAAAATCAAGTTATTTCGGTATCCCCGACAGCGAAAATCATCAAACATTCTTAATAACAAAATACATCCGCGACAAATATATTCTCTCAACTCTTTATAAAGAACTCGGTTTATCCGACTTTTAGGAGGACAATATGCAAAAATTAGATTTGAAAGTTACACAAGTAAAAAGTATTGAATTCCACAATAATATAACCTCAAATACTCAGATTAAACTCGAACACAAGTACAGTTTCGGGATGAAATACGCTCCGAACGGAATTTGTGTCGGAGAGTTTTCTGCAACAATCAGTGATAAAAATAATCCCGACATGTTAAATCTCGAGATTAAGTATAACGGTCAATTTACCTATCCGCCCGAAATGCAGAAAAAGGATATACATATGACAGCTTACGACATGCTTTTCCCCTATGTCCGTGCCTATGTTGCAACCATCACCGCGGCAGGCGGTATGCCTCCGATGACAATTCCCTATATCGACATTTCCGATCAACCGCTTTATCATATGGACTTGGGCGACAGAGAATAATCAAAAGTCTGCTATTACAAAAATATCCGAGAGTTTTAAGGCTCTCGGATTTAATTTTATTTGCTTATTGCCCAACCAAACAAGGTATAGATAACTTTCATAAGTCTTGTAAGCCAAGCAGGTGTAAGAATATCGGCAAATACGAAATTGATGGATTCACCTGTTACCTGCTTATAGGTAACAATCTCGGTGGTATAGTTTTTAACATCAAGCTCATCAAATTCAAACACACGCACAGATCTCTGATCGCCGTTGCCGTATGAACGAAAACCCGTACCGCCGTTATAGCCCATGCGGATACCGTCATCGGTAACGCCCTCAAAAGTGTTCACGTGGTCGTGCCCGAACCAGGCTCCGATGATATTGTCCTTTTCAAGCCAAGATTGATATTGACCGGTGATATTATCAAAGTTTTCGGAGCAGGGAGCTTCACCCAACACACTGCCTTCAACGGTCTTGTTTGCGTCAAGTTTATACCATTTCTTATCACGCTGTGAATAGACGGCATTTTCATCTTTATAATCACATTCTTCAAAAAGGTTGTAGATTTCCTTAACGGGAATGTGCTGGAACAAAATTGACGGAACACCCAAAAGCTCATCGCTCTTGTTTTCGTACCATTCAATCGCCTCTTTTGTAACACCGTCATAACCGGATTTGTTGCCGTTAAGACCTTTGTTGCCGTTAGTATCAATCATAAAGACATTAAGAACGGGAACAAGACCTGTCAAAGAATCATAAACGGGCATATTGAAAGTAAAATAGTCATAGCCCATTTCATTCATATTGTATGAATATTTGGAAAGGATTTCATACATTCCTTCTTCAGAAACAATGTTCGTGTGATCATGGTCGTGATTGCCCATAGTCATAGCAAACGGAACCTTTGCATCTTCGCAAATCTGAGCGATATTCCCTAGTGCAATTTCAATCTCTTTTGCATTTACACCGATAAACATATCGGAAAGCTGGTCGCCGACAAAAACAACAAGGTCGGGATTTTGCTGTTCAATCGCCTGTTTTAAGAAGTTAAGCATTCTGGGATTGACTCTCCTGCCGACATCCTGAGTGTCGTTTACCATAAGGATTTTGAATTTTCCTTCATTGTTGAACTGCAATTTGATTTCACCCTCTTCAGCGAATGCGGTTAATGATAATACACTCATAAGCATTACAAGAGCGAGTACAAAGCTTAAAGCTTTTTTCATCTGTGTTCTCCTTTTAATTTTAAATCTATTTATCTACGTGCCAACTCGAAAATTCCTCGATTGCCGTACATTCCGAAAAGTCTGTCAGACCATTTTTTGAAAAACTGTGCCCTTGATGTAAGATCATAATCTAAATATTGCCAATCATATGCCATAATGAACTGCGGATATTCGGGATTTGAATAGATATCTGTGACTTTATCTCCCACAATATCAAGAGCAAGGCAGATAACAGCTGAATTGCTGGCTGTATCTTTATGGCTCTGACCATAGAAACACCATGTTGTTTCGGGGAAAAGAGCAGTCGAAAGGTCGACGGTTCTGACGTGATTTATATGATTATGTTCGGGATTTGTGCAAACCCTTTCATTTACGTAATCACTCGGCTGGAGAGTACTGCCTATCACGCATGATGTCCCTCCCAAAGATGAAGATTCAAAATGAATCAAGCCGTCCGCATTATAAAACTGGCTGTTCGGAACAATACAATAAAGCGGATAATCACTTTCGCAAATGTCATAAATCTTTGTGCCGTTTGCTTCTAATGTCTTCAGGTTCGCATATCTGTCGCCTTGATAATTGTGATATTCCAGCACCTGACTGTAAATATTCGGATATTTTTCTGCAAAATCGGGATGAATTTCCAAGATCCTATCAAAATCTTCATAAGGAATCAAAGCCCAGAGATTTGTGTTTTTGATAACTATTTCGTCAACAAGCACATCAAGAAGATTGTCAATTATGCCTAACAACACTTCATTATTGAAAAGATGAAGAGCGATATTGATAAGATAAGCCGTCCACTTACCTTTCATCAAGGTCGGGAACATTGTCGAATAGAGAGATTCATCATCGGTCGCAAGTTCTTTTTCAAACAAATTGGTAACCAATTTTGAACCGTTCGCAGCCGGAATAACATATACGAGTTTATCGATGGAATTACCGATTCTGTCCATATACTTGCCCATTGCGGTGTTGATAATCGTTGCACCCATCGAAATCGGCACGATGCTTACTTTATCATGACCGGTCTGTGCCTTGACCATATCGATAAAATCAACAAAGTCGGAAGCAATATCAAGTGCATTACCGAAAGAGTTATAGCAGAAAAAATAAGCATGGTCTTCTTTTACTTCTGCACGTGCTGAAAAATAGTCCGCGGAAATACTGCTTGCAATGGCACTTCTTTCCAATGCGTTACATTCGGCATAACTTTTGTTAACGCTGACGGCAGCGATATTTTGGGGCGGCATGCCTTTTTCATCGCTGGTAATATTTTTAAGTATATCTCTTACGGCTTCGGTAAGCGGTTCGCTGACATAGTCTTTCTGTAAAAACATGGTTTTGAAAATAGGTAATATCAGTGGTCTGATTAAACTTCTTGCATCAAGTTCAAACGGCTGTGCTGTTTTGTATCCGCCATATTCATCTATGACATAATCACCGTTTTCATCCAGATAAGCAAGAGTTGACTGTGATATACCGTGAAGAATAATTACCGGACTTTTGCCGCAATCTCCGTTGCATATGGGGTACTGATTTTCAGTTCCGGTTTCTTCGGCACTTATCGTCAGAGAAAAGGCACCGAAAAGCATGGAAATTGACAAAATAATTGCAATAATTCTTTTCATTACACTCCTCCATTGAATAAAGTTGCTATTTCCAATTATAGCAACTTTAATTTCATTTGTCAAGCGTATTTACTGCAAAAAATAGCTAAAATAAACGGAAATAGTAGTTATTCCAAAATAAATTATAACTATATCCGCTATAAAATAGAAACAAATCACTGTGTTTTATTCCGCAGGGCAGGAAAAATAAATCTATCTCGTTTTATTTCGTTTACCTGACTGTTTATTTGCGACCGAGTTCGAAAAATCCGCGGTTGCCGTACTTTTCATAAAGTCGGTCAGACCATCTTTTGAGAAATTTGCCTGCTGCAACTTCCATAAATGAAGGCTGCTCATCGGGTTCGCGAAGACCGGCATTCACCAGTGCGGTCAAAAATTCATCTTCAATCGCCTCAAACTCCTCGACAGTAAGCAGGTTGTTGTTAAGAGCATCCTGCATTTTCTGAAGAGCGGGTACAACAATTTCTTTTTGAGCCTCGGTCAATTCGTTGTTGTTGACTTTGTTGCGAATCTGGGCAGTAAGACCCAACAAACCTCTCGAATCACGAGCAAATAAAAATTGCGGATATTCGGGATTTGAATGGACATCGACTACTTTATCGCCCATAATGTCAAGGGCAAGATTTATCATAACATGATTTCTTGCCGTCTTTTCGTGATCCTGAGCATAGAAACACCACGTCGTTTCGGGATAAAGAGCTGTCGAAAGGTCAACGGTCTTTACGTGATTTATGTGATTGTGTTCGGGATTTGTACAAACTTTTTCGTTTACATAATCACTCGGTTGGAGAGTATCACCCATTATGCAGGATGTTGCACCCAAAGATGCGGATTCAACCTGAATTAAACTGTCAGCATTATAAATCTTACAGTTGGGGACAATGCAATAAAGCGGATAATCACTTTCAAAAATATCATAAATCTTCGTGCCGTTTTCTTCCAATGTCTTCAAGTTTTCAAATCTTGCACCCTGATAATTGTGATATTCCAGCACCTCGTTGTAGATATTCGGATATTTTTCCGCAAAATCGGGATGAACTTCCAAAACACTGTCAAAATCTTCGTAAGGGACTAAAGTCCAGAGATTTGTGCATTTTATGAATATATCGTCAATAACAACGTCAAGTATTGAGTCAACAAGGCTCAAAACCAATTCATTTTTGAGAAGACGCAAAGCGATATTGATAAGATAAGCCGTCCATTCGCCTTTCATCAAGGTCGGGAACATTGTCGAATAGAGGGATTCATCATCGGTTGAAAAATCTTTTTCATACAAATCCGCAACCAATTTTGAACCGTTTGCGGCGGGAACAATGTATATGACTTTATCAATGGAATTACCTATTCTGTCCATATACTTGCCCATTGCGGTATTGAATATCGTTCCGCCCATCGAAATCGGGACGACGTTCACTTTATCATGCCCCGTCTGCTCCTTGACCATGTCGATAAAATCCACAAACTCGGAAGCAATATCAAGAGCATTGCCGAATGAATTGTAGCAGAAATAATAGAGATGATCTTCACTAATTCCCGTTCTTGCGGTAAAATCACCCAAAGGAATCATATTTATAAGAGCACGTCTTTCTTCTACGTTACAAGCAGCTAAACTCTTATTGGTGCGGACAACGTCAATGTTTTCAACCGGTTTGCCGTTTTCGTCGCAGGTATTGTCTGCCATTATCTCCCTTGCGGCTTTGGCAAGCGGCTCACTAATATAATCTTTCTGCAAAAGCAGGGTTTGGAAAAGAGGGAAAATTAGTTTTTTAACTAAGCTCTTTACATCAACTTCCGGCGGCCATACTTTTTTGTATTCGCCGTTTTCCTTGATATAATTACCGTTTTCATCAAGGTATGCAACAGTTGACTGCATTATACCGTGAATGATAATTGTCGGACTTTTGCCGCAATTTCCGTCGCATATGGGATATTCCACTTCGGCGTCGATTCCTTCGGCACTTATCGTCAGAGAAAAAACACCAAAAAGCATAGAAATTGACAAAACGATGGCAATAATTCTTTTCATCATACTCCTCCATATTATAAAAGTTGCTATTTTCTATTATAGCAACTTTATTTTTGTTTGTCAAGTGTATTTAGTTTATTGAGTTATTTATACTAAAAACACCAAAATAAAATACAATATGGGACTGTTTATGCTATTTTATGTTCATAATACGCACATCGGATCTGTGGGAATTTGTATAAATCATCCAACAAAAATAATAGCATTATAAATTTTGCATTTATTGTCGTTAACCATATCAATAATCGATATGTCGGTATAAATAATAAACTACATCAAGAGCACCCTTATTTCGTGTATCGACCAACTCATACTGCTCATTGATAATATCAGCAATCAAAGTCTTTTGCGGATCGCCTTCTACAAAAATCCATTTTATATTGCTTGATGCATATTCCTTCAACATTAAATTTGTATGTTTCTCACTTCTGGAGGCTGCCCAATCCTGCATCGTAAAAAATCTATTAACCGGCTTAATATCGTGTTGCAGATAAAAACCACTGTTTACATTATATGCAACTATACTATTCTTTTCATCTTCGGGAATATATTTCAACAGTTCTTCTTGTGCTTCAACATAACCATCGCTCTCAATTGGAGTGATAAATTTATGATAAATATGTGCAATATAGGATCGTGCAGTCGTTAAACTACCAATCAAACATACGGAAAAATATATGGAAACAAGTATTATTGCTCCCTTTTTGAAACCATCTTTTTTTATTGTATCAAAATACGACTTTCCGTCAACAAGGAATATAGTTAAGTAAGGATAACAAATGGCACCATAGTGGAGATATTTATTGCCAGAATATAACAAAAATAAAGAGATTATACCTACAGTCAGAAGGAGAGCACCTTGTTTTTTCTTTTTTACAATTTCAAATAAACCCCATATGCTCAATATTGCAGGTGAACTATATGCAATAACTATTCGCAGCCACTTAATTGTATCTATTGCATCATTTCCAACTGAACTCATCGCATAATCAATATTGTATAAAAATGTGCCGTACAATGCATCATATAAAATTCCTTTTGAAGCAAAGTATATAGCAAAAGGGATAATCAATAATATAGCCCCGCCAATAAAAGCAATGGCGTTTTTAAATAGGTTATTATACCTTTTATTCACAATCAGAAAAATCGCTATAACAAGAATTGCCGCACAAAGCCCGACACAATTGGTAAAACGAGTCAAAAAACAAAATGAAAAAGTAAATCCATATAAAAATGCAGCGGCAGGAGAATGCTCAACTTCACTGTTTTCTCCTAAAGACAATACCCACTTGGCAATAAAATAAAAACAAGGTGTAAGGAGTGGCAATAAAAATTCCTCTGTTGAATTTCCCGCATATGTCATAACGAGAACACCCATCATAAGAACAGTTAAACCAATTGATTGTCTTTTTAAATATTTCAAACGTAATGTCTTGAAAATAAAAAAATTGGAAATAAAAGATGATATTATCTGAAGAATAAATACGCCTGTTCTGCTGCCGGAAAAACGATATCCTATTGCGTTTATCAAGAAAATTATCGGACCTTTTGAATCCCAAATATCAATATACGGCAACATACCGTTTGCCCAGCCTTTTCCAATAGTTTGAAACATTGCTGCATCTCCTCCAAAAGGCTCACCTGATGCAATTGGGCTGGTTGCAAGTGAAGCAATAAAAACAAAGAAAAACGAAAGGACAAGAATAAACAAATAATACGGAATTTCAAATTTGTCGAAACAACTATACTTTTTTTCTTTCATCAGTACCCCTCAAATATATAGATTTACAGCAATAAATATTTTCCCTAGATTTGTCCCCTAAAGAGGCTCAAAAGAACCTAATTTACATATATAGACACAGTAACAAAAGAAATCGAATAAATGGCAACTCTGTAAAAAAGGACTTGTTTACATAAAGTTTCATTATCTGCTAACTTCATCAAAACATTTTTTATTCAGACTCATTATCTGAAGTTCGTTTTTCAATGATATACTTCGGACGTTGTTTTGTTTCGAGATATATTTTACCGACATACTCACCGATTACACCCAGAGATATCAACTGAATCCCTCCGATAAGAGAAACGCTGATTAAATTACTTGACCAACCGGGAACAACCCTTCCGCAAAAATAGGAAATCAAAACATATACTATCAGCAACAAAGAAAGAAATGCAAAAATTACACCTATTCCCGTGATAATTCTTATAGGTTTAATACTTAGACTGGTAATTCCGTTAAAAGCAAGAGCAAGCATTTTCGTCAACGGATAATGGCTTTTTCCGGCAATTCTTTCATGGCGTTCATACGAAACACAAGTGCTCTTAAAACCAATCATAGGTATCATTCCTCGGAGAAAAATATTGACTTCCTCAAATTTTTCAAGTTCATATAATGCACGAGAAGATATCAGACGATAATCTGCATGATTATATACAACTTCTCCACCTAACTTATTTAGCAATTTGTAATAGCCTTGAGCGGTAGTTCTTTTGAAGAATGTGTCAGTATCTCGCTTGCTACGCACCCCATAGACAATTTCACAGCCATTCAAATATTCATCAACCATTTCATCCATAGCATCAATATCATCTTGACCGTCGCAATCAATAGAAATTGTTATATCACACTTACTCTTTGCTTCCATAAGTCCCGCAAGCAACGCATTTTGATGACCCCTGTTTCTGCTCAATGATATTCCGCAATATACACTGTCCGCCTGACTTAATGATGAAATGATGTTCCATGTCTCATCAGAACTACCATCATTTACAAACATTACGCAACTATCTGCTGATATCTTACCCTTTTCAATTAAAGACATAATCTTTTCTCTAAATAACGGTGCTGTAATCGGTAAAACCTCTTGTTCATTGTAACAAGGGACAACAATAATCAATTTTGGTAACATCATAAACCTCCATATTATAAAAGCTGCTATTTTTCATTATAATAGCAACTTTAATTTTGTTTGTCAAGCGTATTTGTTTAGAATATAATTATAATATATCGAAACAGCCGTTGTTCCGAAATAAATTACGACAATAACCACGATAATGCCGACGGCGAATAATTTGTCAATGATTCTCAACAATTTATTATCCTTGTCATTCGCAATCGGATGTTTCTTAAAGTAGAAATAGACAACCAAAACGATGATAAGAGTTAAAATCGTAACCAAACCGCCGAGTTTCATCCCGTAGGGGAGGAAGAATAAATCAATCTCATTTTCTCCCTTTTCGAGAGGAACGGCAATGAATGCTCCCATTGCGTTGACAATATTGACCTTTTTGCCGTTTACCTTTGCCGACCAGCCGGGATCGTTGGTAATTGGCAGGAACATATAACTTCCTTCGTTTTCACAGGCAGCAGTGGCGGACACACTTTGAGGATGAATTTCAACCTCACCGTGAGCAATGTCCGAATTGCAGAAATTAAGCAATTCTTCGGGCTTTGTTTCGGCAACTGTAATGTCCAAGCGGTCGCCCAGTGTGCCGATAAGCTCAAATTCAAGCTCGATGGTTTCGTCTTCAAATACACCCAGATCAAGAATATTGGTGTACGACGCAGTCGGATATATCGACACCGCATATTGCTCGTCAAATGAGGACAGGTCAAGGAAATCGCCGTTTAAAGTGATACACATAAGATGAGTTGCAAGATTTTCTTTATCCTTGACTTCATCATAATCTATGTCGATATATACGTGTTTTCTGCCCTTGATTTCGTGGACAACGGTATATGTTTCATAGACTTCCACTTCAAAATTATAAAGTTTTGTGTCGAAAAGATTTTTCTTGCCACCCAAGGCTTTATAAAGGGCATCTGTGTTTTCAAAAACCGCCTCATTTTCGGCAATATCGACATTCACAAAATCATCGTTTACAACAAGTCCGACGGGCAGATTGCAGTTATTCTTATAAAGTTTAACTTCGTCGGTGATGTCTTTAATGTATGTATATTCTTCCTCATTCTCGTCTTTTGAACTCATAACATAGTCAATATTCAAAAGAGCGTCGCTTAAAAGCGTTCCCGAATTTTCATAAATACGGGTATAGACTTGAGAATAGCCTAAATTTGTCATTGAAATTGCAAGATTTGCACTTGTAATATGCGTAAAATTCGACATTGCAGGGTAGTTAATAAGCTGAGGATAGTTGCTGTTGAGCCGGATATCCTTATCTTTTATTCGGGTAATATGGTCGCTTTCAAGCCCTAAATTATCATGAACTTCTTTCGCTTTCTCCTCGAAAACAACTGAATATGCACTGTTTTCATCCTCAATAATATGATTGGTGTCAAGACAGACAAAAGCAAAAAGTGCGGTTTCAGTGAGCAGGACAACGGCAATAAGCACACTTGCTAGCTTTTTGTACCTTATCAGAAGAAGCAGGAAATAGCAAGCGAGCAAAAGGAAAAATGATGCGATAATAAGATTTTTTGTGCCGAATTCAAATACATTATTGTGGATAAGTCCGCCGGTATAATGCCCGAATTTAAAAATTTTCGTAACTAAAAGATAAATTCCGCCGGCACCGAAAGCAAGAGCAACGGGAATGGCGATAATTGAAAGAGCCTTCTTTTTTGCAATAAAACATTCGGGCAGTCCCTCCTGATAAACGGACGCAGCACCACAGATAAGAAGGAAGGTGAGCATATAGACATAACGAAGCGGAAAGAGGGTGTATGAACCTAAATGCCAGATAAGGTTAATTCCCTCAATCGCCGCAGGTATAACCAAAAGTGCTGCCGAAACGACATAAAACACCGTGCGTTTCTTGTTGCCCTTTGATTTGAAGATAAGCATTAAGAAAAACACCCAGAGCAAAGCGGCAAGCCCAACAATGAGATAGGTTTTTATTCTGCTTTGCAAGTTTTCCGCACCAAGCATTGTTAAAAAGGACGACTCCGTTCTTTCTGCACCGACTTTCTGACGGGACGAGCCGAGCATATAATAAACCGTCGGAATATTGATAACCGCCGAAAGAGCAAGTGAGGCAAGGCTTGAAAGTCCGAAACGAACTATCGTCATCTTTCGGATTTCTTTATCGACCAACAATATTATATAAAATCCGCCGATAAGCAGCAAGAACATGAATACCATAAAGGAAGTATAGATTGAAAGGAGGAGTGAATAGGAAAGGATAATAACATAAGGCATCCACTTGCCGGTATCTTTCATATGAAGAGCCGCCAAAATTATAAACGGGAAAATGAATGCTGCGTCAATCCAGCCCATGTTTGCATAATAAACAAGCAAAAATGCACTGAATGCGTAGGTCAGCGATAGGATAATTTGCCATATCGCAGGGAGTTTGAAACGACGGCGAAGGAAAATTAACATTGAAATTGCCGCCATTACGAACTTGAATATCAGAAGGAATGAAATTCCGTTGATTATTCCGTCACGGGTAACCAAAAGCGAAAATATGACTTCCCACGGTTTGAAAATATAAAAACCGGTAGAGAGCGACTGAATACCGCCACCTGTCTGCCAGTTAAACAGGAGGGATAATTTCCCACCACTGTGCATAAAATCCCAGAAATAAGTATAATTCGGGATTGTTTGCTGTGCCATATCATCGGCAATAACCGTGCCTTCACCAAAGGGATATATCCCCGAAACAGCATAAATTACAAGCATAAATACTATTCCGAATAATGCTGTTATTATATAAGGCAAGGCATTTTTTAATTTAGAATTCTTTTGCAAAACTGTCCTCCCGTAATATCTAATTAAAATCAATCATCTTAACGCCGTCTTTGACATAGACCACACCGGACACCACGGCGGCGATAGCGGTAATCCAAAGCAAAATATTTGAAACAAGTGCAAGCGGAAATGTTTCGGGAAGAATTGCAAAATCACGCAGCACAATTCCAATCATAATAAAAATCGTAAACGCCATCTGTGAAAAGGTTTTGATTTTTCCCCAAATATTTGCAGGAATTACTATTCCCTGTGCCGAGGCTGTCAGACGAATACCCGTAACGGCAAATTCTCTTGTCAGTACGATAAAAACAATATATATACTGCACATATTATAGCTCATCAAAGCCAAAAGTGCCGCCGTCGTGAGCATCTTGTCCGCAATCGGGTCAAAGAGTTTTCCGAAAACGCTGATTAAATTCCGCTTTCTTGCAATTTTCCCGTCCAGAAAATCAGTGAAACTGCCGATACAGTAGACAATCAGACCAATAAGCTCATTGTAAGGGATTTTATCGTTCATAAAAATAATCAAAAATATCGGAGTTAATATCATTCTGGCAACCGTCAATTTGTTCGGCAAATTCATAACAGGCCGTCCCTCCTAAATTGCGTAGATTTATGCGATAATAATACCACAATTATATTATAAAGTCAAGAAAAAACAACTCCCGAACGGAAGTTGCTCAATTTGAATAAATCAGACCGCACGAGTAACCTTGCCTGAACGCAGACAACGTGTGCAAACATGTATTCTCTTAGGTGTACCGTCAACGATCGCCTTTACTTTTACGACATTGGGTTTCCATGTTCTGTTGGAACGTCTGTGAGAGTGAGATACTTTGATTCCGAAAGAAACACCCTTATCGCAAACTTCGCATTTTGCCATTATGCTACACCTCCCAAATAATTCTGATATAATGTTTTTATCAACATAGCAAAGTGCATTATATCACATTCATTTCAAAAAATCAAGTACTTTTTTTAATTTTCCCGAAAAATTATTTGAATTTCTTAAAAACTACTTGACAAGCTTGTATTTTTATTGTATTATATTAAAGCTGAATTTTTATGAAATCAGCTCCTTGCTCGCTTTTTAGCGGGCCAAAGTCCGGAAGGAGGTGCAAACAAATGACAAAATATGAAGCTCCCGTAGCTTTCTCCGTAAAGAACGGAGAAGAACAGTCCAAGGCTTTAGCCGAAAGATTTGAAACACTCATCTCTGAAAATGCCAATCTTCTCAAGGTTGATGCATGGGGTGTAAGAAGACTTGCTTATGAAATCAATTATGAGCGTGAGGCTGCTTACTATCTCTACACATTTGAATGCGAAGAGGATTTCCCCGCAGAGCTTGAACGTGTTTTCGGAATCACAGACGGTATTCTTCGTTGGCTCATCGTCAAGGCAGTCGATGTGGAAACTCCCATAACTGTCGAAGAGGCTCCCGAAGAAGAAGCCGCAGAAGATGAAACTGTTGAAGAAACAGTCGAATTTGAAGCCGAAGAAACAGAAGATGAGGCTGTTGAAGAAATAGTTGAATTTGAAGCTGAAGAAGCAGACGAAGAAACTGAAGAAGAAACAGCTGATGAGGCTGAAGAAGAGTCCGCCGAATAAGGAGGTAATTATGCTTAATTTAGCCGTTTTAATGGGTAGACTTACCGCAGACCCCGAACTTAAAACAACATCGACGGGTATCAGCGTTACAAGTTTTACCATTGCTGTTGATCGTACATATCAGACCGCCGGCGGCGAACGTCAGACCGATTTTATCAACTGCGTCGCATGGCGTCAGAGTGCAGAATTTATCACAAAGTATTTCCGTAAAGGCTCAATGATTGCAGTTCAAGGCTCAATTCAGGTCAGGAATTATGTCGATAACAACAACCAAAAACGTTATGTTACCGAGGTTATTGTTGACAGAGCCAGTTTCTGCGGATCAAAAGCCGAAACAGGCACAGGAAACGCCGATCGCTTCGGTGCTCCCCCGCCTGCAACAAATCAGATGCCGTCTTCTTATCAGTCGGCAGACCCGTCAGATTTTGAAACAGCCTTACCGGCTGACGAAAATCTCCCGTTCTGATTTTACTATTATTTAAGGAGTAAAGCCAATGGCATACGACAGAAACAGAGGTCAAGGTGGCGTTAGAAGGGGTCGCAAAAAAGTCTGCTCTTTCTGCGTTGAAAAGGCCGAGCACATAGATTACAAGGATGCCGTTAAACTTCGTCGCTACACTTCCGAGAGAGGCAAGATTCTTCCTCGTCGTGTAACAGGCGTATGTGCACTGCATCAGAGAGCATTGACAACCGCAATCAAGCGTGCTCGTCATCTTGCTCTTCTCCCCTATGCTGCCGAGTAATCAAAAATCAAGCGGACACCGAAAAGTGTCCGTTTTTTATTGCTTAAATCTAATTTTTTTGCAATAAAAAAGACCTCCGTCCGTTAGTTATCCTAAGGCTTATTAGTGCCGGTTTATTTTGCATAGTTGAAGGAGTGGAAACATGAACCGTTACAGGGTTATCTTTGTATTTAGCCTTAGGGATACCATCGTAAATATCTTTCGAACGATACACATCAATGGTTTTAGATATGGTTATTCCGTTTTCATCCACCACAGAAAAACGATAACCCATAATTGCTTCGGAATTTAAGTTGAACAAAGTAAAACCATAACTGGTTGTTGAAGAACCATAAATAGTGCTTGAGCTTGAACCGGCACCGATATTAAAAGCAGTTGCGCCGGAAGATGTTAAAAGTAGAATAAGAAATAAGGATATTAAAACAATAATAATCTTTTTATTTTTTTGCATTTAAATCACCTGACCTTTTATTTATTATCAAAATTATTTATAGAATTAAAAAGTGACAAAGATGCCTGTGCGAGACAATCTCTGTCACTTAAATT
>DUNU01000013.1 GCA_012839185.1 Clostridiales bacterium | reverse complement strand
GTATATACCCTTCCTATAAATGTTGCAGTAGATATGTCAAATGCTGGTGTAATGTCAGGCAACAATGTTATTGACGAAACCATTATCATTAAACTTCATCTTTTCGATGAATGTAAACACGCTCATGGCACCATTGTTAAAGATGGTAATACAGTTTGCCGTGTATGTGGTAATGCTCATTAATCAATCAAAGGCTCCGGCCGGCTTCGGTCGGAGCATTATTGCTTGAAAAGTTGTTATTAAATGAATAATATAATTTGGAGGTGTTCAACGGATGAATAAAAAAATCACGACAATGATTTCTCTTCTCCTTGCGGTAATACTCCTTGTATTTTCTGGTGTAACAATATCGGCAGAAGATACTGAAATACCCGAAGAAGAACCTGAAATCGTCTATACTTTTGAAGTTGGCGAAGATCACGGTGATGGTACAATCATAGACAATGGAGAATATGTCTGCGGTTGCTGTCACAAGCACCGACACGCTGACAATTTTGGTGGGAAATTTGCTTGTTTTTTCTGTAAAATCGGCATGTTTTTCAAGAAAATTTTTGGTATAAAAGAAAAGGATGTTGTACATTGTTATAAAGTAACAACTACTCCCGCAACATGCCAATGTGCCGGAAAAACAATTCTTAGATGTGCAGTATGTGATCATAGTAAAGAATTTGAACATGAACAACTTGAGCATATTATTATTCAAGTTGCTGCACAAGCACCTACTTGTACCGAAGACGGATGGGAAGCTTATGAATACTGTCCAAACTGTGATTACACAACCCAAGTGATTATTCCCGCTCTTAATCACAGAAAAGCAAGAGTCGGCGAATATATTCCTGCTACTTGCACAACAAACGGTCGAGAGGGCGGTATATATTGCTATGATTGTAATACTTGGCTTGAGGAAGCACAAGAAATCCCCGCACTTGGTCACAGTGAAATAAACCATCAAGCAAAAAGATCCTACTTGTACAGCGATTGGTTGGGATGCTTATGTGACTTGTTCTCGTTGTGACTATACAACCTATGCAGAAAAATCTGCTCTCGGACATGATTATAATACTGAATTCACAATTGATATAGAACCAACCTGTGCCGAGACCGGCTCTAAGTCCAAACATTGTTCACGTTGCAGTGAAAAAACCGAAGTAACAGCAATCAATGCTCTCGGACATGATTTCGGCGAATGGGAAGTAGTAACAGAACCCACATGTACTGCAGATGGACAGGAAAAGCGTGAATGCAGTCGTTGTGATACAGTTGAATATCAAACAATCAACAAACTTGGACATGATTTTGCTACTACATTCACAACAGATGTAGAGCCGACATGTACAACAGCAGGTTCGAAGTCCAGACATTGTTCACGTTGTAGTGAAACAACTGATGTAACTATAATTCCCGCAAACGGACATACCGGTGGAACGGCAACATGTATAGACCTCGCAGTTTGTTCTGTATGTCATGTTGCATATGGTACAACAAATCCAAATAACCATGTAGGCGGAACTTATCTTGCAAACGCAAAAGAATCCACTTGTACAACACAAGGCTATACCGGTGATACTTGTTGTAGTGGCTGTAATAGTATTCTCTCTGCTGGTACTGTGTTAGCACTTGCCGAACATGATTATTCAACCGAATATACTATTATCCCTGCTACTTGTGGGGCTGATGGTTCCAAGTACAGAAAGTGTAAAAATTGCGATGCTATAACCGATGAAGAGATTATTCCTCAATTAGTTGATGCTCACGATTTTATCGATGGGGCTCAAGTATCAAATCTCGTTACAACAAAAACCGGCATCAACACAGTTACCGCCGATTATACTTGTGCAAATTGTGGTACAGCACTGACAAATGCAAAAATACCTGCTGTTGCATCTGTTGACGGATATAATACTGTTTATCATACTCTTGAAGCAGCAAACGCAGCAGCAAACAATGCAAACATCTATCTTCTTTGTGACTATACATTACAGGAAGATATGACAATTGCAAGTGGCAATACTCTCATTATTCCCTGCATGGATGGCGATGTTGGATACACGACGCAAAGTGATACGAATAATGTCTATGATAAATTTAGTCCCAATAATACAGGCACTACTTACAGAAAAGCACTTTACAGAATTTTTACTATACCGGAGAATAAGACTATTACCGTAAATGGTACGATGTTAATCAATGCCGAAACCAGCATTGCAATAGCAGCAGCTCCTGATTATGGTGTTTCTGGTAATTACTCTGACGTAAATTTAGGCGGTATTATTACAGTAAACAATGGCGGAATTTTTGACTGTGCAGGTTATGTAACCGACAATGGCGGTTTGGTCAACTTGTTCAATGGAGCAAGAATGTTTGAAACCTATGGTGTCAAAGATTGGCGTGGTGGCTCTGCCGGATATGCAATGAACAGTAAAGGCATTTGGCCTATTGATGAGTTTGAAATGAATTGCATGAGAGCAACTCTTAACATGGAATATGGAGCGATGCTTTCCGGTTCTGTTAAAATGTTTGCTAACAGTCGATTCTATTATTGTCATTTTAACCAAATATATAAAGACAGTGATGCAATGTGCTATCTTAAAGAAGGTGCCACCTGTACAAGAACCGTTGATTCAAGCAATCGAACGCACTATAAGTTTTACGGAAATGTAGATTTTGGTTCGTCGTCAATTACATTGGAAGGTCAAACGTTGAAATCAAGTTCTTTCAAATGTAAGTTTGCAGGCAATTCTCAAGTTGAGTTTTACAACGGTACAATAGGTGCGAACTTTGGTTTTGTCTTTATGCCCGGCTTCAAAATGATAGTCGGCGAGGGTGCGACAATGAATTTTACCGGAACAAACCCATATATTTTTGCACATGGAGAAGCGTTTACCTTGAATGGCACTCTTTATGAAGACTATTACTACTATGACGATCAATTTACCGGACCGGGTCATATGCCTGCAGGTCGAGGAGATGCCAAACTTTATGTGCTTGATGGTGGCGTTATTAACATTAATGGTTCCGACTCATTTAATCCTACCGGTGTTTATGGTAGAATCTATTTGGATTCAGCATCTTCGATAAATCGTATTTACGGATATGACGACGTGGCTAAAACCACAATCCCAAAAGGAGCAGTTTATAAGAGATTGGGTTTTATTCCAACAGTTGATGTTAATGAATTCCCAGTTCCCTATTATCCGATTATTCTTAGCGATGAAGAGGTAATTGCAGTTAAAGCAGAATTAGGATTAAACTAATCTAAATATGCATTTAATTAACTGATTACGATTCAAACATCTTTGCTTGCACAAAAAATAATTGCCTCCCACCGGAGGCTATTATTTTTATGAAATATAGAATGAAAATAATAATGAGGAATATGACTTCAGTATGCCGGACATCGTTAACTCTAATGAAAATGCTAATATAATCTCGGGTTTGCGGGCAATGAAATCAGCCTTATATTATTGCTAACACATTGAATACATAAAATTAGGGCTTTTGAGGTCAAATTACGACTTTAAAAGCCCTTTTTTATTTTATCCAATTATGGAATGGTGAAGGTTTTGTAATAATTAGCTTAACATCCAGACAATCAAATTATTCCTAAAAATCAAAAATCCCATCTGCCATAATAACCATTAAATAAATCACCTACACCCTGGAATCTGTCGTCTGGAATTTCAATGTTTTTCTTTCAAATATCTCTTCAATAAAAATGTACAGTAATGAGGGAAGGTGTAAATATTGTTATTAAACCCGATATTTGCCGCACACAACTTTATGCCAAATTCAATATCAGAATAATTTTCATTCGCAACTAATGCAGAAAGCGATTTTGATCTGTTATTGGCAGACTTTACTTCCAACGGAATAAGATTGTTCGCCGTACGCACAAAAAAATCCTGTTCTAATGTTGAACTGTCTTTTTTGTAGTAATAAAGACCATATCCTGATTTTACAAGGGCTTCTGCAACAATGCTTTCATACAATGCACCTTTATATACAGACAGATTTTTGTTGGCTCTGAGGTCTTCTTGTGCTTCATCGTCGAGCAAAGCCACAAACAAACCGGTGTCACAAAAATATACCTTGAATTTGTTGTGGTCATAATTGCCCTTTAACGGAAGTTCGGGACTGTTCAGACAGTAACAAAGATATATCATTCCTGCATCTTCTAACCATTCAATACAACCCCGATAATCTTTAAATCGCGCTCCCTTTTGTACTTGTGAAAGCTGAAATTTTTTGTTTTCTTTTGCAAGTTGAACAGGGATACTGTTAAATACATTCATTATTCTTGTTTGATCAAGACCTTCAGCATACTTGCGTATATCTTCTTTATAGTCAGCAATAAGTTGTCTTTGTATTTCAAGTGTGCCTTCAAATGTATTATTTTTGATGTATCGTTTTACCACCTCCGGCATTCCGCCGAGAATACAATAATCTAAAAACAATGATGTAAGAACAGTATGCTGAAGCTTGGAAAAAGGTTTTAGAGTAAGCATTGACTGCAACATATCATCAATTTGGGTTGATGTATATCCTTTTGCCCATAAAAACTCTTCAAAATCAAGAGAGAACATTTGGTAGTCTGTTTTATTGCCCACACTGTTACTTTCAATTCTCTTATAATTTATTCCTAAAAGAGAACCCGAACAGATTACATCATAATTACCGTCATCGTTGAAGAATTTAAGCGAGGTTGCTATTTCAGGGTATTCCTGAATTTCATCGAAAAAAATGAGTGTTTCTCCCGGAATAAATCTGAAAGATGGGTCAATAATTGAAATATTTTTGATAATGGAAGCAACATCGTAGCCATCCGCCGCAATCATTTTGTACTTTTCCGAGGTTACAAAGTTTATCTCTATTATGCTCTTGTAGTTTTCCTTAGCAAACTTTCTTATAGACTCGGTTTTCCCAATCTGCCGAGAACCTTTTACTATCAACGGCTTTCTGTTTTCATCTTTTTTCCAATCAGAAAGGAATCTATCTATTCTTCTTTTGAGGTACATAAGCATCCCTCCTTTTCATATTTCTTCTGTATTATACACAAAAAGTGGTGAAAAATCAACCCTTTTTACACTTTTATGAGTGTATTTTTTTGTTTTTGTACACTTTTATGAGCATATTTATAGGAAATATCACATTTTTATGAGCGAATAGTAGAGTTTTAAGGGATCTGTTTTATCAAAAATCGTTAACACAAATTCTTTTATTGATAATTTCATCAAAAGATTAAGAACATAAAATTGCACCTGTCATTCCTATTCCTAAAAATCAAACCACCTACTACTGTAATCCTCTAAGAAATCATATACACCATGGAATCTATTGTCCGGAATTCTAATAAAATGTGCTGTACTACAATCTATCCCTATCGGCATATCGTTTTCAAAAAGAATAATCTGATTATCTCCACAATTATCAATCATATATTTAAACAAAGATCTTTGCATTTCAAGAGTCGCCGATTCTGTCTTTTGCACATTTTCTTTTTGTGTCAAAATCGGTGAACCTAAAATCAACATTGCAGGACGGAAAGTGCCATTATTTTCAAGTGTTTTCATTAATGAAAACATAAGAACACTGTTGAGAAATGCACGATAACTTTTGCTTTCATCGGACTTATGTTTCCAGTTCACTATCGCATCGTAAGTATCAAGAGAAATATGTGCCATTTGGTAATCCGGATAATTACATTCTTTCACTATTCTATTAAATGTATTACTCCACTGCACCCAACGATGTTCATCGAGATACATTGACGGACAAAATTCAATCTCATCATTCTCTTTGCCCATTTCATATCCATAGGCATCTGAATTGAGAGATTCGGTCATTTTGTTGATATCTGATAACTCTTTCCTAATATGTACAATGTGCTTATAAGATTCCAACATATCACGCAAATGCTCTGCTTTCGGGTTTAAGCTTCTGCTAATCATCTGTGTTATTTCATTGTTTTGCTTTTTAAGTTCTTGAACACGGGTTTCCAGATTATTGATTTCATGCTGAATATCTTTTTCAGTTTCTTTCAGATCAGACAACTGCATAGTAATGCGAGACAGTTCTGCCTGAGATGCCTTCGCGTATGCAATATGCTGTTCCGACTCCTCTTGCAGAACAGTATAACAGAAAGGACATTTAACAACATTCTTTCGATGAGAATTCTTTTTCTCTCCTTCGATGATGAAACGAAGTTTTTTTATATCGGATTTGTATTGAGTTCTCAGAGCTTTGTAACGGTCTTGAAGATATATAGCCTCTTCCAATTGAGAAGTAGTATCAAAGCCCTCTTTTAATAGTTTACGACTCTGCTCGGTGGCTTCATCAATTTGATTTTCAATTAGGCTTATCTCTTTCAAACAAGAATCCATTTTAAGTTCAATATCGGCAACATCAATTTCTGAAAGTTCTTTTTCTAAAGCTTTTCGTCTGTTTGCTAATTCTTGTTTCTTATTGTTGATATAAATCACATAGGAATTATTATCTTCTTTCCTCAACTCACGATCTTTTTGACTTTGCATGGGAATAATCTCGCATAAATCATTTCCTGTGAAAAGAAAATGCAATGCAGTTAAACTAACTGTCTTTTTTGAATTTTTTGGAATATCAAATATTGAACCTTTTTTATAGATGCTGTTTTCATCTTTAAAGTACAAGTTAAGGAAACTCCTGTTGGTAAGGTTTTCTTGGGCAAACGATTGTGTAGAAATAATTTGGTGTCTTTCTTTAATTCCCAACAATTGGAGTAGCAGATCACTATATTCCAAATTTGATATTTTGCAAACACCCCATTTTATTCTATAACAATTTGTTTTTACTCTAACAAGATTTTCACCCATATCTGATTTTTTGCTACTTTTACTATCAATAATTTTTCGTTCCATCTGAACAAACTCGCCATATTGAGTTGCCATTGTCATATGGATAGTATCATAGCCGGTGGCTAATTTACTGAAAGGCACCTTTGAGGAGCCAAACATAAAATCAATACAATCAATTATATATGATTTCCCGAAGGCAGAAGAGCCATATACAATGTTGACACCGGAATCAAAAACTATTTCTGAATAATTAACTGTAGGACCGGAGACACCTATACTTTTTATATAAAACCTATTCATGATTTTCTACTCCTGCTTATTTCTCAGTAACTCAACTGACTTTTTACTAATTTGATTAAGGATAGTACATTCCGATACATCGGAAAATTTCTCTATAATTTTTTTTGCTGTGCTGCGGTACTCCGTTGCATATTCGCTTTCCAATGTTGCAGCATATTTGCGACCGGTATCAGTAATTGAATACAAAATTCCATCAACTGAGTTGAGTGGGCAAACCATACCATCTAAAACAAGCTCTTTTAATGCCATTCGTGCAATTTCACGACGTGTAGCCAACTCGCCGAATTTATATGGATTATTACCATTCAGATCATGTTCACTTACACCAAATGTCGTTCCGTATGAAATCATAAAGTCAAAGATATAAATCCTATCTAAATTTTGACCGCAACTAAACTCAGTCAGTAATAATAATATACGAATTGAGGTTTCAAATGACTTATTAAACAGCCTGTTCGTCATCGTCTCGCACCCACCCTTTCAATTTCTTATCATTTACAAGGAAATGGCAAACACCTTTACGCTCGGCGTTACCTACCAACTGGGTCTTTCTATATATAAGACATTTATCCAAGGATATTACTGTTGCTTGTGTTAATACTTTTCTCATTCTTGCAAGACCGTTTTTTGCATCATCCTCCCAAACTTCATTTACACCCTCGTATACTTCATCTTTCAGAATTTCAAACTGATCTTCATTCTTATATAGATATGAGTCACGTATTCCTCGGCGAACTGCCTCTGCTGCAAAGTAATATTTTCTTTGATTTTGGAAGTTATTCTTATGATTTGGGTATGCATCAAGCATATCAACATGGAAATCTTTAATTCCTTCAATCTGACCGTAAGCTGCAAGAAGTGCATCTGTATAGCTATCTTCTGTATCTTCAATCTGCTCAGGTACAGGAACACTTTTAATTTTTTTCGGAGTACTTGTATCTTTTGGAAGTTTATTTGGCACTGAGATTGATAAGCGAAAACTTCGCACCAAAAAATCCGCAAGAGCATTTTTAGTTTCATCAGAAAGATGAGTTTTATCGGGATTTTTTTTACCCTCGCCTTCCATTTCTTCATATACTAACTCTGCTTTTTTCGCAAGTTTTTTAATGTCCTTTTGAGTATTCTTTGATATTTTTATATCATTTTTCACTAATTTATTTATATTACCAATAAGAGAATATATTTCGTCAGGGTTTAAAGAACAAATAATTACATCTTTAAAATATCCGTTGATTGATTCAGTAACCTTTGAAGAATAAGCTGCCTTTACTACTTCTGCATGCACATTAATTTTTCGATTTATAAGTTCACTGGCAGTTTTTTTTGTAACTGAAATGAAATGATCATTTTTTCCGTAAAGATCTTCTGGCATGACTATAGAATCATATAATAATTGTATGAAATACTCATTGGAAATATTTCCTTGCCATGCACTTTTTAATTCTTTTATATAAGAGGCAAATACAAAATCACTCATGTTAATCATCTCCAATAATATAATAATAAAAACATGCTTTATCTGAAACTCAAGGGAACTTTAAGGGAACTTTAAGGGAACCTCAAGGGGACGACAGGCTCAAAAAAAAGTTGTATAATGTTATCGTAACAGAGAGCACAAATACACTTCACAACGCACCTAAATTATTACTTTAACTATACCACATTTTGTTTAGAATTTCAAGAGTTTTATGAAACGGACATCGTTCAAGCAAATAGGCAGATTGATACATGAACTGTTTTATAAACTGACTGAAAAATCATCATCTGCAGTACTGAAGGGTACCGGGAAGTGTAACAGTCAGAATACAACTCTGTTATTGAAGGACATAGTTCCTGAAATTTGAACCTTGAAAATTGAATACGGAGTTCGGAGTACGTTCCCTGTGTACCGAGCCGAAGCAGATATGCGCCATGATGTCTTTAAGACGTAGCGAAAAACATTATCTGCAAAATACCGGGTTGCTACCGGTATGGCCATGACATACCCAGGGCATAATGATACTTCAATCGTGAGTCGCCGACGAAACAGGCGATGGTGAAAACCCAATGGCGGTAGTAGCAACTACCCGCTCCGAACTCTCTTTTTTTACGAAACAAGAATCGGCTTTTTTACAGCTCTAAAACTTGTTCGAGGGATAATATCCCTAACAAATCTAATTTTTAAGGAGGTGGTATAAGGAGAAAAACAAACCACGATGTGCGGGAGTAAGAAGTGTAACCAAATCACGATATATTGCGGATGTATCGGGAAACAATAAACATTTTTCTTTTCGGCTCGCAAAAAACAAAAGCATTTGTGTGTACATATTTGAGGAGGGAGGTGAATGACCTATTGTCTTGTATAAATTACTTTAAGCGAAGAGGCACAATTTTTGCTCCGTAAATCTCCTTGCTTTGGCAGGAGAAAGTTAATCAAATAAATTTTTGAAGTCACAAAAGTAATCTCTACTTGAGACTGTTGAAATAAAAATCCGCAGATTTAAAAACATATTTACATCTCGCATAGATACTATCGGAAACAATGTATCGAAGTGTCTTCAAAAGATGTAAACAATTACTTTAATTAAAATTGAAAGGACTGATATCATGAACATCACTATATATAAAATTAATCTATTACGTGATAAGAATCGTGTTCAATTTGTGGAATACGAACATTTAGAAAACTTACAAGGCACATCGGATATAGATTGCAAGCTATACGTGAAAATCTATGAAGGCAATTTGCCTGATACAGTAAAGAATTTAAAAGATATATGTAAAAAATTTAACGCATCTCCACCGAAAGGATTTGCCCCTCACTCTATCAACGTGAGCGACATAATTGAGATAAAAAATACGGATAAAATCGAACCGGGTTTTTACTATTGTAATAAATACGGATTCAAAAAAGTTGCTTTTACATACATCGCACCGAATGAAAAAACAATGAAAGTAGTTATTCTTGAACCGGGGAAAGCTGCAAGAACAACTGAAATCAGTACTGCTCCAGAAGGTATAAACAACATTATTAAGGAAGGATATCAGCTTTCACAAGTCTTAGATGATGATGTTGTTCTTATCTATAATGCTGAGGGGCATATTCGCCATCTACCTTTTAATAGATTCTTTTTTACAAAAAATGGCAAATTAGTGGCTATAGTTGCCGGAACGGCTTTAATCTGTGGCATTACCAATAATGGCTTCGGAAGTTTATCAGATGAAGAGGTAAAATACTACTTATCAAAATTTAAACATCCTATATATTCTTTCTAAAAAGGTAGGTGAAGTGTATGCTTGTAAAATTGCTACTAATATGTACTATTAATCTCTAAAAACCATCTGGAGCAAAAGGAACAATGATATTATCGGTAAGGTCGCAGGCATTATGTGTAAAAAATTAAACCTTGATTTTACGGAGGTGGTATAAGGAGAAAAACAAACCACGATGTGCGGGAGTAAGAAGTGTAACCAAATCACGATATATTGCGGATGTATCGGGAAACAATAAACATTTTTCTTTTCGGCTCGCAAACAACAAAAGCATTTGTGTGTACATATTTGAGAAGGGAGGTGAATGACCTATTGTCTTGTATAAATTACTTTAAGCGAAGGGGCACAATTTTTGCTCCGTAAATCTCCTTGCTTTGGCAGGAGAAAGTTAATCAAATAAATTTTTTAAGTCACAAAAGATCTCTACACTTGAGATTTTTGAAATAAAAATCCGCAAATTTAAAAACATATTTACATCTCGCATAGATACTATCGGAAACAATGTATCGAAGTGTCTTCAAAAGATGTAAACGATTAATTTAATTAAAATTGAAAGGACTGATATCATGAACATAACTATATATAAAATTAATCCATTACGTGACGATAATTGCGTTGAATTTGAGAACTACGAGGTATTAGAAGAAATACAAGGCACATCGGATATAGATTGCAAGATATATGACAAAATCTATGAAAGTGATTTGCCTGATACAGTAGAGAGTTTGAAAGATATCAATAAAATATTTAATGATGATGGATTTGCTCCTCACTTTCTCAATGTGAGCGACATAATTGAGATAAAAAATACGGATAAAATCGAACCTGGCTTTTACTATTGTAATAGATACGGATTCAAAAAAGTTAATTTTGAATATATTGAATCTAAGGAAAAATTGAAAGTAATTCTTCTTGAACCTGGAAAGGTGGCAAGAATCACTGAATTTAATAAAACTTTAGATAATGTAGCAAAAGCTGTCGGGGGAAACATTGAATCCGCATATTTCTTTGACGATGTTGTGCTTATCTGTAATGCAGAGGGAAAGGTACACAATCTACCTCTTAATCGAGCCATTTATAGTGAAAACGGCGATTTGCTGGATATAATTGTTGGAACGGCTTTAATCTGTGTTCGTACTGCTAATAGCCTCTTAAGTTTATCCGACGAGCAAGAAAAATACTACTTATCAAAGTTTGAATATCCTGAAGAATTTTTCAGCAAAGGGGATGAACTTTATATTCGTAAATTTGATCCTACCTTAACAAAAGTTGAATATTTTAACGATTTTTTTAGCAAACAGAAGAATTTTTATTTTCGACAATTTGATCCGAATATGAATGATTAATCTCTAAAAATTATCTGGAGCAATAGGAACAATGGGACATCGATAAAGTCACAAGTTCTATTTGTAAAAACATATCATTTTTACAGATTTCCGAAAGATTTGATGCCCCTTGTTCCTACATAAATAAATTTACATCATAATATTGATAAAAAACAAAAATGAAAAGTTGATAGTGTTTTGACAGTGTTTTCATTTGCCGATCTTAAATTTATATGCTATATTATGATTGTGAAAGTCAATTGCAATAGTTTACGGTTTAATAACACAGAGAATGTTATTAGATATATGAGGAAGAAGGTGGTTTCACATGAAAAAGATTTTCTTTGCCGATTATACAAAATGTTCTGTGAAAACATGTGAAGCATAAATACCTGAACCTTATATAGATTCAAGTAATCAATTCCGAAAGGAGGTGGAAAATTATGGCAATAAAAGCAAGCGAGGTATGGATTGACAATAAATGTCTTGGTGAAGAAATGATTTTTGCCGGTGCAAGTGAATATTATGAATACACAAACGGAGTGAAAGCAAAAAACCCTTCCGGTGTGAAATATGATGTGTTGTTATCGAAACATGAACTTGAACGATTATCGGTCAAAATTCCCGGAGAAATAACACCGAAAAATATTGAAGTAATGTCACGAGTAAAATTTACTGATCTTATGGTTAGACCTTATTCAAGTGATCGAGGAATCGCATTCACAGCAACCGCAAAAGATATCAGTATTGTTGAATCCAAGAAGTAAGTGTGCGACGACATACCGCACCGTAAGGTGCGGTTGTCGGTGCCTTTAACTTGATTACTATTAAACTTTACACGAAAAAGAAAATATGAGAGGTGATTAGTGTTGTATTTTCGCATCAAAAAATCTGATGATGCGATGACGACACATGATAACAATGTTAGTGTTACCATTGCCGGAAATACAGTAAGAATTACAATATGTCAGTCACGCAATACCAACATTCAGATTACTAAGATAAGCAAGGATCAATATGTAGATAGGGATGGTGTTTTGTGCGACTTTAATCATAATAAATCTCGCAAGGACAGTATGACAACACTAAAAAAATCATTGGAACGAGGAAGGGACATTATCAATGCCAACTGTACAGATGTCCGAAAATGCTTATTCGTTACTCTTACATATAGGCAAAGAGAAAATGAAAATGAGAAGACAAATCCTATGAGAGAGACGAAAAAGCTATACATAGATATTGACCGTTATCATAAGCGGTTCAGATATAAATACGGTAAGGATGTGAGATTCATAATATGTTGTGAACCTCAATGCAGTGGCTCATGGCACGCACATATTATTTACATTTTCCCGAAACCATATCCTTACATATCCAACGATGAACTGAGCAAGATGTGGGGACACGGTTTCGTAAGTGTCAAAAGGATACGTGAAGGAATTACGAATGTAGGGGCGTATCTTACTTCATATCTTACATCTGTTGATCTTGATGAGTTTGAGGAAGCTTTCGATGGTGTTGACACATCTAAATTTGACACCGTTGATGTTCAATCAGAAGATGAGTCCGGAAAGAAAATCGACAAGAAGATTATTAAAGGTGCTCGGCTTGGGTTATATCCGCCCTTTTTCCACCCGATTCGTTCATCAAAAAATTGTATTAGACCGGAAGAAAAGGTGATGTCTTATGACGAAGCGATGGAATTGGTGGAAGGTTGGCATATGACTTTTGATTGCATTGTTGATGTTATAGATTCCGAGGGCAAAATCGTTAATAAAATAAGAAAAACATACTACAATAAGGAGGCACACAATGAATAATTTCACATCAAACAGCGGATATTTTGCATTCTTAAGAATCAAAGCCGGTCTGTGCAGGGTAAGAATGAGGCGAATAATCTCGTGCCTCATGTGGTTGGAGGGTATGGGGGTATTCGCAATTCTCTTGCTAATAATCGACAAGACCAACATTCAAAACATTATTTCAGCGGCTATAATTACAATAGTATTTGTATTAATTACATTATACATGTTGGGTACACCGTTACGAGCAAGGAGAATAAGTGATTATCTAAGACAGACAGGGTTTGTTGATGACGAAAAAAATACACCGTTTTTAATTTCAATTACAAAGGACAAAAAGAATCCAAAGATAAGAGAATACATATTTGATACGGTTGGTATTCCCTTTGCAAGATGGGATAAAGAACGTGAAAAGGTTGAGACAGCACTAAATTCACACATTATTGATCTTAAATTACAAAAAGATAAAAGAACCGTTTTAGTTAGAGCAGTCGATGCAATCGGTGCTTTGCCCGATTCAGTTGAGTGGAAAGATAATTTCATATCAAAAGAGAATTTTGTGTTAAAAGCAGGAATAGGATATGCGGGAGAACTTGAAATCAATCTTGACAAAGTTTCTCACATTCTTATCGGTGGAGCGACAGGTTCGGGAAAGACAATATTACTTAAATGCTTGTTGTTTCAATGCGTAAAAAAAGGAGCTGTTTTATACCTCGCAGACTTCAAGCAAGTAGATTTTGTAAAACCTATGTGGTCAAGAAATATCATATCATACGACATAGATAGTTTTGAATCTCACCTTTCAAAAATCATTGAAACAATGAATGAAAGAAAGGAATTATTCAATGCAAGCAAATCAACCAATATAAATGAGTATAACAAGAACAGAAATGCAAAAATGAAAAGAATAATAGTTGCTTGTGATGAGGTGGCTGAACTTCTTGACACTACCGGTGCAGATAAAGATATAAAAACACAGATTAAACGAATTACGGGAATGTTATCCACAATAGCAAGACAAGGAAGAGCCTTCGGTATTCATCTTATTATCGCAACACAAAGACCAGATGCGGATATTCTCCCGGGGCAAATAAAGAATAATATCAACTGTCGTATATGTGGTCGAGCAGATGAGGTATTGTCGAGAATTATCTTGGACTCAACTATCGCAACTCAGATACCAAAATCAGCACAAGGACGATTTATGATTGATGATATTGGTCAATTTCAAGCATATTATTTTAAAGAAAGAGGGTGATAAAATGGTAAAAATTGATAAACTGTATTGTTCCATTAGTGAAGCTTGCATACGATATGGTATATGTCGGAGTAAAATTTATGAACTACTAAAAAATGAAGAATGTCCAGAAGTAAAACGATTTGGTAAAAAGGTTTTGATACCTATCAGTTCATTTGATAAGTTTTTTGATTCTCAATTAGAAACTTATCAAATAAGAAAGGAAGTATCGTAATGAGTAGCAAGAAAAATAAAGATGGATATTATTCACAATATGTTCCGACTGGCAAAAAAAAGAAAGATGGAAAGCCTAAGTATAAGAAAATATATGGCAAAACCAAAAAGGAATTAGAGCAAAAGGTTGATGAATACAAACAAACATTGAGGCCCATAAATGATGCAAACATGACTGTTGAGGCTTGGTCTGAGATCTGGTTTGAAGCATATAAGTCTGTATTAAAAATTACGACACAGAGTTTCTATAAAACTATTTTAAATTGTCATATTTTGCCTGAACTTGGTACATTTAAGTTAATAGATGTAAAACGCAGTGATTGTCAACTGGTACTTAATGAAATGAACAGTAAAGGATTAAGTCAAAAAACTGTCAATGATGCTAAAAAGATAATGTTCTCTTTGTTTGAAAGTGCAATCAACGATAATTATTTGCTTAAAAACCCTGCAAAAGGTTTAAAGGCAATAGGAGCACCTCCAAAAAAGAGAAGAGCATTAACAGAAGAAGAGCGAAAAAAATATTTAGATGCGATTGATGATTCTCAATCAGGTTTGTTTGCTGCACTTTTATATTGGTTTGGTCTACGAAGAGGGGAGTGTTTGGCATTGACAGGCAAAGATATTAATGGTAATACTATTAACATTAATAAGCAGTGCCTATATCCTGACAATAATCAGGCAATAATTGAACATTCAACTAAAAGTAAAGCGGGAGAAAGGGAGATAACAATACCTAATGAAGCACGTAAGTATATAAATTTTGAAAACTTGCCAGAAGGATATTTGCTTCATGATGCAAATGGTAATCCGTTATCGTACAGTGAACAGGATGATATATGGAAAAAATTTATAAAAAAAGCCTTTGTTGATGGTACAGAAATTACCAAACACTATTTGCGTCATAATTATGCCACTATGCTTGTAGAGAGTGGTGTGCAGCCTCAGGCGGCAAAAACAATATGCGGGCATTCAAGCATAAAGACAACAATGGAAATTTACCAACATATGAGTGAATCATTATCTGAAAATACGCATAATTTAGTTCTTACGATGGGACAAGAGACAGAATAATTAGATAAAAAAAAGATAAAATTGAATCTTTAAAGAAAAAGAAAAAAGGCTGTGTAGTGCAAAAACGCATTACACAGCCTTTTTTTACTGGTCCGAGTGGCGAGACTTGAACTCACGGCCTCTTGACCCCCAGTCAAGCGCGCTCCCAACTGCGCCACACCCGGACAGCTTTGTTATTATATCATAAACTTCTCATAAATGCAAGTACTTTTTTATTTTTTTGATATTTCTTTAAATGTAATGTAAAAAAGTCTTAACTGTACGTCATTAGAAAAATATTTGAGTTAATTTAAACCATCAGGAGTTTTTATGTTTTTCAGCCTCGGCAACTGCTATTTTATCACATCGTTCATTATATTCGTGTCCGTCATGACCTTTTATCCAATTAAAAGTTACATTATGATTCTGAATGAGAGAATCAAATTCCTTCCACAGATCCACATTCGGAATATCTTGACCTTTTCTTTTGTAGTTATTTTTTTTCCAATTTTTAAGCCAATCCATATTAACAGCGTTACAAACATAAGATGAATCACTTGTGACAAGGACATCGCTTTTGCGATTCAACGCTTTTAATCCTTCGATAACTGCTGACAATTCCATTCTGTTGTTTGTTGTGTGAGGTGAACCGCCACAGATTACTTTTTCAAAGCCTTTATAAACAAGAATAGAGGCATAACCGCCGGGACCGGGATTTCCTGAGCAAGCACCGTCCGTGTAAAGATATACTGTTTCATCCATAAATATCACCTTAACAATCATATCATAAAGAAAAGAAAAAGTCAATTAAATATTAAATTTAGAAAATTAACTTGACTAAAAAAGATTATTGATGTATAATATTTTGATATTAAAGAGTATAAGGAGGAATGTATCGTATTATGTCAAACAACCCATTTGAGAATATTGGATTTGGCTCAAAATTGCGAATTGATGATTTAGTATTGCAGTCAAATGAAGCAAATATACCGATGAAGATTTCATTTCTTGGCGGTATAAATGAAGTTGGAAAGAATCTTACCGTGTTCGAATACGGAGAAGATATGATTCTTCTTGATTGTGGATTAGCATTTCCTGACAGTACCTTGCCGGGTGTTGACTTAGTTTTACCTGATTTTACATATATTGAAGAAAATGCAGATAGGTTGAAAGGTATTTTCATTACACACGCTCATGAAGATCATATCGGAGGTCTTGCTTATCTTCTTCAGAAAGTTCATGCACCGATATATGCCACTCTTTTAGCTGTAAATATTATTGCTTCAAAACTTGAAGAACACGATGTTTTGAGCACTGCGGTTATGCATACCATCGAGCCGGGAGATAATGTTGCATGTGGCAACTTTATGGTTGAAGCAATTCATGTGAATCACTCTGTCCCCGATGCTATCGCATTTGCAATTCGCACTGATGCGGGAACTATTATTCATACCGGTGATTTTAAGATTGATTTCACGCCTATTGACGCAGATGTTATTGACCTTACAAGATTTGCTGAGATAAGCAAAGAAAATGTTCTGTGCATGCTTGCTGACTCTACAAATGCAGAGCGTCCCGGATATACCGAGAGCGAAAAGATAGTTGGTGAGACTCTATATCAATTATTTCAAAAGGCTGGCAATAAACGCGTTATTGTAGCGACCTTTGCTTCAAATATACATCGTATACAGCAGATTATTTCAACTTCTGAAGCCATGGGGCGTAAGGTAGTGTTATCCGGCAGAAGCATTGAAAATGTTGTCAAAATAGCCAATGAGCTTGAATATATGAATATTAAACCGGGAACATTGGTTGAAATTGATCAAATCAACGAATATAAAGATGAACAGTTGACGATCATTACAACGGGTTCGCAGGGTGAAACTATGTCGGCTCTTACTCGTATGTCGACCGGAATGCACAGACGAATCAAAATCGGTCCGAATGATATGATTATTATTTCGGCAACACCGATTCCGGGGAATGAAAAGACAGTCGATAATGTAATAAATGATTTGATAAAACTTGGTGCTGAGGTTGCATACAGCAAAATGTACGATGTGCATGTCTCCGGACATGCTTGCCAAGAGGAACTTAAACTTATGCTTAATCTTGTTAAGCCCAAGTATTATATTCCCATTCATGGTGAGCAGAAACATTTGATTGCCAACAAGAAAATAGCTCAATCTGTTGGTGTGCCTGCAGAAAACATTTTTGTTGTTAATAATGGGACTTCAATTGAAATATCTGAATATGGTGCTTTTGAAGTTCAAGATGTTCCGTCAGGAAGAGTAATAGTTGACGGTTATGGTGTCGGGGATATCGGTAATATTGTTATTCGTGACAGAACTCAATTGGGTGATGAAGGTGTGTTTATAATAGGCATAGCCGTCGAATATAATACATTGGAACTTATCGGCGAGCCGATTATTGAGTCCCGAGGATTTACTTTTGTTTCTGAGAATGAGGAGATTTATAATGAAGTTATCGATTTGGTAAAGAACATTCTTAAACGAGGAAATTTTCCCGGTACAAATAACCTTAAAAGCAAAATTCGTGACGAAGTAGGCAGACTTATTTATAACAGAATTAAACGCAGCCCGATAATTATTCCTTTAATTATCGACTTAGATTATTGAGGTGGATTATGGAAGTAGTATTATTACAAGACGTTAAGTCTTTAGGTAAAAAAGGTGAAAAAGTAACCGTTGCTGATGGCTATGCTCGTAATTTTCTTTTCCCCAGAAAACTTGCAAAAGAGTTTAACAAGCAAGCTCTCAATGAATTGAAAAATCGTGAGGCAGCTGAAGCATACAGAAAAGCTGAAGAGTTAAAAGCTGCACAGGAGGCTGCTGCTTTGCTTGACGGAAAGACAATAAAGATTAAGACCAATGTCGGAGCAAGCGGTAAGTTATTTGGTTCGGTCACAACAAAAGATGTGTCAAAAGCTATCGAAGAGCAGTTTGATATCAGTATTGACAGACGTAAAATGACAATGGATGATATTAAATCCTTTGGAACTTTTGAATGTGATATTAAACTTCATAATCAAGTTTCCTGTAAAATATTTATTGTAGTCGGAGAATAGAATGAGCAGTTCTGAAGTTATCCGAAATCTTCTCTCGGCCGATTTGTTACCATATAGCCTGGATGCTGAGCAGTCAGTTTTAGGGTGCATCCTGAAAGAACCTTCTTGTTTGAGTCAAGTTTCAATGATTTTGAAGGTGGATTATTTCTATCTTCCGCAACATAAAGCAATATACAGCCATATTTTAGCACTGGATGCTTCAAAAGGCGGAAGTATAGACCCCTTGACTGTGCTTGAGTCTCTAAAAAATGATGAGCTGTATGATGACAAAAGCGGTAAGTTGTATTTAGCTCAACTTGCTGCAGCCGTTCCTTCAGTTGCTAATGTTGAGTCGTATTGTGAAATTGTACGTGAAAAGTATTATTTGCGTACGTTAGTGTCTGTCGCCGCAGAAATTTTGGAAGAAGCAAGTGCTGAAAAAGATACTGCAGATGCTCTTTTAGACAGTGCCGAGCAGAAAATATATGATATTCGTCAAAGTTCTTCTGTTAAAGGACCGGCTCGATTTGCAGACATTCTTCCTGAAGTATATGAGCGTTTATATGAAATAAGCAGTCCCGAAAGGGAAAAATATATGGGTTTAAAGACCGGTTTTGAAGATTTGGACAGAGTTATTACCGGACTTAATAAATCCGATTTAATCATTATCGGAGCTCGTCCCTCTATGGGTAAGACAAGTTTTGCATTAAATTTAGCTCGCAATGTTTCCGTAAAAGGTAGAAAGAGAGTGTTGTTCTTTTCACTTGAAATGAGTCGGGAACAGCTTGCTCAACGACTTTTGTCAACTGAAGCACGTGTTCCGAGCACAAAAATGCGTACGGGGAATTTTACTCCTGACGAGTGGGAGAATCTCACGGCTGCTGCTGTATATTTAAGTGAATATGATATTTATTTTGATGATACCTCGAATATCACAGTTCCGGAAATGAAGGCAAGAATACGCAGATTGAAGAATATAGACTGTGTTTTTATTGACTACTTGCAGTTAATGCAAAGTGCAAAAAAAACTGAAAACAGAGTTCAGGAAGTTTCAGAGATTACCCGAAGCCTTAAACTGATGGCAAAAGACTTAAAGATTCCAGTAATTACTTGTGCACAGCTTAGTCGTGGTACAGATTCGAGAGGTGCCAAGTCACACAAACCACAACTTTCAGACTTGAGAGAATCCGGTTCTATTGAGCAGGATGCCGATATAGTAATGATGCTCTATCGTGAAGATTACTACAAGAATGCCGATTCCGGTGATGATGAGGCTATGCCGGTAAATCTTAACAGGGCTCAGGTTCTTGTGCAGAAAAACAGACACGGTCCGACCGAAAGAATTGATCTTAATTGGTCACCGGAATTCACACTCTTTACTTCGATCGAAAGAAATTACGATGATAACAAAGGTTAAGAAAACTATTGCAGCATATAATATGCTCGATAGGAATAAAGTAATTGTTGCACTTTCCGGTGGTGCAGACTCGATGTGTCTTTTAGATGTGCTTATCAAACTGACGGATGAACTTGATATTCAGGTTTCTGCTGTACATATAAATCATCAAATTCGCGGCGAAGAGGCATATCGGGATGAGGACTTTGTTCGTGCATATTGTAAAGAAAACAATATTCCGCTTCAAGTTTTTCAAATTGATGTCCCTGAAATTGCGGTGAAAAATCGTATTAGTTTAGAGCTTGCAGGCAGAAATGAGAGATATCGAATTTTTAGCGAGATTTCGCAAGATGCGAAAGTCGCAACTGCACACAACCTTAACGATTCTGAGGAAACATTCTTGTTTAATCTTGCAAGGGGAACAGGATTAAGCGGGTTATGCGGAATTTCACCTGTCAGAGATAATTATATTCGACCTCTTATTGTCTGCACGAAAGAAGAGATAATTCAATACTGTAAAGAAAATAATGTTCCGTTTATAGTTGACAGCACAAATTCAGATAATGACTATTCAAGAAACTATATCCGCAATGAGATTATCCCGAAATTGATTGAACTAAATCAGGCATTTCATTCAAATTTTGCAAGGAGTATTGCGATACTGAAGGATGACAATGACTGTCTGAATGATATTGTAGGGAATTTAGTTGAACACTCTTGTATTGGTAGCTCATTTTTAATTTCGGATATTTTGAATGAACATAATACAATACGTTGTAGATTTATCCAGAAGATTCTTGAAAAGCTTTCAGACGGAGATTACGAGTCAAAGCATATTGATTATATCAATGATAATTTGGGAAAGGATTTTGCTGTTACTTTACCCGGCGGGGATATTATAAAAAGCGACGGTAAAATTATTTATAAGCAGATTATTCAAGATAAGATGTTTCTTTCTCCGACCATTGTAAATAATAGTGGAAAATATTTTTTTGGTAATTATGTAATTGAGATAAATTATTTGGAAAATGAAGAATTATCTGATTTATCATTTAGTTTAGATAAGGATTTGATTAACGGCGATTTAATTATCGATACGCGAAAAGCCGGAGATGAAATAAATATCGCGGGAAGACAAACAACAAGGAAGCTAAAAAAACTTTATACTGATGCAAAAATTCCTGCACAAATAAATAACACGATGCCGATATTAAGAGACAAAGAGGGAATTGTCTTCGCCTATCCTTTTGGTCCTGACGAGCGTGTAAAAATTACCGACAAAACAAAGAATATATTAAGCATAGACATTACGGAGGTCTTATAATGATTGATATGGTAAATGATATAGAACGTGTTCTTATCAGCGAAGAAGAACTGCAAGAGAGAATTAAGGAGCTGGGGGAACAAATCAGCAGAGATTATGTTGGGAAAGACTTAGTTCTTATCAGTGTTCTCAAAGGTTCGGTTATTTTAATGGCGGACCTTATGCGTGCTATCACCATTCCTTGTAAAATTGATTTTCTTGCAACATCTCTTTATAAGGATGAAACTGTGCCGACCGGCGAAGTAAGATTTACAAAAGACCTTGACAAACCGATTGCAGGCAGCGATGTTCTTATTGTTGAGGATATTCTTGACAGCGGTAAAACTTTAAGCTTTGTTGAAGATACTTTATTAGTTAGAAATCCTGCAAGCATAAAAATCTGCACATTGCTTGATAAGCCGGAACGTCGACAGGTTGATATTAGCCCCGATTATGTCGGCTTTACCGTGCCGGATGTATTTGTTATTGGTTATGGTCTTGATTTCGCTCAATATTATCGCAATTTGCCCTATATCGGAGTTATTAAACCTGAAGCGGTTGACAGAATCAAAGGAAGAAAATAATTAGGAGAACGAACGTGACTAACCGTGTTAAACATATTATTCCATATATTTTAATTCCTCTTATTGCAGTATTGGCTATCTCATTCTTCCAAACCAAAGAGCAAAACAAAAAGGAATTACCAAAGTATTATCAAATAGTTGCATTGTTTGAAGACAATCAGATTATTGAATGTACATTAAATTTGTCCAGTGGTAATCTGTTATACAAAACTGTCGACGAGCCTAAGACTCTAAAGAAATATACCGTTCCGAATGTAGAGCTCTTTATTGAAGATACGCATGATGCAATCCTTGCGTATAATGCAGAGAATCCTGATAATCAGATTGTTCTCGATTATCAGAAGAGTAGTACGGGAGCTTGGATGATAAGTCTTCTTCCTACCGTTTTATTGATGGCAGTAATGGGAATATTCTTCTTTTTTATGATGGGAAGAATGGATAGAACCGTTATGGGCGAAAGTAACCGAGCCTTTAATTTCGGGAAAGCACGTGTAAAAGAAGGCAAGGACGAGGAGAGAAAAACGACTTTTGCTGATGTTGCGGGTGCTGACGAGGAAAAAGAAGAATTAGCCGAAATAGTTGAATTTCTTAAAAATCCACAGGAATTTACTGATTTAGGTGCAAGAATCCCAAAGGGTGTTTTGCTTATTGGTCCTCCCGGCACGGGAAAGACCCTGCTTGCGAGGGCAGTAGCAGGTGAGGCGAATGTTCCGTTCTTTTCAATATCCGGTTCCGACTTCGTTGAAATGTATGTAGGTGTCGGTGCTTCTCGTGTCAGAGATTTATTTGAAAAAGCTAAAAAGAATGCCCCCTCAATTATATTCATTGACGAAATTGATGCAGTCGGTCGTCATCGTGGTGCCGGTATGGGTGGCGGACATGACGAAAGAGAACAGACATTAAACCAGATGCTTGTTGAAATGGATGGCTTTGGTGAAAATGTTGGAGTGATTGTTATGGCGGCAACAAACCGTCCCGACATCTTGGATCCTGCACTTCTTCGTCCCGGTCGCTTTGACAGACAGATTGCAGTGGGTTATCCCGATGTAAAAGGCAGAGAGGAAATTTTAATTGTTCATTCAAAAAACAAACCTCTTGGACCTGATGTTATACTTAAGGAAATTGCAAAATCTACAGTTGGCTTTACCGGTGCTGATTTGGAAAATCTTATGAATGAAGCTGCTCTTTTAGCAGCTCGTCGCAAGAAAAAGGCAATTACGATGACTGAGATTGAAGAAGCGACAATGAAGGTTATTGTAGGCACAGAAAAGAAATCTCACAAGGCAACAGAAGAGGATAAGAGAATTACTGCTTATCATGAAGCAGGACATGCAGTCGTAACATATCATCTTCCTGATCAGGATCCCGTTACACATATTTCAATTATTAGACGCGGTATGGCTGCAGGATTTACGCTTTCTCGTCCGCAAAATGATAAAATGCACATGGCAAAATCCCATATGCTTAATTCGTTGTGTGTGTTATTGGGTGGCAGAGTTGCTGAGGCTATTTCGATTGGTGATATTTCAACCGGAGCATCTAACGATATTGAACGTGCAACAAAGATTGCTCGTGATATGGTTATGAAATACGGTATGAGTGAAAAACTTGGTCCGATTAACTATGCCGGTGAAGAGAATGAAGTGTTCTTAGGTCGCGATTACGGTAATGTCAGAAATTACAGCGAAACTGTTGCGGGCTTGATTGATACGGAAATCGAAGAGATAATCAATGATGCATACAAGCGAACGGAGCATATTCTGACTTCTCATCTTGAACAGCTTAAAATAGTTGCTGAATATCTTATTGAACATGAAAAGATGGATGGAGATGTATTTGAACAGCTTATGAATCCTGCTATTGATACTACTGACAACTAATGATTTTTTGCAGAATAAAAATAGGCTCTGTGAAGAGCCTATTTTTCTTTTGATTAGTCGTTTTCGCTTATTCGGATAATATTTACAGAGTATTTCGGGATTGTATAATTAAACGATGTGTCCGGAACTTCAATGGTAAAATCAATCAATTTGCAATCTTCTTCCTGCCCCAGAATATTATCGTTATCAAGACTGTCGCCGGCTACACGATAAACATTTAATGTATTATTGATGTTTGTAAGACCTTCAATATCAATCGCAATTACTTGACTTTCGTCGGATACATTAACAAGTTTGATTATTGTATCTCCATTCTCTGCTTTTGAAACAACTTGATATACTTTTGCATTGCAGTCAGAATCCCAGTCAAAATCAACATATAGTTCGTCATCAATATAACATTTAACATTTCTGCCTGCCACGACAATTTTAAGTGCATAAGTTTTTCCTGTTTCGCATACAAAATCACGAACAGTACCGGGAATCTGACCGGTCTTTTCTCCGTTTGCAAATTCCTGCAAGCAGGAGACGGTATTCTGATAACCGCCGATATTCCAATAAAGCATATTGTCATTGTCACGAATTGCAAAGGGGATAAAGAAACCTTCTTCACCGTCAAGCTTGGTGGCATCGAGAGTATAGGTGTAGTTTTCCCAATCATTCATTCCGAAATAACAAGAAGCACCATGATCATTATATTCCATCCAAGTGGATTTGTGGACAAATTTCCCGTTTTTTATTTTAAACTGATTATCGGTCTGATCTTCCCAATTCCATCGTTTATTCAAAATGCAGAAATTGTCTTGAGCCAATGTTCTGCCGGTTTTGTTGTCAACAACTTTTACATTGTCAAACTCAGCAGCAGTATACCAGACACCTACACCGACTTTCCCCGATAATGTTCTTGACGGAATTTCCGCACCGCTAAATTCAGTTTTTAATAGAGAATTGCCCTGATGATTTGAGAAAGCTTTTTGTACGTAATAACTTATTGAACCTGTTACTTGGTGATTGTTAAACCAAATCAAATCCGGAGACCAGTGTGTGGCAGTAAGGTTGCCAAACAGAGGAGCATAGGCAGCCATTTTAACAATATCACCGTTTCTTTCTAATCCTGTCATAAATGCAGCTTCTGCCAAAGCGGCTTCAAGCCGATTTGAACGTGCGGCATATTCACCCAAAAACACACCGATTGCTCCGCCGTAGTGAGTATCTGTCATCTTTTCGGTTTCGCGAGGATAGTTATCCGCATCATAATAGTCAACATTCTTTAAGAACCATTCGGGATTGTTGTAATAATGCTGGTCGGTAGCACCCGCAAATTCATTGACCGTTAAGCCGTTTTCATTGATATAATTTTTCGCAAATTCATAGGATTTGATATAATGTGCACCATGTGTTGCGTCGGTCGCACCGGCTGAATAAATAAGTTCGATACCTTCATATAAAGTCGGATTTTCAGCCTTTGCCTCATTGAAACTTTCCAAGAATGCGACATATCTTTCGTAGTAAACATCGCCTTCATTTTCATTGCCGATACATATATATTTAAGCTCAAAGGGCTCTTCATGTCCTAAAGACACACGAACTTTGCCCCAGGTTGAGTTTTCGTCACCGCGACAAAATTCAATCAAATCATGCATATCCTGAACATATTGTTCAAATTCGGGGGTATTCATATCGACCGGTCCGCGACCTCGCATCTGACAGAAAAGACCGCAGTTAAGGACGGGAACGCCTATCGCACCCATATCTTCGGCAAGTTGGAAATATTCAAAAAATCCAAGTCCGTATGACATGAAACAGGGATGGGGATCATCCGTAGCGGCAATATCTGTCCAGAGATTTATACCTTGTTTTCTGCCTGCGACATCGCCGTATTTACCCATAAATTCAAGAGGAAGTCCGTTTTCATCAACACCGACAGAATCTTTCCAATTATATGCTGTTTCGGCATCATAGCCTTCAATGACACAGCCACCGGGGAAACGTAAGAATTTCGGTTCTATTTCTTCAAGCATAAGAGCGAGGTCATTACGCATGCCGTTTTCACGATTTTTATATGTTTCGGTAGGGAAGAGTGAAATCATATCAAAGCAAACTTCGCCTTGTCCGAATACTAATTGCAAACAGACATTTTCAAAAGCTGTTTTTGTTGAAGTGAGAGATAATTCATATTTTTGCCAGTCTTGACTTTCAATCGTAAAACTGTTTTCAGCTGCTATTTCATCACCGACAACAAGTCTGACTGTAATATTTCCCATGTATTGAGCAGATTTTGCATAGACAGAAAAATTATAGGACTTACCTTCTTCAATGCTCATTCCGTCAAGGAAACCCCGATTTTGAATTCCTCCAAGTACATCAGTTTCATTTGAGACTTTTACAAAAGAAGGATTGTTGATATTCAATGCACCATCTATATCATTAGTTTCAACAAATAGGTTTGCACCGTTTACCGATGAGTATGCATAGAGTGCATCATTTTGAGCTAATTCGGTGTATTCAAAAGAACGGTTTGCAACCATTTCAGCATAAAGACCACCATCGGCTCCAAAGTTTATATCCTCAAAGAACAATCCGAAAAGCAAATCCGAAATGTCATAAAGAATATCATCAGTGCCTATTTTTAAGACTGCGTCGGCAGTTTGTTCATTGTAACTTTCAACAGTATCAACAGCAGGTTTTTCAATCGGTACGGGAGTGGAAGCACCTATTGACATAAAGAAAGCAATTATTGCAGCAATTAAACGTTTAAAATATGCAAGAATTGTGAACTTCATTTTATCACCTTTTTCTTTTTATTGTATCATAAGATTTCTGTAAAGTCAAACACTAATTTTTGATTGACAAAAAAATACAATTATGGTATTATATTCTATATTATTGTGTTTGGAGATTGCAATTAATGTTATTGTTTGATGAATTGAGACTTGAACTTATAGGATATGAAAAACCGCTAAAGGATTTAGGTGAGGCTTTAGGTCTTGAAAAAATGAAAAAAGAGATTATAGAGCTTGAAGAAGAAGCAGGCAAAGAGGGGTTTTGGAATGACATTGAAAACTCACAAAAAGTCTTAAAACGTGTGCGTCAGCTCAAAAATAAAATCGCTGCATATGAAAATATCGTTTCTTCTTATGAGGATGTTTTAACACTGATAGAGCTTGCAAATGAAGAAGAGGATGAAAGTCTTTTTGATGAGTGTGAGGCAGCCGTAAAAGATGTAAAGAAGTCTATAGAAAATATGACATTGTCTACTCTTTTGTCCGGTGAATATGACGGCAACAATGCCATTCTTAATTTTCATGCGGGTGCAGGCGGTACTGAAGCAATGGATTGGGCAGATATGCTGTTCAGGATGTATCAGATGTGGGCATCTCGTCATGATTTCAAGTTTACTTGTCTTGATTATTTAGACGGTGAAGAAGCCGGACTTAAGAGTGCATCTGTTCTAATTGAAGGTGAAAATGCGTACGGTTATCTGAAGAGCGAGAAAGGTATTCACAGATTAGTCCGAGTGTCTCCTTTTGACTCATCAGGTCGCAGACATACCTCCTTTGCATCGCTTGAGGTTATGCCGGAAATAGATGATGATACTGAAGTTGAAATTCGTCCTGAAGATGTACAGATGGATGTGTATCGTGCATCCGGTGCAGGTGGACAGAAAGTTAATAAGACCTCATCCGCTGTTCGTTTAACTCATATACCGACAGGAATTGTTGTATCATGCCAGGTGGAACGTTCGCAAGTTCAAAATCGTGCGGTCTGTATGAAGATGCTCAAGTCAAAGCTTATTGAAATTAAAGAACGTGAGAATCTTGAAAAGATCGAAGACATAAAAGGTGAACAAAGAGAAATTGCATGGGGGAGTCAGATTCGCTCTTATGTATTTATGCCCTATACTCTTGTAAAAGACCACAGAACAAATTTTGAAAACGGTAATATCAACGCGGTAATGGATGGCGATATTGACGGATTTATCAACGCATACTTATCAATGCAATCTCGTGAGAAATTATCACAAGGATAACATAAATGAAGAAAAAAGATATAAAGAAAACTGAAAAGAACCCTGCTGAGAATAAAGCACATATTGCCGGTGCGGGACTAATCCGAGAAGAAGTTATTACAGATACTTTAGAAACGAATTTTATGCCCTATGCAATGAGCGTTATTCTTTCTCGTGCAATTCCGGAGATCGATGGTTTCAAGCCATCACACCGAAAACTTCTTTATACCATGTACAAGATGAGTCTCCTTGGTGGTGCAAGAACAAAATCTGCGAACATAGTTGGTGCTACTATGCGATTAAATCCGCATGGTGATGCTTCTATATATGAAACAATGGTTCGTCTTACAAAGGGTAACGAATCGCTTTTGCATCCGTTTATTGATTCAAAAGGTAACTTTGGTAAAGCATATTCAAAAAACATGGCTTATGCCGCACCTCGTTATACGGAAGCAAAACTTGAGAAGCTTTGCGAAGAGCTTTTCAGAGATATTGATAAAGAAACAGTTGATTTCGTTGATAACTATGATAGTACCACAACAGAGCCGACTTTGTTACCTGTAACATTCCCAAATATTTTATGTAATCCGAATTCCGGTATTGCTGTAGGAATGGCAAGCAATATCTGCTCATTTAACCTTATTGAAATCTGCAATACCACTATTGAGCTTATCAACGATCCGGATCATAATGTGGCGGATACAATACAAGCCCCCGATTTTGTCGGTGGAGCATCTGTTGTTTATGACAGAAAAGCCCTTGATGATGTATTAAACACTGGAAAAGGTTCGCTAAGAATACGTGCAAAATATAAGTATGATAAGAAAAATAACTGTATTGATATAACTGAAATTCCCCCTACAACAACGAGTGAAGCAATTATTGACAAAGTTATTGATTTAGTTAAGACGAGTAAGCTCAAAGAGATAACAGACATTCGAGATGAAACTGATAAGACCGGTCTTAAAATTACGATTGACTTAAAACGAGCCACAGATCCTGATGATTTGATGCGTAAGCTCTATAAAATGACACCTCTTGAAGATAATTTCGCTTGCAACTTCAATGTTCTTATTGGTGGTATGCCCAAGGTGATGGGTGTTCAGGAGATATTGCTTGAATGGATTGCCTTTAGAACTGAATGTATAAAACGCAGAGTATCTTTTGAATTAGGCAAAGCAAAAGATAAATTGCATCTATTGTTAGGTTTGCAAAAGATATTACTTGACATAGATAAAGCAGTTAAAATAGTTAGAGAAACTGAAGAAGAGGCAGATGTTGTACCTAATTTGATGATTGGTTTTGGCATTGATAATATCCAAGCTGAATATGTTGCTGAAATCAAGCTTCGTCACTTGAACCGTGAATATATTTTGAAACGCTTGGCTGACATAGAACAGCTTGAAAAGGATATTGCCGAAATGGAAAGTATCCTAAAGACAAAATCGAAACAAAAGAAAATTATTGTTGATGAACTAAAAAACGTTATGAAGAAATACGGCAAAGACCGTCATACAGATATTCTTTATATAGACGAGGAAGAAGAGATAGACGAAGAAGAGCTTATTCCTGATTATCCCGTACACCTTTTCTATACGAGTGAAGGATATTTCAAAAAAATTACACCACAATCACTCCGTATGAGCGGTGAGCATAAGCTCAAAGAAGGTGATGAAATAATTATTGAGATTGAATCTACTAATGCGGTAGAATTGCTTTTCTTTACTGATAGACAGCAAGTTTATAAAGCTAAAGCATCAGACTTTGATGACACAAAAACAAGTGTTATGGGCGATTATATACCTTCAAAACTTGAGTTTGATCCTGATGAAAAGAGCATATTTATGGCAGTAACTTCTGATTATGTCGGTTATATGTTGTTCTTCGGTGAAAATGGTAAAGTTGTAAAAGTTGATTTAGATGCTTATGCGACAAAAACGAATAGAAAAAAGTTAGTTAATGCATATACCGATAAATATCCGATAGTGCAAATAGCTCAAATCAGAGAAGATACTGAATTTAGACTTACTTCAAGTAATGGTAGAGTTTTATTATTTAATACCGGTGCCATTTCGACAAAAGCCACTAAAAATTCACAGGGTGTTGCCGTTATGACACAGAAAAAAAATCATAGACTTATATCTGCAGTTGAATACAAAGAAGGCTCTTTTGCCAATCCGCGGCGTTACAGAACAAAGAATTTGCCAGCAGCCGGTGCAACTTTGTCAAGCGAGGATGCCGGAGAACAATTGTCGTTTGAGTAAATTATGTTAGTATTTTTTGGATTATATGTTTTGCTGTGTTTATACGGCATAAAAATCAATACAAAAGGTTTCAATTTTGATTATATGTCAAGGGAGAAAACCGGTTCAATCAAGGGTATATTTGTTATTCTTGTGTTGTTTAGTCATTACATAAACTATTTTTCTGAATTAAACGCTACAGATAGTATTGTAAAGTTTTTCATGGGTTTTGTCGGTCAATTAATGGTTACCATGTTTCTGTTCTATTCCGGGTATGGAATTATGGAATCAATAAAGAAAAAAGGTTTTAATTATACGAAAAATCTTCCATTACAAAGAATATTTAAAGTCCTTTTTGATTTTGATTTGGCTGTATTGTTGTTTCTAATTCTTAACTTAGCATTTGGGAAAGTGCCGTCAGTTAAACAAATTTTTCTATCTCTAGTTGCTTGGGGCAGTTTGGGCAATTCACAATGGTATATCTTTGCAATTCTTTGTACTTATCTCATGTCGTTTATTGCTCACTTAATTTTCAGAAAAAATCATTATTTAGCGGCAACATTAACAACTGTACTTTGTGTCTTATATGTCCTTTTGTTGCATGAAGTTCAAGAGCCTCATTGGTATAACACGGTTATTTGTTATGCGATGGGTGTTTGGTATTCACTCCTTCGTGAAAAAATCGAAAAAGTAATTCAGAAAAATAATATTGTCTGGACTGTTTCTTTAACAGCCTCCGTTGTTCTTATGCTTATTTGTCAACATTTTAAAAACGAGAGTTTTATTGCATATGAATTACATGTGATATTTTTTGTAGTTGCTGTTTTGATATTTACAATGAAAGTATCTTTAGACAATGCTGTTCTTCGAAAAGTTGGAGAATGGGTTTTTGGTATTTATGTTTTACAACGCTTGCCAATGAATGTCTTAGGGTATTTCGGAATTCGCCAATCGCATATGTATATCAGTTTTGTTATAGTTGTTATTACGACGATACTTCTTGCGTGGGGCTTTTCCTATGTATCAGGTTTTACGGGGAAGATGGCACGTAAACTTAAATTTGTTGATAAAAAATCCTAAGGAGAGATTTATGCTATACAAAAAGAATTGTGCTGAAAAACTTGACATTGATTTGTTCAGGAATCCGACTGCGGAGTATCGTGGAACTCCTTTCTGGGCTTGGAATGCTGATTTGAAAGCGGATGAACTTTGTCGTCAAATTGATGTGTTTCGTGAAATGGGCTTGGGTGGTTTCCACATGCATGTTCGTACAGGCTTGGAGAATGAATACTTGAGCGATGAGTTTATGCAACTTGTTAAGACCTGTGTTGAAAAAGCAAAAGCAAATGAAATGCTTGCTTGGCTATACGATGAAGATCGTTGGCCTTCGGGTGCTGCAGGTGGCTTTGTTACAAAAGATGTTGAATATCGCGGCAGACGATATGTGTTTTCTCATGATTATGACAAAACAGTTGCCCGTAATGATGAACAAAAAGGCGAAAATGAGCCGGATAACGGACTTGAATATATCACTGCTTATGATATAGTTCTTGACGATAACGGCTATTTAATCAGTTACAATCAGATTTGTAAAAATGATGCTGTACAAGGCGAAAAATGGTATCTTTTTATGGAACGGCTTCACGACGAAAGCTGGCACAATACGCAAGCTTATATTGATACCTTAAATCCTGACGCAATTCGCCGTTTTATTGAGGTTACTCACGAGGCTTATAAACGAGAAGTCGGCGATGAATTTGACAGGACTATTCCGGCAATTTTTACTGACGAACCGCAGGTAGTCAGAAAACAAGTTCTTAATAATTCTTTCGATACAGACAGAGATATTATGCTTCCCGCTACTCCAACGTTTGCTGAGAGGTATGAAAAAAAATACGGTAAAAACCTTTTCGATGTTCTTCCGGAATGTGTATGGGAATTACCTAAAGGTATACATTCTCCGTACAGATATTATTATCACGACCTTGTTTCTGAAATGTTCACAAATGCCTTTGCCGATCAGATTGGGGCTTGGTGTGAAGAAAACAATATTGCATTAACCGGACACATGATGGAAGAGCCGACATTACGCTCTCAAACGGCTGCATTATCTGAAACGATGCGTTCTTATCGTGGTTTCCAGATTCCGGGTATTGATTTGCTTTGCAATAATTACGAATACACGACTGCAAAACAGTGTCAGTCTGCTGTCCGTCAATATAACCGAGAGGCTATGTTATCTGAACTTTACGGTGTAACTTCCTGGGATGCAGATTTTCGTCTTTATAAGTTTTCGGGTGACTGGCAAGCAGCTCTTGGCGTAACTGTCAGAGTACCACATCTTTCTTGGTATGCAATGCAGGGCGAAGCCAAACGTGACTATCCCGCATCAATTTCATACCAATCGCCTTGGTATAAAAAGTATTCACTGGTTGAGGATCATTTCGCTCGTCTTAACACTGCTCTTACTCGCGGTAAGCCTGTTGTAAAAGTTGCAGTGATTCATCCTATCGAAAGTTATTGGCTTCATTGGGGACCGAATGACAAGACAGAGGTTTTAAGACAAGCGATGGACAACCGATTTTTGGAAACTTGCGACTGGCTTATAAATGGAGCAATAGATTTTGATTATATTTCTGAGTCTCTTATTCCTGAATTGGTTCAAAATCCTTCATTCCCGCTTAAAGTTGGCGAAATGAAATATGACGCCGTTCTTGTATCGGGTAGTGTGACACTTCGTCAAACAACGCTTGATATGTTAAAAGGTTTTGCAAATGCCGGTGGCAAAGTCGTATTTATGGGTAATGCACCTTCAATGGTTAACGCATTACCTTCAAACGAAGTAAAGGATTTTGCTGAAAATTGCGTAAATATTGAATACAACCAAGCTGCTTTGCTTGATGAATTTGAGGATAATCGCACTATATCACTTAAGTCTTTAAGCGGTAAGCCCACTGATAACTTTATTTATCAAATGCGTGACGACGGCGATGTTCGCTGGATATTTATCTGCCGTTCAAAAGAGCCGAGAAATAAAGATATTGACGGTCTTTATGATGTTATTGCTACAATCAAGAGTGAATATAAAATTGAACTTTGGAACACAGAAAACGGAAAAATTCAAAGCCTTGATGTAAGTTATAAAAACGGTGATACCATAGTTAGTCTCCCGACCTATTCATATACATCTTTCCTCTTACATTGCACAAAGGGAAAGATGGAGACAAAAAACAATAATCAATATCCCGATATGTTTGATGCAAAGCCTGTTGAATGTACCGGTTTTGTTGCACATGAAGACAATGTACTTTTGCTTGACAAGGCTGAATGGAGGCTTGACGGCGGTAATTGGCATTATGTTGAGGAAATACTCCGTCTTGATAATATCGCTCGAAAGAAATTAGGGTATGACCTTCGCGGTGCGGGAATTGTTCAACCGTGGGCTCAAAAGAAAATTCCTGCCGAACATACCATTTCACTTCGCTTCAAGTTTGAAAGTGATATTGAATACAACAATCCGACACTTGCACTTGAGGACAGAGAAAAGGCAATGATTCGTTTTAACGGCATTGAAGCAATTGAAGACATAAACGAATATTTTGTAGATAAGGCTATTCGCAAAGTTCAGTTGTCTGCTATTAAACGTGGTGAAAATATCCTTGAAATCACATGGCCTTTCGGTGCAAATACCAATGTGGAAAATGTATTTATTTTAGGTAACTTTGGCGTTCAAGTTGCAGGAACTTCGGCAAAAATTATCGCAAAACCTGAAAAGATATATTTCGGTGATTTGGTCAATCAAGGTTATCCCTTCTATGGTGGTGCTTTTACATATAAGTTTAAGGCAAAAGCCGATAAAGGCAAGCTGGCAATAAAATCAAGTCATTATCGCGGTGCAGTGCAAAGCGTTAGGGTAGACGGTGAAGAAGTCGGAAATATTATATACCCGCCATATATTCTGATGGTTGATAATCTTGATGATACAATGCACGATGTGGAGATTACACTTTGGCCTCATCGCTATAACACATTCGGTCCGCTTCATATGGTTGATGTTTTGGAGCGTTGGCATGGTCCGGGTGCTTGGAGGTCGTCAGGCGACAATTGGTCGTATGAATATGTCCTTCGTCCCGTGGGAATTATGTCTGCCCCAAGAGTTAAATAAGAAGTATATAAGATAGATTTCAAACATCAATATTTATTTCTTTGACATTAACAAATTGATGTTTGCTGACTTATACCGCTTGAATTGTAAAAAATTAGCTCTCCAATCACGGGGAGCTGTATTTTACAATACAAATTTCAGAATCACAGAGTATTGAACAATACTTCCGATTAATACAAGAAAATGGAATATTACATGTAAAACGGGTTTCTTTGCTCCCAATCCACATAAAACTGCACCAACAACATAAAATATACAACCATAAACCAATCCCAAAAAACCTTCTTTATCGATTTTATCTATAATTGGAATAACGCTGAAAAGCATGATTGTTCCGCAGACAATATAAACTGCCATTGTTATCTTTTTCAGTTTTTCAAAGAAAAAAAGTTTTGATATAATTCCGAATATGGCACAAGCCCAACCAAGCGTCATAACTAAAACAGCATGATGCATACTGACATTGTAAAGGGTAATCATTGCACAAGGCGTAGCCGTTCCCGCAATAAGCAGTGGAATGGTAGAGTGGTCAAGTCGCCTTGCAACTCGCTTCTTTTCCCCAAGCGGCAATGCGTGATATATTGATGAAATTAAATAAACGGCAAAGAATGAAATCATATAGATAGTAACCGAGATTATTTCTCTTGTGTTTTGTGCTTTGTTTATAAGCGGAAATATTCCAATAACGGCAAAAACAACACCTGACAGATGACTTATGGTGTTCCATCTGTCAATTTTTTCCGAATATTCAATTATTTTTACATCGCTTATAGGTTTCATTTATATAAAATTCCTTTGTTAATGATGTATAATTCTAACAAAGAAATATATTTTTGTCAAGTGTATTTGTGCATTAATTGTTGACTTTCAAGCTACGATGTGATATAATACACAAAGTGGGGTGATGTTTGTGTACAAGTGTTTTTTTAAGCCTATATTTGATATTTTTATATCATTTTTTGCGTTGATAATTCTTGCTCTGCCGATGTTAATATTAGCAATTATTGTGAAACTTGATTCAAAAGGTCCTGTTCTTTTCTGGCAAGATAGAGTAACAAAAGGCAAGGCTCTTTTTAAGATGCCAAAATTTAGAACAATGAGAACCGATGCACCGAAAAATCAGCCCACACATCTGTTAGATAATCCTGAGATGTGGATTACAAGAAGCGGTAAGATTTACAGAAAATTATCTATTGATGAGCTTCCTCAGTTATTGTCTATTCTTACTCAAAAAATGAGCGTTATCGGTCCTCGACCAGCATTGTTTAATCAGGAAGATTTAATCGCAGAACGTGATAAGTACGGAGCGAACGATGTTTTGCCCGGATTGACCGGTTGGGCTCAGGTTAACGGTCGAGACGAACTTGAAATTCCCGTGAAAGCAAAATTTGACGGAGAATATGTTGACGCCTTGAATAAGGGTGGATTTACGGCTTTGAAAATGGATATATCCTGTTTGCTTAAAACGGTTGCTAACGTATTTAAGTCCGAAGGTGTTGTAGAGGGAGGCACGCATGGCAAATAAAGGCACAATTCTGGTTCTCTCTTGTCATACCGATTCTTTGTTCTGGTTTAGAATTGATATGATGAAACATTTTATTTCAAAAGGATATAATGTCGTTGCCGTCGGTGATGAGGATGAAAAATCATGGGTATCTCGCTTTGCTGATTTTGGAATAAAATATCGCCAATTGCAGGTTGAGCGTACCGGAACAAATCCAATTAAAGACATAAAACTAATCGGAGAAATAAAGAAAATTATTCTTGAAGAAAATCCGAGTAAGATTTTTTGTTATCAGGCGAAAACTGTTATTTACGGTACAATCGCTGCTCATTCGGCGGGTATTGATGAGGTTTATCCGCTTGTAGCTGGTTTAGGTTCGGCATTTAGAGGCGATGGAGTTAAAACTTCAGTTTTGAGATTCATACTGACAGCTGAATATAAAATTGCATTAAAACATGCTAAGGCGGTTATGTTCCAGAATCCTGACGATATGGGAGTTTTTGTGGAAAGAAAGATAGTCAAACCTTCAAAATGTGAGATAATTAACGGTTCCGGTGTTGATATTTCAAGATTCACTCCCACTCCTTTACCGGATGATTTTGCATTTTTAATGATTTCCCGACTTATCGGCGACAAAGGTGTTCGTGAATATCTTAATGCTGCAAGAATAATTAAACAGAAGTATCCAAGTGTCAGATGTATGCTGGTTGGCCCCTTTGATACAAACCCATCCGCTATTTCAGAGGAAGAACTTGATGCTTATATCGACGACGGCTCAGTTGAATATTTCGGAAAGCAGAACGATGTTGTTCCCTATATTAATCAATGTTCTGTTTTTGTTCTGCCATCATATCACGAAGGAACACCCAAGACAGTTCTTGAAGCGATGGCATCAGGCAGAGCTGTTATTACGACAGATGCTCCCGGATGCAGAGAAACGGTTACAAATGATGAAAATGGTATTTTAGTTCCCGTTAAAGATGTTGATGCTCTTGTTTTTGCAATGGAAGCAATGATTAAGTCGCCGGAGAAATGCAAAGAAATGGGAATTAAAGGTCGCAAACTGACAGAAGAAAAATATGATGTAAATCTGATTAACAGAGAGATTTGTCGCATAATGAATATCGAGTAGTTTATTGTTTTTCAGAGAATAAAAAGGTGATAAAATGAGTTCTGCAAAAAAATTAAAAACTGCAAAAACTGTTCAAACAATAATTCTATTTATTTTCGATGTTGCTTTAACTTTTTTAGCAAGTGTTTTCACGTTAATAGTTCGATTTGAATTTGATTTTGAAATACTCTTAAAGCCGGGTGGTGATGGCAGAAATTTCCTTAATAGTGTTCTATATTTCCTTCCCATACAGGCGTTTATAGTTTTGTTTGTATTTTCTTGGCTCAGGCTATATTCAATCTTATGGGAATATGCGGGATATAAGGAACTTGCAAGACTGGCATTTGCCACTGCCATTGTCAGTGCTTTAACATATATTGATATGACATTGTTGGAGCTGGAAATTCCTCGCTCTTTTCCGATATTGATGCCGATTTTTGCTTCATTATTTATAGGAGGAGGAAGATTGATTATACGCCTATTCAGACTACGAGGTTCGAGCAGTAATGGAAAAAAACTTAGGACAATGATCATAGGTGCAGGTCAAACCGGTGCTATGGTTGTCCGTGAATTTCTGAGCAATCACCATGCAGTAAACAACCCTGTCTGTCTTATCGATGATGATGTAAAGAAACATGGAACATATTTAAGTGGTATTCCAGTAGTTGGTGACAGGACAAAAATTATTGAATCGGCAAAAAAGTATAAGATAGATGAAATAATATTTGCAATTCCTGTAATTAACGCAAAAGACAAACATGCAATATTAGATATTTGTCAAAAAACGGATTGTTCGCTTAAAATCATACCTTCACTTTATCAACTTGCAAGTGGTGAAGTAACTATTCAAACCATTCGAAAAGTTGAAGTGGAAGACCTTTTAGGCAGAGATTCCGTTAAAGTATCTATGGAAGAAATTTCCGGATATGTAAGCAAAAAGAGAGTTTTGGTTACCGGCGGCGGAGGCTCAATAGGCAGTGAGCTTTGCCGACAGATTGCTGTCAATAAACCCGAACAACTTATAATTTTCGATATCTACGAAAATAATGCTTATGACATTGAGCAAGAATTAAAAAGATATTATCCCGAACTTAACCTTAAGGTCTTAATAGGTTCTGTTCGTGATGAAATAAGAGTAAAAGAAGTTTTTGATACATATAAACCGGAAATAGTTTATCATGCGGCTGCACACAAACATGTTCCTTTAATGGAAACTTCTCCTGAAGAAGCGATTAAAAATAATGTATTCGGCACATTGAATGTTGCTAAAAACGCTTCTTCTCATAATGTTGAAACCTTTGTTTTAATTTCAACAGATAAAGCAGTTAATCCGACAAATATTATGGGAGCATCAAAGCGAATTTGTGAGATGATAATTCAGACTCTATCAAAGTTATCTGAAACACGTTTTGTTGCTGTGAGATTTGGTAATGTTTTAGGCTCAAACGGTAGTGTCATTCCGCTGTTTAGGAAACAAATCGAAAAGGGTGGTCCCGTTACAGTAACACACCCAGAGATTACCAGATTTTTTATGACTATTCCTGAGGCAGTATCGTTGGTTCTTCAAGCTGGTGCTTATGCACGAGGCGGAGAAATATTTGTTCTTGATATGGGTGATCCCGTAAAGATTGATACTTTGGCAAGAAATATGATAAAACTATCCGGTTTTGAGCCTGATGTCGATATCAAAATTGAGTACACGGGGCTTCGTCCCGGAGAAAAACTGTATGAAGAAATATTGATGGCTGAAGAAGGTCTTGATAAAACGCCGAATAATTTAATTTTTATCGGTCATCCGAATGAATTTGATACAGATTCTTTCCTGACAAGATTGGAAGAATTGCGTAACCTTGAATACAAGGCTAACGATGAAATTAAGAATATCGTTGCAAGTATAGTTTCAACATACCACATACAAGATTAGTTTTTATACGCTTGATTGTTCGGGCGTATTTTCAAAAACAAGGTGAATTTATGAAATACGATTTTGATTATGTCCCCGATCGACGAAATTCAGGCTCATATAAATGGGATCTTGCTGATAAGTCACATTTTGATGCAGGTGCATATCCGTTTTCGGTTGCCGATATGGAATTTCAGACGCCGATTGAGATAAGAACTGCTGTTGCGGATTTTGCCGAAAAGGGATTTTTTTGCTACACCGGAATTGATGATGAATATAAAAAAGCTGTTTGTTCTTTTATGAAAAGACATCATAATTGGAATATCCAACCTGAAAGTATAGTCCCTACAGGCGGAGTGGTTTTTGCTATAAATACGGCAATTCGTGCATTTACGAATGTTGGCGACGGTGTAATCATTCAAAGACCGGTTTACTATCCTTTTACCGATTCAATAGTTAATAACGGCAGAGTAGTCAAAAACAATGCCCTGTTATGTGATAATAAGGGCAATTATTCAATGAATTTTGAAGAACTTGAATTTCTTGCCTCCGAACCTGATACAAAATTGATGCTTCTTTGCAGTCCGCATAATCCGGTTGGCAGAGTTTGGACTGTCGACGAGTTAAAAAAAGTTGCTGATATTTGCCAGCGGAATCATGTTATACTTGTATCCGATGAAATTCATATGGATTTATGCAGGAATAAGCATACAGTTATTAACACTGTTGATAAAAATATTGCGGGAAATACGGTTATTTGTACTGCCGTAAGCAAATCTTTCAATGTCGCAGGATTGAGCACTTCAAACATTATAATCGAAAATGATATGCTAAGAAAGAAATTTTCAGAGCAGACATCAATTGATGGGTACTCCTGTATTAACTGTGTGTCGCGACCGGTTACAATAACTGCATATACGGAATGTGACGGATGGCTTGAAGCAGTAAATAACAAGATAAATGAAAATTTTGATTTGCTTGAAGAATTTATATCTTCAAAACATCCTGAAATTATATTAAGCAAGCGAGAGGGAACTTATCTTGCTTGGCTTAATTTTAAGTTTATGAATATTTCGGATGAAGAATTAAATAATTTTCTCATATATAAAGCAGGAATTATTCCTGATCCGGGTTTTTGGTTTGGACCGGAAGGAAGCGGATATACAAGATTAAATCTCGCAGTGCCGACTAAAGTGCTGGGTGATGCGTTAAACAAACTTGACAGTGTAATATAAAAACTCCCAAGCGGGAGTTTTTTGATTTACCATTCGATTGATTTAAGATAATCAATGCTCTTTTTTGCACATTCCATGGGCGTATTGTTTCTGTCGGGACGGTCTTGTTCAACAACAACCCACTTTGCACCGGCATTTACACTTGCGGCTAAAATAGCGGGCATATCTTGAACTCCGTGACCGACAGGTCTGAATGCGAATGCTCCATCGGTTTTTTCGCCATCGGATTCAATACCGATAAGCTCATAGAGTTTTTTCGGTTTTTTGCGACCTTGCATAACAAAGTCTTTAAGATGAACAACGGGAGACCGACCTGAATATTTTTCGATATACTTTGCGGGGTCTTCGCCGCCTACATTTACCCAACATACGTCAAGTTCGGTTTGTAAATATTTGGCAGGAACGGTGTTGTAAAGAATATCAAGTCCGTATTCACCGTCTACTTTTACAAATTCGAAATCATGATTGTGATAGAGCAGTTGAATGCCTTGCTCTTTGAAGAATTTGCCCAAACGCTCAATCTCGGCAATAGTAGGAGCAAATCCGTCTGTGCCGGGGCGTAATTCTTCGGGAAGATAGGGAACAGCTAAATACTCAACTCCGATTGTCTTATAGTCATTTGCGACCTTTTGAGCATCTTTCTGCATATTGGCAAGAGAAACATGGGAAGATATACCGATAAGACCGATTTTATCAAGATAAGCCTTAACATCTTCGGCTTTTTCATCGAATAATGTAAAGAACTCCACTCCGTCATAGCCCATGGCTTTAACTTTATCGAGAGTACCGTAAAAATCGGCTTGAAGTTCGTCACGAACAGAATAAAGTTGAAGAGCAATAGGTAGTGCCATAATAATCTCCTTAAAATTTATATCATCAAATTACGGATAACACCTTCGCAATCCTTTTCGTCCATAATTTTCGGTACCGGATAAAGCGGATTGGCTTCTTTAAGAGCACGCTCAACAATAGTGGGAATATCTTTTTCCTGAATGAAATCAAAGCCCTTGGGAATACCCATATACTCGTTCATTGCACGAATTTCGGCAATAAAGGCTTTTGCTTTTCCTTCGATTGTGCCGTCAGCCTTGATCCCGACAACGTCAGCCAAATCAGCAAGACGTTTGTATGCAGATTCACCGAAATAATCAAGGACATAGGGAAGAATAACAGCGTTTGCGAGACCGTGAGGAGTGCCGTAAGTACCGCCTAAATTGTGAGCAATAGCATGAACATAACCGACATAAGCACGAGTAAATGCAATGCCTGCATAGTGAGAAGCAAGAAGCATTTTTTCACGAGCTTCAATATCTTTTCCGTCGTCATATGCTCTCTTTAAGTATTTGAATATAAGAGCGGTTGCCTCTTTAGCTTTTTCTTCTGTGTTTTTTGTGTTGGACTGACCGATATATGCTTCAACAGCGTGAGTAAGAGCATCCATGCCGGTTGTGCTTGTAATGTGTTTCGGAAGACCGATGGTAAGTTCAGGGTCTAAAATTGCATAATCAGGAAGAAGACAAATGTCATTTATTGCGTTTTTTTCATGAGTTTTCGGGTTAGATACAACAGCTGCGATAGTTGTTTCAGAGCCTGTGCCTGCAGTCGTTGGAACCGCAAAGAAAGGAGGTATTTTCCTCAAAACCTTGAGCTGACCACGAAGTTCGGGAATGGTTTTGTTTGGTCTTACAATACGAGCCGCGGTTACTTTTGCACAGTCCATCGGTGAACCGCCGCCGAAAGCGATAAAACCTTCACACTTATTGTCAAGATACATTTTGCGAGCGTCTTCGATATTATCAATTGTGGGGTTGGGTTGTACACCGTCAAATACGGTATATTTAACATCAACTGCCTCTAAGCCTTCATAAAGGGAATTGAGAAGACCTAATTTTACAAGACCTGTGTCTGTAACAATAAGAACGTTATTAACACCGTTGTTTTTAACGATTGCAGGAAGTTTTTTGATAGAGCCAGCACCGGAAACGATGGTCGGGAATTTCCATGGAAGAAGCATTGTGCCGATCTTCATTACTTTTTGATACGCACGACAGAATAATTTGTTTGCCATAATTACACCTCATTTTAATTTGTTTCATTAATTATAACACTTTTTACATAATTTGTAAATATCTTTTTTTATTTTTTGAAATACTTGACAGTTTGACAAAAAAATTGTATAATAACATATTATAATTAGTAAATGGGGAGATATTGATGGAAGATGCAATAAGAGAACTCATTGTTGAGAATCTCAGTCATGGAGAATACTTTATTCGCATCGTTGTTGCCGGTCTTTGCGGTGCGGTTATTGGTTTTGAGCGTTCAAAAAAATTAAAGGAAGCAGGAATTCGTACTCATATTATTCTTGCACTTGGTGCAGCATTGATAATGGTAATTTCCAAATATGGATTTTATGATTTTATTGATAATTCAGACCATGCTCGAGTTGCTTCAAATATTGTAAATGGTGTATCTTTTCTTTGTGCAGGTGTAATTTTCGTGCGTAGTGGGTCGGTTAAAGGTCTGACAACTGCGGCTGGTATATGGGCAACCGCTGCAATAGGAATGGCAGTTGGCTCCGGAATGTATTTAATTGGAATCTCAAGCACAATTTTAATTCTGTTTGTACATCTTCTGCTACATAAAAATCCGGTTGCTCATGATGCTCTTGATACAAATGAAATTATTATTACAGTTGCAAATGATGATCGGACATTTGAAAAGTTCACGACCTTTTTGGAAGAAAATGATGTTAAAATTCTTTCAATTGACCTTAAGAAACGTGCAGAAGAGACAACAAAGATTAAAATGACTGTTCATGCACCTGAAAAGATGAATTTTGAATTATTCTTGCCGCTCATCAATGACGAACCGGGCATAATCGAATTTACTATTTTAGGTTAGGTGATAGTTATGGGAATTATTAAGATGTTTTTTTCGTTGTTGCTTTCCGCAATATTTTTGCTTACCGGTACTCCAAACCGTACATTAAGAAAAAAGGCAGAGAATTTCAGATTAACATCTTATGTTATTGCTCGCAATTTCAGCTCTGAATCAGGTTTTGATTCATCTCATTTTGATAAACTTACAGATGTTATTTTGATTGATATTTCTGATTTTAATGAAGCCGGTGAGGTTATTTTATCAGATAATTTCGATGATGTTGTTGAAAGTCTTAAAGAGGCTATGTCGGAAAGTCAGGCAAATTTATACTTAAATCTCATAGGTCCCGGACCTCTGACAGATTCAGATGTTTGGGAAGACCAGATGAACAGTATGGCAGAGAGACATAATATTGCTTTTGCAAGTGGTGTTTTGGAAGAAAATATCAAAGTTGTTCTTGAGCAATATGAATTTGATGGTGTATTTTTTGACTATGAGTACCCCTTAGGCGAAGATAATTGGAAAAAGTTTGATGATTTTTTATATTCACTTGATAAGACCTTAGGTGATGAATATAAAATCGGCGCCGCAATTTCTCCGTGGATTTGTGCTTCAACAAGAAAAGGTGTAAAAGCACTTGATATGGTAGAGGTTATGGCATATGATATGTGGGATGAAGACGGTACGCACGCATCATTTGAAGGTGCAAAAAGTGCAATTAAACAAATGTTCAAATATGGTTTCTCACCCGAACAGCTTGATTTAGGCTTGCCTTTTTACGCGAGACCTACAACTCAAGAGGCTTATTGGTACGACTATGCGAGTTACTATGATAAAATTGATGAGGATGGTTTTTATTTAGACGAAGCAACCGGTCTTACATTCTCGTTCAATGACTATGAAACTATTTATAATAAGACCGAATGGGCGATTAAAGCCGGTTTAGGCGGAGTTATGGTATGGCACTATTCCTGTGATTTGCCTGCTACCAACGGTTATTCATTATTTAATGCAATGTATGCGGCAAAAACCGATATGATAACAAAATATTCAAGTCGTGTGATGCCGATAGGAAGATAGGTGAGTTTTATGAAATTTAATGAACTTTCAAAAATCAGACAATCATGCAGAAACTATGATCCCGACAGGGAAGTTGAGCAAGAAAAAATAGATGCAATTCTTGAAACAGCTTGCATTGCTCCATCAGCTTGTAACGGACAGCCGTATCATATTACTGTATGCCAAGGAGAAACAGCAAAAAAAGTTGCTGTCGCTTGCCAGAGTTTCGGTATGAACAAGTTTTTAGACAATGCCAAAATTCTTATAGTTATCAGTGAAGGCAAAATGGTTACCATCTCAAAGATTGGCTCTAAGGCAAGCCAGATTGACTATCGTTCTATCGATATTGGGATTTTGTCAGCGTATATCACGTCCGAAGCGGCTGACCAAGGACTTGGCTCATGTATAATCGGATGGCTTAATGACAAAAAAATTCGCGAGGTTATTGATTTAGATAAGCCGGTCAGGCTTGTAATAGCACTAGGCTATGCAAACCCGAATGATGTTTTAAGAAACAAAAAGAGAAAAGATTTGAATGATTTAGTAAGATTTAGAGGTTAATATGACACAGAAACTCCCCAAAAGTAAAATATATCGTTATTGTCTTGCAGATGTTGCAAAGGGCTTGTTCAACGGCATGATTGGAAACTATTTGCTTTATTTTTTCCAGCCGACGATAAAAAGCGGTCTCCCGCAATTATTACCCGACAACAAATTGTTTGGTTATATAACTATAATGGCACTTTTAACCGGTATCGGGAAAGTAGTTGATGCCGTTTCCGACCCCATTGTTGCATCAATGAGCGATAAGTGTACGCATAAAGACGGACGAAGAATGCCCTTCCTTAAGTATTCAGCCGTTCCGTATTGTCTAACAGTTTTACTGATATTTTATGCTCCTTTTTCCGAAGGCAGTGTCGCAAATGCAGTTTGGGTAGGTTTTTTCCTTATTGCATATTATTTGGCATATACATTTTTCTTTATTCCGCGAAATGCTCTTATCCCGGAAATTATACCTGATACAAAAGACAGAGTTGGTTATTATAGTATAAGCACAGCATTTTTTATGGGTTCAAGTTCATTTATGTATGCTGCAACCTTATTTGTTGATTTAATTAAAAAGACAGGTGTTTCTGCTCTTTGGTCTTGGAGAATAGTATTTACCGTATTTGCTGTTATCGGTTTGGTTTGTGTAATCTTGAGTTCAACTGCATTCAAAGAGAAAGACTATGTAAAAGAAAATACAAAACCATCTCAATCAATTATTCGTTCATTCGGAACGGTACTGAGAAACAAAGATTTCGTTATTTTCTCATTAGGCGATTTATTTTCTTATGTATCAATGGCATTCTTTCAGACGGCTATGCTGTATTACATAACAATGCTCTTGAATATCCCTGAGCAACAAGCCTTTTTAGTAATGCTTTCTGCAATAGTATTAGCCCTTTGTCTGTTCCCGCTTATTGTTAAATTCAGTCGGAAGTACAACAAACGAATTCTTCTTGTTGCCGCAAGTATTGTTTTTACCGTTGTATTTGCATTTATTTATGTCGGCGATAAAATTGCCGCATTGGCTCCCGGAAAGGAACTTTTGGTAGGTATCCTTTTGGGGCTTGTTGTTTCGTTCCCATTCGCGGCAATAAATATATTGCCGCAAGCCTGTGCTTCAGATATTATCCAAAAAGACAGCATTGAAAACGGTATAAACCGCGAAGGTATTTTCAGTGCCGTAAAAACATTTATCGAGAAGATTGCTTATGCTATTGCAATGATGGTTGTATCAAGCGTTCTTGCAATCGGTGCTCCAGAGGGTCATTCTGTCAGTCTTCAGGGGGTTAAACTGACCGGTGTTTATGCGGGACTATTCAGCCTTCTGTCGCTTATATTCTTTATAATATACAAAGACAAGAAAGTAACTCAATATATTGAAGAACACAACAAGGACAAGAAATAATGAAAAAGAGAGAATTAAAAACTCAAGCCGACAGAATTAAAGCGACAAAAGAGAATAATGATAAGTATATTCGCATTTTGTCGGATATGGTTAATTGTAAAACTGTTTTTACCCGTGAAGGTACAAATGATTCAGAATATGAGAAGTTCTATTCCGTTTTAGAGCAATCTTTTCCGAATTTAACCGAAAAAGCTGAACGGCTTACTTTCGGCGATGGGTGTTTTTGTTACATTATCAATGGTAAAGACGCAAAAAAGAATATAATGCTTATGTCTCATCACGATGTCGTAGATGGTGATGATGAATGGAAAACAGATCCTTTTGTTGCAGAAATAGTAGGTGATTCTTTATTCGGCAGAGGCACAATAGACACTAAAACTCCTTTGTTTGCGGAACTTCAAGCCGCTGAGGAATTGCTCGCGGAAAACTATGATTTTAACGGGATAAATCTATATATTGCATCATCGCATAATGAAGAAGTTTGCGGCGACGGTGCCGTCTTAATGGCGGAGCATTTCAAAAAGAATAATACATTTTTTGATGTTATTCTTGACGAAGGCGGAGCTATTACTGAAGGTATGATCCCGACAGTTTCTGCAAAAAGTGCCGTAGTTGCAGTTCATGAAAAAAGTCGCCATTTATATAAATGCACTACAAAACAAGAAACAAAAGGACACGGTGGTCTTAATCCGACCACGGACAATGCAATAGTCAGATTAGCTAAGTTCATTTCTGCAGTCGATAAGGCTAAAATATACAAAGGGAAATTCTATCCCGAAGTTAAGGCTACATTTTCAAATCATGTTCCGTTTATGAAATTCCCTATGAATATTCTTTTTGGGAATATCGGCTTATTTGCTCCCTTGCTGAAAAAAGCGATGCTTTCAATACCTACCACCAATGCAATGCTGTCAACAAGTATTTCATTCACAACGATATTTGCAGGTTCCAAAGAAGATCCCCAGATGAAAGCAAAAGAAGCATATACCACAATGTTTTTAAGATGTATTCGTGAAGATGATTTGTTCAGAGGTCTTGAAAAAATCAAAGAAATTGGTAAGAAGTTCGGTGTTGAAATAGAAGAAATTGAAAGGGATTATTGCAAACCGACTGATTTTACCAAAAGACCTTATAAGATTCTTGAAGAATGTCTGAATGAAAATTTTCCGGATGTTATTGTCGCACCATTTTTACTCACCGCAGGAACTGATGCACGAAGATTTACTGATATTGCCGATAGTATTCTTCGTTTTGCTCCGATTGATTTGGACAGCAAACAATTTGCGTCAATTCATGCTGCAAATGAGCATATTAAGATTGAAAATGTCGGCGAATGTGTTGAGTTCTACAAGAAGTTTATCAAAAAAATATAATTAGAGGAGAACAATATGAGTATTGTAAAGAACGAACCTAAGTATAAAAACGCACTTTTGCAAGCTGTTCGTGCACAGCTTGAACACAGAGCATTCTGGCTCTATCTTCTTTGTGATGAGGCAAGGAAAAAAGGTCTTGATCCGATGGATTTTGCGTGTGATGCCGTTACTCGTTGTGGTTTATCACAGGGAGCGAATTTAGTGAAAAAAGGTAACACCGATTCCCTTGTCGGACTTCGAAAAACTCTTTTTACGAAACCAGCACAGCTTGTTTTTGAAATGAAAATTATCGAAAGTACAGATGACAAACTATATATTGACTTTCATTATTGTCCGCTTGTCAAGGCTTGGCAAAATGCGGGTTGTACCGATGAAGAAATTGCAATGCTTTGTGATATTGCTATGTGCGGAGACCATGCAATCGGAAAAACTTATAACGCTACGCTTGACTTGCCGACATCCATCGCAAAGGGCGATGCCACATGTCAACTTCGCTATAACAAAATAAAGTAAAAATTATCAGCACCGGAAATAAAACGGTGCTGATTTTATTTTGCATAAGGCTGCTTATATTTTCATTGCAACTTCATATGCACGCCAAATGACGGTTCGAAGATTTCCGACGGAAAGGCAGTCTCCGACCAAATGAACGTTTCGTGACTTTTCGCCCAAGGGATTGGGTATATAGCCAACTGAAGAAATAACATCATCACAGGCAATTTCTTCTTTGCTCCCGTCCTTCTTGGAAATCATGATTGAATCGTCTTTTACTTCGCAAAGAGCAGACTCAAGATATACGGGAAGATTGTTAAGAGCAAAGTATTCACGCAGATAGGATGAGTTTGCAAGGCAAACACCGGTCTGGGCTATTAAATCGTCCTTCATTTCTACAATGATGGGATTTTTGCCTTGAAGATGGAGTTCATATGCGATTTCACAGCCGGTTAAACCGCCACCTATAACAGCAACTGTGTTTCCGACTTCGGCACCGTTTAAAAAGTCACATGCTTCAATCATCTTTTCATGACCTCGAATTTTTGTTAATAAACGAGGTTTTGAGCCGGTAGCGACAATAACGGGATTTCCTGCAAAGAGAGCAACATTCTTTACTTTGTCGTTGAGACGAACATCTATGTCAAGAATTTCCATCTGTCTTCTGTACCACTCGAGCAAATCACGAAGTTTGCCCTTATAGCTTTCAGCAGATGCGGGGATGAATGTGCCGCCTAATACATCACTCTTTTCGTGGATAATCGGTTTGTGACCGCGAAGTTTAAGCACTCTTGCGGCTTCCATGCCACCGATGCCGCCACCAATAATATGAACAGTTTTAGGGTTTTTGGTTGGCTTTATATAATGTTTATTCCATTGCATTGTTTCAGCATTAACTGCACAACGAGCAAGATGTAAAGAATCTTCAAGTTCCTGATCATTGGGAACACCTTTATAGTGAGCCATATTAAAGCAACCGTTATGACAAAGGATACAGGGACGAATATCCTCCTCTTTGCCGTTAATCATCTTTGTAACCCATTCTTGGTCTGCAAGGAACGGACGTGCAAAGCCTGCACCGTCAATTTTACCTGCTGCAATTGAATCGGCAGCAACACGAGGATCTAAACGACCGGCACATACAACGGGAATATCGCAATGTTTTTTGATATGCTCAACATATTCAAGGTTGCAGTTTTCGGGCATATATACGGGAGGATGAGCCCAATACCAAGCATCATAGGTGCCGTTGTCACAGTTGAGCATATCATATCCTGCATCCTGAAGAAGTTTTACCGCAACTTCGGATTCCGCCATATCCCGACCAACTTCAACAAAATCTTCTCCGGGTAATGCACCTTCACGCATACCCTTTGTTTTTGAAACTATGGAATACCGAAGAGAAACAGGGAAGTCGTCGCCACATTCTTTTTTAATTGCCTTAACGATTTCGCAAGCAAAACGGTAACGATTTACAAGAGAACCGCCGTATTCGTCTGTACGCTTATTGACATATTTTAGTGTAAACTGGTCAAGAAGATATCCTTCATGGACTGCATGAATTTCAACTCCGTCAACGCCGGCATCTTTAAGTAATTTTGAAGATTTTGCAAAAGAATCAATGATTTCCTGAATTTCAGCTTTGGTCATTTCTCGGGAGGGAACTTTATCAGACCAACGATTGGGAGAGGGGGAAGCGGATGCGGTAATACGATCCAAATCCATGATAGGTTTTGAAAGTTTATTGATGACGGGAGTGTTGTAGAGCATTTCCATCATGCTTGAGATTGTGAAAGAACGGCCAAAACCGGCAGTGAGCTGAACAAAGAGTTTAGCTCCTGTTTTGTGAAACTCGGGCATCCATTTCTTTAAATCTTCATACATCTTTTTGTTCTTGTGTAACCACTGACCTAACATCGGATTGTAAATCGGTTGACAACCGGGTAGCACTAAACCGACATTGTTCTTCGCAACTTCTAAAATAAATTTTGCACCGGCTTTGTCAAAATGGTTTACTTCCATCCAACCTAAAAGGTTGGTGCCTCCCATGGATGTGAGAACAATGCGGTTCTTGATTTCACAATTGCCTATTTTCCAAGGGGTAAAAAGGGGATTTAATCTCTGATCCATAATTCTCTCCTTTGAATATATTAGTTGTCGCCTTCGTCTGGAATATTATCTGGTTCAATATTGATTGAAGGGGTAGTAGTCGGTGCTTGCGTTGCGGGAGGATTTGTTACAGGTGTTTCTGTCGGTTTGGTGGCATTGCTTGTTGTGTTAGCGGTAGGTTTTTCAGTAGGAGTTTCGTTTTTTGTGGGATCATTTTCACCGACTTCTGTTTCTTCTTCGCTAATAGTTTCTGTTTCACTGGTGGGTTCGAAATACTCTTTTTTTACACCAGCAGAAATGCCATCGTGGACATAACAACCTGAGCAGTATTGAGGTAAGCTGTCAGATTTAAACCAACCTTTCGCCGTTGAGGCACATCCGCTACCGGCAAGAAGACCGGATACTGTGCAATAATATCTTGTTTCAGCTTCACCTGACTTGTAAAATTCTTTAGTGGGATCAAGACCTTCGTGAACACGATCCATAACCGTTTTAAACATGCGACCAGATGGAGAATTGCCTCCGCCGATATTTTTCAATTCACGAGGATTTGCGGCATAACCGTACCATACTGCAGCACAGTAATATGCAGTACCACCTGCAAACCAGCTGTCCTTATTGTCAGTTGTGGTTCCAGTTTTCGCAAAAGTTTCAAAACCGTCTACATAGCATTTTCTTGCTGTACCGTTGGAGCTGTATACAGTAGTTTTAAGAAGTTCCTGCATTACATCTGCAGTGCCGGGCTCAATTGCTTGCTCGCCTTCCATATCCCGCTGAAGCCAAATTTTGCCACCGTCACTGCTAGTTACAACACTGTACGCAGCAGGTTCGTAATAAACACCGCCATTGCCGAATGTTGAGAATGCAGCAGCCATTTCAAGACAAGTAACTCCGTAACTCATACCTCCGCAAGCAAGCGGTGCATATGCTATATCTGCCTCTGACAAGTGAGTAAGGTGAAATTTTTCTGTCAAATATTCATAGCAATAATCCATTCCAAGATAGCGAACTAATTGTGCAGGTACGGTGTTATATGAAGGAACTATTGCCGTTTTTACTGAAATAAATCCTCCGGATCCTGCATTGCCTCCGTAGTTGTAAGGCCAAAGTTTGCCATCGACCATAAAACCGTAGTCTTGAACCATTGATGACCAAGTAATAAAATCACCATCAATTCCGGGTGCATAAACACTTAAGGGTTTGATTGCAGAACCGGGTTGACGAGGGGAGTCGGATGCAATATTTAATGAGCGATTTGCAGTTTTTTCTCCTGCCATACCTACAATTCCGACAAGTTGACCGTCATAATCAACCATTGCCATTGCTGATTGGAGGTCTTCATCTTCTCCCATCTGATAACGGTTTTCGTAAACGTCTTCCATAATTTCCTGGATTCTCATATCAACACAAGTATAAACACGAAGACCGCCGTAATATACTTTTCTATATGCTTGTGATGCACTCATATCATACTCTCTTTGGAAGTGATCCATGAGTTGATCTATAACATAGTCGACATAGAAACTGTTGATTTCAGAATTATTTGTTGTTTCGGTTGTGTTTGAAATTGCACTAAAGTTCCCGACAAATTCAAGTTTATAATCGAGTGCTTCTCTATATTCTGTTTCGGAAATAAGTCCTTGCTCTCGCATAAAATAAAGGCAGTCAATTCTTCTTTCCTCATTATTTTCGGGGTTAATAATCGGATTGTATGCTCTCGGAGCTTTTGTGATAGCTGCGATACAAGCACATTCTGCCAAGTTTAGGTCGGCAACATCTTTGCCGAAATAGTAGTTAGCGGCAGTTTGTACACCGTAGCAGCCTGCATCAAGATATAGAGTATTCAAATATGTTTCAAGAATTTTCTTTTTAGAGAAATTCTTTTCCATATTCATAGCATAAATAATTTCGTTAAATTTTCGAGAGAAAGTTCTTCCGCTTTCGCCGGTTAAGTTTTTAATAAGCTGTTGGTCGATGGTTGAGCCGCCACGCTTAAAACCGCCCCTGACTACAATGCCGATGGTGCTAACCCAGTCAACGCCTTCGTGCTCCCAAAACCGTTTATCTTCAAGTGCAATATATGCTTTTTTGAGGTTCTCGGGAATATCATCGTAAGCAACCCAAACTCTGTTAACCTCTCCATGTAAACGAGCAAGTTCTTGTGGTTGATTGTTCGCGTCATAATAATATAAAATTGTCGTCTGACTTTGGTCTTGACGATATTCGTTTAAGTCAATTAAAATATCTCCGTTTACTTGCGAATTGACATACATTAAGGTATATCCTGCAACTCCCCCGACTGAAATAATTCCAATTAGAGCGAGTGTTAAAATTACAATAAAGAAAACACGGAAAAAAGAACGGACTTTTGATCTTTTTTTCATTCTTAATTTGGGTTCTTTTGATTCAATGCTATTTTTCTGTGGCATTTCGGCTCCTCCATAGAAGTACCAATTATTTCAATTTTATATTATAACATCTTCGCGTTAAAAATGCAAGAAAAAGTTTTTCTAACTTTTTATAAGTTTTGTTGTCAAATTATGAATTAATTCTTGATTTTTTGTGATTATGGATGTATAATAAATTGACAACTATAAGGAGTATACTTTATGGAACAGAAAAAATTTGTTGGAAAAAAAGAACTTTGGATGTTTGCTTTAGGCAGTGGCGGTCAAGGAATGGTCTATGCCATGATGTCAAGTTATATCAGCGACTACTATCTCAATGTTCTTCAATTAACTCCTATATTCGTGCTTTTGCTTATGCTTCTTGCTCGTGTTTGGGATGCGATAAATGACCCTCTTATGGGGATGATTGCAGATAAGGCAAACCCCAAACAGGGTAAATTGAAACCTTATATCATATGGGCGACAATTCCTATTGCAACATTGACGATACTTATGTATTTAAGTCCTGATTTGCCGAAATCTTCACTTATGGTCTATTCGGCAATAGTTTATGTCCTTTGGGGTATGTGCTATACTGTAGCGGATGTTCCGTTCTGGTCTCTTCCGAATATTATGACACCTAATTCAACCGAGCGTTCTTCTGTAATTTCATTTACGAAGATATTCAACAGCGTTGGATCAGCTTTGCCTGAAGTGTTTTTCTTTATTGCAGGTTTCCTTTTGCCGAAATTTATTTCTACCGATGACCCGATAGCATATAATAAGAAAAAATATCTAATTATCACTGTTGCCGTTGTTGCCATTGGTATGATATTTTATGTAAATTCATATTTCCATATCAAAGAAAGAGTACATATTTCTCCCAAAAAGAGAAAGCAAGGCGATCCGTCTACTTTATCTCGCTTGTTCAGGTGCAAGCCTTTGATGTGTGTCGTTGCAATGGGTATACTTTCATCGGGAAGATATATGGTGCAAGCTGCTGCAATTCACGTTGCTCGTTATGCTTTTTATATTGGTAAAGATTTGACCGGTATGACGTTAGAACAGAGAACCGCAGCGATTGACGCAAGTGTATCAACCGTTAAGACGATATTTCAGCTTTGTGCCATAGTCGGAATGTTTGGTGCAACTTTGTTTATGCCTTACCTGATGAAAAAATATGATTACAAAAAATTGCTTATAACCACATGTCTTGCAGGTTTTGTATCAAGTATCTTTACAACTTTAATTGGTTGGTTTACCGCAAATCTTTATATTTGCATTCCTTTTATTGTCATTACCTGCATCCCGCTTGGTGTTATAAATACAATTTCCATTGCGATGATTTGTGATAGTCTTGATTATATGGAACTTACCACCGGATTCAGAGATAATGCATTAGGCTCGGCTTGTCAGGGCTTTGTAAATAAACTCGGTTCTGCTCTATCCACTTGCGGAATAGTTGTCATGTACATGATCATAGGTTTTGAGCCATCCCAAATGCTTTCAAGTACAGCTATTGTTGCTGCAAATGAACTTACAAGAACTCAAAATTTCGCAATGTTCTCATTGGTTTCAATTATCCCCGGTATCTCGTTGCTTCTTTGTTCCATTCCCATGTTTTTCTATGAAATTTCCGGAGATAAGAAAAAAGAGATGTTGGCTGCTCTTGCAAAAAAGAGAGCTGAAAATGAATAAGGGCGGGAGAAATCATGATTCTTACGATAGATATAGGTAACACAAATATTACTTTTGCCTGTTACGAAAATAATATTCTTAAATGTGTTTCAAGACTTGAAACTAATCGCTCAAGAACCGGTGATCAGTATGCTGTTGAATTTAGGCAGATATTGATTTTAGATCACGTTGATATACAAAAAATAAATGGTGCGGTGATAAGCAGCGTTGTACCTGAGCTTACACGAACACTTGTGCAAACTGTTGAAAAACTTATTGGAATCACTCCCATTGTTCTTGCTCCGAAAGTTAAGAACGGTTTGGATATAAAAATTGATAATCCTGCCGAACTTGGTGCGGATATGGTAGCATCGGCAGTTGCAGCTCTTAATAAATACGATTTACCTTGTCTTATTGCCGATTTGGGGACTGCAACAAAAATAAGTGTACTGGACGAAAAAGGTGTGTTCAGAGGTTGTTCAATTGCACCGGGTGTTGACATTTCGTTGAATGCTTTATCCGGCGGAACTTCTCAGCTTCCTGCTCTTGCACTTGAGACACCAAAGTGTGCAATAGGAACAAATACAATAGCAAGTATCAGAAGCGGTGTTGTTTATGGTACAGCTGCCATGCTAGATGGTATGTTTGACAGGATGGAAGCTGAATTGGGTACAAAGGTTAAAACTTTTGTTGCAACGGGAGGGTACTCAAAGGATATAATAACTCATTGCTCTCGTAAAATAATATATGATGAGTACTTGGTTCTTGAGGGACTTTTGTCCATTCATGAGAAGAATAACTGAATTATTGACGGTATCGCAAGATGCCGTTTTTTCTCTTGACATTTAGTGCTGATTAATATATAATAATTATATCTTTATATCGAAAGGAATGGAGAATTGGATTCTGTATTTATTGATTATGCCGAATTTTTTTTGCGGATTCTTCTTTCTGCCGGTATAATTTTTACCATACTGTTATGTATTGCTTATCTGTTTGGAAGAAATAGCGGTAAAATGATATTAGCTCAATTTTTCAGTCCCGATATGGATATGAAATATGAGATAAATTCATGGGAAGTTTCCATTGGCAGAGCACATACCAACGACATATTTATTGACAATGCAACCGTTTCTCGTTTCCATGCCGTTGTTGCAAGACGTGGAAAAGGTTGGGTAATTTATGATACCAATTCCAAAGCCGGCACATTTGTAAACGGACAACAGATTGAGAAAAAAGCATATATATTTGATGGGGATATTATCAATTTGGGTTCAGCTGTTTTAACCTTTCGTTCTCCCATGTTTAAGCGGGAAAATGCCGTAAAAAGGCAAAAAGCCGAATTAACAGATGGAGATATTCATCAAATCAACGCAACTATCGGTGCTGTTACAAAAGCACAAAAGCAAGCCAAAAAGACTATTCCCGCACTTGTAAATCTAAGTGATAATTCAATGATTTTATTGTTCTCTGAAGAATATATTATTGGCAGAGCTGCTAATTGTGATATTGTGTTGCCGGTGTTTACAGTTTCTAAGTATCATGCAAAGATATCAAATGAGGGAAATTCTTGGATTCTTGCTGATGTCAAGTCTAAAAGCGGAACATATGTAAACAATGTTGAAATTTCAGAACCATATCGTCTGCAAGACGGTGATACGATTGAAGTTGGTGGTATTTATTACCGTTTTGTACGAGAATATATAAGTGAGTAGTATGACAAAATCAAGAACAACATCTATAAAACGGCTCTATATGCCGACTGATGCTGAGATAAGAAAGGGCAAAATTCGCGAAAAGACAGGTAAATGGCTATTCTTAATGATTGTCGCAAGTCTTTTTGAGCTGATAATGTTCCTTAATTGCATTATTACAAGCGACGAACAAGACCGTATGGGAATTGGTCTTTTGTGCGGGCTATATCTTATTGTGCAATGGATATACTTCTTTGTATTTTCAATCATCGGAAAAAGAAGAATGGAACTAGAAATTATCGGATTTTTGTTGTCTGCTGTCAGCATTACTATTACTGCAAGCATTTCACCTTCAAAACTACTGATGCAAGTTGCAACTACGGTTGTCGGAATAATAGTTTTTGCGGTTATGATATGGTTTCTGGAGAGCATTAACCGAATTGTCGTAATGCGGCTTCCTGTTGCTGCTGTTGCGTTAGCTCTTCTTGCTCTAACATTAGTTTTAGCGGAATACACAAATGGAGCAAAAAATTGGCTGTATTTTGGCGGAATATCCGTTCAACCATCAGAACTTGTCAAGGTTGCATTTGTATTCGTAGGTGCAGCAACTCTTGAAAAACTTCAGAACACTAAGTCAATCTGGAAATATATTATTTTTGCATTGGCTTGTGTGGGAATGTTGTTTTTAATGACCGATTTCGGCACCGCACTTATATTTTTTGCAACATTTTTAATTATCGCATTCCTTCGTTCCGGCGACATAAAAACTTTGTTTTTGATTTGTGCTGCAGGACTTTTAGGTGTTGTATTTATCCTGCTTTACAAGCCTTATGTTGCAGCACGTTTTTCTACATACAGACATATATGGGAAAACATAAATGAAGGCGGTATGCAGCAAACGAGGACGATTATTTATTCCTTGTCCGGCGGATTTTTCGGTGTGGGAATAGGAAACGGTAAACTCAGACATATTTTTGCCGCAGCTGAGGATTTAGTTTTTGGTGTTGTGTGTGAAGAGTTCGGAATATTGCTTGCTTTCGCAATAGTTCTTACTTATGCCTTTTTACTGATTTACGCAATTCGTCAGGCAAAATTCGCTCGTTCGAGTTTTTATGCTATTGCCGGAGTTGCCGCTGCGGGATTATTGGTTTTTCAAGCATGTCTTAATGTCTTTGGAGTAAACGATTTAATCCCAATGACGGGTGTAACTTTGCCATTTGTCAGCCGTGGCGGTTCAAGTATGCTTTGCTCTTGGGGTTTGCTTGCATTTATCAAGGCAATGGACTTAAGAACATATCCGAATGTTATGAAGGAATTATATCATCAAAAACAAAACCTGATAAGGAGTGCAGAAAATGAATAAGAAATTAGCTGTTTTGATAGCTTTAATAATGATACTTTCTATTTCTGTTGTTGCATTTTCATCTTGTAAAATCGGTCAGGTTGAATTGCCTACTGTTAATCATGAATACGAAGCCGCAACCGGTACTACTGTTGAAGAAATGACTTTAAATGCTGAAAATGATGGTGAAACAAATATTCAAAACAGCCGTGAAATTTCAATAAAGATTACGATTGATGCAAATGGTTTAAATTCAAATTTTGGTATTCGTGCATCCGGTGATACTTTGGGTGCTGTTATGGGTGGCTTGATGGCAGGCATATATAATTCTGATGGTTCATTTACTGCCAAGACAATCAATGGTATAGAAGCCGGCGAAAATCAAAAATGGGTTTTCTATGTAAATGATGAGATACAAACCATAAGTCCCGATCAAATAGCTGTTGCTGACGGGGACGAAATAAATGCAGTATTGACAGATATGGAGTAAACTATGGCAAAGAAAAAAAATAAAAATTCCACAACTACGGAACATCTTATTTTAACTCCCATGACAGTAGCGGAACTTGACAGCCTTGCGGCATATAATGAAGATCCCGATGTAAAAGCATCTTTTGCGAAAATGGCAGAGCTTGTCGCAGTCAACCCTAAAAACGAGATGTGGTACACCAACTGGAAAATCGCATTAAAAAGCGACAGAACGGTTATTGGCGGAGCCGGTTTTACGGGTTATCCGAATGATAGAAAAGCAACAGGAATACATTGCTCGCTTCTTGATATGTATTTAGGTGAAAATTATATGACAGAAGCTGTAAAAGCTCTTGCCGATTTAGCTTTGCATCACGATGATTGCCTGACAATTAGAATTCCCGCATCAACAGTAACTGAAATGAGCGAATATGCCAACTTATCAAAAGCTGGTTTCAGACGCGAGATTGCAGATGACGGTACTCTGACCTATACAAGAGAAAAACCTCCGACATATCATGTAGCAATTTTTACATTATTTGGAATGCTGTTCGGTATCGGAACAGGACTTATCATATCTGATGTTATTCTTGTTCCGATGCTTATCGGTGTATTCTGTGGTTTTGTTGTCGGTATGCTTTTGGATATATTGGATAGAAAAAAGCGTGAAACCATATATTCAGGAAATCCCAAAGCTAAAAAAGAAAAAAAGGCTGCGGTTCTTGAGGAACAAAATGAGGATGATACAGTAGAAGTTGAAAACTTTGAACTTACAGAAAAAGGAGAAAGCAATGAAGAACATTCAGATTGAAACTAAAATCAGTATTAACGGTAAAGTTCAGACATTTGAAAATCTTGACAACAAGTATTTTTCAATTGATTTTTGTGCTGATGCAAACGGTATTAAAGCTGTCTTAAAACCTGTATTCCCTATGGAGTTGGTTGGTTTTAAGGTTAGTTTTGATTATGATTTTAATCCCGGCGACAGATTCTTCGGAGCAGGCTATCAGTCATGGACAACTGCTAATGAATTTACCGCAGGCGACATTGAAATGGATATTACTCCGCTTGCTCGTGGTTGGCTTGAGCATGTTGCTGCATTTTCTGCTGATACGGAAATTACCGGACGTTATCTCAAAAAACCGGGTCACGTGCATTCGATTACCTACACTTATATTCGCAATGGTGAAAAGATGAAACTTTTCGGAAGTTTATCTGAAAGATTCGGCTACACAATTTTCCGTGCGGATATGAATGGGAACAAACTTACCATCGAAAGAGATGTCAAAGGTGCATTTGTTAAAGGCGGCGAATATACTTTACTCGACGTTGCCATTTTTGAAGGCGGCTATGATGAAGTGTTTGATGCATATTTTGCTGCTATGAACATCAAAAAACCAAAAATCGATCACCTTGCAGGCTATACTTCATGGTATAATTATTTCCAGAAGATTGATGAAAATATTATTCTTCGAGACTTAAACGGTCTTGATCCTGTAAAGGATGTTGTCTCGATTTTCCAGATTGATGACGGCTATGCACCTTATGTCGGTGATTGGCTAGACTATTGTCCGAAATTTCCGAACGGAATGAAGTATATCGCCGATAAGATACACGAAAAAGGCTATCTTGCCGGTATTTGGCTTGCTCCTTTTAATGTTCAGATTAAATCCAGAACATATAAAGAACATCCCGATTGGGTAGTTCGTGATGATAATGGCAGACCCATTCTCGGTTCTTTGGCTTGGGGCGGAGCATATACTCTTGATATTTACAAACCCGAAGTTCGTGAACACATCAGACATTTCTTTGATGTTGTTCTTAATGAATGGGGCTTTGATATGGTAAAGCTTGACTTCCTCTACAGTCAATGTCACAAAGCTCGTAATGGTAGGTCAAAAGGTCAGATTATGTGTGAAGCTGTCGATTTCCTTCGTGAATGCTGTGGTGATAAACTTATCCTCGGTTGCGGTCTTCCCATCGGTCCTGCATTCGGTAAGGTTGATGCATGTCGTATAAGTTGTGATGCAGACCTTAAGTATGAAGGAATGTTCTACAACAGAATGAAGTTAAATAACGAACTTCCCAGTGCTCAGAATGCAATCAATAACACCATTCTTCGTCGCCATCTTAACGGCAGAGCATTTGTCAACGACCCAGATGTATTCTTCCTGCGTGATAATAAACTCACCTATACAAGAGAGCAAAAACTTCTGCTTGCAACAATAAATAATATGTTCGGAAATGTCTTGTTTGTATCCGACAATGCAGGAGATTATGACGCTGAAAAATATGAAATTATCAGACATATGTTCAAAAAGTCCAAGATAAAAGTCAAGATGGCTGAATATATTGAATCAGATCTTATTCGTATTACTATTGACGGTGGCGATAAGGATAAATACTTTGATTTTAATATCAAAACAGGTAAAGTTTACAACAATGCGGGGCTTCCGTTCTTTGATGATTAAAAATATAATCAAACCTCTCGTGGTGAAAATCACGAGAGGTTCTTTCATTGTTTTTTTACCGCTTTTTTTAGTTAGGTTAAAACTTATTTCAGTAAGCCATTTGATTTTTTCAATATCCGTATTGTCATCAATCCAAACAGAAATCCAATGTGATTTATTCATATGGTAAGCGGGAAATATGCCTTCCTCCAAAACAAGAGAGCCAATCAGCAGAGTATCGCATTTCAGATTAACGACAGTAACACTTTCGTTGCTGTTGCAGTTAAATTTAACTTTTGGTACATCCATAATCAAGGCAAACCATTTTTTGTTGTCTGAATGTCTGAAAACTATTGTATCATCCGAAAAAGGATAATCGGGAAAAATTTCAAATTCCTGTTTTATAAAATCAATATACTCTGATTTGGTCATATAATCCTCTGTTGAAAATATTACATTCACATTATACTTTAATTTTATATAAAATTCAACCACAAATTTATGTTGCAAATAAAGAAAATATAATGTATAATAAGTATAATTAAACTAAACGGAGACTTGATATGCCAAAAATCAATTTCGGACAAATTAAAGACAATATCAAAGCTGCACCGGGATATGTAAAGCAATATTGGAACAATCCTAAAGAAGGCGAATATCTAACTCTTAAAGAGATGGCTTCTTATACTGCCACACAAGCAGGTTCTTATATTTATCTTACTGCATCGAGTATGATGACTTTTTCGGCATCTTATTTCTGCGGTTCGATTATGGAAATAAGCAATTTGACTTTTTCTACGATTAACATTATCAGTACCGTTATCGGTTATGTTTTGATGTTTATGAATCCGATCAGTGTTCTTCTTTATGAAAATCACGGCAGACTTACAAAGAAGATGAGAACATTTGCACATATCTGCTATATCGGTCAAATTATTGTCGGTTTATGTTGCTACTTTATTCCGCAAAATATGTTTGAATCAATAATGCCCGGTGCTCCTCAGATTGTTGGCAATATTCTCGTTTTGAGTGGTTTTCAAAACTATCTGACTTGGTTTATCAGAAGAAAACTCTGTGCAAAATACGGAAGGTTAAAACCGTTTATTTTGCTTTGCGGTATTCCTTCCGCTATTATAATGTCAATTATTCCGTTTTTACCCGTACAGAATCTCTCTTCAACAAACAGAGTTATCGTACTGCATTTTGTATTTACGATAATGAACTACTTCCATAATTCTTATATCGGCGTAAACGGTCTTGTTACATTTATGACTCCCAACTCGCAGGAACGTCAGAGATTGCATTCAATCGTTCCGATTATTACCGGTTTTGCTCCGTCCGTTATAAACTTATTCTTCCCGATGCTTATTCAAAAGACCGGCGGATATTTGAATCTTAACACTTATAAGATTTTCGTTCCTATTTTTGCTTTTCTCGGCACATTGGTATCTCTTTCAGTTATACAGGTAAAAGAGCGAGTTATCGAAGCACCGATTGAGAAACGTGAAAAGGTTACATTCTTTAAGGGTGCGAAAAATTGCTTGAAGAATAAATATCTCTGGATTATTAACATAAGTAACATCCTCGGTCAATGGCAATGGCTTGTCGGCAGTTTGCTTGGTTGGTGGTTTGTCTACTCACTCCGTATGGAATGGTTTATGGGTGTTGCAGCCAATATTGTAGTTGTCGGTATGACGGCAGGTAATATCGCTTGTCCCATTCTTACAAAAAAGTTTGAGAAAAGAAATATTCTTGTTACTACAAGAGCTGTTACGGTTATAACAATACTTGGAATTGCACTTGCGGTTAAAATGGAAAATATATTTATTTTCCTTGCTTCTCTTTTCTTAAGAAATACAATTCAACCTGTTGTTGACGGGGTATCAGCAGGTCTCGGTGCCGACGTTCAGGACTATCATCAGTGGCGATTCGGTGAAAGAAGCGACTCGACATCCGGTATTTTCAGCTGGTTCTTAAGTCCCTTAAATGCGGCGATAGGTTATATTATGCCGTGGATATTAAAGGGTATCGGCTTTACGTCCGACTGGGATGTTCTTTTTGATTCCGCAATTCTTAACAAAGTATTCAGTGTTTATACTTGGGGCACTATTTTAGGAATTATTTGTGTAACTGTACCGTTCTTATTCTACGACCTAACGAAAGAGAAACACGATAATTGCGTCGAAGAACTTAAGGCACGACTTAAAGCCATGGAGGAAGAGGAAGACAACGGGGAGGAACTACAGGAAAATTCGGAGGAAGACGGAAAAGAAGTTTCGGAAGAATCTGAAAGTGAGGTGGTAGAAAATGCGTAGATTAACTCTGATTATTGTATTTGTGCTCATTTTTTCAATTTCTTTCTCCGGCTGTTCATTGAATATAGAAGGTAAAACCAAAGATATTAAGTATAAAACCAAAGACGATAAAATTACAGTTTATGAAGTCCCGAATGTTTCTGAAATTTTAGTTATCGAAATTCCCGACGAATATGAAGGAAAACCCGTTACAGTTATTGAGGATTTTGCTGCAGTCAATCTTGAATATGTAACTAAGATTATTATTGGTAAAAACATATCAGAAATAGGTGGTTGGGCGTTTACAAATAACCAAAAGTTGGTTGAATTTGAAGTTGATGTTGAGAACGAGCATTTTTGTGCCGTTGACGGCGTTTTATATTCAAAAGATAAACTGACACTTATTACCTATCCGCCCGCCAAAGCACAAGAATATACTGTAATAGACGGCGTTGAAACCATACGGTCAAAAGCGTTCTACAAGTGTTCAAAAATTGAATCTGTCACACTTCCCGACACTGTAAAAAATATTGAAGAAAAAGCATTTTTCAGATGTGAAAAGATGACAGATTTTGCTTTTTCATCAAATATTGAATTTATCGGTAAAGATGCTTTTGCCTATTGTACCGGACTTCAGTCAATAGAAATACCAAAAACAATCGTTCAAATTGATGAGTATGCGTTCTTTAATTGCACGAGTCTGAATACTGTTTCAGTTGATAAATTCGAAGCAGAAATTCAACTTGGCGAAAAATGGTATCCGACTAAAAACGGCTTAGAAAAAGATGATTTAGTTATAAATTGGAAAGAATAAATCAAACTTCGGGAATGATAACTCCCGAAGTTTGATTTTAATGAGATTAAATATTTCGAAAGTAATACAAAAAGAAGCACCGCAAGGTACTTCTAACTTTTGGTGGGTGAGGGCGGATTTGAACCACCGAAGTCACTGACAACAGATTTACAGTCTGCCCCCTTTGGCCGCTCGGGAACTCACCCAAATTGGAGCTGGTGGACGGACTCGAACCCCCGACCTGCTGATTACAAATCAGCTGCTCTACCAACTGAGCTACACCAGCAAGAACTCTTTGTCCCTGCTCACAGCCCAACTAATATAACATACTTTTCTATGTTTGTCAAGTGTTTTTTAAGTTTTTTCAAAATAAATTTCGAATGCGGAAAAACAGAATTATTAATATTTTTTTAAGCAAAGGAGCCTAATAATTTCCCGTCAGCCATTTCAAAGTAATTATTTTTTGTTGTAGTTAAGTTTGTCCATTTTTCTAAAATAGTTTCATAAGAATCGTTTTCAATATCAACAAAATATTTATCTCCGGAAGTGCCCATAATAAACCAATCGGATGTCGGTGCGGTTTTTGAGAATCCTTTATAAGTCCAAGTAAGCCAATGCAAGCCTGCTTTATTAAATGCATTTAGAATAGTTGCCCAATCCGCACTTCCTCTGCACGGACAAAACTCTCCGATCAACACAGGAACATTCGGATGGGGGAGATTGATAGTTGCAGCAGTTAAAATGTATTGTTCATTGTTATGTTCATAAAGATGATATTGATATACGACATTTGTCCATCCGTATTTTGCAGTTGGCGGCAAATCCAAAGGTGTCCAGATTCCTTCAATTGTAATAATGTGTTCCGTATCGACAGCACGAACGGCTTTGTAGAGTAAGTTATACACTTCGACATATTTTGAGCTGATTTTCGGCTCGTTGTCGCACATAGGCTCATTCATCAAATCATACATACAAACAATCGGATTGCCCTTAAAATGTGCAGCAATACGTTGCCACAAATCAACTGCAAGGTTTCTGAAGAATTCACCGCGAGGAGTGTCGTCATATAACTCACAGTGATGACATCTGCCTGAATGATGAGCAACACTTTGAAAACCGGGAACGCCGTGCATATCCAAAACAACATATATTCCTCGTTTTCCGCATTCTTCAACCACCCAATCCAATCTTGAAAAATCAATTGAGCCGTCTGCTTTTCTTCTGTAAGTTCCTTCATCGTCAAGCATAAAATTGCGATACCAAAACGGAACACGCACGCAGTTAAAACCGTAATTTTTAATCAAATCAAGATCATACTCGGTAATAAAATTATCTTCCCAGACTTTGATAAGATTATCCCGTTTTTCTTCTCCAAATCTTTTGGCAAGCTTTTCGATAAGCTCCCATTGAGAGTCTATTCCTTTTGTTGCCGCCATCCAATCTTCCTGAAGAAGCCATCCGCCGAGGTTAGTGCCTCGCAAGAATATTTGTTCATTTCGAGCGTTGTAAATTTTGCTTCCCTTTGTGTGAAGCATATCCGCCATTGTAAAAACACCGTAATTCATATTTTCCTCCAATTTGAATTCTATCCCGATAACTTCGTATTTTCTCTGTTCCTCAAGAGAATAATATTCATCCATATCAGATGCGTCAGCATATTGTCATTCTATGCATATAATGCTTATTTATCTGCCTTTAACATACGCATAGTTGGTGTGATGATTGTTAATACATGGAATTAGTTTTTTCTATTTTGAATAATTTTTGCACATATTCCTGCGATAACCGTTATTGCAGAAGCAACAGCCATACCTATTAAAAATTTTCTCTTTTTCTTTTCATTTTCGTCTGCATCCCAAAAATAACGAATTTCTGTGCATAGGGAATTGCCAAGTAAATCATTCATATTCAAAAGATAGGTGTTGTAATTGCCTGTTTTTTCTTCGATTTCAAATATTCTTACACCACGGTTTTTTGTGCCGTAGCATCGAAAAGAGGCACAAGGAGTTTGAATTAAATCAATGTTATCAAGCCTGCCGATAAAAGCATTTTTGTGATCATGACCGAATGCACAGGCTTTAATATTGCTGTTTTTAATAATTTCAAATTCCTCACCGCTTTCGCAAACAGAGGGATATTCAAGCAATTCACCGCTGGCATTATCTTTCAATTTGTAACGTTTGCCGTCTTCCAAAATATTTCCGTTCTCACATTCTTCAATGAGGTTTAATTCCTCTTTTAGGGGAATATGTTGAAATAAAATTGCGGGAATATCTTTGTTTTTCTTTGTTTCTTCTCTCAGCCAATCAAGAGTTTCTTTTGTAATCTCCTGATAACACTTATCATTTTCTTTGTCATAACGTGCAGAATCAATCATATAAACAAAAAACTTTATATTTTCCCTTTTTTCGTCATATATCGGAATGCTGTAAGTGCCGCAATCACAAAAACTGTTTTCTTTGTAAGAAACAAGCCCTTTGTATGTACGATACAGGTTTGCAATTTCATCTTTTGATATTAGATTGAAATCGTCATGATTTCCAAAAAGAAATGCAAACGGAATGTTTCTCTTGCTTATCGGTTTACATAAGAAGTCAAGAGCTTTTGCATATCTTTTATATTCACCACTTTTATCTTTAACAACGATTTTATTTCCAAAGCGGGCATCTTTCAGATGATTTCCCAGAACATTGTCGCCGGTCAACACGATTAAGTCGGGCTTTACCATATCGTATGCTTTTTCAAGCATCTTAAAGCAGGTTTTGCGAACATAATGCATGTCCTGAACATCGGTAACCTGCATAATTATAAATTTTCCGTTTTTGAAATTCAGCATATCTTTTCCTTTGTTTTTTATAATTTTACTCGATACACCATATTTTGTCAATATAGATAAATAAAATATTACTTGATTTTATGTTGGTAGTGTGTTATTATATACGTATTAGCATAATGGGGTAGATTAAATGAACATTATCGACTCAGTTTTTAATAAACAGGAAAAAATTGCATTTCAACTTCGTGAGTTATACGCATCTTATTCATACGAGCAGTTTCGGATGAATAAATTTGAAGAATATGATTTTTATGCAAAAAAGAAGGATTTTTTAGTATCCGACAACATTATTACATTCACCGATACAAATGGTCGTCTGATGGCTTTACGTCCGGATGTAACGTTGTCCATTGTCAGAAACACGCGAGACAGTGACGGGACGAAAAAGTTGTATTATCATGAGAATGTATATCGTCCTTCCGATAATTCATTTAAGGAAATTCCGCAAGTCGGTGTTGAGGTTATCGGCTCTGTAAAACATTCGGATACCGTCGAAATTATCACACTTGCATGTAAAAGTCTTGAACTTTTGTCTGATGATTATTTGCTTGAATTATCTGATGAGGCTTTGTTTAATGCATTAAAAGCTTCGGAATATGGCAAGCATCTTCGTCTTGAAACCTCCCTTTCCGAAAACAACAATTATTATAATGAACTTGCTTTTCGTGGATATGTTCCCGAAATTCCTGATTATTGCTTATCAGGCGGCAGATATGATTCTCTGATGCGACAGATGGGCAGAAAAGCGGATGCTTTGGGTTTTGCGGTTTATCTTGATAAATTAGATGTAAAAACCAATACCGATGAATACTTGAACGTCGCTCTTCCCAAAGGTCGTTTGGGTGAGGGAGTATACAAAAAATTTGCCGACAGCGGTTATGAATGTCCCGAACTGCTTGAAAAAACAAGAAAACTGATATTTGAAAATCACGAAAAGAAGGTCAGATATTTCTGGGTTAAGCCTTCGGATGTTGCAAAATATGTTGAACGTGGTGTCGCCGATATAGGTGTTGTCGGTAAAGATATTTTACTTGAACAGGAGCCGGCAATATATGAACTTTTAGATCTTGAAATGGGTAAATGTCGCATGGCAGTTGCAGCTCCGAAAGACTTTGTTGATGACAGGAACAAGACATTAAAAGTTGCAACGAAATTTACGAATATTGCTCAGACTTATTATAATTCACTCGGCAGAGATATTGATATTATTGAGTTAAACGGCAGCATTGAAATTGCCCCGATCTTAGGACTTTCCGATGTTATTGTTGATATAGTTGAAACAGGAACTACTCTGCGTGAAAACGACCTTGAGGTATTTGAAACTATTGTACCCATAAGTGCAAGGCTTATTTCAAATCGTACAAGTTACAAGTTTAAGCGGGAGCAGATTGAAACTCTTAAAAAGGGCATGAAAAATGATTAAAATTCTTAAATATAGTGAAGTAAAAAACGAAGAAATCTTTGCACGTTATGAACCGCTTGATGATGTGTCCGAAATTGTAACGGAAATTATTGAAAATGTAAAGGCAAACGGAGATGTTGCACTTTTTGATTATACGGAGAGGTTTGATAAAGTAAAACTTTCTTCGTTGATTGTCGGTAAAGAAGAAATCGATGAAGCAATATCCTTGGTTGAACCGCGATTTATTGATATTCTCAAGCGTGCTGCTGCAAATATAACAAAATTTCATACTTGTCAAGTCCGAAATAGTTTTATCTTAAACGATGAGAATGGTGTTATTATCGGTCAGAAAATAATCCCCGTTGATCGTGCGGGTTTATATGTTCCCGGCGGAACTGCCGCATACCCTTCAACGGTCTTGATGGATGCCATTCCTGCAAAAATCGCAGGAGTAAAAGAACTTATTATGGTAACACCGCCGATGAAAAACGGCAAAGTGAATCCCGTTATCCTCGCAGCCGCTTTTGTTGCAGGTGTTGATAAGATATACAAGGTCGGCGGAGCACAAGCCATTGCTGCTTTGGCTTACGGTACAGAGACAGTCCCGAAGGTTGATAAAATTGTCGGTCCCGGCAATGCTTTTGTAGCAGAGGCGAAAAAGCAAGTATTCGGAAAAGTATCTATTGATATGATCGCCGGCCCGTCTGAAATATTGGTTATTGCCGATGAAAAATCCAATGCAAAACATCTTGCTGCCGACTTGCTTTCACAGGCGGAACACGACAAAAATGCAAGTGCTGTTTTGGTTACAGACAGTATTGAACTTGCAAATGCCGTTTCAGTTGAACTCGAAAGGCAAATTCCATTGCTTGACAGAGCAGAAATTGCTCGTGAATCTATCGACAATAACGGCAAGATTATTGTTACCGCTAATCTTGATACCGCCATTGAAATTGCAAACGAAATTGCTCCCGAGCATCTTGAATTGATGCTTGACAATCCTTTTGACTATCTTGATAAAATTCGTCACGCAGGCTCAATTTTCATGGGAAGAAATTGCCCCGAAGCACTGGGAGATTATTTCGCAGGTCCCAATCATACTTTGCCTACAAGCGGAACAGCAAAATTTTCAAGCCCGCTTTCTGTTGATGATTTTGTAAAAAAGACGCAATATACTTACTACACTAAGGAAGCACTTGACGCTGTTTGTGATGATATTGCTTATTTTGCCACATTGGAAGGACTGACCGGACACGCAAAAAGTGTTGTTGTCAGAAGTGAAGATGATGAGTAGATTTTTCAGTAATAAGTATAAGGAACTTAAGCCGTATACTCCCGGAGAACAGCCTCAAGACCAGAAGTATGTCAAATTAAATACGAATGAATCTCCTTTCCCCCCGTCACCGCTGGCAGTTGAATATGCAAAAAGGGAAGCAGAAAAACTAAATCTATACTCAGATCCTACCTGTAAGCCTTTATGTGAAGAACTTGCAAAAACTTATGATTTGAAACCCGAAAATGTTATATGCACAAACGGTTCCGACGAGGTTTTAGATTTTGTATTTAAGTGCTATTGTGACGATGATATTCCTGTTGCTTTTCCGAATATCAGTTACGGTTTTTATCCCGTATACGCAAAAGCAAATCGTGTTCCTTTCGTTGAAATCCCATTGAAAAATGATTTTACTATTGATGTAAACGACTATTTGGGCATAAATAAGACGATTATTATTGCAAACCCGAATGCTCCGACTGGCATTGCACTTGAATTGTCAGACATTGAAAATATCGTAAAAAGCAACCCTGACAATATTATTGTTATTGATGAGGCATACGTTGCTTTTGGTGCTGATTCAGCAGTTGATTTAGTCAAGAAATATGATAATTTAATAGTAATCGGCACATATTCAAAAGCAATGAGTTTGGCTGGTGCAAGATTAGGTTTTGCATTTGCTGATGAAAAACTTATAAGTGATCTTAATACATTAAGATATTCAACGAACCCATATAACGTCAACCGTATGACAATGTTTGCAGGTATCGGTGCTTTGCAGGATGCTGAATATACAAAGAAAAATCTTGAAACAATCATTGAAAACAGGGAATATACAGTAAATGAACTTGAGAAATTAGGTTTTGAAATCCTGACTTCAAAAGCAAATTTTATATTTGCAAAATCAAGCAAAATTGATGGCAAAGAACTCTATCTTGAACTTAAAAAACGCGGTGTTTTAGTCAGGCATTTTACAAAAGAACAAATTTCAAATTTCGTCAGAATTACAATCGGCACAAAAGAACAAATGGATATACTCCTTCAAAAAATTAAAGAGGTGTTATCATGAGATATATTGAAAAATCTCGCAAGACAGCAGAAACAGATATTGTTTTATCCTTAAATTTAGACGGTACGGGAAAGAGTGAAATTGATACCGGCTGTGGATTTTTTGACCACATGCTTACATTATTTGCAAAACACGGTCGTTTTGATTTGAATGTAAAGTGTATCGGCGATAAAGAAGTGGATTATCATCACACGCTTGAAGACATCGGTATTGTTTTAGGTGCTGCGTTCAATGAGGCTCTCGGCGATAAGAGAGGAATTACACGTTACTGTTCAATGCTTTTACCTATGGACGAGGCACTTATTATGTGTGCCGTTGATATTTCTGGACGTGAAACTTTGGTGTATAAACTCGATAATTTATCTGAAAAAGTCGGAGACCTTGACACCGAACTTATCGAGGAGTTTTTTATTGCCTTTGTACGCAATTCAAATATAACTTTGCATATAAATCGTCTTGACGGATATAATACTCATCATATCATCGAAGGTGCTTTTAAGTGTGTCGCAAGGGCATTAAAAGAGGCTGTAAAAAATAACCCCGAAACTGCTGATGAAATTCCGTCCACGAAAGGTGTATTATGATTGCAATTATCGACTATGGTGTCGGCAATTTGTTTAGTCTGAAATCATCTTTTGCGGCTATTGATATAGACGCGGTTATAACACATGATGAAAAGATAATCAAAAACGCCGATCATATCATACTGCCCGGCGTTGGTGCTTTCAAAGAGGCTATAAGCAAACTTTATGACAGCGGTATGGATGAGGTATTAAAAAGAGAAATCGCCGCAGGAAAGCCTGTTATGGGCATTTGTCTGGGTATGCAACTTCTCGTTGATAAAAGTTTTGAACACGGTGAATTTGAAGGTCTGAAACTCATTGACGGTACTTGTGTGTCGATTCAATCAGGTGATGCGAAAAACTTAAAAATTCCGCACATGGGTTGGAATGCACTTGATTTTGATTATTCATGTCCGATATTTAAGTATATAAATCAAAAAGATGCTGTATATTTCGTTCATTCCTATCATGTAAGAGACTGTAATAATGTAGTGGCAACTACCGAGTATGGGAATAAATTGACCGCCGCAATTGCGAAAGATAATCTTTTCGGTTGCCAATTTCATCCGGAAAAAAGCGGGCAAGTGGGACTTAATATTTTAAGAGCATTTAGTGAGGTATAAAATGATAATTTTTCCGGCTATTGATATTTTTGACAAAAAAGCCGTAAGACTTTATAAAGGCGATTATAGCCAAATGACCGTTTACGGAAATCCTGTTGATATTGCAAAAGATTTCAAAAATAAGGGTGCTACGCATATTCATATTGTTGATTTGGAGGGAGCAAAATCGGGAGAAACTCCGAATTTTGAAACGGTGATTGCTATAAAAGAAACAAGCGGACTTTTTTGTGAAATCGGTGGCGGTATTCGCTCAATGGATGTAATTGAAAAATACATAAATTCAGGTATAGATCGTGTTATTCTCGGCACCGCTGCTCTTTGTGATGAGGATCTTCTTATCAATGCTGTCAATAAATACAAAGAGAAAATTGCCGTCGGAGTTGACATAAGAGACGGCTTTGTTGCAATAAAAGGCTGGACTCAAAAAAGTGAAACGGATGCTTTTTCTTTTTGTGAGAAACTTCAAAATATCGGCGTAAAGACAATCATTTGTACCGATATTAGTAAGGACGGAGCAATGCAGGGGGCAAATCACGATTTATATCGTCAGCTTTCCGAAAAATTTGAGATGAACATAGTTGCCTCCGGAGGAGTTTCTTCTTATGAGGATGTTGAAAAACTCAAATATCAGGGAATATACGGTGCAATTATCGGAAAAGCATATTATACCGGAGCAATTGATTTAGAAAAAATATTATAGTCAGGTAGTTAATAAATGATTACAAAAAGAATTATCCCTTGTCTTGATGTACGCAACGGGCGAGTGGTTAAAGGAACCAATTTCGAAGGACTTCGCGATGTTGACGATCCTGTTGAATTGGCTGAGTTTTACAGTAACAGCGGAGCAGATGAATTGGTTTTTTATGACATAACCGCATCATCCGAAGGTCGGAAAATCTTTACCGATGTACTGACAAATACGGCAAAACATGTATTTATTCCGCTTACCGTCGGCGGAGGTATAAACACAACCGCGGATTTTGAACGGGTGCTTGCCTGCGGTGCGGATAAGGTATCGGTTAATTCCGGAGCAATAAAAAATCCTCAACTTGTAAATGATGCCGCAAAAATTTACGGTAACCAATGCGTTGTTTTGTCGGTTGATGTTAAACGAGTGGACGGTGTTTTTCGTGTATTTGCAAAAGGCGGCAGAGAAAACACTGGAATGGATGCGATCGAGTGGATAAAAAAATGTGTTGATTCAGGTGCCGGAGAAGTTGTAGTAAATTCTATTGATACTGACGGAGTAAAAAAAGGCTTTGACCTTGAAATGCTTAATGCGGTGTGTGAAGCGGTAAATGTTCCGATTATTGCATCGGGCGGTGCCGGTTGTATCGAGGATTTTATTACTCTTTTCAAAACCCTTCCCAAGGTGGATGCAGGTTTAGCCGCCTCAATATTCCATTTCGGAACGGTTGAAATCTCAGACTTAAAATCAGAAATGAAAAAAAATAATATACCTGTGAGGTTGTTATGATTGATATCCGTGAATTGAAATTTGATGAAAAAGGTTTAATCCCTGCAATAGTTGTTGATGCAAAAACAAAACAAGTTCTTAATCTTGCATATATGAATGAAGAGAGCCTTAAACTCTCTATCGAAAAAGAACAGACGGTTTTTTGGTCTCGTTCAAGGCAGGAACTTTGGCATAAGGGAGCAACAAGCGGAAATTATCAGAACATTGTGAGTATTACAGCCGATTGTGACAAGGATGCTTTAACAATTTTGGTTGAGCCGCTCGGTCCCGCTTGTCATACGGGTGCAATGTCTTGTTTTCATAATGATTTATTTTTCAGCGATGAAAGACATGAGTTTTCTTACGAAGGACTTATGAAACTTATTGCGGACAGAAAGATAAATCCCAAAGAAGGTTCCTACACGACATATCTTTTTGATAAAGGTCTTGATAAGATATTAAAGAAAGTCGGCGAAGAATGTACTGAAGTTATCATTGCCGCCAAAGCGGAAGATAAAAAAGAAACTATATACGAAATCAGCGACTTGCTTTACCATTTGATGGTTTTAATGCTCCAGTCCGATATTTCTCTTGAAGATATTTTTGATGAGCTTGCCTCTCGTCATGTCATAGATAAAAAAATCAAACAAGAAAAGATGACATAAAAAATAGTGCAGTCTTTGAGGATTGCACTTTTATATTCAGAAAATATCATATGATTTGGAAATCGATTGGAACTTGATAAGACTGTTTTTCTTGATGCAGTCTTTTTAATTTAAGTGATGCCAGATGGTATCAATTTCTTCTCCCCAATATACAGTAACCCGAAGATCGTCACGAACATATTTTATCGTGTTGTTTGATTCCATTTCTTTTTTCACGGATTCTTCAAAAGCATCTGCCATTGTGTTGTTATGAAGTGTAAATTTCGCTTCCAAATTGAGGTCTTCCGGATTATTTATATCCGCCAATCGAAATCCGGTTAACCACCAGTGCAATTCGGGACCGCGATGGAAATAAAATTTATCATGACGATACATGTTACATTCCATCAAAATGTAATCATCTTTATCCACCCCGTACCAATAATCGTTGTCGGGCATGGAAATATCTTTTGTGTAAATACCGAACTCAAAACCCGTTGTAGCACCGTATCTGCCTTTCCAGACTTGGAACATCCATAAACGATTATCATAATCAAATTTAAATCGCAGAGTGTCAAATACCATAGTTGTGAACGGTGCTAACATATCATAAGCCTGAGAATAGCCGAATGTCTTTTGCCAAGTGTTTTCTTTTGCGTAAAATATGTTTTCTTCCGGGTCATATATAAATCCGAGATTGTATAGAATCTGCTTGAACCGATTTGCTTCATCTGAACTCAATGTTTCATTTTCGGGACCGGTATATTCAACTTTTGTCGTCGGAGTATCAGTAATAATTTCTCTTTTTGCAGAGGGAAGTGTAACATCTACGGTCGAACTTTCAACAATTGTCGTTGGTGTGCTTGTTGTATGAAAAATAGTGGTAATTTCAGTTATGCTTGTTTCAAGTATTTGCATTGTAGTATTAACCGTTGCTTCAGGTTCAGGTTGCGAGTTTTTATTTTCGATATTAGAAATATATTCAAAGCCTAAAAAAAGCAGAATAAAGCACACCGCAAATCCTGCAATAATTATAACTGTTTTTTTAGTTGTCATACAAAATCTCCGGTGTGCAAATTCAGAATTTATGCCTGTTGGGGAGCACCAACGGGGCAATCGTCTGCACAAGCACCACATTCGATGCAAGCATCAGCATCAATAACATATTTACCGTCTGCTTCGCTGATAGCTTCTACAGGGCAACTGCCTACACAAGCACCACAAGCGATGCAATCATCGTTAATCACGTATGCCATATTTTGAACCTCCTTCTTTAAATCCTACACATTATAACATACTTTCGCATGTCTTGCAAGTGTTTTTTTAAAGCAAATCCGCGATAATACGATTTGATGCAAGCATGCCTTTTGTTGTTAATTTTATATTGTCATTTTCTTCTATTAAATATCCTGCTTTAACATAATTTTCAATTACAGTTAACTTCTTTTTTGCAAACGCAAAACCATAGTTTTCCTTGAGTTTTGTCAGGCTTAATCCGTTTGTTAAGCGAAGTTGGAGAATAATATATTCATCATAAGTATTTCCGTTACCGTCATAAATCTTTTTTCGGGCAGTAATATATTTTTCAATATCTCTTTCGTAATAATATCGGGAATTGTTTATCAATGAATGTGCCGATGGACCGATTCCGTAATAATCCGTTAAGTTCCAATATCTTAAATTATGTTTGCTTTCAAATCCTTTTACCGCAAAATTTGAGATTTCATATTGGTTGACTCCTGCATGATTTAATGTATTTGTCAATATTTCATATAACTCACTGACACTATTCTCATCAGGTAAGCTCAATCTATTTATTCGCTTTTGAAATATTGTTCCTTCTTCAATTTGAAGCATATAGCAACTTATATGCGGTATTTTTTTATCAATAAAAAATTGTAATGACTTTAGTAAACTTTCTTTTGTTTGATGGGGTATGCCCAGCATTAAATCAACACTGATATTAAATATTCCTGCTTTACGTGCATCGTTTATTGCTTTTTCAATGTCATTGATTTTTGCAAGTCTGCCGAGTGATTTTAATTCATTGTCATGAATGCTCTGACAGCCGATTGAGATTCGGTTAACTCCTGTAGCCATAACCTCTGAAAATAAATCTAACAAATCAGATTGAGGATTACATTCGAGAGTTATTTCGGTGTTTTCAGCTAATTTGTAATTTTCTCGGATGAAATTCAAAACTCTGACTATTCTGTCAGCACCAAATTCGGTTGGTGTGCCTCCGCCGAAATAAATAGTATCATAAATTTTCACATTGTCAAATGTCGCAAGTTCGTCAATTACGGCGGATAAATATCTATCCTTTAGTTCATTGTCTGCACGCATTGAATAAAAATCACAATACGGACATTTGGATTTACAAAAGGGGATATGTATATATATCCCCGTGGTATTATTCTGATTCATATTTCTTTATCAGGAGTTTAGCGATTTTATAAACATCACCGCAGCCCATTGTCATTACGAAATCGCCTTTTTCTACATTTTTATAAAGATAATCGGCAACTTCTTCAAAAGTGTTAAACCATACACTATTTGGTATCTTTTCGGCAAGTTGTGAGGTGTATATGTTGTAAGTATTTACTTCCCGCGAACCCATAATTTCAGTCATAACGCAGCGATCTGCTTTTGATAAAACTCTTACAAAATCGTCAAACAAAAGAGCGGTTCTTGAATAAGTAAAGGGTTGGAAAACTGCCCAAAAACGCTTATATCCAAGTGCCATAGCCGCATCAATGGTTACTTCAAGTTCAGCAGGGTGATGTGCGTAGTCGTCAGCAATTCGTATGCCGTTTTTATCGTAAAGAGTTTCAAATCTTCTTCCCGCTCCTTTGAATGATTCAATTCCCTTTTTGATTTCATTTATATCCGCACCGGCATAAACACAAGTTGCAACGGCTGCCGCAGCATTGAGTGCATTATGTTTACCGGTTACATTTAATGTTAAATGAAGCAAAAATTCTTTATTGAAATATATATCGAACTCAGGGAAAGCACCGTGATGATATGCTAAATTCTTAACCTGATAATCTGCACCATCATTAAATCCGAAAGAAATTAACTCTTTAACCTTTACATTTTGTAAAGCAAGGTGTACATCTTCATCGTCATAATTAAAAATAACAGTCTGAGCTAAATTTGCAAATTTAGTAAAGGAATGACGAAGATTATCAAATGTTTTGAAATAATCAAGATGATCCTCGTCAATATTAAGTATAACTGCACAACGGGGGGACAAGTCAAGAAATGTGTCTTTGAACTCACATGCCTCACATACAAACAAATCACCACTGCCCACACGACCGTTTGCATTGATGTCTGTCAACTTGCCGCCAATTACACAAGACGGGTCAAGACCTGCAGAGAGCAGGGTATGGACTATCATTGCAGTAGTTGTAGTTTTGCCGTGAGTGCCAGAAATACCTATTGTGTTGCCATATTTTCGGCTTATTGCACCGAAAAGTTTTGAGCGTTCAAAAGTGGGTATTCTCATCTCAATGGCAGCATTTAATTCGGGGTTATCCTGCATAATTGCAGCCGTATATATTATCATCTGAGCATCTTGAATATTGTCGGCAGAGTGTCCCATATAGACTTTGATACCTAAATTCTTAATACGATTCAGGGTATCACTTTCATTGTTATCTGAGCCTGTTAAAATATATCCTTTTGAGTGGAGAATTTCAGCAAGCGGACACATACCGCTTCCGCCAATGCCAATAAAATGAATTCGCTTAATTTCGTTTAATAATTCATCAATCATTTCTATCATCCGTAAAATTTGTTATTTTTATATCTCTGATTTTGCCACCTAAGTTCTTGATGATACAATCAATCATTCGGGTTGTATATTTTGTGCTTTCTTCTCCGCTTCTTCCGCAAGAAAATAGAATGTCTACATTTAATTTTTTATCTGTCAGAGGTTTTTCGTAAAATGGTTGCATTCTGTCAAAAATTGCTTTTAAGGGGGAAGGGACATTGAAATTGTATATTGGTGTTGCAATTACCAGCGTATCAGCTTCAATTATTTGAGCGAAAAGATAGTCAAGGTCATGATAGTGACAAAAACCATCGGCACAGCGACCGCAACCAATACAGGGCTTTGCGTTAATTCTGAAAGCGTCAAAGATTTTTACTTGGTCATGGCAATTTTTAATATATTCTGCCATTGTTCTTGCAGTATATCCGTCAGCTCGGGGGCTTGCATATAAAATAATTGTCAATATATTCACCTAATTTCAAAAAGGACTTGACAAAAGCATTCGTCTGTGGTATATTCTACAGAGCTATTTTATCACATCCGCAGAAAAAAGTCAATGAAAAAAACTTAAAAAGGACTTGACAAAATCGTTTCATTATGATAAAATAATAAGGCTGTGTTTGTTTTCCAGCATCCAAATAAATATAACGGGTGAATATATATGACTTGGTATGAAATATTATTGGCCATTCTCTTAATCTTAACGTCGATCATTATGGTTGTTTTCGTTCTTATGCAAAAGAGTAACGAAGGCGGCGTTTCGAGCGTTATCATGGGTGGCTCAAGCGACACATTTTTCGGAAAGAATAAAGCCAGAAGTAAGGAAGCAAAGCTCCAGAAGGTTACAAAAGCTCTTGCAGTTGTTTTCTTCATTCTTTGCCTTTTCACTTCGCTGCTTCTTGCTTTTTTCCGTACAGGTCTTCAAAGTTCTTGATGGGATGATTCATCATTCCGTTAATATGGAACAGTAGCTCAGTCGGCAGAGCACCTCCCTTTTAAGGAGGGAGTCCGGGGTTCGAATCCCCGCTGTTCCACCAAAGAATTATAACTGTCAGTTGACAGTTATTTTTTCTTTTTAAGAAACGATTGGAGTGTGTTATCACTTTCTATCCCAACTTTACTAATTAGTGATAGCGGTTATTATGGCAGTGTAAAAAATAATTTATAACAATTAAAATAAGGACTTCAGAATATCGAAGTCCTTATTTGATAATTCTAATATTCAAAACCCATTGAAATTGCGTTCATATTGGAGTTGAATAAATCAATCTTTCTTGCAGGGATAGCCTGATGAAGAGCATCTGCAATTCCGTCTTCTTTTATGCAACCGGTATGACGAATAAGATTACCCAAAAGAATCATATTGGCAAGACCTTTAAGGCCGTTATCAGCTGCAAGTTTTGTAGCGGGAACATAAAATGCTTCAACATCATCACGCTTAACTTTGCGAGGAATGAGGGAGCTGTCAACAAAAATTTTACCGCCGGGAACTACCAAATCCTCAAATTTATCAAGCGAGGGTTCATTCATTACCATAAGAACATTGGGACGTTCAACAATCGGAGAACCGACGGGTTTGTCGGATAATACAACGGAACAGTTCGCTGTACCGCCACGCATTTCAGGACCGTAGGAAGGAAGCCAACTTAAATTTCTGTCTTCAAGAAGACCTGCACAGGCAAGTACTTTACCGGAGAAAAGAATACCTTGACCGCCGAAACCGGCAATAATAATATTAAAATCAGCCATTGTTCTTATCCTCCGCATCTTTGTCTTTATATACACCCAAAGGATAGTAAGGAAGCATGTGTGTATCAATCCACTGAAGTGATTTTTCGGGAGTCATTCCCCAGTTTGTCGGGCAATTTGAAACTACTTCAACAAGAGAGAAGCCTTTGCCTTCAACTTGATTCTGAAATGCTTTTTTAATTGCAGCTTTCGCATTTCTGACATTCTTTACATTGTTGACTGTTACACGTGTAATATATGAAGGAGCTTCCAAAGTAGCAAGAAGTTCACTTATCTTAATAGGCATTCCTTGAGTAGCCGCATCACGACCGTAGGGAGATGTCTGTGTAACTTGACCGATAAGAGATGTCGGAGCCATCTGCCCGCCGGTCATACCGTAAATTGCGTTGTTTATAAAAATTACAGTAATATTTTCACCACGTGCTGCTGCAGAAACTGTTTCGCAAAGACCGATAGACGCAAGGTCTCCGTCACCTTGATATGTAAATACAATATGATCGGGCAAGGAACGTTTGACACCGGTTGCAACAGCCGGAGCACGTCCGTGAGCAGCCTGAATCATATCGCAAGTAAAATAATTATATGCCATAACAGAGCAGCCAACCGGAGCAACACCAATGGTTTTTCCTTCTATTCCAAGCTCGTCAATAGCTTCAGCGACAAGTCTGTGAACGATACCGTGAGTACAACCCGGACAATAGTGGAATACGGCATCGGTTAATGATTTAGGTTTATTAAATTTAGCCATTATTTTTCCTCTCTTTTACTGAATAAGCCCTTATTTCTTAATAACTGCCAAAACTTCATCGGGGCTTGGGAGCATACCGCCTGTACGAATGCAAAGATCAACAGGTTTCTTGCAATGAATGGCAAGTTCAATATCATCTTTCATCTGTCCCATATTAAGCTCAACACAAATAAAGCGTTCAACCTTATCGGCAGCTTTTTTAAGAGGCTCAACAGGGAAGGGCCAAACGGTGATAGGACGAATCATACCGACTTTGATGCCTTGTTTTCTTGCTTCATCAACAGCATTACGTGAAATTCTCGCTGTAATGCCATATGAAACTACGCAGATTTCCGCATCATCCATGAGATATTCTTCCCACATCGGCTCATCTTTTTTGATTTGTTCATAACGTTCATAACGTTCAAAGTTGAGTTTTTCAAGTTCTGCGGGAGAAAGATAGAGAGAATTTATTATATTATGTTTACGCTCATTGTTTGTTCCCGTAACAGCCCAGGAATTGTCGTATTTGCCTGCATCAGAAGGTTTGGGAAGAACAACAGGTTCCATCATTTGACCTAATGTTCCGTCAGCAAGAAGCATGGAGGGCATACGATATTTTTCCGCACATTCAAATGCGTGAGCAGTTAAATCAGCCATTTCCTGAACGGAAGCGGGAGCAAAGCATAAGACGTGGAAATCACCGTGTCCCGGACCTTTTGTTGCGAGGTGATAATCGCTCTGTGAGGGCTGAATACCGCCAAGACCGGGGCCGCCGCGTTGAACATTAACGATTAAAGCGGGAAGATCTGCACCTGCTAAATATGAAATACCTTCACATTTAAGAGCAATTCCGGGACTTGAGGAGGAAGTCATAACACGTTTGCCGGTAGATGCAACACCGTATACCATATTGATAGCGGCAATCTCGCTTTCCGCTTGAAGAAATGTGCCGTTAATTTTGGGCATTTTCTTTGCCATATAGGCGGCAATCTCGGTTTGAGGAGTAATCGGATAACCGAAATAATGACGGCAACCGGCTAAAATAGCAGCTTCTGCAATAGCTTCATTGCCTTTCATAAGTACTTTTTCAGACATTTATGTTCTCCTTTTTACTCTATAGTGATAACACAATCCGGACACATTGTAGCACAAAATGCACAAGAAATGCAAGCATCTGGATCAGTAACTTCAACGGGTGCATGACCTTTGCTGTTTAGTCTGGTCTTGGATAACTGTAAAATCTTTTTCGGGCAGGCACTGACACAAAGTCCGCAACCCTTACAGAGTTCTTCTTTGAAAATTAACATAATTCTCTCCTTTGGTTTGTTATGAATTGATAATTCTTTTTTGTAAATCTAACGGGAATAAATCAGGAATAATTTCATTTAATTCGTTGAATAATCTTCTTTCAACACTAGTAAATGATATAGGTAAACCTGTTTTTTCCGATAGTTCGCAGGTTTTCTTATATCCCGATAATACAACCTCTTTTGTTGTTTCATCGCCGATATTTGTATTGTTGACTATCTTCGTAAACTTGATTTTACATGCATCCTCAATCTCATTGATTACTACAATTACATCATCAAAATTTCGGGTTAGAGGTCTTGAAAAGTTGACAACAAGATACATTTCGTAATTGTTTTCATCAAGAATGTCGGGAGCATAACGACCGAGAGCAAGAGCCCCCCTGTCGTCGCCGCCGATATCGAGCACACCGCAAATATCACGTGCAGCGATTATTGAATAGATCTCCTTTGGAATTGCGGGAGCATCTAAATTTGTGTTTGCAAATTGAGAAGCGATGAGATTTATTCCCAAATCCCTAAGTTCATTTTCGCTGTCTTTGGTGCGAAAATACGGATTTACGATGTCCAAATCACAGACAGTTACTTCATCACCTTTTGATTTGATATGTTTTGCAAAGTTTACGGCAATATTTGTTTTGCCTGAGCCGTTAAGTCCGGCAAATATTGAAAGTCTTTTATAATTCATAATATAATGTTTTAAAAATTTTATTAAATGAAAGTTTTGGTTTACGCATAATTTGGAATAAAAGAATCCCGCCTCAATTTTTGAGACGAGATAAACCCGCGGTACCACTCAATTTGCAAAATGAAAAATTCAATTTGCCACTCTGAACTTTTAACGCAAAGTAACGGGGTGAGTCTAATCGACAAGTCTTTCTTTCACCCGGCTCAAAAGCGATAGATGTTATCGTCTTGTTATCGGTTTTCACCATCCGCCGACCCTCTGGAAACACTCTCGATAAATCTTCTTTATCATAGCCTTTATTATTTAGTTTTCACTAATTAATTATTTTACAACAATAGTTTGCTTTTGTCAAGTAATTTTTTTAAATTATTGTTTGCAGCAATCAAAGATAATGCTATAATCTTTTGCCATAACAGTACTTATAAAATCTTCGATTGAATTTAATTTATGGTTTGTTATAATTCCGCCTTTTGCAAAATCTTCAAGTTGATGAAAATCAGAGCCGGAGAGCATTCTTGAATTATTTTGTACAGCCCAATTGAGTGCAATGTCGCACCTTGAATCATGACGTGGATTGCCGTTATACACTTCAATTCCGTCAAGAAGATTCGGCGGTGTAGCAGTAATAAAATTTCGCATCGGGTGTGCTTGGAAAATCATAAGTCCGTCTTGTTCCGCCATAGTCTTAAATTTCTTAAAACTGTCAACATTCCAAATAAAAGGATGGTCTTTAAGATATTCTTCACTGACTCCATATAATAAATGATCGCTGTCGCAATCACAATTTAAATTGATTTCAATACCGTACATAACGGTAAAGTTTTCATCTTCAAGAGTTTTTGCGAGCTTATATCCTCGCATATTATAATCAATAAAGTCGTTCCAATCAGTAAAACCGTTATTGTTCATAGTGTCTTTATTAAAATGGTCGGTTACGATAATTCCGGCATAGCCTGCGTCCTTGTACATTTTTGCACCTTCAAGAGCAGGGACTTTACCGCAACCGCTTGCTTCATCCGTATGAAAATGTGTTTCGTAAATATATTTCATTCTTCCCTCTTAAGAAATTAACATTGTTATTTATGTAAATAAATTGCATTTACAGTATATCACCAAAAAAGTTTTTTGTCAATTTACAAATTCTTAAAATTTTGGTTATATCTATTTAATTATTATATGTTATATTCATTGTAACGTAGTATAAAGGGAAGATTTTATGTATGGCAAAGTCAGAATAAATGTTCCGGAAATAAAAGTTCGGGAATATGATGAATACAAAGGCATTTATTGTTCCCTTTGCAAGATTCTCGGCAAACGTTACGGAGTTTTGGCAAGAGCTCTCTTGACTTACGATTTGACTTATCTTGCTTTATTTCTTTTAGGGTTAAATGGCTCGTGTGTTTTTCGTTCGGGAAGATGTCCTTTTAATTTTACGAAAAAATGTCATTATCTTGACAGAAAAAGTCCTGAGCTTGAGTTTTGTGCCGATGTGACTGTTATACTTGCATATCATAAGTTGCTTGATAATATTCATGACAGTGGTTTTTGGAAGAGAATTTTGTATACACTTATCCGACCGTATTTTGCTTTGAAATACAAAAAAGCTAAGAAATTACGACCTGATATTTGCAATGATGTATCTGAATATATAATAGCTCAACAAAATCTTGAGTCACAAAAATGTTCTGACTTGGATGAAATTTCAAAACCTACTGCCGAACTTCTCGGGAAACTTGCTGCATACGGTGAGTTTAATACGGAAATTAAATTAAACAGGTATCGAATCGGATTTTGTTTGGGCAGATGGATATATCTCAAAGATGCAATTGATGATATTGATGAAGATATAAAATCAGAAAACTACAATCCGTTCGTATTAAAATACAAAATATCAGATTTGTCTGAAAAAGAAAAGTATCTTGAAGAAATGAATGCTCAATTAAACATCACTGCGGGTGCATTTATTGACGCTCTCGATGAGGTAACTTTTCTTCAATTTGAAAACATTATTAATTTTGTTAATTTGTAGCTAAAGGTGTATATATGGACCCATACGAAATACTTGGTATCACTCCTTCATCCACTGATGAGGAAATAAAAATTGCATACAGAAAGCGTGCATTTGAGGTCACCGGTGGTCATATGGGTGAAGAATTGCCACCCGATATAGCAGCAAAGGTGGATGAACTTAATGCTGCTTATGATAATATAATCGATTCCCGTCGTGGAAACAATGCTTATTCATATTCAAGTACGGGGTCATATGGCAACTATTCTCAGTTTTATATTGACCTTCGTCAGAAACTGCGGGCTGGGAATTATGATGAAGTAGAAGGTATGCTGCAAAGTATACCCGAAAATGAACGAAGCGGAGAATGGTATTATATATACGCACAGGTTACATATAAAAAAGGAAGATTTACCGAAAGTGCCGAGTATGCAAAGCGTGCTTGTGATATAGATTCGACAAATCCCGAGTATTCTGATTTTTACAGAAAAATTCAGGCTGATGCTGCCGGCGGTTACCGCCAAACACAAATTTCATCATCTGACGAATGCTGTAAATTGTGTGCTTTCTTATCTTGTCTTGATTGCTGTTGTGAATCAACAGGTAATGACTGTATTCCTTGTTGTTAGAGAGAAAATAATGCGTCAAAGTTCAAAAACTGCTCTTGGTGGAATTATCGCTGCGTTGAGTTTGGTTCTTATGCTTTTATCAACAGTAATTCCATTTTTAACCTATGTGCTGCCTGCTTTTGCCGGTGCGGTTTTGGTTTTGATGGTAATTGAGATATCCAAACCCTGGGCATTTTGCACTTATATTGCTGTCAGTCTTCTGTCATTACTTATTCTTTCTGATAAAGAAACAGCAATGATGTATGTTGCATTTTTCGGATATTATCCGATTCTGAAAAATATTTTTGAAAAAAAGCTTAAACGACCAATTGAAATATTTTGTAAATTCCTTACCTTTAATTTTGCCGTAATAATTGCTTATGTTGTTATGATATACGTATTTATGATTCCGATTGAAGGAATGGATGATTTTGGCAAATGGACGGTTCCGATATTACTTTTTATGGGTAATATTTTATTCATTCTTTATGACATAGTTCTTTCTCGTTTTATTGCATTATATATGGTAAAACTTCGCAAGAGGTTCAGAAGTTTGTTCAAATAGGTGACATAAATGAAACGCAAAACCTTTGATGCAACGGTTGAAGACGTTACGCAAAAAAGTGAAAAACTTAATATAAACCCTTCGACTTATGCTCCAAAATACACGGTTGAAGTGCAGTCGGCAGAACCGAAAATCAGCCGACGTTTTGTGGCTTTGCTTTGTGTTATATGTGCTGTTGTCGGTGGTATTTTCGGTGGAATGACTTCTGCCCGAATAAGCAAAAATAATACCCGCGACTTGCTTGATTCATTTGCATCCGAAACGAGAAATTATTTAGAAACATTGCCGACAAATACGGTTAATTCCCTCTCTCCTCTGATTAGCGAGCTTGACAGTGCTGCCAATTTGGATGATTCAACTACGATAGTTTCTTCCGACAATACAACAATTGTGCAGGCAGATACTTCTACTGAAATTCCGGCTACTAATTCTACGGCTACGGAGCCGATGGCTGTTACGCAAGCAGAAAATACAACTATAAGATCCGGTCCTGCCGGCAATATATCAGGCAATGGAAATGCCGCTTATTCGGCAAAAGATGTCTATGCTGATAATATTGATGCCGTTGTCCAGATATCATGTACAACTGATGTAATTGCAGGTCTTTTTGGTGGTGTACAGCAGGCAACTGTCAATGCCAGCGGTTTCATTATTACTGAAGACGGCTATGTTTTAACAAATTATCATGTCATTGAAAATGCTTATGATTTTACCGTTGTAACATCCGACACAACGAAATACGATGCACAACTTGTCGGTTTTGATCAACAGGAGGATTTAGCAGTTCTTAAAATTGAAGCTAAGGATTTACAGGCTGTCGATCTGGGCACCTCTATGTCTCTCTATGTAGGAGATGAAATATTGATTATTGGCAATCCTTTAGGCAATTTAGATGGCACTTTAACCCGAGGTGTTATCTCAGCAAAGGACAGAAAAATTGAAAATGGTGATTATATAATTGATATGATTCAAACAGATGCCGCAGTTAACATAGGAAACAGTGGCGGACCCGTCTTTAATTCCGATGGTGATGTTGTTGGTATTGCGACAGCTAAATATGCATCAAGTTCCATTGAAGGTTTGTCATTCTTTATTCCGGTTGATGATATTGTTGATAGCATTACCGACATTATTGCTTTTGGCTACGTAAAAAATCGTCCCAGTCTTGGTTTAAGTATCATTAAAATAACCAGCAACATGGCAAACAGATATGGTCTTGTTGAAGGTGCCTATGTTGTAGCAGGTGACGCAGCAGCTTGTGGTGCTCAAGCAGGCATTGTAGAAAATGATATCATAGTCGCAATTGATGCATATTCTGTCAAAAGTGTTAAAGATATGAAAAATGCTTTGACTAATTTTAAGAGCGGTGATACTGTTGTTGTCAGATTTTACAGAGGCGGGACGTATTTTGATGCAAGTGTCACTCTTGATGAGTTTATTCCGAGAGATGCAAGGACTAAATATACTAATGCTTATGATGTGTAAGAATTATGCTTTGTCAAAATTGTAACAATGTTGATGCGAGTGTCCGCATAAAAACAATAATTAAAGGCAGAATGTGTGAAATTGCACTTTGCCGTATTTGTGCATCTGAACTTGGCTATGTTGATGATATTATTCTTGATGATTTATTTCAGGATTTTCCTGAAAGTTCATTAAAAACATTATCAAACAGAGTAATGCGTTGTGATAAATGCGGACTTTCTTTTGAAGACATTATGAAAAACGCAAATGTCGGATGTGCAAAATGTTATGAAACATTTTACGATAAACTTGTCCCAGTCATAAATAAAATTCACGGAACTAAAGGCGATATATGAATAAATGGTTTTCTGAAAAAGGAGATTCTTCGGATGTTGTTCTCGGCAGCGAGATTCGTATAGCGAGAAATCTGGAGGATTATCCTTTCCCGACTGTATTATCAAAAGCGGATAAGATTGCTCTCTTATCCGCCTTTAAAAGAGTTGCACCCGATGGACTTAAATATATAAATATGGGACAAATCGGGTTGAGCGATTCGGTGGCACTAAGTGAACGGTTAACTGTTCGACCTGAGTTTGCAACCAATGATAGTACAAGAGGATTGCTTTATACTGAAAATGAGAATATCTCCATCCAGCTTGGACATCCCGACCATTTTCGTGTTTATTCAAGATTGAGCGGGCTATCCTTGTATTCTGCATTTGAAAATGCTAAAGAAGTTTTAGCACATTTTGAAGATAATTTCAAATTCGCATATGATGAGAATTTTGGTTATCTTACAACGAATATTTCAAATGTCGGAACCGGTATGCGACCTTCGGTTATACTTCATCTTCCGGGTTTTGTTCATCAAGGTAAAATAAGCTCTCTTGCTTCTAATTTGTCAAAAATCGGTTTTGTGCTCAAAAACTTAAACGCTCCTTCCGGTTCGATGGAGATTGGTGTTGGAAGAGGAGATTTATTTCGTCTTGCTAATCGTCTTACATATAAAGTTGATGAAAAACAAGTAATTGATAACTTAAATGCCGTTACTCTTCAAATTGCAACAAAAGAGAGAGTTTTGCGTGAAGAGAACGAAGATATTGAGGAAAATATAAAAATAGCTTATGAGAAGCTTAACAGTGCTGATAGTATCACGGCACGCGAAATGAACGAATATTTGTCCTATGTTCGTGTCGGTGCTTCAAATAAAACATTGCCGGTTACTATTGAAAAGGTAAACACTTTAATGCTCACGCTTGGAGCTGCTAACTTAATATCAATTGACCGGACTTTGATAGACACAAATCTTCGAGATCAAGTCCGAGCACAACTAATTAAACAGAGGTTATAGATAAAAGGCTGTCAGAAATGACAGCTCTATTTAAAATGTTGTGAAGAGCAAAAGCAGTAGACAATAACTTTGCATTTGGTTATAATATTGACATAGGTTAAATTGGAATTAAATCAAAAAATAATTTTAAAATTAATTGAAAGGCGATGAAGAATGAAAGATTTAAAGATATTTGCAAAAACTATTGAAACGGAAGCATTAGAGCAGATAGAAACTTTACTCGCACAAGAGCCTTTCAAAGGTTGTAAGGTTAGGATTATGCCGGACGTTCACGCAGGTGCCGGATGTGTAATAGGATTTACAGCTAATCTCGGTGATAAGGTAATTCCAAATGTAGTTGGTGTTGATATAGGCTGCGGTATGCTTACCGTAAATCTTGGGAATATTGAGATTGATTATGAAAAACTTGATAGAATTATTCGTAAATATGTTCCCTCAGGTTTTGATGTCCATAATAAATATGACTTATGTCCGATGATAGAGACATTGGTATGTTACAAAAAATTAAAAAATGTGGATCGTTTGCATGCGTCTCTCGGGACACTTGGTGGTGGAAATCATTTCATTGAAATAGATGAAGATGTCAAAGGGACAAAATACCTCATCATTCATACCGGAAGTCGTAATTTAGGAAAACAGGTTGCTGATATATATCAGAATATAGCAATTTTTACTCTATCTGAGCAAAAAGATGAAGCATTAGCCTTAATAACTCAGCTTAAGGATGAAGGACGTGAGCATGAAATACCCAAAACCCTTAAGAGATTGAAAAAGAACAGACCTAAATTGCCGCGTGATTTATGTTATGTTGAGGGAATTGACATGACAAACTATCTCTTTGATATGAAAATCTGTCAAAATTTTGCTCATATTAATAGAGAAAAGATCGCTGATGTGCTTTGTGAAAAAATGGAATGGGATAGGGGAAGTCAATTTCATACTATACATAACTATATTGACGATGAAGGCATGGTACGAAAGGGTGCTATTTCAGCATATGCCGGAGAAAAAGTTTTAATTCCGCTGAATATGCGTGATGGTTGTATTTTGGGTCTTGGTTTAGGTAATGCTGATTGGAACTATTCCGCACCCCATGGAGCAGGTCGTCTTATGAGTAGGACAAAGGCAAAAGCTGAACTCTCCTTGTCGGAATATAAAGAAACAATGTCTGATATTTTTACTACATCTATTAGCTCTAAAACCTTAGATGAGGCACCTCAAGCTTACAAGCCTACTTCAGAAATTGTCAGTTACATTAAAGATACTGTACAAGTACTTGAAATAATAAAACCGGTATATAATTTCAAAGCTAATTAGTATCATATTGTAGAATTTGAGTATGAGTATCGCTTTCGCAATACTCATACTCTTTTATTTATAACGATTGTATTTTTTACTATTACTGTCTGCTAATGTTTGGTTATATGAAACTTAAAGCAACATTGCTTTAAGTTTATTCCAAATCAAAATCACCTGCAGAGGTATAAAGTTGGTAGTATGCACCTTTTTGTGCAATTAAGTCATCGTGAGAACCTCTTTCAATAATTACACCATGCTCAAGAACCATAATAACATCGGCGTTTTTGACAGTAGAAAGACGATGAGCAATAACAAATACCGTTCTGCCTTCCATTAGTTTATCCATGCCCCTTGATACTATTGCTTCGGTATGTGTATCAATTGAGCTTGTTGCTTCATCAAGAATCATAACAGGAGGGTCTGCAACAGCGGCACGGGCTATAGCAATAAGTTGTCGCTGCCCTTGAGATAAATTTGCTCCGTTATTAAGAAGTTCAGTGTTATATCCTTCGGGAAGACGAGTGATAAAATCATCCGCACCTGAAAGTTTAGCGGCAGCGATACAATCCTCATCCGTTGCATTTAAATTGCCATAACGAATATTATCCATAACACTTCCGGTAAACAGGTTTGTTTCCTGCAAAACAAGCCCCAGAGAGCGTCTTAAATCAGATTTTTTAATCTTATTGATATTGATTCCATCATAACGTATTTTGCCGTCAGCTATGTCATAAAAACGGTTAATTAAGTTGGTTATAGTCGTTTTACCAGCTCCGGTAGCTCCGACAAAAGCAACTTTTTGACCGGGTTTTGCATAAACAGAAACATCGTGTAGGACGTCTTTTCCTTCAATATAACCAAAGTCAACGTTGAAAAGACGAACATCTCCTTCAAGTTTTTGATATGTAATAGTTCCGTCGCCGTGTGGATGCTTCCAAGCCCAAAGACCGGTATGTTCCTTACATTCAGTTATTTCTCCGTCAACTATTTTTGCATTTACTAAAGTAACATATCCATTATCTACTTCCGCTTCTTCGTCCATAAGTGCAAATATTCTTTTTGCACCTGCCATACCCATAATAATCATATTCAATTGTTGGGATACTTGGTTTACGTTTCCTGTAAATTGTTTCGTCATATTTAGAAACGGAACAACAATATCAACAGTGAAGGGAAGTCCGGAAATACTAAAATTAGAGACACCGAGCAATAAGAACAATCCACCAATTGTCGCACAGACGACATAAAGAATATTGCCGATATTCATAATAATCGGACCTAAGGTGTTTGAATAAGCATGTGCCTTGTATGAATCGTTATATAACTCCTCGTTTATTTTATCGAAATCATTGCAGGATTGTTTTTCGTGTGAAAAAACTTTTATTACTTTTTGTCCGTTCATCATTTCCTGAACGAAACCTTCAGTTTTTGCAATAGAAACCTGCTGTCTGACAAAGTATTTTGCTGAACCGCCGCCGATTTTGCCGGATACAAACACCATTGCAACGACACCCGTCAAAATGATAAGTGTCATCCAAATACTGTACCACAACATTATAAATAATACCGTTAACACAATTACGGCTGACTGTAACAGAGCAGGCAAAGAGCGCGACACAAGCTCATTGAGCGTGTCAACATCATTTGTATAATGGCTCATAATGTCGCCGTGTTTGTGTGTATCAAAAAATTTAATCGGAAGATGCTGCATTTTGTTATACATCTCAATACGCATCTTTTTAATGAAACCTTGAGTTGTTATGGCAATGAGTTGTCTGAATATTGTAAGAAGAATCAGCGAGATGATATATAAAGCGATAAGAATAGCAATAAGCGGCAAAATTTCTTGTTTCACAACTGTCCAATTAGTTTCACCTTTTTGAAGGTTAGTTGTTACGATAGCAAGAATTTTCTGTGTGAATACGGAAGGAAGAGATGAAATAAAGGAGGATAGGACAATACAGATGCAGATTCCAGGCATTAATACGGGATAGAACTTGAAAAGGAGTTTGATTATTCTGCCAAGAGTTTTTGGGTCAAGTTTCGGCTTCACCTGTGGCTTCTGATTTTGCTTACTCATTGACTGCACCTCCCATCTGTTGTTCATAAACTTCACGATAGATGATGCTTGTTTCCATCAGTTCGTCATGCTTGCCGATTGACTTGATTTTACCGCCATCCATTACAACAATAATGTCTGCATCCTGAACGGAAGCAATGCGTTGGGCAATAATAATTTTTGTAGTTTCGGGGATATACGATTTAAATCCTTGCCGAATTTTTGCATCTGTTTTCATATCAACAGCACTTGTGCTGTCGTCAAGAATAAGTATTTTCGGTTTTTTAAGTAAAGCTCTTGCAATACAAAGGCGTTGTTTTTGTCCTCCGGATACATTTGTGCCACCCTGTTCAATATAATGGTCATAGCCATCTTCAAATGAACTTATAAAGTCATGAGCACAGGCTAATTTGCAGGCTGCAACAAGCTCCTCATCTGTTGCATTTTCATCACCCCAACGAAGATTTTCTTTGATTGTTCCTGCAAAAAGAAGATTCTTTTGGAGTACCATTGCAACATTACCTCGAAGGGTATCTAAATCATAATCTTTGACATTAACGCCACCGACGGATATCTCGCCTTTTGATACGTCATAAAGACGGGGAATAAGCGAAACTAAGGTTGATTTGCTTGAACCGGTGCCACCAATAATTCCGACAGTTTGACCGGATTTAATTTCCAAATCAATATCTGAAAGTGCATACTTTTCTGCGGTATCTGAATATGTGAAGTTAACATTTTTGAACGATATACTGCCATCCTTTACGGTTATAACTGCATTTTCAGGTGAAACAACAGTAGGTTCCTCATCTAAAACTTCAACAATCCGACGCATTGATTCCGCTGACATGGTAAGCATAACATAAATCATATTGATCATCATAAGTTGCATCAAGACTTGAAATCCGTATGTAAGCATTGCCGACATTTCACCGACATTTATCATTGTTCCACCGGATTTAATGACCAACATTGAGCCGACAAGCATTACAAAAATCATATTAAAATATATGCACGCTTGCATAAATGGAGCGTTTAATGCAACTATTCTCTCTGCACGAGTGAAGTCTTTGCAAAGATTTTCGGATGCTGTGGTAAATTTCTCTTTTTCGTATTCTTCTCGTGAAAATCCTTTGACAACTCTTTGTGCTCGGACATTTTCTTCAATAGATTCATTGAGTTTATCATATTTTTTGAATACGCGTCTGAACGAGGGCATTGCCTTTTGTGCCACCCAAAAAAGACCTCCACCTAAGAAAGGAATGATTACTATAAAACTGAAAGCAAGTTTTCCTCCCATTATAAATGCCATAATTATACTGAAAATAAGCAATAAGGGAGCTCTGACGGCAATACGAATAAGCACTTGATAGGCTTGTGAGCAGTAAGTAACATCAGTAGTAATTCTTGTTACAAGTGAAGCACTTGAGAATTTATCAACATTAGAGAAAGAGTAGCTTTGAATTTTTGCAAACATATCGTGTCGAAGATTTTTTGCAAAACCCGATGATGCTTTAGAGCTTGTAAAGCCGGCAATTCCTCCGCAAGCAAGAGAAAGAAAAGCAAGAACGATCAATAAACCGCCGCTTTTGAGTATTTCTTTGATATCAACACCTTTGGAAAAAGAGTTGATCATATTTGCCGTGATGAACGGAATAAAACATTCAATAACAGCTTCAAGTACAATGAATACAAAAGTTAATATGCTTGGCAGTTTATATTCACGCACACTCTTAAAAAGTTTTTTTAACAATTCAGTTACCAACTTTCAAAAACTTCGTGCTTAATTCAAAATTTGGAATAGCTATATCTTTAAGGCAAGTCGCATACAAATTTGAACACATCAATTCCATATTGTAAACTTTTTTGGCATTTTCGTCAAGATTTTTTGATTCTGAAAAATTAGAAAATATAGGCTTGTCTGATGAAATTTTTGATAGTATTTCCAAGCCTTTTTTTGACGAGCCGAGAATCTTAATATATGGAGGGGGTATTAAGTCAAGACCATTCGGAATGTTTAACCATGCTTTCATTATACTTCTGCGAATGCTTGAATGTGTAAAGTTTTTTGCTTTTGTTTTTATGTATATTTCGCATAGTGAAGTGCTTTCATTAACTGCTTTGTATAGTCTGTTCTCAAGCTCATTTGATTCGGAATATTTTGCAAAATCTCCTCTATTAAGTCTTCGCAGATATGAAATAATTTGTCTTTCATAATTTGAAATATTGTTTACATAATTGTTGGTATTGACGCATTTTTGTGCGATTTTGAAAGACTCTTCAGGAAGAAAATTTTTGATAAATTTCTCATCATTTATATGTTGGCGAATAAGTGAAGCACTTGCATAGTGTTCGTTTGTTTTCTTGTCATCGTGGATGACGGCAATCCGTGATATTGCAATATATTCACCTGTAAAGTTGATAGCTTTACATTGTCTGATATATTCAACTGCCAAGATATTGTTCGGAGTTTCAATTGTTTTGCTTAATTCCGGAGCAACAAGTTCCAAAGCAAGAGTTCTTGCTCTTGCATAGGTTACACCTGTGTTTAGTTGATTCTTTAATTCATTTTCAAAGCTCTGAGAATCAAGGACATCGGCTGTCTTTTTTAATTTTTGAATATCGGCACATTCTGTTCCGAAGCATAGTGCATCGATTCCTATTTCGTTTAATATTGAAACTCCGCCGAAAGCAAATTTATCTGCACTTGCCATACTCCAGATGGTAGGAAGTTCGACAACCAAATCTACACCGCAAGAAAGAGCCATTTTGGCTCTTTTTAGTTTAGGAAAAATGGCAGGCTCACCTCGTTGAACGAAGTTTCCGCTCATACATACAACGATATGAGTGAAACCCATATCTTTAAGCATATCAATCTGATATTTATGTCCATTATGGAACGGGTTGTATTCCGCTATTATACCGGCAATCTTCATATTTTCTCGCTTTTATTCAAAATTTGTTAAAAAATGCTTGCAAAAATTCTCTTATAGGTATATAATAGTATGAGAATTAAAAAAAATCAAGAGGTAATTTGAAAAATGAAAATTCTTGTTATCAACTGCGGCTCATCTTCTCTTAAGTATCAGCTTATCGACATGAATGGAGAAGTTCTTCTCGCAAAAGGTATTTGTGAGCAAATTGCTACAAAGGATACTGCTACATTTACCCACAGAGTTTATGCTGATGAATCAAAGAACATTAAAGCTCTCCCTTATGAGATGCATTCACATGAAGATGCCGTTCAGCTTGTAATCAAGATCTTGACAGATGAAAAACACGGTGTTATTAAGTCAATGAACGAAATTGATGCCGTTGGACACAGAGTTCTTCACGGTGCGGAAAAATTCAGCGGCTCAGTTGTTGTTACCGAAGCAGTTAAAGAAGCAATCAAGGAATGCTTTGTTTTAGGTCCTCTTCATAACCCTGCAAACTTGATGGGTATCGAGGCGTGCGAAGCTATTATGAAGGATGTCCCTCAGGTTGCTGTATTTGATACAGGTTTTCACGCAACCATGCCCGATTATGTTTATATGTATGCTCTGCCTTATGAATATTATGAAAATTATGGTATTCGTCGTTACGGTTTCCACGGAACATCTCATCGTTTTATTTCCATGCGTGCAAACCAGATTCTTAACAAGGAAAACTCTAAAATTGTTACTTGCCATTTAGGCAACGGTTCATCAATTTCTGCCGTTGTCGGCGGCAAGTGTTTTGATACAACAATGGGCGTAACTCCTCTTGAAGGTATTATGATGGGCACTCGTTGCGGTTCAATTGATCCCGCAATCATTCCGATAATTATGAAGAATGAAAGCCTATCGCCTGATGAAGTTGCTGCTGTCATGAACAAGAAATCGGGTATGCTTGGTTTAACCGGTACATCTGATAACAGAACAATTGAAAAGAGAGCCAAAAAAGGTGATGAAAGAGCAAAGCTTGTTGAAAATATGCTTTGCCATCAGCTGACAAAATATATTGGCGGATATGCGGCTGCCATGGGCGGTCTGGATGCAGTTGTTTTTACAGGCGGTATCGGTGAAAACAATCCCCATTATCGTACAAAAGTAGTTGAAAAACTCGAATTTTTAGGCACAAAGATTGACGAAGAAAAGAACAAGCTCCGTGGTGAAGAGGTTGAAATCTCCGTTCCCGGCTCAAAGGTTCGTGTATTCGTTATTCCTACAAACGAGGAGCTTATGATTGCTCGTGACACAAAAGAGCTTTGTGGATAGTTTTTCGGGATTTCTTAATTCAATAATAAAGGACGGTGAGTTTTAATGGACGCAGGCGGTAGCGGCACACAATCGGGAGATCGATTGCGTGACGATGATTATTACTTATGTTTATATTCAGTATCGTACAATCCATCAAATCACCGTTATTTTAATCGGTGATTCTCCCAAAGTGCTTATGCCACCTATATCATTAAAAATATAGGAGGATTTCAGCAATGGAAGACACTTTAATTTTTGTAGAAAAAGCATTGGAACTTATTTCTCAGCGTCGTTTTTCGGCATTGAAAGAATATGTTTCCGAAAAAGAACCCGCTGATATAGCGGAAATTTTTGAAGAATTGGAGCCGGAACAGGCAGTTATCCTGTTTCGACTTCTCCCCAAAGAGACTGCTGCAGAGGCTTTCGTTGAAATGGACAGCGAGGAGCAGATTGATTTAATCAAAAAGTTTTCCGACAGAGAACTTTCAGCAGTTTTCTCAGAGATGTTCTTTGACGATATTGCGGATATTGTCGAAGAAATGCCGGCAAGTATTGTAAGACGAATTCTCAATACGGTATCTCCCGATATGCGAAAAACTGTAAACGAACTTTTACAGTATCCTGAAGACAGTGCCGGTTCCATAATGACAACCGAGTTTGTGGGACTTAAGAAAGATATTACTGTTTTGGATGCACTTAATCATATAAGAAGAGTTGCTATTGATAAAGAAACGATATATACTTGCTATGTTATTGCAAAAGATCGTCATCTTTTAGGTTATGTAACTGCAAAAAAACTACTCACATCTCCTCTTGACGCTGTTGTCGGGGATATCATGGATGAAAATGTAGTTTCGGTTACAACTACCGAAGACCAGGAAGAAGTTGCATTGCTGATGGGACGTTATGACTATCTTGCAATGCCCGTTGTAGATTCCGAAGGTCGTTTGGTTGGTATTATTACTGTTGACGACGTCATCGATGTTATTCATGAAGAAACTGACGAAGACCTTGCCAAGATGTCGGCGGTTACCCCTGTTGACACAACCTATCTTAAAACCAACGTATTTACAATTTTCAAATCTCGTATACCTTGGCTTATGATTTTGATGGTGTCGGCAACATTCACCGGAATGATAATTTCTAAATTTGAGCATGCACTTGCCGCACAAGTTGTATTGACTGCATTTATTCCTATGCTGATGGACTCCGGAGGAAATTCCGGAAGTCAATCAAGTGTAACGATTATTCGTGGTTTGTCTTTAGGAGAACTTGAATTTAGGGATATTTTTAAGGTATTGTGGAAAGAAGTTCGTGTTGCAAGCCTTTGTGCCTTATGTTTAGGTCTTGCGACTTTTGTGAAGATTCTTCTTGTCGATAAACTGCTTCTTGGAAATAGTGATATTTCATTGATGATTTCTGCAGTTGTCAGCTTGACTTTGTTTGTAACTGTTTTGGTTGCCAAGCTCATCGGGTGTTCTTTACCTCTTTTGGCAAAGAAAATGGGGTTTGACCCGGCGGTTATGGCATCTCCGTTTATTACAACAATAGTGGATGCCATATCACTAATGGTATATTTCGCATTTGCAACAACTATTTTGAAGCTGTAAGGAGCGATTTTATGATTACGTATATTGACGGTCCCGAAATTAAGATAACACGTAATGACGGTATTTTTGTTGATGCCGAATTTTATCATACGGGTGAAAAGTTCACCGAACTTGAGGTCCATCGTCTTTTCCCGAAAAGCGGCGGAAATCGTTATCTGGTACTTTTGGATACCGAAGGTGAACAGGTTGCCATTATACGAAATGCGGATAATTTATTGCCAGAATCCAAGGAGGTAGTTTTGTCGGCTCTCGACGAATACTATATGATTCCGCGGATTACCCGTTTTGTTGAGATGACAGATAAGTTCAGGGTCTGGATGTGGACTGCTGATACTGACAGAGGTCGGATTACGTTTGAAGTCCGCAACCATATAAGTAATGTTAAGCCTCTTTATGATGGGCGTGTGCTTATAAAAGATGCGAATGATAACAGATACGAAATTCCCGACTGGAGAAAGCTTGATAAAAAGAGTCGTAAGCTAATCGAACCAAAGTTATAGAAAGGTCTACTTATGGGAAAATATTATATTACAACAGCCATTGCATATACCTCAAGAAAACCTCATATCGGTAATTCTTATGAAATCGTGTTGACTGATGCGATTGCTCGTTTTCGTCGGCTTCAGGGACATGATGTTTTCTTTTTGACCGGAACAGATGAACATGGTCAGAAGATTGAAGAATATGCTCAAAAAGCGGGTGTTACCCCCAAAGAGTATGTTGATAAGGTTGCTGCAGAGATTAGAGGAATATGCGATTTATTAAATACCACCTACGATAAATTTATCCGAACTACCGATGATTATCACGAAAAGGCAGTTCAGAATATTTTCAAGAAGCTTTACGAACAGGGGGATATTTACAAAAGTGTGTACAAGGGACATTATTGTGTTCCTTGTGAAAGTTTCTTTACGGATTCTCAGCTTGTTGACGGCAAATGCCCTGACTGTGGCGGAGAAGCAAGAGATACAAGTGAAGAGGCATATTTCTTCAAGCTATCCAAATATCAAAAACAACTTGAAGAACATATTGAAAAGCATCCCGATTTTATCTATCCCGAAAGTCGCAAAAATGAAATGCTTAACAATTTCATCCGTCCCGGTCTTCAGGATTTATGCGTGTCTCGCTCTTCTTTCAAGTGGGGTATCCCCGTACCGATTGATGAAGGACATGTTATTTATGTCTGGATTGATGCTCTTTCAAACTATATAACTGCCTTGGGTTATGACCCTTATGATGAATGTGGGGATTTATACAAAAAATATTGGCCCGCAGATGTTCATATAATCGGCAAAGATATTATTCGTTTCCATACTATTTATTGGCCTATTATGTTAATGGCATTGGGTGAGCCGCTTCCCGAAAAGGTATATGGTCATCCTTGGCTTTTGTTTGGTACGGATAAGATGAGCAAGAGCAAGGGTAATGTAATTTATGCAGACGATTTGATTGAGGTTTTCGGAGTAGATGCTGTTCGTTACTATCTTCTTTCAGAGATGCCTCATGCAAATGACGGTTCAATCACTTACGAAAGTATGATTGAGCGTTATAACAGTGATTTGGCTAACACTATTGGCAATTTGGTTTCTCGTACTGTTGCAATGGTAAACAAGTATTTTGACGGTACTTTGCCTTGTAATACTTGTTCTGAGCCTATTGACGATGAGTTTAAGGCAACAATTCTTTCTGCTTTGCCTGCCGTGGAAAAAGCATTTGATGAATTTAAGATTGCAAATGCTGCAGAGGCGGTATTGAATGTCGCTAAACGCAGCAATAAGTATATTGATGAAACATATCCTTGGCTGCTTGCAAAAGAGGAAGATAAGAAAGACAGACTTTCAACCGTCCTTTACAATTTAGTAGAAAGTATTCGTATTCTTGCTGTTTTGCTCAAACCTTTCATACCTGCAACAAGCGATAAGATTTTGGCTGCTATCAATACGGATATTGATGATTATGAGAGCATAAAGACTTTCGGAGCTATTCCGGCTGGTTCAAGTGTAGCAACTTGTGAGCCTTTGTTTGCTCGAATTGATGCTCAGAAGTTTATTGATGAACTTATTGCAAAAAATGAGGCACAGCAGGAAAAAGAGAAGAAAGTTATTGAAGGTCTTGCTCCGATTTCAATTGATGAATTTGCAAAAGTTGAACTTCGCGTTGCAAAGGTTAAGGCTTGCGAGCCAATCAAAAAAGCAAAGAAATTACTTAAACTCACTCTCGATGATGGTAGCGGTGAGGACAGAACGGTCGCATCCGGTATTGCTCAATGGTACAAGCCCGATGACTTAATCGGTCGAAATGTTATTGTTGTTGCTAACTTGCAACCTGCTACATTATGCGGTGTTGAAAGTAAGGGTATGATTCTTGCCGGAGGAGAAGACGAGGTAAAAGTTATTTTCGTTGATGATATTGAAGTTGGTACAAAGATTAGATAAAGGTTAGGTAATGTATAAGGGTATTTTTGATTCGCATGCTCATTATGATGATGAACGTTTTGATGAGGATCGTGAGGAGCTTTTGTTGCGACTTAATAACGATGGTGTTGTCGGAATCATTAACTGCGGTACGACAGCCGAAAGTAGTCGTTTTTCGGTTAAATTAGCCGAAAAATATCCTTTTATCTATGCAGCCTGTGGTATTCATCCCAATGATGCTGATAAGATTAAATCCGGTGATTTTGCAATAGTTACCGATTTAATGAAAAATAAAAAAGTTGTTGCCGTCGGTGAAATAGGACTTGACTATCATTATGACATTGTCCCTCGTGACGTGCAAATCAATCTTTTTGAAAAACAGCTCAATGCTGCTCAATATCTTGATAAACCTGTAATTGTGCATAATCGAGATTCACATAATGATATACTTAAGCTTGTGAAAAAATACAAGCCAAGAGGTGTTTTACACTGTTATTCGGGCAGTGCCGAGATGGCGAAAGAGATATTGAAACTTGATATGTATTTAGGTTTTGGTGGTGCAGTTACTTTTAAGAAAGCAAAAAAGGCTATCGAAGTAATTAAAATTACACCGATTGAGAGAATATTGATTGAAACGGATTGTCCTTATATGACACCTGAACCGTTCAGAGGAAAACGAAATGATTCGAGTTATATTCAATATGCAGCTCAAAAAATCGCAGAAATTAAAAATATTCCGGTGCAGGATGTTATTCGTATAACTGCAAAAAACACAAAAGATTTATTCGAAATTGAATTATAAATCGAAATTAGGAGAGATACTATGTCCGGTCATAATAAATGGAGTACGATTAAGAGAAAAAAAGAAAAGACTGACAGTGCCAGAGCCAAAGTCTTTACAAAAGTCGGCAGAGAAATTGCTGTTGCTGTAAAAGACGGTGGTGCTGACCCGACTTCTAACTCAAAACTAAAAGATGTTATTGCAAAAGCAAAGGCACTAAATGTTCCGAATGAAAATATCGACAGAATTATTAAAAAAGCTGCCGGTGAAGGTTCTGCTGATAGCTATGAAGAAATCATTTATGAAGGATATGGTCCTTGCGGTATCGCAGTTGTTGTCGAAGCTTTAACGGATAACAGAAATCGTACAGCCGGTGATGTTCGTCATTATTTTGATAAATATGGCGGAAATATGGGACAAAGCGGTTGTGTTATGTTTATGTTTGAGCGTCAGGGTGTTGTTATTGTTGACAAAGAGGATGTTGACGAAGAACAGCTTATGGAAGATGCTTTAGAAGCCGGTGCTACTGATATAATTTCAGAAGATGAAGTATTTGATGTTCGCACTGAAACTTATGAAGTAGGCAGTGTCAGCGAGGCACTTGAAGGCAAGGGATATAAAATTCTATCTGCCGAACCGTCATACATTCCTTCAACTTATACAAAAATTGAAAATCCCGATGATATTAAAGGTATGGGGAAGATGCTTGAAATGTTTGAAGAAAATGATGATATTCAGGCGGTATGGCATAACTGGGATAACGAGGAAGATTACGAGGGTTAAAATATGAAATTCTTTACCGATGTTACACAAGTCAGTTTCAATTTCGCGGATAAGATTTTCAATGTTGCTTCTGTTTTTTGTGAGTTTAGCTTATTCGGACGTGATTTTTCCATAAAATGGTATGGGGTAATTATCGCATTCGGCTTTACTCTGGCGGTCTTATTCGGCGGACGAATGGCGTGGGTTTGGAGAATAGACTTAAATAAAATGGTTGATGTTCTCATTTGGGGTACATTCTTCGGAATCATCGGAGCAAGAGGATATTACGTTCTGTCTGAATGGGAGTATTATATTCAAAATCCAAGAGAGATATTTGCAATCTGGCATGGCGGTTTGGCGATATACGGTGGTATAATCGGCGGTCTGCTGGGTGCGTTTATATATTGCAAAAAAGCGAAAATGAATTTTTATAATCTCCTTGATATGATAGGCATGAGTTTGCTTATCGGACAGGGAATAGGTCGATGGGGAAATTATGCCAATCAAGAGGCATTCGGAACCAATACCGATTCAATATTCGGTATGCACAGCGAAAAAGTTGCTCGTTATATTATTTCAAATCAAGATTTTTTTGCTGAACATAATATTATAATGGATCCCGATAAACCAGTCCATCCGACTTTTCTTTATGAATCCGTTTGGTGTATAACGGGATTTATTATTCTTTATATAATACTGAAAACTTGTCGTAAGTTTTCGGGACAGATGTTCCTTCTTTACGGCATTTGGTACGGTACGGGTCGTGCCATTATTGAAGGTATGAGAACTGACAGTCTTTATATTTGGAATACGGATATTCGTGTTTCTCAGGCACTTTCAATGTCGATTGTATTTTTATGTTTGGTTTTGTTGATAGTGAAGATTGTTCGATATAAGAAAAATCCTCAACCGATTGAAGGTGTGGATTTCTTTCCCGAGGGTTCAAGAATGCCGAAAAAAGAAAGAAATAAAGTCACAGATTAAATTGTGTGTTTCCCGCTAATATGCGGGTTTGTATATTATTTTCAGTAAAGGAAGTGTTGTATGTCTAATTGTCCGAAATGTGAGAAAAAAGTACCGATTTATCATCTCGGGCAGAATTGCCCCCATTGTGGTGTGAACTTGCGTTTCGTGAATTTCGAAGAAGATTTCTATCGTGATGCAAAAAAGGCCGAATTGTCGGGTGCGAAGATAAATATCTTCATTGCAAAATTAAAGGCATCTCTGATAGGCTCAAAACTTGCGATTGCACGACTTGTTTTAGTTCTGCTGCCTGTTTTAACTCTCCTGATTCCTTTTGCAAATATAAAGGTTAATATGCCCTTTGTTGATGATGGATTTGCATTATCTGCTTTGGGTATCTTTACTGCGTATTCTTCAGGATATGTTAATCTGATTCTCGGAATGTTAAGCTCCGAAACTAATGGTGCAGCATTTTCTGCACTTATTGTTGCATTAATTCCTTATGCTGTAATGGTTTTGATGGTTTTGCTTAATCTTATTCTGACTGTTATATCATTTACCAGTATAAAGAAAATGCCGAAAGTATTGTGCGTAATCAGTATTTTAGGTGCTTTAAGTTCCGTAATTACAGCAATACTTTCAAAACGATTCGCTTCTATTGCCGCTTCGGCAGGCGGTATATTATCAGCCAATCTGTCTTTTGGGTCAATTTTTGCCGTGATTGCCTTCGGAATTGTATTTTTTGTTAATTTTCTTATTATCAAAAAAGGTCTTAATATTCAATACAAAGAAGGAGATTTGGAACGTATTGAAATTGGTAAAAAGATAAAAAGCGGAGAACTTAATCTTGAAGATTTGCCTCAACCTATTGTTGAAACAGCAGAAACAAGAGAAATTCAAGAGGCTATTGAGGCACAACAAGCCGCCTATCGAAAAAAGGAGGCTGCCGAAATATGAAAAAATTTGACTGGAAAGACTATATTTACAAAGTAGTAATAGTAATTCTTATTTCCTTTTTTATGATCGGAGTCGGCTTTGGTGCGGCAGAAATTCTATCTATTGAAGGTAATGAGGAAATTTATACTCCCGCCAAATCATTAAGTCCTGTTCCGGATACGCATGATGAAATTATTGCTTATGTCAATTCCTGTATCAAAATAGCACATGAACGGATGCCGAAAGTTGATTATTCTCAAAGTTTTGATATTGACAGCAACAGTCTCAGTGTCAGCGGTAACGGATCCGGTTTGCCTGCATTTTCTGCTGCCGTAAATCATATAATCGGTCCGGTAAAAGATGCTGTTGAAGCTTCATATGAATCAACCGGAATTGATTTTTATTCATCAAATAAATCTCTTGTTCCGCTTATAAAAGTTAATGCCGATGATATTTCAGGTGTTACACTATCGTATGAATATTATAAGTGTAAGATGTGTAATGAAAGTGTATCAGTTCAAGATTTTAGTGACACTTGTCCTGCATGTAGCAATAAAGATACTCTTAAATTGCGTTACAATGATGTATATACGATTGAGATTTTCGTAAAGACTGAAAGCGAAACATTTAAGAATAATCCCTTCCCGATTTCTGATGATATTAAAACCATTCTTCAAAATGAAGCGAAAATTTATAAATTGAGCAAGTTTGCAATTAAGCACGATTCAGCCCGTATTTATGTCGAAATCAACCGTTTGACAGATAAGATAAACAAACTGGAATTTATTACCGATTCTTCTGTTGATACTACGATTGAATATAACGATGCTCCTTTTGAAATTTCATGCAAGGTTAATGAAAAATCCAAACTCAATTTCACCTGGCCGGGAGTAAGTCTTAATACTCACAAGCTTGCTCTTGAAAAGAAGGGTACTGATGTCCTTAAAGCGACTTTGTCATGCGATGACCCTCTTTTATATGAAGTAACATGGACTTCATCAGATGAAAATATTTGTGAAGTTGACGAAGAAGGATATTTGACAGCAGGCAAGGAGTTCGGAAATGCTACTATTACCGCTTCTTTCACTTTTGGTGATATTACATATACCGACTCTTGTGATGTTCGTGTATGTGTTCCTGCAGAAGGAATGGATTTATCTAAAGGTAAATTAAAACTCAAAACAGGAGAAACATATCAAATTTTTGCCAAAATGAAACCGAAAGATACTACTGATACTTTAGTTTTCTGGCATAGCGAAGATAAAAGTATTGCAACCGTTGATGAAGAAGGAAAAATTACCGGTGTATCTGAGGGTGTTGTAGTTATTTATGCAATTTCCAATGATGGAAATTATTATTCATCTTGTACTGTGGAGGTGACTGAATAATGTCTGAAAAACCGAAAATTTCTGCAAAAACCTTTTTCGGTGCTGAAGAAAACTCTGCGGCATCAATAGATAAAGACAGGCTGTTTAAATATAGTGATATAGCCACCAAGATGTTCCACACTCGTGTTTTATCGGGCAAAGAATTGGTCATCCCAGCAGTAGCTGAATTTGCCTCAAAAGTGCTTAAAGCAGTTGAAGTGTATCAGACGCTATACTTTGTAAATGTTCTGAAAATCAACATGGTTTATGTTACTGCAATTTATGCACTTATCGGTATATATGATGTGTTAAACGACCCACTGATGGGAATAGTTTATGACCGTACGCGTACCCGTTGGGGAAAAGCAAGACCCTATATTTTATTGGGTGCTCTGCCTTACTATTTGAGTATGGCAATTATGTATTCGGGAGCCTTGTTCCTGAATAACGATAATACGAATGACCCGAATAAGATAATATTCGTATTTGTAATGCTTTTCATCAGAGAAACATTCTCAACAATTTACAATATTCCGAGAGGTAATATTCTTACTTTGATGACTCCGAACCCGAAAGACCGTGTTACCGTGAGCCTCCTTCAGACATATGTTGGTGAAGCCGGTTCACAGATGGTTTATGCTCTTTTCCTGCCTCTTATGGAGCTTAACAACAAGGGGTATATCAATTTCCCGTTGCCTGCTCTCTTCGCTGTTATGGCTTGTATTGCATCTGCTTTGGGTGTCATCGGTAATGTTACAATGGCGGTTAACTGTAAAGAACGTGTTATGTTGCAGCAGAAACCTGCTCCGATTGAAAAATCAATTTTATATGTTCTTAAAAACAAGTATATGCTCCGTAACTTCATTGCTAATTTCTGTGTGTCATGGTGGGCTAACGGCGGATATTCATGGGATGTTGTTACCCAACAAGAAATATTCGGCGGTTCAATTCAGTCGTTTATCGCATATGCACCTTATAACGCTCTGGATGTCTTGTCGGTTACCTTCATCCCAAAATTTAACAAACTCTTCAAGAATAACAACAGAAACCAACTTATCGGTCTGCGATTTTGGGACATTTTCTGCGTAATAGGCATGTGGTCGGCGATACCGTTCTTGGGTAAAGACATGAAAAATCGGATTATTACAATGCTGATATTTGCGGTCTTCCACGGGCTTAATGCAGCAAATAATGGTCCTGCAAATGTTGTGGAAGGTGAAATCGGTCGAGAGATTTCGGACTATACCGAATATGTTACCGGCGAACGTCCCGATGGTTCAATCGGTATACTTACAAATCTGATAACTAAAATCACCTCTCCGCTTAATGCCATGCTTACAATAGTTCTCTTTAAGTGGTCCGGATATGACACCACTATTAAGATGCTTCCTTGGGCACAAGGCGACAAGCGTATCTATCAAAAAGTTTGGTTTTTGTTCAACGGCATCGAAGTGCTTCCTCGCGTTGTCCGAGTTATCCCCTATTTCTTCTATGATTTGGTTGGCGAAAAGAGGGAAAAGATGTATATTGAGCTTAACGCTCGCCGTGCTTTAATGGCAAAAGAGAGCGAAGGATTAGATGAAAATATCGATAAAATGATAGATATGATGGAAAAAAATTAAACAGATTTTTTAATCACAACCCCATTTAATGTAAGTTTAATTATCTAAATTTAGTTTAACAGCTCGGTATTCGTGTCGGGCTGTTTTTCTTGTTGACAAAATAATTATAATTTGTTATAATTATATAAGAATAACATATTATTTTGTTATTCGGTCAGTTCGAAACCATCCTGACCTAAAACAAAACTAAGGAGAATAAAATTGAATAAAAAGACACTTTATGTAGTTCAAGGCGGAGTTATTGCCGCTTTGTATGTTGCATTGACCTTTGTTTCATCTTCATTCGGTCTTGCATATGGCTCCATACAGTTTCGATTATCAGAGATATTGACAGTCCTTCCGTTGTTTACACCTGCGGGAATATGGGGACTTGCAATCGGATGTATGATTGCAAACATTACAAGTACGTTGGGTGTTATTGATATTGTAGTTGGTACGGCGGCAACTTTAATTGCCGGATTGATTACACGCTATTGTCGAAATATCAAAATCCGGAAAGTGCCGATAGTATCACTGATAGCACCGGTTATTATCAATGCAATATTTGTGGGTTTTGAATTGATGTGGGTAAGTGATAATTACGGTTTAGTCCCGTTTTTAACACTCGCCGCACCTGTTTTCCTGGGTGAATTGGCAGTTATTACAGTTGGCGGAATACCGCTTACAGTGTTATTATATAAAAATAATATTTTGAAAGGGAAGACATGAAAAAGATAATTATTGCTGACGACGAAGAACTTATTCGCAGATTAGTTGCTGATTTTCTTAAAAAAGAAGGGTATGATGCGTTACAGGCGGAAGACGGTACTGTAGCTCTTGCTTTATTTGAACAAAACCCTGATACCGCACTTGTCATCCTGGACGTTATGATGCCGCAGATGGATGGTTGGGAATGTTGCAGAAGAATTAAAGAAAAAAAGAATGTTCCCGTCATTATGCTTACTGCCCGTAGTCAGGAGTTTGACGAACTTATGGGCTTTGAAGCCGGTGCTGATGATTATGTAACAAAACCGTTTAGTCCGACAGTTTTAATGAAACGGGTTTCCGTTATTTTGAAACGCGGTATCGGTGAGACGGAATTGGAAGTTCTTTCCCTTGACGGTCTGAAGGTTGACCAGAACGCTCATTCTGTCCGTATCGGAGAAACAAATGCGATTACACTCACACTCAAAGAGTACAATATTCTTGTAAAACTCTTATCCAATCTTGATAAGGTTTTTACTCGTGAAGCTCTTTTGAATGAGATTTGGGGCTTTGATTTTTATGGCGATGTCCGTACTGTTGACTCCCACGTTGCCCGTTTGCGTACCAAGCTCGGTCAGTGGGGAACAGATCACATTAAAACTATATACGGTATCGGATATAAAATCGAACCCGGAGAGTCAGACGACTGATTATGAATAATAAAAAAGCAAAGGAAAAACCTGTATCACAACAAAGAAGTGTACAATGGCATCTGTTTGTACAGGTTCTTGCTATTATAATTGTTTTCGTTTTGGTTGTAATATTAGTTGATACAAGACTTCTGAATGTATATTCCATTTTCGAAACATTATGGGAAAAATGGGATGTGGCATCAGAAATTGAAAAGAGCTATGTTGCTTCCGACAGACAAGCCTTAATCAACGCGATTGAACGCAGATTCAGTGTAGATATTGAAATTTTTGAAATGGACGGAAATTTAGTGTATTCATCCGATTATGACGGCGATTATACTAATATAAAGTATCTTGACAAAAAGTATATACGAGATTATGAACAGCGTACCAATTTTATTGAAGGTGATAAATATGTCGTTGTTGAAGCTGATAACACTGCTGATGTAACACTTGAATATATTGTTCTCGTTGAAAAAATGCCGAGTGGTCGGACAATAAAAATATACACTCAAAAGACTGCAATGGATCAAGTAAGCGAAATCGCGATTAAGTTTCTGGTTATTATGGCTGTTGCCTTGGTCTTTATCAGCACATTTATTATTCGTATTTTCGCACAACGTTTTTCTGCCCCTCTGATTAAAATAAGCAATGTTACTGAGAAAATGTCTCAACTGGATTTTAGCGAAAAATGTCCTCCGACAAAATTCAAGGAGACATCTGTCTTGTCCAAAAGCATAAACAAAATGTCCGATTCTTTGGATATGGCATTGACTGAACTTCAGGAAAAAAATCGTCAGCTTGAGAAAGACATTGAAAACGAAAGAACAATTGATCATCTTCGAACTGACTTCATTTCAAGTGTATCTCATGAATTGAAAACACCGATTTCCATTATTCAGGGTTACACAGAAGGTGTGAAATTAAGCCTTAATGAAGACCCCGAAACAGCATCGCAATATTGTGATATTATCATGGATGAAACCGGCAGAATGCACGAACTGGTTCTTCGTCTTCTTGAAATTATCAAATATCAATCCGGCGGGCAACAACTCCATATTGAGAAGTTTGACATCAAAGAACTTATTGATGACTGGTTTATCCGCAACAGAAATAAACTCAGTGAAAATGATATTACTGCCGAGAATAACATTTCCGAAGGTCTTTGCGTCAGCGGAGACGGCATGCTAATAAGCTCCGTTGTCAACAATCTCTTATCTAACGCCGTATCTCATGTTGACGGAGAGAAGATTATTCGTGTATCTGCCGAGGTTCTCGGGGACAAATGTCGTGTAAGCATTTTTAATACCGGAAAGAACATAGCCGAAAAGGATATAAACAAAATCTGGACATCTTTCTATCGTGCCGACAAGAGCATGTCACGTGCGGCAGGTCGTTTCGGTCTGGGACTTACGATTGTTTCTTCCATTCAGAATCTGCATAAGCAAAAATATGGTGTCAAAAATGAACCCGACGGTGTTTCTTTTTGGTTTGATGTGGCAATGAATGTAGACATATACGAATTCAATGATTAAGCTTTAAGTCCGCTTTTGCGGGCTTATTTTTATCTTGACATTTATATAGATATGAAGTAAAATATTAGCACAAGCCCTCTTAGTTAAATGGATATAATAAACCCCTCCTAAGGGTTCGTTGTGAGTTCGATTCTCGCAGAGGGTGCCAAAAGTTTATGAAACCTTTGCTCTTAGGTTAAAAATGAGGAGCATAACTTTAATTTATTAAAATTCGGCGTACAATTATATTTTTCACTATGGTTGTATAGTTTTATTGTTTTAATTTATGAGGAGTAAAAAAATGAAAAAACATAGAAAATTATTAGTTCTTTTAATTTTATTCGTTTTAGTTCTTATTGTTTCTGTTTCTTATTCTGTTTCATGTCGGACAGTTTCAAAAACCCTCAATGATGTTCACGAGATAATTTTTGTCCCCGACGGCATGGCGGACAATTACAAAAATTCGGCTGTATTCAGTATAGATGAACATATTATTTGGAAATATAAACTTTCACCCGATGAAAAACAGCAGGCGGAACAGGATTTGAATAATGCTGTTTGGAATAAAATTGACGAAGAAAACATTTCAGACATAAGAGATTATTTCACATATAATTTCAAAACATATTTACTTGACGATATTTCAGACAATTCATATTATTGTCTGTATGATTATTCTTTGAAAGAATTTATCAATATTGAAGATGATACCGGAATGCTCGGCTGGCACAGAGCCTTGTTTGTCTATGACAAGGAAAGCGGTCTTTATTATTGTGTGTCAAAATCCATTTGAAATTCATTTATACGCATTTATATCAGAAATAAGGGGGATAAATTATGCTTCGTGATTATACTTTATTGGTAAGATTGTTTATGGTAACGGTTGTTCCTATCGTCAGCATTATTTTGCTCATTATTTCAAGGAAAGAGAGAAAATTACAAATTCTCACTTTAACGGCTGTTGCAACAATATTTTTCTTTATGTTCTTTTTCGGCATTTATGTCAGAGTGCCGAATATAAACGAGGATAACGCAGAAAAAATTTGGGACACGTTATCTGCTTTGGATTTTGGAGAACCGAGACCGGATTTTGAATCAAGTGAAATCAAAAATTATGCTACCTATGAGGAAGATAGAGATAAATATAAAATTATAGTTGAAAAGTGGACATCTAATGAAGTATTGGATCTGGATCTTTGGTATAGGCGGGGTTCATATCCTCCAAATGGGCTGCGTTTAATTTACGAATTATTACCGACAGATGGAGAAGGCACTAAATATGCATGGAAAATCTCACCTTTGTATGCCGGTAGAGTATCCCATGATATTTATGCATTTACGGGTTGGTATAACGGTAGTTTTATAATAAAAAAAGACGTTCAATATATCCGATGTACTTACGGAATAAAAACAAGCACAGGCAATCTTTCGGCATTTATGTGCATTCCGCCGATAGGTTTTGATTTGGAAGAATTTATTATGCAGTTTGCTGAGGCGTGAAATAGATATTTTAACTTAAGGGGGATATTAAATTATGTTTCGTGAAAACATTTTATTTGTCAGATGGATTATGATAACGGCTGTTCCTATCTTATGTCTGTTATTATTGCTGATTTTCAGGAAAAAGAGGAAAGCACAAATCGTCACTTTAATAACTACTGCAACTATATTTTTCTTTATGTTCTTTTTCGGCATTTATGTCAGAGTGCCGAATATAAACAAGGTTACCGCAGAAAAAATTTGGGATACATTATCTGCTCTGGATTTCGGAGAACCGCAACCGGATAGTGAGTCAGACGAAATCAAAAGTTATTCAAAGTATAAGGAAGAAAGAGATAATTATTCAATTTCAGTTGAAAAGTGGATATCCGATGAAGAATTGGATCTGAATCTTTGGTATAGTGTGGGGACATATCCTTCAAACGGGATGCGTTTGATTTATAAATTATTGATGACGGGCAGAAAAGGTAAAGAATATGCTTGGAAAATTTCCCCTTTATCTGCCGCTCGTGTCGATCACGAGTTTTATGCATTTACGGGTTGGTATAAAGGTAGTTTTATAATAAAAAAAGAGAACCAATATATCCGCTGTCAATATCTTCTTAAAACGAGTCAAGGCAATCTTTCGGCATTTATGTGCATCCCGCCGATAGGTTTTGATTTGGAAGAATTTATTATGCAGTTTGAAAAAGTGAATTAAATAAAGATGATTTAAGGAGGGCTTAACATCTTGACAAATTGAAATTTATATGATAGAATAATTTTACAAAAGAATAAACACAGGTCATTGAATGTTCTCATTCATTGTCGGGCATATTAAATATGTTCGGGGATAAGGAAATCGCGGTGAGAATCCGCAGCAACAGCCATTACCGTATCTCTTTTTTAAGTCAAGTCGGAATGCTTATCGGTCTGTGACACATAAAAACTCTCTTGGGCAAATGAAGAGATTCGTGTTGAGTTAAGGATTTATTTAATCCTGTATTTTGGTATGAGCAGGATACCGAAATTTTACACGCATCCTTCATGAAGGGTGCTTTTATTTATCCTTTTGAAATTAAAGGAAGGATGTTTCAAAATGAAGAAAACTATTTATTCTGTTATTTCAATCATTTTAGTATTTGCTTGCGTTCTTGGTTTTTCCGCCTGCAAAAATTCCAATCAAGAAACAGGCTTATGGGCAGATGCTAAATATGTAAGTAACACCGAACTCGGTTCCGGCGAAAAGACACTCGTTGTTGAAGTCAAGGCTGAGGACAAAACTGTTACTTTCACAATTAAGACCGATGCCAAAACCGTTGGAGAAGCACTTTTTGAAAACGAACTTATAACGGGTGATGAAACCGAATTCGGTCTTTACATCAAGACGGTAAACGGAATTCTTGCAGATTATGACGTTAATGCAAGCTATTGGGCATTCTATGTTGACGGTGAATATGCAAACGCCGGTGTTGACAGTACGGATATTACCGAAGGTGTAATTTATCGACTTGAATACTCAAAATAAAAAGAGCAAAGCGTTAACCACAAAAGAAATTGTTGTTTTTGCCTTGTTAGGCACAATAATGTTTTGCTCAAAAATAATTCTTGAGTTTCTGCCGAACATTCACCTGCTCGGAATGTTTACTATGGTTTATACCTTAGTTTTTCGTAAAAAAGCATTATTCCCGATTTATGTTTATGTTTTTATTAACGGATTATATGCCGGTTTTGCGACTTGGTGGATACCCTATTTGTATATCTGGACAGTCTTATGGGCGGTTACTATGTTATTGCCTAAGAATATGCCCAAGAAAATCGCAATTGTTGTTTATCCGCTTGTTTGCGGTTTGCATGGGCTGTTATTCGGCACATTGTATGCACCTGCTCAGGCTCTTCTTTTCGGTTTGGATTTCAAAGGTATGATTTCTTGGATAATTGCCGGCTTGCCTTGGGACGCGGTTCATGCGGCGGGGAATATTGTTACCGGTTTTTTGATAATACCTCTCTCTGAACTTTTAAGAAAACTTTTCAAAGGACAGATTGCAGATAAATAGGAGCTGATTTTTCAGCTCTTATTTTATTTGTATTGAATTTGATTGTTCGGTATCAAAACTAAATTTTAATATTGTAATTTGGATATTATGTTGGTATAATACTATTAATAGATATTGCATAAATCAAAAACTGATAATTAAGGGGAAGGAAGTTATGAAAAATTATAGCAAAGAAATCTCCGAGAAAATTAAGCAGATGACGATTGAGGAGAAAGTAAGTCAACTGACAAATTCCGCAGCTGGGATTGAGCGACTGAATATTAAGAAATATAATTGGTGGAATGAGGCTCTGCACGGCGTTGCAAGGGCGGGAAAGGCTACCGTTTTTCCGCAGGCAATCGGGCTTGCCGCCACTTGGGATGAAGATTTGCTTGCTGAAATTGCCACCGCCATATCAATCGAAGGTCGGGCGAAATATAACAAAGCCAAAGAAAAAGACGAAATTGCTCAGTATCACGGTCTTACTTACTGGAGTCCGAATATCAATATTTTCCGTGATCCTCGCTGGGGAAGAGGTCAGGAAACCTACGGTGAAGACCCGTATCTGACGGGGAAACTTGCTTGTGCATTTATCGAAAATTTGCAGAATAACGGTGCAAAACACCTTCGTGCCGCCGCTTGTGCAAAACATTTCGCCGTACATTCAGGTCCCGAAAAGGGCAGACATTCTTTTAATGCCGAAGTTTCTGAAAAAGATTTGGTTGAAACTTATTTACCTGCCTTTGAGAAATGTGTCAGAAAAGCCAAAGTTGAGGCGGTTATGGGTGCGTATAATGCAGTCAACGGCACACCTGCCTGCTGTAATGAATATCTTTTGACTGAAATTTTGCGTAAAAAATGGGGTTTTGAAGGGCATGTCGTGTCCGATTGCGGTGCAATTTTTGATATAAGCGAAAATCATAAATATGCTCCAAACAAAACCGAAGCCGCTGCACTTTCAATAAAAGCCGGCTGCGACTTAAACTGCGGTACTGTATATGAAAATCTTGTCGATGCTTACGAAACGGATTTGATTGACGAGGATGATATTGACATTGCCTTGAAACGGACATTGAATGCTCGATTCAAACTCGGAATGTTTGATGAAAAGACCGAATATGACGAAATTTCCTCCGATGTTATCGCTTGCGAAGAACACAGAGAACTATCATTAAAGGCAGCGAGTGAAAGTATTGTGATGCTTAAAAATGACGGTATTTTGCCGTTAAATAAGAATATCGGAAAAATCGCAGTTATCGGACCAAACGGCAACAGCCAAAGCGTTTTGCTCGGAAATTATAACGGGACACCTGTAGAATATCACACGGTTTATAAAGGAATGTGTGATTATTTGGGGACTGATAATGTCGGATATGAACAAGGCTCTGATTATTTTGAAAGTGATGAGAATTTGCTTTCAAAAGCAGTTGCTCTTGCCGAAAACAGCGATATTGCTTTACTTTGTTTGGGTTATACTGCGGATTTTGAGGGAGAAGAGGGCGATGCGAACAATCCCTATTGTGCCGGCGATCGTATTAAAATTGAGTTGCCCGATTGTCAGATGAAGTTGCTCGATGCCGTAAAAGAAGTTAATGACAACATAATTATTCTTATGTTCTGCGGCGGCGGGGTTGCCTTGGGAGAGGCAAAAGACAAGGCAAGAGGAATTTTCCATTGTTTTTATCCCGGAGAAATGGGCGGTGCTGCCATAGCTCGCCTGCTCTTTGGTGAATATAATCCAAGCGGAAAACTACCGATTACCTTTTATTCTTCAACCGACGATTTGCCCGATTTTGAGGATTATTCGATGAAAAATCGGACTTACAGATATTTTCGCGGTCAGCCCGAATATCCTTTCGGTTTTGGTTTGTCTTATACGAAATTTGTTTCTGATATAGAAAATATTGAAGTTTCGGGTGATGAATTAAAAGTAATAATCGGCGTTGAAAATGTCGGAGAACGTGCAGGAAAAGAGGTTGTTATGCTCTTTAAGTCGGAAAAAGATGCTGTAAATCAACCGATAAAATCCTTAACCCGTTTTAAGAAAATCCATCTTGAACCGAAACAAAAAACGCTGGTTGAATTTATTTTGAATAAAGAAGATTTTTCGCATATTGACGAAAACGGCGAACGAGTATTTTTAGATAAAGATAAATTTGATTTATTTCTTAACTTAAATTAAAGCATTTACATGAGAAAACAGCAGGAGAAATATCCTGCTGTTCATATTTTTTGGTACGCTTGGAGGGACTCGAACCCCCGACCCACTGCTTAGAAGGCAGTTGCTCTATCCACCTGAGCTACAAACGCATAAAATGGAGCGGGTGATGGGAATCGAACCCACACGACCAGCTTGGAAGGCTGGGATTCTGCCATTGAACTACACCCGCATAACATTACAATAATATCACAGAAACTTCGTTTTGTCAATATAATTTTCAAAAAAACTTATAGTTTTCAAATAATATATAATAAAATGTGCGAAAAAAGAAATATCGCATCTGCCCATATGACGAGCATAAGGGCAAATGCGACAGGTGAGGGATTAGAATTTTACTTTTATTGTCTTAATCTCAAAGGGCTTGAAAGTTAGAATTTCGGGACAAGCGGACTGTTCTTCTTCAAGCATATTGCAAATATATGCGTCTCCGACTGTGGAATATTTTGCACTTACCTGCGTGCCTTCGGCTTCATAAGCACGAACGATGAAAGCGTTTTCGCTGTCCTCGCAGGGCTTGATTGTTTCGATAATTACATTATCCGCATCAATCTTAAAGGGTGCTTTTGCTTCATAATTACCGACAACGGGTATAACGGGATAGTTAAGCAAATAGCCGTATTTGGTAACATCGGGAACGGAAAAACCGCTGTCGTGGGGAAGAAGTGAGAAAACAGCACGGTGAATTTGGTCATGATCGCCCTTATGGTCGGGACGTGTGCCGCCCTTGTGGAGTGTCAGACGCATGTTGCCGTCTTCAACGGATATGCCATATTTGCAGTCATTGAGAACGGCGACACCGTAGCGGGTTTCGGAAATATCGCTGTATTTGTGGTTTAATACCTCAAATTTCGCCTTTTCAATGCTGTTGTTTCTTGTTGTCGGTCTGTTTACATAACCGAACTGAATTTCCTGACGAGCAAAATCACTTCTTATATCGGTATCAAAAGCAATTTTCAGAAGACGGTGGTCGTCCTGCCAGTTCATCGCACAGTCATAACGAATTTCACGGCTGTCGGCAAAGATGATAACATCAAGCGTAACCGTACTTTTTGCACTGATTTTATAGGTGTTTCTCGTTATGGTGCAAACCGAGCCGCTTGAGACGAGTTCACTCTTTACAAGATTTGAAACATCCTTGAATTTTGCCTCAACATCAGCGTCAATGTCCCAGTTGTCCCACGCGTTCGGAACGTCCTCAGCCATAATGAGTGTGCCTAAATTATAATCGTTTTCGGCTTTGATTTCACGATTTTCGGACTTATCGAATAATGACTTTATTGTCATATTTTCAGCATATTCAATGTCGTAATATTTGTTTTCAAAGGCGGAATTTTCGGGAGCATTGTCGCAAAGTTCAAATGAAATGCTTTCATAAGCGGGAATTTTTACGCCTGCAATCATCAAGGTTTCAACACCGTCTAAATTCGTGTAAACCTGTTGAGCATAATTTCCCTTAATGTATTTACCCTTAAACTCGGTGAAAATGACATCATTTCTGTCAAAGGAGCAGGGATTGATGAAAGTGATATAATCGTTATCATCCGATGCTGTCAGTTCAACAGTCATATCGGCAGCCTTTTCCAAGAGAGCATGTGTTTCTTTGCGGCTGACCTCATGGGCAATATTTATACATGTGCCGGGAAGAATGTCATGAAATTGATTAAGAAGAAGTGTCTGCCAAAGTTCGTTAATTTTTTGAATATCGGCGGCTTCCTTGTTTTTAACCGCATTGTTGACGGTAAGATATTCAAGATTATGAAGAGCAATCTCACTCTTGCGGTTATTACGTTTTATGGTGTGCTGGTTGGTTAGAGTGCCTCTGTGAAGTTCGAGATAGAGTTCACCTTTATAGGTGTCGGGATTGACTGCCGATTTTTCCAAGTCCTGCATAAAATCGCCGACTGCACGAAATTCCGTCTTACCGATACCGGAAATATCCTTAATTCTGCGGGCAAGTTCAATTTCTTCAAACTGCGGGCCGCCACCGCCGTCACCGTAACCGAAAGCAAGCAGGCGGGTGTTTGTAACACTCTTTTGTTTAATCGCACCCAATCTGTCGGGTACATCTTCGGCATCGGGGAAGTGGTGAGTTGTGTTAAAATGCGAAAATACACGAGTACCGTCAAGACCTTCCCACCAAAATGTATCAAAGGGGAAAGCATTTGTGTCATTCCATGAAATTTTAGTTGTAAGGAAATAATCAACCGCACAACTTTTCATAATTTGCGGAATGGCGGCGGAATAACCGAAAGTGTCGGGAAGCCAGAAACAGTTAGATGTATAGTTAAAGTGCTTGCGTGTAAATCTCTGTCCCCACAAAAACTGTCTGACCATCGCTTCGCCGCCGGTGATATTACAGTCGCACTCAACCCAGACCGCACCGTTTGGTTCATATTCACCGCTTTTTACTCTCTTTTGAATACGCTTAAAAAGTTCGGGATACTGACGGCGGATAAAATCGGAATGGCAGGAGGAACTTTGCACGAAACGATATTCGGGATATTCATCCATCAAAGCAATTTGGTTTGAATAAGTCCTCGCACATTTCTTTTCGGTTTCGACAACCGGCCACAACCAAGCCGTGTCCATGTGAGAATGTCCGACTATTGCGGCTGTCGGGGCGGAATCATCACTTTTTACCGAAAGAGCTGCTTTTATAAAGGGCACTGCACTGCGTAGACAAGTCATAAATTCATCGAGCGTTGTGTCCTCAATAGCATATAAAACACGATTATGCACTTCATTTAACGCATTGATAATCTCACCGCGACGAAATTCGCTCATCGTTGAGTCCGTAACTTTCACAAGGCGGTTTAAGGTGTAAAGGTCGAAATAAATATCGGCAATTTCAGCGTTCTTTGTGCAAATATCGGCACCATTATATTCAAATACGAATTGAGGAACGGCGTCGGTTTTCAGCGGAGCACAGCCGGGAATATAATGTCCCGCATAAAGCTCAATGGCAATTTCATAGGTCTTTCCGGCTTTTGCATTTAAGTCAATCAAGGCACAATAATGGTTGCCGTGTGCCGTCTGATGAACCTTATTTGCAAAAATACCGTAGGGAACTCCGTCGACAAAAAGCATACCCTCATAGCAGTTCATATCGGGCCAGATATAAATTGCCTGCCCGTCAAGTTCAGCGGGAACGGTATAGGTAGTTTTAAACCAAGCATAAGCATGTTCACCGCCCCATGTTTCGCCACGCTTAATGTCCTCAAAAAGTTCATCGGCGGGAACGGTTGTCAGGCGTTCTGTCGTCCTGAAAATCTTGAAATCAACGCTGTCTTTTCTGTCAAATATCATTGCCTCAAGCGTGTCTTCAAAACGTCTTACTTTGCCTAACATTTTTTCAATCTGTCTGTCTGTGTACATATGTCCTCCTTAAAGATTATTATCAAAATTTTCTTCGACATTCGGTGTATCCGTCAATTTAGTTTTTGCGTTCTTTTTTCTTATCAAAAGAGCGAATACGATAATAAGTAAAATATTGAGAATTAAAGTAATTATACTGCCTTCAATTTCAGGCTCGCCGCCGGATAAAATTATATTTTCCGTAAATTCGGTTATACATAAATGCGGGTAGTCATCCGCAAGTTGCACTCCGCCGAGAATAATCGCACCGACAAAATTCCAAACAAAATGGATAATCGAGGGAGCAAGCAAGGATTGTGTATATTCCAAAACTGTTGTCATAAATAAACTCATGGTAAGAACATTCAAAACGGGGATAAGACCTGCCTCAAAGGCTCCGCCATGTAACAAAGTAAATACTGCCGTTGTAACTATGGTTGCGACAATAACGTTAAAATCGGTTTTCAGCAACTGATAAAGATAACCTCTTACAAGCAATTCCTGCATCGCTGCATTGATAAAGACGGAAATCATCCATAACCACAGCATCGGCACGGGTTTATATGAGGAGATTTTCATTGTACCAAGCAACATTAAAATTCCTGTTGTCGTTCCTATCCAAATTATTCCCGTAATTATACCGATAATAATGTTTTTTAAGAGAGAGGAATAAATATGTAATTTTATTCTTTTCTTTTCAAGCAACCAAAATACTAATGTAAAAATGACAATCAACAAAAAGGGTATCAGTTCAGCAAAAAATCTCCAAACCGCACCGTTTGATAACTCAGGAACGGGTATCAAGCCTGCTAAAACTGCCCATCCGACAAAAAACAGCAGGATTTTTACAATAGTAAAAAGTATCTTCTTCATTTATCAGAAAGTATTTCTTGTTTTAATATAATTTTTGAGCATACCGCACCAGTCGGTCTGAATTATATCAAAGCCTTTGTCGAGAAGCCAGCCCCAGCCGTTTTCGAGGTCGCCCGCAACGGCAATATCGTCATTATGACCGGCGGTAAGCACGACCTTGTAATCGTAAACAATTGAGTTTACCCAGACAACACGACCTTTTTCGTGCATGATGTCAACATAAGCCTTGTTTGCAACCTGTACGCCCTCTTTTTTGAACAGAACTTCGGCACCGATACAGTTTATACCATCTGCTGCGATTGAATCGGTTATCCCTTCGTCGCAGTCATGGAAAACTGCCATGAACATCAAATCGGGAGCGTGATTTTTAATCTTTTCCAAAGTTTTCTTGTCTTTTGCGTTGCATTTGACGATAACCTGATTTTCAACACCGCACCTGCGAATAACGTTTGAAATACCGGGAACGTCAATCGGGTATTTGTCAACATTGATATAGCACTTACCCTTTAAGAAATTAAGCACCTCGTCAAGACGATAAACACCGAACTGAGTGGGAACATTGTCCTGATTGACAAAACGCAATTTTGACACTTTTTTGTCGCTTAAAATTGAAATCAATCTCTTCGAGCGAAGATGGGCAGGCTCCATACCGGGATGAAAAACATAAAATTCGCCGTCCCTGCTTTTTGAAACGTCAAGTTCAATCATATCCGCCCCCTGCAATAAGGCGGCATTAAAAGCGGGAATTGTGTTACAGGGGATGTTGCCCGATGCGATACCACGATGAGCACAGACCAAAGGGCCGTTCTGAATACAATTTTCAAGCAATGATTTATTAAAATCTATCATATAATTCTCCTTTTTACTTATATTTGTTAACTGTATAATAACACAAATATCAATTACTTGCAATATGTTTTTCAAAAAAAGATAAATAAAGGTTGACTTTAATTTGAATTGAGGGTATTATTATACTAAGTAATTATGTGGGAGGAAATTATGGCATCAAAGACTTTTACGTTCAATTTTATACCTGAAAACTTGACACAATTACAAACTTTGCCCGAAAGCAATTTATGTGATCCTTTTGCCGTTGCTCCGCTTTGCATTTTGGCACTTTGCAGATATAAGGACAGCAAAGAGGATTGTTTTGAAATGCTCAATTTTCTGAAAGGACCCAAACCTCTTTCAAATTTTGATGAACAGTTTTTGCGTGATCGTTTGGCCTTTGGTCAGGATTTTGTCCCGAAATCATTTTTTAACGGTGCAAATCCGCAAAATAACTATACCGTCAATCCTCCGTTTTCAATCACCGTTTCCGATAATCCTTACAGCTATCAGAACGAGGGTTATGTAACTCTTTGGATGAAATCGGGCGGTGCGGACAGTCCGAGACAAATAACATTAAGACATAAGCCATCGACAAATCAATGGTTTGTTTGGCAGCATGAAATGCTTATCGGCTCAATCCGTATTCCGGTTGCACAGGATGAATGGGCTTGATTTAGCGAAAATTAAGAAGATTAGTTATTATATAAATCAATTATTTGAAATATAGTTTGACTAAAGTCGGTGATTATTTTGTTAAAAGTAAAATCCAATAAACCCGTACCAAAATGCTACGAAGGGTTTGTTGATAACATAAGCGAGGACGACAATCTCTTTTTCATTGTCGGCGACCTGCATCTTGACCAGCAATACGGTGAAAGTTTGCTTGTTATCGGGAAAAGTTCGCTTCGTGCTTATGACGATAACGACCAGTTTTTAATTGAATATGCCGATATTGAGGAAGCATTCGTCAAACGAATGTACGGCTCGGCGTATTTTAGTGTTAAACTCAAAAACGGTCATAAACAGAAACTTATGCGTTTTACATATGCCGTTGCATCAATATGCGAAGCGGCTGCGGAATTTGTAAATGCGGTAAACGAAAAAGGCTATGAAGATGATCTTCTTCATTCAATTGACAATGCTTTTTCGTCAATGCGTTCATTTTGCCCGAAATGCGGACGAAAACTTTCAAGTCCGGATGCCGATTGCTTAAACTGCAAGGGCAAGGGTAAGATGTTCTCAAAGTTTGCAAAATATGCCTCTCCTCACAAGAAAAATCTGCTTATCTGTATGCTCCTCTCCGTTTTTACCACTGCTGCATCGCTTGTTCCGCCCTATATAACGGGACATATGGTTGACAAGGTTTTGCCCAGCGGAGACAAAAAACGACTGATACAGATGATAATTGTATTGCTTGCGGTTTTCATTGTTCAATATACGATAACGGCGTTTCGTTCATATCTTCTTCGTGTTACGGGTAACAAAATAGTAGTTGGCATTAAGAAAGATATTTACGCGAAAGCTCAGTATTTACCGATGTCGTTTTACGATAAAACATCAACCGGCTCGGTTATAAATCGCATCAATTCCGACTCGACCACAATTCAGAACTTTGTTATGAAAGTCAGTCAAGAGGCGGTAGTTCATTTCTTTACCATGATTGGTATATTGGCAATAATGTTCTACCTAAACCCGAAAATGACGGTCTTTTCACTCGTTCCAATTCCTATCGTTGCCTTTGTCGGAAAGAAATTCGGCAATTTGATAGGCCCCTTATATTTAAGACTATGGCGTAGAGTTGCTTCAATATCGGGGATCTTAACAGACAGCATACCGGGCATTCGTGTTATTAAAGCCTTCTCTGGCGAGAAAGATGCGGTAAAACGTTTTGATTCCTATTGCGACGAGTGGCTTAAAGAAGACTCCCGTGTTGCAAAAATCACAAGTGCGTTTCCTGCGTTTATCACATTTTTAGTTACCTGCGGAACGCTTATCATTTGGGGAGTCGGCGGTAATTATGTAATTAACGGCGAGGCGGGCATAACAACAGGTCTTTTAGTATCTTTTGTTTCATACGCCAGCATGTTTTATAACCCCGTCAACTTCTTTGCAAATTTCCCCGATACTTATCGTAACACCTTGGCAAGTGCTGAAAAATTGCTTGATATTATCGACGCCGAACCCGAACACGATTTCGGTAAGGGCAATGTTCCGCAGAGAATGTACGGCAAGATTGAATTTAAGAATGTCAGCATCTCCTTTGACCGTTCCAAAAAGGTGCTTTCAAACATCAATTTGACGATTGAGCCGGGTGATATTGTCGGTATCGTCGGCACAACTGGCTCGGGAAAATCAACGCTTATCAACTTGATTATGCGTTATTATGACGACTACGACGGCGAAATTCTTATTGACGGAGTGAATATTAAAGACCTTGATATGGCATTTTGCCGCGACCAGATAGGTTTTGTTCAGCAAGAGCCGCTTATGTTCAAGGATACAATATTTAACAATATCGCTTACGGCTCGAAAAATCCGCAGGTTGAACAGATATTCAGGGCGGCGGATATTGCAAATGCACATAATTTTATCGCAAGATTGCCAGACGGCTATGACACTCTTTTGGGTGAACGCGGTGTTGGTTTATCAGGCGGTGAAAAGCAGAGAATTTCAATCGCTCGTGCGGTTATGAAAAACCCGTCTGTTCTTATTCTTGACGAGGCAACCGCAGCCGTTGACAGCGAAACCGAAAAACTCATTCAGGAAGCGATTGAGCGGCTTATCTCAGGCAGAACCACTTTGATGATTGCTCACAGACTTTCAACATTACGCAAGGCAAACAAGATTGTTGTTGTTGATAAGGGTGAGATTATCGAGTGCGGACATCCCGATGATTTGCTTGCTCAGAAGGGTAAATATTATAAACTCGTCCAGATTCAATCAATGGGCGAACAGCTTCAGGCACAAAAAGAAGCGGAAAATTTTGAATAAGGAGACTAATATGAAGAAACTTATACTTGCAATTATAAATAACGAAGACAGTGCCATTGTCGCATCGGAACTTACAAAAGAAGGCTTTTTTGTTACGAAGTTATCCACAAGCGGCGGTTATCTTATGGTCGGAAACACAACTCTTTTAATCGGAACGGAAGCCGAAAGAGTTGATATTGCAAAGAAAATTATTAAACAGTTCTCCGCAACCCGCAAACACAAGGCTGCGAGTGCTCAGTCATTCGGCAGAGGCTATTCCGACGGCTCATTGGGTGCGGAAGTAACCGTCAGCGGTGCAACAGTATTCGTGTTGGACGTTGCCGACATGGAGAAATATTAAAAAAAGCCCTTGACAAATCTTGATTATTTAGTATAATAAGGTCTGTGGAATATTTTTCACAAGTAAAGACTCTGCTTTTTCGGAAAGCTCGTCAGAGAGTATGCGTCGGAGGCTGAAAACGCATTCGAGTGAGTAGTAAGTCAGGGAACGCTTTGCTTTATAAAATTTAGTTTATAAGTGATTGAATAGTTTTATATTATTCATTAACTCGGGTGGCACCGCGGGTTTTAACTCGTCCCGGGATTTCTCTTTGAGAAGTCCCGTTTATTTTTTTATTTGTACGGAGGATGTTATGTACAGAACTCATCTTTGTAACGATATTCGTCAGGAACACATCGGTCAGCGTGTCGAGCTTGCCGGCTGGGTAAGTGTTATTCGCGACCACGGCGGCGTTTTATTCGTTGATCTGCGTGATGAAACGGGTATTACTCAACTTGTAGTTCACGATGAAAATCTGCTCAAAGGCATATCCAAAGAAACCGTTATCGGCGTTTCGGGTATTGTAACAGAGCGTGATGAAGAAACAATAAACCCCAAAATTGAAACCGGTCTTGTTGAACTTATGGTTGACAAATTGACCGTTTTAGGCACTTGTACACGTGATTTGCCTTTTGAGATAGGCTCGAGTGATACAAATGAGAATATCAGATTGAAATATCGTTTTCTTGATTTGAGAAACCCCGATTTGCATAATAATATCATCCTTCGCTCAAAGGTTATCGGACATATGCGTAAACTTATGGAAGAAAGAGGATTTTTGGATATTCAAACTCCTATTTTAACCGCCTCAAGTCCGGAAGGTGCAAGAGACTTTCTCGTTCCGTCCCGCAAACATCCGGGGAAATTTTATGCTTTACCGCAGGCTCCGCAGCAGTTTAAGCAACTTTTAATGGTATCGGGATTTAATAAATATTATCAGATTGCTCCGTGTTTTCGTGATGAAGATGCTCGTGCCGACCGTTCTCCCGGTGAGTTTTATCAACTCGACTTTGAAATGTCATTTTCAACTCAGGATGAAGTCCTTGAAGTCTGTGAAAGTGTCGTTGCCGATGTTTTCAAAACATTCTCCGATAAAAAGATTACACCCTCTCCGTTCAGACGCATTCCGTTTGCCGAGTCGATGGCGAAATACGGCTCGGACAAGCCCGATTTAAGAAACCCGCTTGTTATCTGCGATTTAACCGACTTTTTTAAGGATGTTAATTTTAAGCCCTTTGCAAATAAACCCGTTCGCGGAATTGTTGCTCCCTGCAAAAATGAACGCTGGTTTTTTGATAAGTCATTGGAATTTGCCACAAAACAGGCAAAAATGGCAGGTCTTGCACATATTACTTTGCTCGACAAGGACAATTACGAGTGGAAAGACGACCCGATAACAAAAGTTTTAACCGAAGATCAGAAACATGAAATTGTTGAACTTACCGGAATAAAAACAGGCGAAACTATATTCTTTATTTCCGATATTCTTCCCGAAGTTGCAAGCAAAAATGCGGGAATAATTCGCACATGGCTCGGAAAAGAACTTGACCTCATCGACGAAAATTCATTTGAATTTTGCTTTATTGTCGACTTCCCGATGTTTGAAAGAGACGAGCAGACGGATAAGATTATTTTCACTCACAACCCCTTTTCCATGCCTCAGGGCGGTCTTGACGCACTTCTTAATATGGATCCCTGCGAAATTCTTGCTTATCAATACGACCTTGTCTGTAACGGTATTGAGCTTGCCTCCGGTGCAGTTCGCAACCACTCGCCCGAAATTATGCGTAAAGCCTTTGAGATTGCGGGCTACAGCGAAGACGAAGTTGAAAAGCGGTTTTCCGCACTTTACAACGCCTTTCATTTCGGTGCTCCGCCTCACGCTGGTATGGCTCCCGGCATTGACAGAATTGTGATGCTTCTTGCCGACACCGAAACAATACGCGATGTTATCGCATTCCCGCTTGACGGCACAGCACAGGATCAGATGCTCGGTGCTCCGAGTGAAGTAACCGAACTCCAACTTTATGAAGCGAATATTGCCGTTCGCGGTCAGAATATTGAATATTTTGCAGGTTCTGGCGATAATAAGTCTATGGCAGGCGGACAGGTAGCTAAAAAATCAAAACTTGAAAATCTTGAAGAACTTAACCAACTCAAACTTGAAGCCGATGAAAAAGCAAAAGTTAATGATATATTTACCATGATGGAAAATCGGGAAAAAACACTTTCCGATATTGACACAAGCGAAACAAAACCGCAGATTTATGTCAATGAAATGGTGAATATTCTGCGTGAAGATGAAAGAATACAGACTTTCTCGCGTGAAGATTTACTCAAAAATGCACCCGCGTGTGATGAAAATTCATGGCTCGTCCCGATATTGGTAAGATAGGAGGTACAAATATGAAATTCTTTACGGAAATTGATAATACCGGAAATATCGCCGTTGACGATATGATTTTAGTCAAGGATATTCACGCCACCGCAGGCAGTAAAATGCTTGAAAATTTTGTACCTCTTTTTGATGCTGAGGTTGTAACCCGTATTAAAAACGCAGGTCTGAAACTTGCTGGGAAAACCGCAGTCGGTGAGCTTGGTTTATCTGCTTTTAACGGTAATGAAAACGATATTCCTTGCGATATTTCGTTGAATGTTGACCTAAACGGCACACCCCGAAGAATGGCTGCCGTCAGCGATAAAATATTCATTAAACCCACCTACGGCACGGTGTCAAGATACGGCGTGATTGCCTGTGCAAGTTCTGCCGAAACAGTCGGTGTAACCGCCGAAACTGCCGATAAATGTGCCGAAATTCTTTCTCTTATTTCGGGATATGACGAAAAAGACGGTACCTCTCTGCCGACGGAAAAATATGTTTATAACACAAACAAGAATGTTGCCGATATGAAAATTGCCGTGCTTTCCGATATTACAAACAAGGCAAGCGAAGAGGTGAAAACACAGATTGAAAAAACCGTTTCTGCCCTTAATTCAAAGGGTGCAGAGGTTCAAAACATCAATTTTGAACTTTCCGAGGCGGCGGCAACTGCTTACACGATTCTTATGTGTGCCGAAACTTGTAACAACATTTCCCGTTTTGACGGTGTAAAATACGGACACAGAACGGCAGATTACAAGAATATCGACGAACTTTATACAAATTCACGCACAGAGGGCTTTAATCTCCTGACAAAGACAGTTATTCTTTACGGCAGCGATGTGCTTTCAAAGGATAAATACGACACCTGCTACGACAAATCTCTGCGTATTCGCCGTTTGATTGCTGAGAAATCAGATGAGATATTTGAAAATTTCGATGCGGTTTTATTGCCCGCAGGCTCATCTTTTGAAATCGGTGAAACCGAAGGCACGTTTGAAAATATGGTCAAAGAAATTGAATATTCAAGCATAGCCTCAATTTCAGGAAATCCCGCCGTTATAGCAAATCGTGTTCAGTTTGTCGCCAAGAAATTCGATGAAAATACTCTTTTGAGTATCGCAAAATCATTATAAACGGAGGGGAATAAGATGAAATACGAACTTGTTATGGGCTTGGAAACTCACGTTGAGCTGTCCACCAATTCAAAATTATTCTGCTCCTGCGGCGGTCACGGTGCGGGCGAAGAGCCTAACGACTGTGTCTGTCCCGCCTGTTCGGGTATGCCCGGTATGCTTCCCGTAACCAACAAAAAGGCTATCGAACTTGCCGTAAAAGCGGGTTTGATGCTCAACTGCAAAATTAACCGCTATACCACTTTTGACAAGAAAAATTATTATTATCCCGACCTGCCCGGCGGTTATCAGATTACTCAATATTTTAATCCGATATGCGTCGAAGGTTCGGTTGTTATCGGCGACAGAACGATAGGAATTAAGCAAATTCATATTGAAGAAGACGCGGGAAAACTCGTTCATGACGAAAGCACAAAGACCTCACGCGTTGATTTTAACAGGACGAGCGTTCCGCTTATCGAGATTGTTTCCAAACCCGATTTTCGCTCCGCCGATGAGGTGATTGAATACCTTGAAACATTAAAAAGCAACCTCCGTTTTGCCGGTATTTCCGAATGTGAAGAGGGGGCGATGCGTTGTGACGTAAATATTTCCGTCCGTCCCGAGGGCAGTAACGAAATGGGTGTTCGCTCCGAAATAAAAAATATGAGTTCTTTTACGGACATCCGTGATGTGATTGAATTTGAGAGAGTTCGTCATATTGATGCGATTGAGCGAAAAACAGAAGTTTTGGTACAGGAAACCCGCCGTTGGGACGAGGTAAAAAGACGTTCATTCCCGTTAAGGACTAAGGAAACCGCTGAGGATTACCGATATTTCCCCAATCCCGATTTGATGCCGATTATGATTGACGACGCTTGGATTGATGAAATCAAAGCCTCTCTGCCCTCAACCACAAACGAAAAGGCAGTCGCTTATGAAGCAATGGGCGTTCTCCCGAAAGAAGCCGCCGTTCTTGCAAACGACAGAAGTTTAAGCAACACTTTCGACACTCTTATTGACAAGAATATCGCTCCCAAAACCGCCGCAAGTTGGATATTATCCGACTGTCTGGCACTTATGAAAAAGCAGGGTGAGACAACTCTTAATATAAATACCGACAAATTAGCCGAAATAATCAACCTCGTAGAATCCGAAAAGATTATTCGTGATAACGGAAAGAAAATTCTCGCCGCCTTGTTTGAAAATGACATTGACGTGCTTGACTTTGCCAAGAAAAACAATCTCTACACCTTAACCGACAAAGGTCTTATTCTTGCTACGGTCAAGAAGATTATCGCTGAAAATCAAGCCATTGTCGCCGATTATAAGTCGGGCAAAGAGAAAGCCTTTACCGCTCTTGTCGGCAGATGTATGAAAGAACTCAAAGGCACAGCCGACCCGACCTTGATTAAAACCCTCCTTAAACAAGAACTTTAATAAATTTGAGAAAGAACTCTTTCGGGAGTTCTTTTTTTGTTTTAAGAATGTTTTGCACGTTTTTTTCAAAACATTGATTTATTGTTCCCAAACGATACCATAATAGTTCCCAAATGATACAATAATAGTTTCCAAATGATACTATAATAGTTTCCAAACGATACTAAAATAGTTTCCAAACGAAATACAAGTAATACTAAGGAATCATACTTAAGAATTATACTTATCAACCATACAATCAAAAATTTAAGAAATTTTTGTTTTAGGGGGATGAAAAGAAGAAAGTGAAATTAAATTGCATTGAAAAATATTTTTGCGAAACCTACTTGACAGGAATTTAAGAATGTGATACAATATGACTGTGAAAGAAAATTACACAATAAATTGTAAAGGTGAAGTTTATGGGAAATGAAGATAACTTTGTTATCGCACCGAAAAAACTCTTAAGTGATAAAAATTTGTCCGATGCCGCAAAGGTGATGTATTTGTTGTTGAAGGACAGGATGACGCTTTCAATAAAAAACGGTTATACCGATGATTTCGGCAAACCCTGCATAATTTATACATATGAAAGTCTTGCAGAGCTGTTGGCTTGGACGAACAAAAAAATATCAAAGATATTAGACGAATTGGACAACTGCGGACTTATCAGCCGTTATAGGAGAAGAGGTTGTAAGCCGAATTTTATATATGTAAAAGAGCTTGATTACGGAGTGAAAATAATACCAGTCGATGAGCAGAAAACGCAGGCTGACAGCAAAAATAACGAAGTGAGCAAGGGTTGCGAGGGTGACGGATATAAAGAAGTGAGCAAGGTCGAAGAAGGAAGCGGATGTTCCGAATTTACCAACCATACCAACTTTACCGATTGTTCCGGAATTACCAACAATACCATCTCTACCGATTATACCGACTATACCGACGAGATAAGGGGGAAGATAGATTATGATATGTTACTTAATGTCGGGAACAGGAAAGAGGAGCTTGATATGTTCGTTTCAACGGTAAACGACGTGCTGACAAGCCGACAAAGGGCGATGAGAATATGCGGTGAGACCTATCCGATAAAGGTCGTAAAAGAGCGATTTCGTGATATTGACAGGGGGACTTTTGAATATGTGAGTGAAATTTTGTCCCGCAATAAAGGCGAAAT
>DUNU01000012.1 GCA_012839185.1 Clostridiales bacterium | reverse complement strand
TTTCTCATTTCAAGTGTGTCAACAGCGTATTGAGAAGGATTTTTCTTTTTATTCCAAGCCTTCACAATATCCGTTTTCTTTGTATACGTCTTAGGCTTCGGCATCTTCGAAATGAGCAAATAGGTTGTTAAGACCACCAACAAAAGGAATGGCACCGTATTTTCCCTTGATGTAGTTCTTCTCAAAGGGATCGGTATCTCTTATACCCTTGAATTGCACTAGAGTGTATAAGTGGCTGGCGCCGTAGGCATCTTTCTCAACAAAGTCAATCTGATCCCTACGAAGCAGATCGGCCGATAACAAATTGGTGTCGTGCGTCACAAAAATCAATTGTCCATTCTTATTGCCCGGAGAATTAAACAATTCAACAATTTTCCGGGTAATCAATGGATGAAAACGGGCGTCAAACTCGTCGATAACCAATACTCTACCTTGCCTGAGTGCATTGATAATAAACGTGCTGATCTCATACATCTTGTTTGTCCCCTCCGACTCAAACAGACTTAAGGGGAATGGCATCTTTGTAATTAACTTATAATCAGCGTCGTACACATCTTTCAAGGCGACGACAATCTTTCTTTTTTTATCCAAATTACTGCTTTCCCCTACAGTCTCATCAGATAAATCGATGGTATCCAAATCGTTGACGCCCGCATCGGCCATAGAAAGAAAGGTTTGTACGAGTTTTTTCATACCCGGTAATTCCAACATCGCTGTAGTCTGCTCAAAAGCACCTCGGTGTTTCAACCCGTCAATGACCATAAATCGAGATATCTCATTGAGCAGCATTTTGGAAATCTTACCCACGCCGAATGCAGCCAATGAAGTTAAAAACAACGAGTTCTTTCTAAAAATAGTGTTACCTTTTTCGTTGTCAATCAACTTCATTACCATATCACCTTCCGGAAAGTTCTTTTTATTGATGCTGTTCAAGGTATCATTGTCTCTGATAAAAAAGGGCTGCTCTCTTTTACCGGGTGTTGCATAGAGCCACTCGCTGTGAATTTTCTCCTTGTCAGCTTGAAAACCATAGCGATAACGAACACCTTCGCACCTAAAAACAAGTTGCATGAACACCGGTTTGTCGACGGTTTCGGTCGATAAATAAAAAGGTGTCATGTATTTCTCCAGGATTTGCTCATCTTTCACAGAGTGCTGCACAATCCGAATAAAACTGCCGAATGCTTTCACCAGATTACTCTTTCCGGATGCGTTGGCTCCATAAATGCCTTTCGACTTCAATAGTGTGACATCATCGTCTTGCTGAATAATTGGTTCAACATCCAGTCTGGAATACTTTGATTTAAGCTTTGCGGCCGTCATATTCAACGTGTTCAGCTCTTTGAATGATTTAAAGTTCTCAAAACTGAATTCCTCGATCATAATAATCTCTTATTTTGTTATTTGTATAAATCCGCGCAAATATAACAATACAAAACCATGATGTTCGATTATAATATCGATATAATTGCAATTTTAACTCATATTAAACATTTAATCTGCAGACAAACCGCTTTCGAGCTTTCTGACGGCTGACAGAATCTGATTTTCGCTGCACGCTTTTGGAAATACCTCCACATCTTATAATTGCAAATGTTATATATTTGTTGCGTAAATTGTTCGTTGCCCGCACTGGAATTATTATCCATTTTAAAAAATACTTCTTCAAGTTTTGTCACAACACCAAGCCGGAATTACGGTCAGGAAATAAGTTTCACTTATTTTTCGGCTAATTCCCCAAGCACTTTGCTCAGGTTATTCCAACCCGTTATCTCTACATCCCCCGTTGTTAAAGAATTTTCTCCGGT
>DUNU01000011.1 GCA_012839185.1 Clostridiales bacterium | reverse complement strand
GAACTCAAACTCTTCTTAATGGTGTCTCCAAACACCGGAGTTTGAGAGCAGTGTAATTTCATAGGGAACTCAAACAAATCAACCATTTCAGCGTGGAACACAAAGGTTTGAGAGCAGTGTAATTTCATAGGGAACTCAAACATTATTTCCGGCAATATCGAGGCTCTTTGGTTTGAGAGCAGTGTAATTTCATAGGGAACTCAAACTGTTAGATTGCGTTGTATTTGACAATAAATGTTTGAGAGCAGTGTAATTTCATAGGGAACTCAAACAATTCAAAAAATGAATTTACAATAAAATAGTTTGAGAGCAGTGTAATTTCATAGGGAACTCAAACTTTTGGGTTTTTTCGTAATATTGCCACAATGTTTGAGAGCAGTGTAATTTCATAGGGAACTCAAACTATAATATTTTTAATAAAGAGAACGAGAGGTTTGAGAGCAGTGTAATTTCATAGGGAACTCAAACACGGTATTTTCGATTACGGCTATTCTTACGTTTGAGAGCAGTGTAATTTCATAGGGAACTCAAACCTGTCGTAGTAGCAACATATATAAATGGTGTTTGAGAGCAGTGTAATTTCATAGGGAACTCAAACGTCTTGTAACAATTATTTCCGCCGATGCCGTTTGAGAGCAGTGTAATTTCATAGGGAACTCAAACAACCTACACGGCGAAGATAAATTTAATAAGTTTGAGAGCAGTGTAATTTCATAGGGAACTCAAACGATAACATTAAGATTATTGGTAACATAAGGTTTGAGAGCAGTGTAATTTCATAGGGAACTCAAACAATGGCGGGAAAAATTCCTGCAAAGCCCAAGTTTGAGAGCAGTGTAATTTCATAGGGAACTCAAACATTGCAGTCCCAGCCAAATATGTTGCCTCGGTTTGAGAGCAGTGTAATTTCATAGGGAACTCAAACATGTGATGCCGAGAATTTTTGCGACATCCGTTTGAGAGCAGTGTAATTTCATAGGGAACTCAAACTCTTGGCTGTTTTTACAATCGGGAAATTGGTTTGAGAGCAGTGTAATTTCATAGGGAACTCAAACTTTTCGGGAAGTTCAGGCATCTCTAAATCGTTTGAGAGCAGTGTAATTTCATAGGGAACTCAAACTTTAGATGAGGTTTTCCTTTTAACAAACGTTTGAGAGCAGTGTAATTTCATAGGGAACTCAAACAAAAAAATGCGTCAGCTCGGCAACATATCCAGCAACGCATAATCTACTGCATTATCCATTTCGAAAAACGCTATTTCTCTATTGAATATTTATTGATTTCCTGAAAATTCTCTTTTCAAAATCTATTTAATTTTCTCTTTCTCCCGCTACTTATCGGCGGATGGGCTACCGATTGTTTTTTTAATTCGTATATTTCATTGCGTAGTACAAAATCACAACCGGAAGAATTAGCAAGCCAATAACAAATATTGCCATTAAATCACCCCTTTTTATTATATCCTTTCGGAAGTGGTTTTGTCAAGACTTTTTTTACCCCATCTTACCTGCTGGCATCCTAAACCTGCAAGTAAGCCGTCCAAATGTAAGAAAACCAGTTAATCTCTGTCTTTAATTTGGGTAGATTGATGAGCTTTTATTGCTCCTCTGTGTCGTGAGCCTCTGCTACACTCATGACTCTGTTTGAGAGCAGCATAGATTTCATAGGGGACTAATAGATGAAATATTTCTATATATTTTTTTAATAAAAATGCGACATATATTTAGACCTTGAAAAACAATAAAAATTATGCTATAATAGAGATAGAAATCAAAAGTTACACGTTGTAAAAGGAGGTGCCAATAAATGTTTCATATATTGTTAGCTCAACTTTTGTATCTCTTATTCCTGATAAGAGAAGTCCTGGAAAACTGGGCTTCAGGCAATTATCCGTATACAGGATTCTAAAATGTTATTAAGAAATGAATTATAAACTGATTCCCGGTTAATTTTTGCAAAAGAAATTGCTGTAAATTTAAAGAAAGTCGATTGAAATTCTCAACTCGACTTCTTTTTTTACGGACATATTTTAGGTTGTGAAGTGTGTCCCAAAAAGCTTATATGCCGCACCGTTTGTATGAGAACTTATTGACCATAAGATGTCTCTGAAAACTACCAGACAACAACATAAAAACCATTCAAATACAAAAAAGTATTCACAAATCCCTTGTGAATACTAAGAATGGTCCGAGTGGCGAGACTTGAACTCACGGCCTCTTGACCCCCAGTCTGCAGATTTATTGAAAGAAGCGTGTGTTTATATATATTTATATGGCACAACAGCAACATTTTTTGAAGTTTTTTATAATTGAAAGTCCATATTTGTTTGTGGTTGTTTATCTAATAGTTAGATAAAAAATAGATAAAGAAGATTTTTTGAGAAAATGAAATATAAAACTTCTTTATATTTAAAATATTTTACTTAACAACGCTTTGATTTGATTGCTCATCTGCTAGCATCTAAATATCACTCATATTTTCACTACTTCCCTTAAAATTGGGTTAAATATAAGGGAAGAGCAATCAAAGTAAGGGATTATTTTAATCGAAGATAATAGGTTGATCTTTCCATCCTCTCACGTTTTAATTCTCCAGCATTTACCATTTTCCTTAAAGCACCTTCTACGGAGCTAAGGCTTAAATAGGGACATAATTCTCGTATATCCTGTTTGGTGAATTTGCCGATTTTGTTTTGTGTTGCTTTCCGGACCATATCAATATTCAACAGTATCAAACTTACTTGACTATTCTCTTTCAAGAGGATGTTATTAATCTTTTAATGCAGTAATCGGTACAACAAACACACCATCTTCACGCATATATGCTGCGTTTGATAAACCACAAATTACGCATAAGACTGATGGAGCAACACCATTTTCAGCTTCAATTGAATTTTTCAGTTTAATTAAATTTTTGGCAGCTTCATCAATTTGATTTGCACCAAGCTTTATTTCAAATGCACACCATCTGCCATCTTCAAGTTCTATAACTGCATCAATTTCTCTGTTTTTATAATCTTGATAATGATAAAGCTCAGCATCAAATGATTCTGCATAAATACGCAAATCTCTTTCACAAAGAGCCTCAAATAAAAAGCCAAGTGTTTCCAAATCATTTATCAGTCTGTTTGGAGTTGCTTTTAATAGAGCACAAGCAAGTGAGGGATCTACAAAATGTCTTTTCTCCGCTTGTTTCAATCGAACAGAAGAGCGAATGTTTGAAGCAAAAGGTGGTTGGTTTTCCAATAAAAATAATCTTGTAAAAATATCCAGATAATCTGCTATGGTGTCAGTATCAATATCCTCATCATCAATGGCTTTAACATCTCTTTGTAATGTTTTGTTGGTTACGGTTGTACTTTCATTACGAGCCAGAGACCTCAACAACAAGTTCATTTTTGAAACATCTCTCTTTATGCCATCAATACGATATACATCATCCTCAATTACAGCTTTCAGATATTCTCCGGGCAATAGACCTGCCTTATCAATCGGGGTATCGATATTTCCCGGCCAACCGCCTCGATAAATCAATTCAGTGATTTTTTTCAGGTCAACTTCATTCGTCATTACCGGCGTTAAATTCCCATTACACAAAGCTTTCAAAGAAACCTTTCCCGAAGAATCACCTGATTCATATAATGACATAGGTCTCATCCTAAGTCTTGCAATTCGACCAGCACCGCTATGCATAATACCCTTATGATTTGGTGTCGCAGATCCCGTAAGTATATACTGACCATTCTCTTTTTTTTGATCAACCTTATGACGTACCGCATCCCAAAGAGACGGTACCTCCTGCCACTCATCAATCAGCCTTGGAGTTTCACCATCAAGCACAAGAGACGGAGATAACTCTGCCAACTTCCTGTTCTGAAAATTCCCGTCAGGATTACCAATCATAATTTCACTTTTACAGTGATATGATGATGTCCATGTTTTACCGCACCATTTCGGACCCTCAATACATATAGCTCCAAAAACAGACAGATATTCTTTTACTTTTCTATCAATAATTCGTGGTTTGTAATCACTTTTATTCATTTGCTTCACCTCTTGGCTCTCATTATATCATAATCGGTGAGATTTTGCAAGTGCAATCGGCGAGATTTTCAACTTCTAATCGGTGAGATTTGGATGTTTCAAGCGTTATGATTTCCTGTATCTATGGATCTTCCCAAATGAAAACAAGACATTCTATAATATTGCTATTATTAAGACTCTGCCTTTCGATTCTGATGGCTGTGGTCAGATTAGAATATAATGAAACAATACGCAAGTATCGGGGTGATAGGAAAATATCAAATCATTATAGTCAAATCAAATTTGATGTGTTCCATTTAATATCTGCAGGCTGTATTTACAAAGAGCTGTTGTATCTTGATATTTGCTACTTCCCTTAAAATCGGGTTAAATATAAGGAAATGGCAATCGGATTAAGGGATTATTTCAATCGAAGATAATAGGTTGATCTTCCGACACCCTCACGTTTTAATTCTCCATCATTCACCATTTTCCTCAAAGCACCTTCTACAGAGCTAAGGCTTAAATAAGGACATAGCTCTCGTATATCCTGTTTGGTGAATTTGCCGATTTTATTTTGTGTTGCTTTCCGGACCATATCAATGGCCGGAAGTTTTTCTTCTACGATAGAAAATCTATCTTCAAAATCTTTGTATGCAGAAAGAATTATGCCAAGAAGATATTTTATGAATGGCACAACATCCTCCGTACCTTCATGCCAGCCATGCTGTGAGAGATGCAATGCATTATAATACAAATCCTTGTCTTTTGAGATTTTTGCTTCCAAGGAGATGTATTTCCCTACATAAAAACCGTTTTGATATAAGAGCAAAGTGGTAAGCAGTCGGCTTATTCTGCCGTTTCCATCGTTGAATGGGTGAATACAAAGAAAGTCGTGAATAAAGATAGAAATAGCAATAAGCGGTTCCAATTCAAAATTGCCGATAACTTTGTTGAATTCTTCGCATATCCTGTCCAAAGCATCCGGTGTTTCATAGGGAGAAAGCGGAGTGAATAAAATTTCCGTACGTCCATCAGGATGGGTTGCACTTATGTAGTTCTGAACATTTTTGGTTTGCCCCGCCATTGGGTTATTCATATGGCTGTACATAATTTTGTGCAGTTGCAAAATGTAGTTTCGGGAAATGGGAATATCATCAAAACTTTCATGTATAATACTCAATACATCACGATAGCCCGCAATTTCCTTTTCTGCACGATTTTTCGGCGTAGTCTTTTCTGCCACCAGTTGCTTTATTCGGGTATTGGTTGTAACAATACCTTCAATTGCATTTGAAGACTCAGTACTTTGTATCTTAGCAATTTCCACTAACTTTTCCAATTCATCCGGTCGTCTTTTCAAATATAATTCTTGTTTACCTGCTTCTTTATAAATAGCCGCTATATAACCAAGAATTTCGGAATCCCATTTTTGATCTTTGATAGATGAGTAATTAAATGTTCTCATTCCCTTATTTACCATCCTTTCCCTCAAATTATAACAACTTTTAAGGGAAAAGTCAAGAGATAATTTTGAATGTTATATTCTTTATTCATGCATCGAGAGATAGAATCAGATATTCATTGTATTTACTGGTCATTTATAATGTGCTTTAATTATGGATATTTATGATATCAATTAACTTTTTCATTAGATTTAGGCTAACGAACGAGATTTCTTACGAATATACATTTTAATGATTAAGTGTTGCTTGCAATTTCAACAAAAAATGAAAAGATAGTAAAAATTACCTATTGACAAAATATGAATAATATGTTAAAATACACAAAAGTGCTTGACAAGGAAGCTGTGATGAATTACAATTTCTTAACAGACAGACAGACAGACAGACAGACAGACAGACAGACAGACAGACAGACAGACAGACAGACAGACAGACAGACAGACAGATAATTCTGCCATTTATTTTTGTTTTGATTTAATTTAACCGCAGGGATATTCTGCGGTTTTTTCTTTTGAGTTTGTTAATTTATCAAGAAATTATTTTTCAGAATGTTCTGAAAAATAAATAATTTATTTATTTACTGAATATTATTATTTTACTGATAAAAAGTTTTAACTTTGTAGAATGATAGTTTTTGATTTTTAGACAATATGTTAGTTTAGAGTTGTATTGTGATCTTAATTTTTAACATTTAAATTTAGATAGAGGGAGGGATTGTTATAAAAACTCAGAAAATATTAATTCTCTTTTTGGTAGTTATTTCTGTTGCTATTTGTTTGATTTCTTGCGAAAAATCGAAAAATCAAAATGCTTATGAAAAAACTGTATCCATGGGTTATACCGGTTCGTTGGAAGAATGGATGGCAGCACTTGTTGGTGAAACCGGTGATGTAAGTAATATTGGAGAAATTGGCAAGAGTGCTTATGAATTAGCTGTTGAAAAAGGTTTTAGCGGCAACGAATCAGATTGGCTGTCTATATTTACAGGAGTAGAAGGAATACATTATAGTGAAGATAAAACGACTTATGATATGGCTCTTGAATATGGTTTTGTTGGGACTTTGTCCGAATGGCTAACGGCAATTACACAATAGGAGAAGAAAATGAAAATAGTAAAACAAATAGGAATTCTTATAACATTGCTGTCACTGATTATCGCATTAAGTGTTGTAGTTACAGCTCAAGAAATTAATAGCGTTGAAGAAGGAACCACTCAAATACTTATTGGAGACATGAACAATGACGGTCTCATAAAAACAGTTGATGCGAGAAGACTTCTTCGAGTAGCCATCGGTCTTGATGAACATCAATATATGACTATCGCAATAGCAGGAACAGGAAGATCGGCTTATGATCTTGCTTGTGAAAACGGTTTTGAAGGAACTCTTGAACAATGGCTTGCTTCGTTGGTAGGCAAAGAAGGTAAAAAGGGAGCACAAGGAAATCCTGGTAAATCTGCTTTTGAAGAAGCTATAGAAAGTGGATATACGGGCACACTTCAAGATTGGCTTTATTCACTTGTTGGTCCTCAGGGAGCAGATGGAAAATCGGCATACGAAATTGCAGTAGATTGCGGTTATAAGGGAACCCCAGCACAGTGGATAAAGTCCCTTGCAGGAGAAAATGGAAAATCCGCTTATGAACTTGCCGTTGCCAACGGATACCAAGGCAGTGAAAAAGAATGGCTTTCATCCCTTGTAGGAGAAGCAGGAGAAAATGGAAAATCAGCTTATGAACTTGCCGTTGCAAAGGGATATAAGGGAACTGAACAACAGTGGTTGGCATCATTGGCAGGAACAGCAGGCAAGGATGGGAAAGATGGTAGATCTGCTTACGAAGTTGCTGTTCAAAATGGTTATAAGGGCACTGTAAATGATTGGCTCAAATCCCTTGTCGGAGCAGCAGGCAAAGATGGTGCTAACGGCACAAACGGTAAAGACGGTAAAGACGGGGTAGACGGGAAGAATGGTCAAAAAGGCAGGAATGGTTTATCTGCTTATGAACTTGCCGTTGCCAACGGATATATGGGAACTCTTGACGAATGGCTTGAATCTCTTCGTGCTGATTCAAACGGTCAAGATGGCAAAGATGGCAAATCAACGTATGAACTTGCTGTAGAGAACGGCTTTGAAGGTACGCTTGCCGAGTGGCTTGAATCGTTAAATGGTAAAGACGGTTCAAATGGAAAGAGCGCATACGAACTTGCCGTAGAAAAAGGATATACAGGTACTGAAGAACAATGGCTTGCATCTCTTATTGGCGAAAAAGGTGCCGACGGTAAAGACGGAGTTAATGGTAAAGATGGTTTGAATGGTCTTTCTGCTTACGAAATTGCTGTTGCAAATGGTTATAACGGAACACTTCAAGATTGGCTTGTGAGTCTTGTCGGTAAAGACGGAAGCAATGGAGAGGATGGCAAATCAGCTTATGATTTAGCTGTTGAAAATGGTTACCAAGGCTCCCTTGCTGAATGGTTAGTTAGTCTTGCAGGAAAGGATGGTGCTGCAGGTAAAGACGGTAAAGACGGTTCAAATGGAAAGAGCGCATACGAACTTGCCGTAGAAAAAGGATATACAGGTACTGAAGAACAATGGCTTGCATCTCTTATTGGCGAAAAAGGTGCTGATGGAAAAGACGGAGTTAATGGTAAAGATGGTTTGAATGGTCTTTCTGCTTACGAAATTGCTGTTGCAAATGGTTATAATGGAACACTTCAAGATTGGCTTGCCGGTCTTGTAGGTAAAGACGGAAGCAATGGAGAGGATGGCAAATCAGCTTATGATTTAGCTGTTGAAAATGGTTATCAAGGCTCCCTTGCTGAATGGTTAGTTAGTCTTGCAGGAAAGGATGGTGCTGCAGGTAAAGACGGTTTAAATGGAAAGAGTGCATACGAACTTGCCGTAGAAAAAGGATATACAGGTACTGAAGAACAATGGCTTGCATCTCTTGTTGGTGAAAAAGGTGTCGACGGTAAAGACGGAACTAATGGTAAATCAGCTTACGAGATAGCCATTGAAAATGGTTATCAAGGCACAGAAGCTGAGTGGATTGATTCTTTGAATGGTGTTGCCGGTGTTGGTGTTGCTAATGCTTATGTAAATTCGGATAAGCATTTGATTATTATTCTTACAAATGGAACGGAAATAGACGCAGGCTATGTTGGTGTTGAATCAGGAGATCCTCCCGCAACAACATATACTGTAACTTTCAAAAACCATGATGGCTCTGTTTTGAAAATAGAAAGAGTAGAAGAGGGCAAAGATGCAACTCCCCCTGCAGATCCAATTCGTGAAGGATATACCTTCAATGGTTGGTCAGGTGTGTACACAAATATCACCGCTGATACGATTATAACAGCAACATACACTGAAAATGCTGTTGAAACTTTTACTGTTACATTCAAAGATTATAATGGCTCAGTACTTAAGACTGAAAATGTAGAAAAAGGTAAGGATGCAATTCCTCCTGCGAATCCCATTCGTGAAGGATATACTTTCAATGGTTGGTCAGGTGTGTATACAAATGTCACTGCTGATACGATTATAACAGCAACATATATCAAGAATACAGTTGAAACATTTACCGTAACATTTGAAGATTATAATGGCACAGTGCTGAAAACTGAAACTGTAGAAAAGGGTAAAGATGCAACTCCTCCTGCAGATCCCAATCGTGATGGATATACTTTTACCGGTTGGTCAGGTGTTTATACCAATATTACTGCGAATACAACCATTACTGCCACTTATAGTCAAAATTCTTCAAATTCACATACGGTTACATTTAACAATTACGATGGCAGTGTATTAAAGACTCAGAATGTTTTGACAGGTGATAATGCTACTCCTCCGACTCCGCCTGTGAAAAATGGTGCTACTTTCTTTGGCTGGAGCGGACGATATGTTAATGTCCAACAGGACAGTGTTGTTACTGCGATTTTCAGTGATGATAAAAATGTAATTCAAGTAACAAATGCAAGTGGAAATATTGGTGATACCGTTACAGTAATGGTAGATATTGACGGTGTTGTAAAAACTTGTGGTTTTGATTTTGATATAATTTATGATCCTGCCTTGGAACTTATTTCTTATGATGCAGATCTTGATCTTGATATTGTTGTGAACGCAAATGCTATTACAAATGGTATTAAATTAAATTTTAGCTCAGCAACAGACAAAACTAAACAAAGAGATATCATTGAACTTACATTCAAAATAAGAGATACAAGTAAAGCTTATCTTCCAATTAATATTTCAATGAACAGCATTAAGGAGGTAAATGATAGCACTCTTGTTGATTCAATGTATAGCATAATTGGTGGATTAGTTGCTGTTCCTTCGAATGCGTAGATGATTGCTTATGAAAGATTTGGTTAAGAGATTATTTATAGCAATGACGTGCTTATTGGTAGTATTATCAATAACCACAGGCTGCTCAAGTGAGAAGATTAACAATAAAATAAAGTACACTGTTACATTTTATTCTGATACAGACACCGTACTTAAACTTGACGAGATATCACGGAATGATTCTGCTGTTCCACCTACAATTCCTACAGTTGAATACGGTAAAATATTCACTAAATGGGACAATGATTTTTCAATAATTAAATCTGATTTGGAAATCCGTCCTATTTGTGAGTCATTTGTTGGTAAGGATAATGTGTTTGCTTTAAGTGGAGCGTACGGAAAAACTTCAGATTATGCATATATGAATTTTTCTCTATGCGGAAATGTTTGTTTGTCCGGTGCAGAAATGCTGATTACTTATGACGAAACTGCATTAAGTGTTGATTCAGTTTTTAATGAGGATGGTGATTTGGTTTTTAACACGGCAACACAGGGCAAGATAATCTTGAATATTGCAAGTGCGGAAAATATTCTCGGAGATGTTGATTTATGCTCAATCAAATTCAAACTAAATGAGCAAAAAGGTGAATATCCGGTCAATATTGAAATCAAGAGTATATACGCAAATAACGATGAAGAGATTATGATACCTGAGTATAATTTGATTAACGGCACTGTATTTGTTTATTAGGGTTTATGCAAAAAGAAAAGAAAAAGACAAAGAAAAAAATCCCTTTTTGGATTCAGATTATTGCGATATTACTTTGTGGCGTGCTTGCAAGTGTATGTGTATATTTTGCTGCACCTAAAGATAAGCGTCCTGAATATACGGTTACTTTTCAATACCAAGACGGGACAATAATCGGCACAAAGCAAGCAAAAGAAGGTCAAGGTGTATATCCAATTGAATATATCGGAGATGATGTTTTCAGAGGATGGGATAGAGCGATTAACAACATTACTTCTGATATGGAGACTTATCCTGAACTATACACAATCACAAATGAAGAAAATTTCTTCTTTTTCAATTCGCAATATGTCCAAGAGGGAAAAAAGTTCAAACTTGATTTGATTTTAGGAGGCGATGTTAATATTTCAAAAGCCGTTCTGACTCTTGAATATGACAATGAAGTACTTAATTTTACTAAAGCGACAAAGAATAAGATATTTAAGATAACAGAACAAGAGGACGGAAAAGTTGTTTTTGAGCTAAACAGCGATGTTCCGTTAAAAGAAAGAACAAAATTGACTACGCTCACATTTGATGCACTTGAAATGGATGCGTATTATTCCCAGATGACTTTAAGTGCTAAAGATGGTTATCATGTCAGCGAAGACGATGAAATACCGGCTACGCTGACAACGATAAATAATAAAATATATTTTTTGCAGGAGGTAAGCAAATGACAAAAAAAGTTCTCGTTCGCTTGATTGCTGTCGTTTTGGCTGTTGCAATGCCACTTGTAACCGGAATTGTCGCTTTTGCGGGCGATGGCGAAGGTGCAAGCGGTGCAACTAAAGAAACGAAGTATGAAAGTCCCGACATCAATGTTCTTACCGGACATGGTGAAGAGCCGGAAGAATTGTCGGTTACATCCGGAGCAACGTATTTGGAAAAAGCATGGTACGAATACGTTACTTATTCTGAAAAACCCGTCGCAAGCTACAAATTAGATGATAATTCTCGTTTAGTATTTTATGATCCTTATACATATACCAATTCATTGATTATGGAAACTGAGATGGATGCTAACACGACCGAATTTGATACAATGTCCTCATATACTGTTTCATATATGAATTCAAAAACAATTGAAGCTTGTGTTTCCTCAACATCAACAAAAAATACAGCCGTGGAAACAGCAGAAAGAGATGAAACATATTCTTTTGTTCAGAATGGCGGTACAACTGAAACTGCATACAATCATTCTATTAGTAGTGTGCAAAGGGAAGACATTTTTGCATTTGATCAGTATGCGTATAGAGAAGTGTATTCTGAATCGAAGTCTGAATCCGTCGTTGGAATTGCAAGTCTTGAAGGTTTTGGTAAAATTGAAACTGAAACTGACATAAATCCTGTAGCACCATTAACCAAGGTAAAGGTACACGCTGGTATGAACTATACTACTGGTACAGAAATTGGTAAAGTTACAAATTATAATGTTGATTGGGTCACAGATAAATCAATTCATAACGAATACAAAAATAACACAACTAACACATTAGAAATTGGCAACGATACTATTACTCATGCCGAAACAGCTGAAACAACGGGTTGGACACAACTCGGTGCTCGTATAACTTCAGCGACCGGCTCTGCTCGTTCAATGTCAAATACAATCTCTGAATCAGAAAGTATAACCATAACAAAAAATTATGCTGCAACTCACTTTGCAGCTGATGGCGTAACTCCTCTGCCTTGGGCTTTGGTTCATTATCGTGTACTTATGCCCATGAAATGTGTATTGGAGGTCAAACACAGCGGTGAATGGATTGAACTTTCAACAATATATACGCTTATGACAACCATTCAAGGCACATGCCGAACATGGATTGAAAACGGACAGGCGTATTACGAAGATTGGGGAAGTGGCGAACCCGTTATCGGCGTTGATTTCTGGGGCAATTTTACAACTCGCGAAAATCTTATGAATGCTTATAAGAATAAACTCTATCCCGTAGGAGGTGCTGGTTAAAATGAAGAAAATCATTAAAAAGTCTATTCCCCCGATTCTTGTAATTTTTATTTTAAGTGTTTGCATTTTAGCGGGAGCAAATGCTGAAGGCAATGTTGTTCTTTCCAGCACTCCTTTCCTTGTTCATCAGGGTGAAAGTTTTTCTACGACTATTTTTATTCCGGATAATGCCAATATTATCAGCTTTGATGTAACTCTCAATTATGATTCTGATTTGTTGACACTTACGAAAATTGAAGAAAATGAAGATATAAAAGGCTCCATTGTTTTCAATGCGGAAACTGAAGGTAAACTAATAATCAACTATACAAGAACAAGTCAAAATGTTACTAAAATGCTTCCCCTTCTTGATGTTTCTTTTGATGTTAATGATAATATCGGTGTCGATAGTTATGACTGTTTTTCAGTTGATTATGAATCGGAATATGTGGCACATACTTTAAGAGATGATGGCATAGCCGAAGTCGTGGATTTCGAATGTGATTTCCCGGATTTGGTTATCTATGAAATCGGTGATGTTGACTTAAGTAAAAAAGTTGATATTGCAGACGCCACTTATATTCGTCGTCATCTTGCTGAGTTTGAGGGAGCGGTTCTTTCCGGCTTCAGACTTTCACTTGCAGACACCTATTTTGATGAAGTAGTTGATATTGCTGATGCAGTTTGTCTTCAACGTTATCTTGCAAAATTTGATGTAATATACGGGAATCGTGTTAATATTACATTTAATGATATTAATGGCGATAAGATTATGACCAAATCGGTAACGTACAATAATTCTCTTAACATTATTCCCGATTTGCCTGCCATTGAAAATCGTCAACCGGTTGGCTGGTCTTTATCGAGAACGGAATATCAACCGGCAAGTTTTAACAATCTTACAAAGAGTTTTTCAGTCTATGCTGTATATACTGATCCGACAGACCCGGCAATGCAGTATTACAAAAATTATTTGACAGATAAGTATTACAGCGGAGATATGCCGACAAACCTTAATTCTAATATTTCTCTTATTGAGGATATTTATTATCAAAAGGGTTGTCATGCACGCCTTATTTTCACATCGAACAATAACTATGTGTTAAATCAAACAAATGGTATTTTTACTAAACCTACTTACCCGCAAGACATTGCGATGACTGTTAAGATTATTTCTTATGATGCTGATGAAACTCTTGTAAGTGAAGATACTATCACATTTGACTATGATGTTCCCGGTGAATTTGTTTGTCCGACAAAGGCAGAAGTAACAGATTTCCTTAATCACTATCTGACAGATCCGACAGACGACCAGTATAGAGTGAACTTTGATGTAAAGCTTATAAGAAGCATAAGTAATACTTTTATTCCTGCTGAAGGTAGTTTGTACGATAATTTCCAAATTCGTTTGGACTGGTATCAAAAGGTTATTAATGTAGAAAACGGAGTTGCTACGGAAATACTTACTCCGGTAAGCGAAATAAAACGTACAACTACAGCACAAGAAAATGATTATGTTGTTATTGCGTCATTTAACGGTAAGCCCTTAGAAGATGACGGAAAGATTTATTTCGATAATGTTCAGATTACTCCGATTGAAAAAAATGAGATCAAAGAGTACATTATTTCTCAGATTGCTGCCAACCAAGGTACTCTTGCAACCGAAGGTTGCAAGCTTTGGAATAATGATAAGGTTTACAACACAACAGTTACATGGGAAACGGGCAATCCGGATATTGCTTATGTTGCAAACAATGAAATTCAGCTTGAGAATGATGCTGTTTCGGGTACAACTCTGCCGCTTAATGCAAGGGTAAGCTATGCTATTGATGGTGGAGAAGCTGATGAGTTTGTGCTTGCATACAATTTAACGGTTTCTTGTAACAATACACTTATCAAAGCACCTGAAAACATGGATCCGTTACTTTACGATGCAATAAAGAATGAACTTTCCGAAACTTTAGGATATCGTGGTGATTTAACATCCGCCGCACTGAAGGATGTAAGATTTGTAAATCTTGATTTAAGCGGATACCCTGAAATCTCCAGCTTAAGAGGTTTATCTTATTGTGAACATCTTCGTACATTAAATATTTCCGGAATTAAGATTCTTGACGGTACAATGAATCAGATTGCAACACTCTCTTATCTTGAAGCATTCATCGCAAGAGGTTGTGAACTTGATAATTTGGCAGATGGCGGTACTCCCACACTTAAAAATGCCGTAAATCTTAAACTTCTTGACCTTACAGATAACAACTTTACATCACTTAATTCTGTATTTGACGAAAATGTAAGATATGGCAAACTTCGTGAAGTTTATCTTTCCGATAATAAACTTACAGACATCAACGCACTTTCTCGTGCACCCATGATGTCATACCTTTCTCTTTCCGGTAATGGTCTTACAACGGAAGGTACAGCTTCAATTGCAAACTTCACTCATTTGACTTACTTATCACTTGCACATAATAATATTGATAGTGTAGAACACCTTAAAGATCTCAAATATTTAACAGAGCTTCGCTTGCATCACAATAATATTTCCAATGTAAGAGACCTTCGCAGGCTTGTAAATCTTGAAATTCTTTATCTTGGTCATAACAACATTCAAGATGTCGGTTTCTTGAATACTTTAGCGGCTCTTAAAATATTCTACATTAATCACAATGATATAAGAGATATTTCAAATTTAAATGCATTAACCAAGCTTGAACTCTTTAATGCCAACAATAACAAGATAACAAGCATGAATGTTTTAAACAACTACAAATCCACACTCACTGAAATTTATGCTGAAAACAACTTGTTAACTGACTTTAGTTTCATCAACGGAGCAACAAATCTTCGTATCTTAATGCTTGGCGGTAATGAAACAGAAATCGCACAAGATAATATGACAGCTTGGCTTTCAGCTCTTCCTGAAATGCAAATTCTTACACTTTCCGGCATTAAATTGAATGATTTGGCATTCCTTGATTCAATGACAAAGTTAGTCAGATTGGATGTTGCAAGCTGCAGTTTGACTGCTTTTTCAGGGGAAAGTTCAAACATACAGTATATTGCTGACAGAAATGCAACACTCAAGATTTTGAATATCAGCGACAATGATTTTAATTCCGAACATAATGAAATTGAAAAACTTCGCAATCTTAACAATTTAACTGTCTTGTATGCAGATAATGTTTGTGATAATATGAATGCTTATCAGCTTACTTACTCAATTCCCGAGCTTAGATTCATTTCTCTTGAAAACTGTGGAATTACAGATATTAGCTGGTTGTACAAATATCCCAAACTTGTCTTTGTCGACCTAGCAGGAAATGATATATCAGATGTCAACTTTGATGCTCATATTTCCAATGCAAGTATTAAGACTCTTGATGAGCTTTATCTTGATACAAATGTTCCTTGTGCATTTACAAATGCTTATCGTACGGATGAATTTAATGTAAGAAAGCTTTCGCTCTCAGGTGTTAATGTGGCAAAGATGGAATATCTTCCGTATCTTGATAACATCAAGTACCTTAATTTAAGTAACTCAGGACTTACTAATCTTACAGGTGATGATCTTGAACTGAAAGACATGTATTCTCTTGAGCGATATGAAACGCTTGAGACAGTTGATTTCAGTCATACGGATACCGATATCTCAATTGTTGAAAACATGCCATCTGTTGAAACGGTGTATGCAATCGGAACAACGGACAGCCAACGTTTTTATAAGACAAACCTTCACACGCTTCAAAGGCTCTACAACAAGGGAATTACTTGTTACCTCTATGATGATGAAACAGTTTATCAACCTACTGCAACCAAGGAGGGAGTCGATATTCTTGCACTCATCGAAGATTTCTCTTGTGATGTAACAGTTGCAGCAGACAATGTTATTAGTGACAACAATCCGTTCATTATTGATGAAATCAATGATTTTGATATTACATGGACAGTTAGCAACTCTGAAAACTATGAAATCAAAGATAATCATCTTTCTGTTAAGGATTATTCAGGTATAGAAGACGAAACACTTACAATTACAGCTTCTATAATTGTATATCCGGATCAGCCTGCTGTTACAAGAGATTTCACAATAAATACCAGCATTCTCAGAGCAAATATCAATTATTTCGAAATTGATGCAACTGATTATTCTGAACAGCTTACTCGTGATTCTGTGTTTGACTACAATCTTACCTTGAAACCAGCAGAAACTGAAGGATTTGCTAATCCTGTAAAACCGGTTGAAGACAACATCACCTATACTTATAGTGTTGTAACGGAAGCAGGTACATCTATTCCTTATCAGAATGCATTGATCGTAAATGAAAACAACAACTTTGCTGTTGCCTCCAACGCTCCACTTAATTCTACAATTACAATCAGCATTGACATTACTCATACATCGAAAACCGGTGTTGTAATTCCGGATGTTGAACAGATAACAGTTCCTATTAATGTAGTAAGTCGAACATTCAATGTAACATTTGTTATGAACGGCGGAACTATCAAAGATAGTAATGGTGTAAGTCGTGAAACAGTAGCATTGGTTGAAGATTCCCTTATCTTTGAAAATCTTACATATTCAAGACTTGGTTATGAATTTAAGGGCTGGTATATCGATGAACAGATGACGCAGTTGTTTAGTGTTGATGGTATAGATGCTACAATGCCGTCTGAAGATATTACACTTTATGCAAAATGGAATGCACTTTCCTATGATGTATTTTTCAATGCTAATGGAGGATCTGTAACTCCTGCTTCTAAAACGGCATTCAGTGACGTAGCTCTTGGAGAACTACCTGTGCCTACAAGACAATACCATACATTCAATGGCTGGTTCACTGCGGAAACAGGTGGAACACAGGTAACTGCTGATTCGAAATTCGCAAGAACTGAGAATATTACTCTATATGCACATTGGACACTAAATTCATTTATTGTAACCTTTGATGCAAACGGTGGAACAGTTGGTGAAGGTTCGCGTCGTGCGTATTGTGGTACGGCTATTGGTAGTTTACCTACTCCGTCAAGGAATTATCATATTTTCAAGGGTTGGACTACAGCTAAAACTGGAGGAAATGCCATAACTAGTTCTACAACTTGGACAACTGCAAACGATATTACCGTTTATGCACAATGGGAACTCAAGCCGATTAAAGGTTGGATAAAAGCATCTGAATTGCCCTCCGGTGCACAAGTTGTTGAGCGTAAGTATACTTATACAAAGAGATCGTACACTGAGAGTTCATCATCGTCAATGAATGGTTGGACTAAGTATGATACACAGAGAACTTCTTGGACTGCATGGAGTAGTTGGAGTACAACGAATCCTGCAAACGGTGTCCGAGATGTGGAAAGCAGATCAGTATATGATCACACTGAGTATCATTACTATAGGTGGAGAAATAGCAGTAAAACTGCCATCTTCTCGTATAAGAATCCTGAATATGGTTGCACTATTCTTGAAGAAAAATGGTTCAATTATAAGCTTCCCACATCATCCTATGGCGATCCAGATATAAAGTATAATGGAACTGATAATTGGGCAAATAGATGGATTCCGGCTAACTATGCTGGCAATTATTCAACTGATAAAACATTTACCAGAAAAATTAATCGTACAGAGTGGAGATACAGAGATCCTGTCTATACATATTACTATTATCAGGATAACAATTTAGAATCAAGTAGTTATCCGAGCGGAGATCACGTTTCCAATATTGTAGAGTGGGTAAAATATCGTGAGAAGTAATTGCTTCATATAAGTTTTAATCAACTTAATCACTAAAAAAGGATTCCGTAGAAATACGGGATTCTTTTTATGAATATTAATATTTAGTAGTTGCGTTAATTAAATTTCAAAATAGAAGATATTTAATTTCGGGTATCAAAAATGGCTTTTTTGTGTATATAACCATAAGCAATGAGTTTAGCCTAACAAAAGAAAGATGCAATAATAAGTCTCTTGTATAGTGTGGATGTGATTTTTTCTGACATTTTTTACAAAAGATGTAGATATATGAGAAAAAATACATAAAATAGTGAATTAGTTATTGACAAATTATAAATATTTTGTTAAAATAGAGTTAAGAAAGGAAGCAAGAAATGAATTGCAGTATTTTGCCAGAACAAATCAATAGGCAGGTATGTATTATAGTCTGCTCTTGTTTGTTTTTCTTAGATATTGCATATTATTCATAGGGGATTTTATTCTCTATATTTTATTACAAACGAAGAGGGGGAAATATATGGGGTTAATGCTGGTAGTTTGTAATTTAGTTAAGGAAATATTATGTATATGATTTTTGGGTAAGCAACTTCAGAATGTGTAAATTTACAGGCATGAGATACCTTGTGATTGTAATCGCTTATTGGATGTCCATGTCTGTCCTGTATTCAATAATCATGTTCTTGGAGAGGAACAAAAAAACTACTACTATTTTTTGAGAGGCTAATTCATGAAAAAAACACTTACTTTTATGACAATTCTTCTTTCTCTTATTTGCCTTGTTGTCGTGTGTGCTGGTATAGGTATGGCAGCAGAGTCTGAAGAATATGTTACACTTGAAGACGGTTGTTATCTCTTAGGCGATGTAAATTTCGATGAAAGAGTTTCAACTGTCGATGCTCGTATTGCTCTTCGTGTAGCTCTCAATCTTCAAAAGATTGATGATGCTGCAATGCAAAGAGCTGATATTGACGGGGATAATTACGTTAAACTTGTTGATGCAAGAAGGATTCTTCGTATTGCTTTAGGTATTGATCCGCTTCCTGATCATATAGCAGAAGAAGATGCGGCTGTTGCTCCTACTTGCGATAAACCAGGTTTAACAAAAGGCTCATATTGTTCTGTTTGCGGAAAAATTCTTGAAGAACAGAAAGTAATCCCCGCTTTAGGTCATACAGTAGTTGTTGATGAAGCAGTCGCTGCTACTTGTGAAAAGACTGGTCTAACTTCCGGTGCACATTGTTCTGTTTGTAATAAGGTATTTGCCGAACAGAAGAAGGTTGAAAAGATTAAACATGTTGAGGTAATTGATGCAGAAAAAGCTGCGACTTGTACCGAAACAGGCTTAACAGAAGGGAAGCATTGTGCAACTTGTGGTAAAATAATTATAGCACAAGAGATTATACCTGCATTAGGACACAAAGAAGTAATTAAAAAGAATGTTGCTCCAACTTGCACATCTATTGGTTTTTCTGAAGGTAGAGTTTGTTCAGTATGTAATGTAGTTATTGAGGCTCAGGATGTTATTGAAGCTCTTGGGCATACATTTGAAACTGAAATTGTAGCTCCAACTTGCACAGTCAAAGGATACACAATTAATAAATGTACAGTTTGTGGCTATCAATATAATGATAATTATATCGACGCAACTGGACATAGTGGTGGTACAGCAACATGTACAACTCTTGCAGTATGTAAAGACTGTGGTACTGCATACGGCGAAATTGATAAAAATAATCACAAAATTGTTAAGCACGCAGCCAAAGCAGCAACCTGTACCGAAAAAGGTTGGAATGCATATCAGACATGTTCACGTTGCGATTACACAACATATGTTGAAATCCCTGCTCTTGGTCACGATTATGCTGATGATTACACAATAGATATACCAGCAACTTGTACAACAGCAGGCTCTAAGTCAAAACACTGCTTACGTTGTGACGCCACTACTGATGTAACGGCAATTCCTGTAACAGGTCACACCGAAGGTACAGCTGCAACCTGTACAACGAAAGCTATTTGTTCTGTATGTGGTCAAGAATATGGTGTAGCCCTCGGACATAATTTGATAGCTCACGTAGCAAAGGCAGCAACCTGCACCGAAAAGGGTTGGAATGCATATCAGACATGTTCACGTTGTGATTACTCAACATACGAAGAAATCGCAGCACTTGGACATAATTTGTTAGATCACGCAGCCAAAGCAGCAACTTGTACCGAAAAAGGTTGGGATGCATATCAGACATGTTCACGTTGTGATTACTCAACTTACAAAGAAATCGCAGCACTTGGACATGATTTAGTAGACCACGCAGCCAAAGCAGCAACCTGTACCGAAAAAGGTTGGAATGCATATCAGACATGTTCACGTTGCGATTACACAACATATGTTGAAATCCCTGCTCTTGGTCACGACTACGCTGATGATTACACAATAGATACACCAGCAACTTGTACAACAGCAGGCTCTAAGTCAAAACACTGCTCACGTTGTGATGCCACTACTGATGTAACGGCAATTCCTGCAACAGGTCACACCGAAGGTACAGCTGCAACCTGTACAACGAAAGCTATTTGTTCTGTATGTGGTCAAGAATATGGTGCAATAAATAAAAACAATCACCAAATTATTCAACATGCAGCTAAAGCGGCTACTTGTACAGCTGACGGTTATAAGGCTACGATACTTGTGCTCGTTGTTCATATACGACATTTGAAGCCGTTCCTGCAACCGGACATTCATTTGGCGATTTCGTCGTAGATAAAGCTGCTACTTGTACAACAGCTGGTTACAAATCAAAGCATTGTGCAAATTGTGATGCTATTAGTGAGGTAACTATTATTGAAGCACTTGGACATGATTTAGTAGACCACGCAGCCAAAGCAGCAACCTGTACCGAAAAAGGTTGGAATGCGTATCAGACATGTTCATGTTGCGATTACACAACATATGTTGAAATCCCTGCTCTTGATCACAATTATGAAGCATTCAAAGAGGATGCTACTTGGGTAAATAAAGGTAAAACATACGATAAGTGCTCTCGTTGTGGTGATATCCAAAATGAAGTAGAAACTGACACCAAACTGCATACAGTAATGAATGCAGCAAACGAATGGGCAGAAGACCTAACACTTAATAATTTCATTGAAGGTTCTGATACCAACGGTTTAGATAATACAGCAACAGTTACTCTCAAGGT
>DUNU01000010.1 GCA_012839185.1 Clostridiales bacterium | reverse complement strand
CGGTACGGTGTCGTACAATCCGGTGCTTACTCCCGAGCAGGCGGCTCAGTTTACCATCGACAATGTGCTGGGCGGATCGGATGCCTGGCAGCCGGCGCTGGCTACCGAACAGGCAGAGGCTCCTGTTCTGACATTGGATGCGGGGCATTTGGTTTGGGATTCCAGCGATTATGTGCTCTGTTATGTGGTTTGCCGCGACGGTGAGATAGTGGATGTTACCACTTCCTGCACTTATGAGATTCCCGATGGCACGGGTGCTGCCGAATTTGTGGTGCACGCGGTCAACGAACACGGCGGATTGAGCGAAGCTTCCAATCCCGTATTGAACAGTGGTTTGCAGTCGGTACATTCGACTCCCGAATTTTATGCTTCGGGCAAAACCTTGGTGCTGAAGGGAGTGACCGAAAGTGTACAAGTCACCTTGTACGATTTGACGGGACTGCTGGTGAAAACCCTTGCAACGGATTCCGATCTTGAACTGACAATGAAGCCGGGTGCTTATGTGCTTAGGCTGCAGGGCTTGCGTTACGATAAGAGGGCGGTGGTGGTGTTTAGATAAACTACCCTGCGCGCTTCGGGCGCCGCGTCTATATATCGGCTTCGGGCATGCCCTTTCGCTACAGTCCGCTGGCGGGTGCTTGCTTGATTGCTTGATTGCTTGATTGATTGATTGATGGAATTAGGTTAGGCACTACAGAAAGTCGTTTCCGATTCTCAGTTGGGAATTATGTTTCTGTCGGTAATTACACCTCTGCCGGTAACTGCATCTCTGCCGGTAACTGCATCTCTGCCGGTAACTACATCTCTGCCGGTAACTACATCTCTCCCGGGAATTATTTCCGATGGGGATTAAATTACGGAACAGTTGAATGTACGGAATTTCTAATCATCTTTGGAAAAGGAGGATGAAATACAATAAATGTGTATTTTTGTTTGCTTTAGATTACTGCAGGCGAATTTTGGAGGCTGCTCAGAGTCTGGGTAAGGCGGAAATAAACCTGATAGGTTTATTTGGATGTTGTAGTGTATACAAAAAAGACCTGAAAATGAAGCGATTAACCATAATACTAACATGTTTACTGATAATCGGAAAGGTGAATGCTGATATAGCTCCTAATCCGATTGTTATTAAAAGTATTTACTCAGTTGATAGTTGTAAAATCCAAATGACACAGGAATATGTATATGCGGATTTGTACAATGATTCTGCTGTGGTCGTATGCACATTTAACTTGCTGAATCTGGCTGACACCATTACAATTCAGGTTGGATTTCCGGAAATGAATTTTCAATACTGGTCAATAGGAAACTATGGAGAGAATGATAAGATAAATTTTAAAATTTATGTTAACGACAGAATATTGACAGAGAAAGAAATAGGTGTACCCCCTGAATTGGATAGTGTGTATAATACGTATATGTACATTTATTACATAGAAAAGGAGTATCGTAGAAAAATAGATAGTGTTTATAAAGCAAATAATGTGATTATTGAAGAAAATAGAACTTATAAATACCAATCCACTGAATCATACCAAATTGTAAGAGCCGCGATGACCGATTTGTATAAATGGAGAGAAACAAAACCCAATCTGGGTTCTGACCTTTGGAATGAGTTTGACACACAAATGAAAAAGGGTAATTTTCCCTGGTATGTATGGAATGTGCATTTCGACAAAAATGAAAATAAGACAATTAAAATTATCTATTCATTACCATCTGGACAAGGATATGGAGCAGATTATCGTTACTTCAAATATATCCTTGAAACCGGCTCGGGATGGTATGGTCCAATTGAAAAAGCGGATATAAAATTGAAACTTCATGATATTGAATTAGAGGCATTAGAAGAGATTTCGCCCAGAGGATATCAAATTGACACAGCCAATAAAACTATTGAGTGGTATCTTTCGAACATTGAACCGACAAAGGAGGATGATATCTATGTCAGGTATTATAATCCTGTTGAAAGAAAAAGCTGGGAGAAATATCAAAAGAAAAGAAAAAGAGCAATAAGATTCAGATTCTTAAATCCATTGAATTGGTTTAGATAGACAAATGAACAAAGCACGCACCACAACATCATATATAAAACATTTGGCAGTCAGCAGGTTATCGATTGTTTCAGCTCGTATCAAAAGTACTTGTAACTTGACAGAAAATCTCTTCGAAACCCCAAATGTTTCATATACGTAACCGTTAGAGGGCATAATAAAAAACAACCAACTAAAACTTAATGAAATGACTAAGGAACAGTTGAGAACTGAGTATTCAAGACTTAATAAACTTAAAACGATTAAAGATTGTCTTGATTTATTTGACATATTCTTAGAACATCTTTGGAATGTCATCAACTACCACCACGAAGACAAGGTCTATAGCTATGCGAACAAAGACGCTAAGATTTTAAATCAAATGATGTTTATGAAACTTATTCATTTAAAAAAAATAGTAGAGGGTGTAGGCTATATTGCAAAGAATGGATTCAAATTAAATGACATCATTGACCCAACAATTGTTGCCTCCTTGACAAGAAACATCTTTGAAACGGTATCAGTTTTTAATTTGATTTTCAGAAACACAAAGAATGAAGATGAAAAGGCAATTATATACGGACTTTGGGTTATATCAGGTCTTAAATACAGACAACGGTTTCGGTCAATTGCAACAACTCCAGAGAATATACGGAAAATTGCAGATGAACAAAAAGAAATAGACCAGTTAGAAAAAGAAATAAAAGATACTGCATTATATAAATCACTTGATGTAAAGAACCAATCAAAAATTGACGAAAAAATTAAACAGAAAGATTTTAAAATCAGATTTGTAGGAAAAGATGTCATTTATTTAACATGGCAAGACATGTGTGATGTAATTAATTTAAACAAAGACATATTTGACAACTTTTACACTTATTTTTCACTCTATGCGCACCCATCTCAGGTTTCAGTTTTTCAGTTTGAGACTATGTTTAGTAAAGAAAATGAGGCGTTTAAACAATTAACAACCACGAATTTAAAGTATTGCTTTTCCTTAATGAGTGTATTTATTGCAGACTACATTCATTTATTTCCAGCGGTAAAAGTAACATTTGAAAAACTTGAAATTTATAAACAAATAGCCCTTAATGCACATAATAAAATGCTTAGGGGGGATGCATATTCGATTAACGAAGCATGGAAAAATTTAGAATGAATTACGCCCCCTAATAAATTGGACTCTGAGCGGCCTGCAAGGCCCAGCGAGGAATCGGTGTTGGACTACACCCGCCGTTTGTGAGCTATGTACTTAAGGAGGATTAGCGGTCATTGCCGAGTAGAAGAACTGTCATTAAAAATTCACGTATGAAAAATAAAATAGAGATATTCAAAACTGCCGACAACAAAATTGAACTGCAGGTTCAAATGGATGCTGATACCGTTTGGCTTAGCCGGTCTCAAATGTCTGAATTG
>DUNU01000009.1 GCA_012839185.1 Clostridiales bacterium | reverse complement strand
TGCGGCTGTTACTTGTTGTGTGGTAATAATTCCATCCGGCGACGATTCCAACAGCTCTTTAATTGTTTCTTCTTTGGTCATAGCTGCCGCCTCACTTTCGACTACTACACATTACATTATAGCAAAGCAATGTGTCATTGTCAAGACAAAAACAGTAATCACATGTCGAATTTGTTGTCGATAATTTGCGGTTATCGGTGAGGCTATAACGCTTTTGCGCTATTTTTCCCTTAAAACTCTGCAACAAAGCAATTAAAGAATATATCTGAAACAAACAACTTGCTAAAAGAGATTGAACAGTTGAAAAGCCTGCTCAATCTTTGATTAATTGCTTTTTTCTTTTTTCAAGTTGTCAAAAAACAGAACTTGATTTTTCTTTTTTTATTGGATATAATACCGAAAGTCGCTTCGGGGTGTGGCGAAGTTTGGTATCGCGCTTGGTTCGGGACCAAGAGGCCATGGGTTCAAATCCCGTCACCCGGATCATAATTAAACAGCGGTTTTGATATAATGTGTATCGAAATTAGTGTCAATTTTACAGTGAAAGATGATATATATGACTTCTTTGATTTTAGAAATACCGAATGAGACTCACCGACAGGAATATGCTCGCATCACGAACAAATGGGAACAATTGGAAGATAACATTCAACCTGAATTGATGCGAAGGGGTAAGGCTTCCTATGAAAGATGGCTTGAATATTGTGAGGATGACCGCACAACAGGCTCAATGTTGTCAACTCATGTTCCATGTACTCTGTATTTTGCACTAAACGAACAAAAAGAAATCGTCGGAGGTATTGTATTAAATCATGAGGACACAAACGCGGACATCTTCATGCAGGTATTGTTCCGTGGTGCAGAGGAAAAGGATATGGTACTGCCATGCTGGCACTTGCATTAAAAGAATGTCTGAAGAAAGGAATCTTAAAAGTACACATCTGTCCGAATAGTAAAGAAAACGTATCCGCCATTCAAACCATTTTGAATAACGGCGGGTACTTGTTAGAAGAATTCATTGACGACGGGCGTATAACAGAACGTTATGAAATAATCCTTTCTTAGCATTTCAAAACGTATAATGAGTACATCTTTTAATTATTCCGTTTACCTTTCAACGAAAAGTCAGACGGGCGTGCATTTTGTATCAGAATAGGTTTTTAATTCCATTAAAAAATTTGCAGTATATCGCTGACATGCGATATACTCAGACTCCTGACAAACTCGCCTTTTTGTGCTATCCCAAAATTTACATACAGAGCAAAGAAGCACCTATGGTATGAAAAATTAAGCAACGGACTGACTTCTGACTTCCATCGGAGTCAGTTTTGTTTTTTCATCAGGATTTTCATCGAAAATTAACAAATGGCGCATCGCCTCAGCATTTTCGATGACTTTCAACCCTTTTACTCCTGTTTCTTCTTCGGAATGTTCCTGTGTCCCTCTTGCTTTAATTTCTTTGAGATGCTCTAAACGCCCTTTTAATCTTCTTATTTCTGCACCGTTGGTTAATAACATAAGAAGGATGTATTTGTGAAGTGTTAATATGTAACAAAGTCCAATAAATTCCTTTATGTTCTTAATACGTAAGAGCCGGAAATCCGTAAATATTTTTTCTTTCGGTAATGATTATTATATTTCAAATTTTGATAAGTAGTTATAGAATAAAATACATAAGAAAATAATCTGAACTCTCCCATATAATTCTTAAATATTTGCATTTTTAATTTTATGATGAAAACACTTGCAAATCATATCAAAATGAACTATAATGACGATAAGGATGTGATTATATGCTAAATTCAACCGAAATATTAAGTAATTGGGCTTCAAAATTCAAGTATGAGGATTTAAGTGGCACTGATGTTAACTATACTCGTCGCTTAATAATTGACTATTTTGCTGCCTCTTTTGCAGGATTAAAGATAAACAAAAAATTTAATGATGCAATAGAAAGTATCATTATTGACTGTCGTTTTGACGGAAAGTCAAATGTTTTCGGCACGGATAACTGTGTATCAGCCATTGAAGCGGCATTTTTGAACGCTTGTTATGCACACGGAGCCGATATGGACGACGGACATAAACGTGCAATGGGGCATGTAGGTGCTCATGTAATTTCTTCGGTATTTGCACTAGCTCAGACGGTTAACGTAACCGAAAAACAAGTAATGGAAGCAATTGTTGTCGGATATGAAATCTATTGCAGAGTGTCCGCTGCTGCCCAACCCGGTCTTGTGCATAGGGGTTTTCATTCCACAGGCACAGCGGGAGCAATTGCTTGTGCTGCCGCTTGTGCTAAACTTTTGGGATTAAGTCAAGAAGAAATATACAATGCAATGGCAATTTCGGTTACTCAAGCCTCAGGATTGATTATTGTTGCCGAAAGCGGTCAGGCAATTAAGCCAATAAATCCCGCTAATGCGGCAAGAGCAGGTATAATTTCCGCATTGCTTTCGCAAAAAGGAGTTCAAGGAGCAATCAACCCTCTTGAAAGCAAAAAGGGTTGGTTTCATGCTATGACAAACGAAGTTGACGAAGAAGCAATAACTAAGGATTTAGGTGAAAAATTTGCCGTTTCTGAATGTTATTTTAAGCCCTATCCTTCATGTCGTCATACGCATTGCGGTATTGAAGCGGCAATTGAGATACATAATCAGATACGAGATGAAAATATTAAAAAAGTAAATGTTTACATCTACGAAAATGCTATTAGGATAGCAGGTCAAATCTTAATTCCACAAACGGATGATGACACAAAATTTTCTATACATTATTCCGTTGCTTATTCTTTGTTAAAAGGATCTTTCGGTATTTCAAGTATCAACACGAATGTCATTACTCCCGAAATTGTTTCTCTTATTGAAAAAATTGAACTTATACCAACTCCCGAAATGGAAAATAAAGATAAAGGTATACGTGGTTCAAAACTTGAAGTAATTACCGACAAAAATACATATACCAAAACCATATATATTCCGAAAGGCGATCCTGAAGTTCCTTTTACTCTTGACGATTTAAGAATAAAATTATCCGATTGTGCGTCAGGATACATAAACATTGAGGAACAAAGTGAGCTAATAAATAAAGTAATGAGTTTCGGCAAAGACACTCCGTTTTCATACACAGATATAATAGAGGTTTTCAGATGAACACAAAACAATACAGATATGTTTTAGAACTTGCACGCCAATTGAATTTCTCAAAAGCCGCTCAAAATTTAGGTATAAGTCAACCTTCTTAAAATCCATACAGTTTGAATTAGTTCTTATTAAAAATGAACATATACTATCACTCCTCCTTTTGTAAAATTAAAAAACATTATATTTTCCCCTTGACAAAAAGAAAACTATATACTATACTACAATACATATAATCAAAAGGTTATATGTGCAATAAGTTATACAAAGGAGAAACAAATGAGTCCTGCAGTATTAAGTTTGATTATCTTTGCGGTATGCGTTGTTTTGTACATTTGGAACAAGCTTCCCGTATCGGTAGTCGCGTTGTTAGGTCTTACCGCAATGTTACTTACCAATGTAGTTTCATTCGAAGACGGTTTCAAGAGTTTTGGTTCAAGTACGGTAGTATTGATTGTCGGAATGATGGTTGTCGGTCAAGCCGCTTTCGATACCGGTCTTGCTCAACTTATCGGTGATAAGGTTATCAAACTCGCAAAAGGAAATGAAAGAGCAATCGTAATGCTCGCAACCGGTTTAACCGCTTTGATTTCTGCATTCTTATCAAACATTGCAACACTCGCAATGATGATTTCCATCCTTCAGGGTGTTTGTTCATCTGACAAGAGAATTCACTATAAGAATGTAATTATGCCAGTTGGTATGGCATCCGTTTTGGGCGGTGCAGCAACACTTATCGGTTCAACCACACAACTTACCGCACAGGGTATTGTTCAGGAATACTTGGGTGTTGAAAATGGCTTTTCATTCTTCACTTTCGCTATACCCGGATTTTTGATTATTGCCGTACTCGTACTTTATGCCGGCTTTATCGGCTACCCCTTAGGAAAAAAGATTTGGGGAGACAGCGATACTTATGATTATATCCCGGAGGCTGACGGGAAAAAATCCGAAGTAAAAGAACCAAACAGAAAAAAGATACCCATTATGGCTACTATCTTCATTCTCACAATGGTTCTCTATATGACAAGTGATTACCTGTCAAAATACATTCCAAACTTAAATGTCGGCACAATCAGTATTATGTCTGCTCTGGCGTGTGTAATTACCGGATGTATCGACCACAAATCTGCAATGAAGAGTATTAACTGGACTGTTGCAATTTGGTTTTGTGCAAGTTTAGGTATTGCTGCCGGTCTTAATAAGAGTGGTGGCGGTGAACTTCTTGCTAAGGGTTTTGTCGGTATTTTCGGCGAAAATATTTCCGTTTTCGGCTTGTTTGCAGTTCTTCTCATTCTTGTAATTTTCCTTACACAATTCTTATCAAATTCCACCGTTCTGACGATTGTACTTCCCGTCGCATTCTCTATAACTCAAGCAATGGGTTATAATACATTCGGTTTTGCTGTCGGACTTACAATGGGCGGTGCTATGGCGGTTGCAACTCCCCTTGCAAATACCACTATCGGAATGACGATGATTGCAAACTACAAATTCTCCGACTACCTCAAATATTGCGGTCCGATGACTGTTATTGCAACAATCATTCTTCTTGTACTTGTGCCGATTCTTTGGCCTTTAGCGGCTTAATATTTCGTTGGTTATAATTTTCTGCGATTGAAGGTATTTTAATGAATACGAAACAATATCGCTATGTATTGGAATTAGCGAGAGTAAAAAACTTTTCTCAGGCGGCACGAAATCTGGGTATAAGTCAACCCTCATTAAGTCAGTACATTAAAAAGTTAGAAGACAAGATAAATGCTCAACTTTTTATCCGTTGCGGTACGGAGTTGAAATTGACCGATGCGGGAGAACAGTACATCAAAACCGCCGGTGCTGTAATCAACCTGGAACGGGAACTTAAATCTCGCCTTGATGATATAAACAAGGGTAATTTCGGTACAATAAAAATCGGAGCATCTCCGTACTGTTCCTCTTATGTTTTGCCAAAAGCAATCAAAAAATTTCATCAGGAATATCCGGATATTTCAATAATCATCGAAGAATTAACATCTCAGGAAATGAGCCAAAATGTCAAAAATGCGGAATGTGATCTGTATATTGCGACATATTCCCCCGAAATTTCGGTTTCATTAAATACGGCGAAAATCAGAAACGAAGAACTTGTTTTGGCTGTACCGAATGAATTTGATATAAACGGTCATTTGGCAAATTCCGCAAAAAAAGATAACCGACAATTTCCGGTTATCAGTATACAAGAAGTGAATAATCAGTATTTTGCGGTTATGAATGAATATACCGTAATGGGTACTCAATTTAATAAAATTTGCGAAACAAACAAATTAAACATCAAAAAAAGATTAGACTGTACAAAATTTGAAACAATTATAAAAGCGGTTACAAACGGTATTGCACTTGCACTTATCCCCGACACAATTGCACAACAAAATTTAGCATCGGATGTCAAATATTATTCTCTTTCAGAAAAAACACCCTTACGCAGTTTATTTTTGTTTTACAGGTCTGATGCTTATCTTTCAACCATTGCACAAAAATTCATATCATATCTGACATAAAGAAAAATCCGAGATTGCTCTCGGATTTTTTTCTATTTTAGTTTTAAGTAGTAAGGAATGTAGTTGTATCTGTTATTCTCATCAAGCAAGAACGAGAGAATTTCATCCGCTTTTGTTCCGCAGTTAAATCGGGGGCATTAAATCTCTCGCAAAATTCGGGAGCAATAATGTCATGTGACATCATAATGCTTCTTCGCATCATATCATAGTCACGCTTATCTTCGGGGCAGTTGATGTATTTTTAATATATCTACCTCTTAAAAATTCCATAATAACCTCTCAAAGTATGTCAGCATCAAATTGGGAAACAAGCATGTTTTCACCGTTTTCATCAGTAACAATAAGTTTTGATTGAATTTCTTTAACTGCATTTTTTGCATTTTCTTTATCGGCAAGCAAAACGATTTCACAAACTCTTTGTTTTACATCCCCTGTTTGCGGTACTTCTTCGCCGACAAAATAACGCTGTGCTACGGTAACAACATCCGGATGTTTGCTTATTTCATCAAGTCCGTCAAATTGAGCAATTTTGCCCCCTCTTGCACACACTAAAAGTTGAATTGATAACTTTCCATCAAGTTCGTATGCTTTTGCAAGTTTACCGTCATATGTGCTTATTTCGCCGCCGAGAGATAGTTTGATCAATTCTTTCATTAAATTTATTCCGGTTGCCTTGTGCAATAAAGTCTCATATTCCGCACCGGGAAAACGCAAACCGGGATCATAGAAACGCACCTTATCGCCATCAATAAAACCTTGCATAAAAACCGGAGCATTTGTCAAACCAATACCAACAAGTGCATTTTTAACTTTTTTATGCACATTTTGAATATATGTAGCAGTAAACTTGGAAGGAGATATTGAACAAATAGATTGCCTATTAAGGCTATCTTCTACATTCCCTCTATATCTGTCAGCCGTACGAGTCAAATAAGCAACTGAATCTTTGATAAGATAAGACATGGTAAAATCCTGATATTCTCCCATATATTTCTCAATTATAACTTTGCTGTTTGAAGATTCGTGCTTGGCTTTTTTGATGCCTTCAATCAATTCGTCTTTATTATTACAAATTGATTGCCCGCGAGAACCACGACTGATTCCGGGTTTGACAAGAACGGGATATTCAATTTTATCATTTTCAATATCTTCTTCAAAATATTCGGGGATAATATCCACACCGTATTTCTTGCACATATCCTTAAATGCAAGTTTATCGGTAAGCAGTCTGAATTGTTCGGCATTACCGAAACACGGCAAGCCCAAACGCTCGCATATCTGCTGTTGCGGAATTTGACCAATATCATTACAAAAATTGATAACGCCGTCAACTTTATTTTCTTTGCAATATTCCACTAATGCATCAACATCAAGTACATTGATATACAAAGCCTCATCGGCTATTGCTTTTGCAGGTGCCTCTTCAATCGGTAAACTGTCGGTTACTATGGTGTAAACTCCCATTTCTTTCGCCGCTTTTACGACTTTTACATGTACGACATTTCCGCATAAGATTAACAGTTTTTTATTTGTGTAATCCATTCATTTCTCCTTAATATTGTATTTTCATCTATCCAAAATAGTTTCATATTATTCTTTCAAGGGTTACAGTCCTGCATTAGAAATTCTAAAATATTATTTTATTACGATATTAAACCACCGTTATAAATAACTCCTTATATGCAGTTAAACCAATTTTGCTTTGCAATATTTCATCGGGAACATCATTCCCCTTTGCCCATTCGACTATTGCTTTTGGCAAATCGCAACCACCCATATGACTAAATGGATATCCTCCGCCAAATCGTGCATTCATCTCAAGAATATAAGGCTTGGAATCAACTAAAAACACATCAACATCCATGTTTGCAATATGATTGGTTAGTTTCCCCAATCTTTCAAGTTCATCTCTGATTATCGGAGAATCAACCGTCTCTGAAATGTCGGTTTCTCCGGCACGCATGGCAATTTTCTTTTTTACAATAACACTTCTGTGTTTCCCGTTAAGGTCATTTATTATATCTGCTCCATATTCCTGACCGTCTAAAAATTCCTGATATATTATTTTTTCTTCTTCCGCTGCCGATTCATATTTAAGATATGACTGGTTTACTGCCCGTGTATTTCGGCTGTAATAATAAAGCAACGCCATTTCATCATCAGCGACTGACATCGCAATGGAACCGCAACCGAAACGAGGCTTTACGATAATCGGATATTGAAGACGACCGCTTTCAAGTGCAAGCATTACGGAATGTAAAGTCAAATATGTTTTCGGCACGTTAAAACCGTTTTCTTTGAGAAAATTATATGTTTTCCACTTATCATTACAGACAGAAATAACTTCGGCATCAGATACAATGACCTTTGTTCCGATTTTTGCAAATTCCTCTTTATTCTTTGCAAGCACAAGCAAATCAATATCAAAAAGAGAAATTAAAATATCAATATTGTTTGTCTTGCAATAATCGAGCAGACACGGAATATAGTTTTCATTATAAATTAACGGCGAAATAAAACTTTTTTCTGCATAATGAAAGGCTACCGTCTTATCGTCGGAATTACATACATGAACTTGTCCGCTTTCACCGACTACTTCCTTAAAATATTTCACCATATAGGCTCTGCGACCTATCGAAGTCAAAAGTATATTCATTTTTCTTCCTCAAATCTGTAAATTAAATGGATGTCCTGCGGTCTTGGTTCATTGATTATTGTGTAATCTTTGAAACCGAGTTTGTAATACATCTCGGCAATACTTTTTGATGCGGTATAAAGATGAATTGCAGATATATTTTTTTGCTTGGCAAGAAATATAAACTCTTTAATTAGTTTTGCTGCATAACCCTTGCCCTGAAAATCAGGTCTTGTGACAACTATCGAGATGTATGCGATATTATCGGACAGATTTTCTGTATATCCCGCCACCATTGAAACAATTTTATCATCCTCACGAACAACAAAAACATCTGCTTTATCGTACAGTTTCTCCGATAAAACAGTTAAATCTTGTTTTTGCGATAATGCAACGGGAAACAGTTTGTCAACTTCCCTTAAAAACATTTCGATTTCTTTTATTGTCGGTTTGTTCATACGCAACTACCATATAAATACAAAATAACTTATTGTAATTATAATACATTTCTTATCCCTTGTCAATATTAATTGACACCGTGAATCATTATTCGACATGCTAAAGTATGTAATATTTTGCAACATAAAACCCCTGCAAAATTTCATTCGCAAGGGCTGATTTCTTTTAATGTTTACAAGAACATTATTTTTCTGCTAATTTGTAGAAATTTGTTCTGTCGTATTTGCCGTTTGGTTTCTTGGGGATTTCGTCAACCGGGAATATGTTTTTCGGGACTTTATATGCCTCAAGATTTTCAAACAAGAATTTTGCAATAGCTTTGCCGTCAAATTCATAGCCTTCTGCCATTACAACCGCAAGATTCGGAACTTTTCCGGTAAGTTTGTTGTCGGTGGCAAAGCAAGCAGCTTCAACAATGCCTTCCATTCTCAAAACTTCGTGTTCAACTTCGGTGGGAGCAATCTTAAGACCTCCGACATTGATAACATCATCGGCACGACCTACCATATAGATAAAACCTTCATCATCAATATAACCCAAATCGCTGGTATAGAAAACTCCATTTTCATCAATGACAGTTTTGGTAAGCTCTTCATCCTTATAATATCCTTGCATTACCATATCGCCTTTAATAGCAATCCGACCGGGATTTTCTTTTGTTGCTTTATAGGGCTTTTTATCATCGTCAACCATAAAAATTTCAGCATTCACATTGGGCTTTCCTACACAGTTAATCTTCCCCTGATATGAAGCAAAATCATACAAGGAAACACAACCGGCTTCACTTGAACCATAAGCAAATATTAAACGACTATCGGGAAGAATTTCCGAGATTTTTTCCTTATCAGTTTCGGGTAGTGCAGCAGAACCTGCGTGAATATGGTCAAGTTGGTCGGAAAATTCGCTGAGTTTTTTTGCTGCAAGCTGAACAAGCATATGAATAGCAGATGGTGGCATATGGCAAGATGTAACATGGTATTTTTCCATATAGGTAAAATATCCTTTAAGATTCATAAAGCCGTCAAACAATACCGCTGTTGTGCCGGTAAACATAGATACATAGAGTTTGCGGATTGCAGCAGCATGATTTATTGGTGCGGCAATCATATATACGTTATCTTTCAAATAGTTTATGGAGTGATTCATGTTTTCAGAAACAGCAACAATATTTCTGTGAGAGAGCATTACACCTTTTGACTGCCCTGTTGAGCCTGTTGTAAAAAGAATATCACAGAGCATATCACCGGTGGGCATTTCGCCCTGATATTCACAATCTGGAACCTTGCGAACATCCGTTTTCACAATAAAATCTACGTCTGTGCCTTCCGGTTTTTCGTCGGCAACGAGAAGTTTTGCATGCATTCGCTCTATCATTGCGACAAGTCCGTCATCCCCCAAGGTTTTTTCGGTGGAAACATTAACGGCTCCGCAAAGGTGTGTACCAAAAACGGCAACTGCAAAATCAATTGATGGAATTCCCTTGATGATAACATTATCCCCGACTTTTATTCCTCGTTTTACCAGATGTGCTGCAAAAGCGGAAATTTTCTTATAAAGTTCGGAATATGTAATCTCTTCATCTTCAGCAATAACCGCAATCTTGTCAGGACTTACATTTGCAAAATGTTTAATACTCTCAACTATTGAATTCATAACTATTCCCCTTTTTGATTTTGAACATTATAACACTTATGCTGCTCATTTGCAAGTTAAAATCGAAATTATTATGATTAAAGGCACATTCTTTGTCTTCTCCGTAATCCTGTCTACTTGATTTTTACAGAAAGAACAATAAAGTGCTTGGATAATACCTTTGCTGTTCTTGACATTCTCGCTCTTATTACATTGCTTATCTTATCCGTTGCATTTATGGCAAAAGGCGGATTTGCGGCATTTATTTATCAGAGATTCTAACATTAAAACTGCTCAGCTCCACAAGTAATATACACCCCAAAAGCATCTAACTTTTGGGGTGTATATCAATTTAAATCTTTAAATTCTATATAATAGACTACTTTGAAAAGAAACATCCGTTATTCATCAACCAATTCACACCGCACAGTTAGTCTTGTTTGTCCGCTTAATGTACAGGTAAATAACGAGAGTGCCCAATCACCGCTTTTCATTTCTTCAATAGAGGTAGGTTTAAGAATCTCTAATTCCACTACTTCGTAAATAAACTCATTTCCCTCTATATCTGTGAATATCACAATATCTCCTGCGGAAAGATTTTGTAGCTTTCCAAAATGCGATGTGTAATTATGACCCGAAATAATAAGATCATTAGTATAAGCGGAACCTTCATATCTGCATGGAGCAATTTTCAAACGAGGATAACTCCATTCGCTGATTATAGGTAATTTCAATTCCAAAGAAGGAAATTCCAGAACGCCGATATAATCATTTCCATCTATTGTTTCTACAGGCATATCCATTTCCGGATTAAGAATATAATTAGGGATCTCAATTTCTTCGTAATGTGCAGAAGTTTCAGGAGTTTTTGAATTGGTAGTTTCTTCTTTCTCAGGCAATAAATCCTCCATTAAATCTACAACATCCTTAACAGCTTCTTTTGCTTGCCTATCACTATAAAAATTATAGGCTACTAAAAAAAAGGCTGCTGCAATCAGCAACAGCCCAATGAGAATCAGACCTTTACTATTATTTCTCATTCTTATAACCTCTTCGACGAATTAGACCAATCAGAATGAACAGTAAGCCCATACTCAATAATACCGGCACCGGCCACCAAAGTTGCCCGGTCTGAGGAAGCTTAGAGGAACCGCCCGGAGTTGTGGGTGTCTTTCCACCTGGAGTTGTTGTAGGTGTCTTTCCACCGGGGCTTGTTGTAGGTGTCTTTCCGTCGGGAGTTGTTGTAGTCTGTCCGTCGGGAGTTGTCGGAGTTTGCTCAGATGAACTAGGTTTATAAGTATTCTTTATTACAAAAGTGATACCTTCACGTACAACTCCAACATAGTAGTTATCCATCTCTTTTTCAACTACCGTCCAAGCATACACATCTTCCAAGTTATCCCAAGCATATTGCCAATTATTTTCAGCATTCAATTTAACGGTATCAAAAATTTCGCCGTCTTTAAGAAGTTGAACTACAATCTCCTTGGGACGCTTTGCTTCATTTCCTTTGTCATCCCAAACCTTCAGAACCTTGCGAGTAATAATTCTCTCAGCAGTATCGTTCCGGAATGGGATAGAAACATGCTTAGCATTTGCCGTTACATCATAATGAAGTTCACTGCTTCCCATATCTTCAGCCGGTAACATAAGCATAAAAGGTGAAGCATCATAACGGTAACCCTCTTGAATGTGACGCTGACCAAGTACAAGATACAATCCCGGTTTCAGATTTCTCTCTCCAACAGGGAAAGATAAAAATCCCTCATTATCAGTCTTACCACTGTTATCGGAAGCAATATTATCACGAAGTACATATCCCTCCAACGTTGAAGCAAGCACTCTCCATGCTTCACCATTTCTCGTTGGGATATCTACATTGTACCCGCTAAACAGTTCGGTAGGTACAAGTTTTCCTTGTTCACTTAAGGTAGCAACCAAGTAAACATTGAACTTTGCACCGACCAAAGGCATATCGCCATCCTGATAGGATATGTTCAAAGTAATATCCTTACCGGAATCAATATCTTTTGACGAATATGCATTTGCGGGTATAAAAAGAAATACGATAGTAATAACACTAATCAGAAAAGCTAAAGAGCGTCTATATATCTTCTTCATAAGCATTACCTCCTAATTTTTTAGGTTGCTTCGGTAGCAATAATATTATTAAAAGTATCAACAACATGGGAACTGCAACGATGGGAGCTACAATTAAAGGTTCAATTTGAATAGCATCTGCCGTTACACGAACTCTATTTGAGTCTGCTTGATTTTCAATTCTATGTCCACGCACCAACAGTCTATGAGTATTTATTCCATAAGGAGTACAGGTTACTAATGTAAAGTAATCCTTTTTTTTCTCAATTTTCAAATCATCCATTTCACTTGGCAGAACAATTCGTATTTGATCTACCTCATAAGTCAAGACCTCATCCAAAACACGGATAATGAAGTCATCACCAACTACCATTTTATCTAAATCAGTAAAAAGTTTAGCAGAAGGAAGTCCTCGATGACCGGAAATGACACAATGTGTACTTTCTCCACCCACGGGGAGTGATGTTCCTTCAATGTGTCCTGCGGCAATTTGTAAAACTGAGTCATCTATACCGTGATAAATAGGAAGATTGCATTGAATTGATGGGATTTCTATATATCCCATCATACCATTTCCGGTAACATTCAAAAGCTCTTTGTACTCAGCCAGTTCTTCATCTGAAAGATTATAACGATTTGATTTATCAAGCAATTTATGGTTGTAAGCATTAGCATCTGCCAATAACTCTTCATAATTATCATCAACAATATCAGCTACTTCTTCAGAGTATGTTGCAATGGCTCTTGACTGGTGAAAAGAATTCCAATAATCACTAATTGATGGATACAGCAGTAAGGACAGCCCTGCAAGAAATATGAGAATTAAAACTATCGTAATAATTCTATTTGACTTTTTATTCATGCAGGAATCTCCTTACTGTTGTAAGCCGGGGAGGAGTTTTTTTCTCCCCGGCAACAACAAATTAGAATTTTACGCTAAGCAATAAAACTTATTTTGCAGCCATGCGTTTCTTTGTAATGAGAAGAATAACAGCACCAGCTACGAGAACAGAACCGAGAATGTACTAGATTGTGGTTCCGATACCACCGGTTTCGGGTAACTCATAGCCGCGGTTGTTTCCAACTGTAATTCCAACAGTACCGGTAGCAACATTAGCAGTACCAGGAGCACCGTTAGCAGTAACAGAAAGTGCAGTAAGAGCAGTAGCAGGATTTCCATCCCAAGACTGACCATTGTAGATTGTAGCAGTTATCTTTACTTCAATATCTTCTGTTAAAGAATTGTAGTATCTGGGAGCTTTGATTTCACGCAAGTAATAAGTACCAGCATCAAGTCCCTTTATACTGAATAAACCGTTTGCATCAGATGTCAGGATTGTTTCGGGATCCCAGCTTGTTGTTCCCCCACCCTGAATGGAAAGTAAGGGGAGAGTAATAACAAGTTGAGGGGGAGCAGGAGGAAGCTCAGAGGAGGGAACAGAAACCCATCCGGCAAACTTGCCATCGATTACTTTTGCAACGGAAAGTTTAGCACTTGAAAGCAATACAAACTGTGCATTGGGAAGTTTTGTGTTGGGATTCTGACCATCCACCTTAGATGTATTAAGCTGATATGTAAATACAACAACTTTATCTTCAGGAGTTCTGCCTGTATTATTCGTATCACCGGCACCGGATTGGTCGGGTCTGTTGGAGTATTCAAGATAAACTGTGTTGGGGTTGCCGGGACGACCGATTACGGCATTTGAGTTAAGAGCAGCACCATATTCTACAATGATATACTTTCCTTGTGTAACTCCCGAAATCGCTTTAAGGTTGTTACAAGAAACAGTAAGTTTCTGACCATTTACAGCAATATTGAAGTTAGAAGTAATATCAGCCTCATGATCAAACAGATCCGCATATTTGCTGTTAGAAAGATAAACTCTAACAGAGCCGGGGTTTTCGGGGTCGTTAATCGTTGGGGGGGTTAATCCTGTGGAAAAAGTATCATGGAAGGTGTATTTATAGGTTTGATATCTGCTCATATCCGGAACTTTACCGATAAGATGGAAAATAGTCGTCTGACCAATGTTAAAATCAGCAACATCTCTAAAGCCCGGACCATATCCACCGTTAACATCAACATCTGCTTGAACTTTTTTCTCTACTGAGGGAGCATCAGTCTTAACATTAACTGTGATATTACCAACAACTTGAAGGAGAGCGGCATTATATGCACCACCTTGACCAACATCGGCTGTGGTATCAACGATGAGATAGTAGCCGGCACCCGGTAATGCAGTTGAACCTTGCTGCAGAGCGGTTCCATTGCCGGTCTTGTTTTTCTCTGCAATCCTTGCTACTTGCTGAGCAAGTGCATTGTCATCTGCACAATCGTCAAGAGCTTTTGCAACATCAGCTGCTGTGGAGCAACTATTAAACACTGCCGGATCAGCAGCTTTCAGAGCTGCCAAAAATGCAGGACCATTAATTCCGTTACCCCAATCAACATCGGATAAGACACCGTCTTCTTCACGTGCTTTAAAAACCTGATAGGCAGTGAAAGTGTGACCTGCCAAAATACCATCCTCAGGGATAGTAACGCCATAGTAACCACCACTTTGAGACGCAAGAGCAGTTGCAGTCATGGCAAAGAGCATGACCAACGCCAGCAAAAGACTGGTAAGTTTCTTTGTGTGTTTCATTTCTTTAATTCCTTTTCAATTTATTTTGTAATTTATGTAGTCGTTACGTACCGGGAGAACTAACGAGCCTCCTTTCTGTAATTCTTACGTATATACAATAGAAGGATTAAAGCCGATGCCATCAGCAAAATGCCTCCTACGGTAAACAATATTATACCGGAACCACCGGTTTCAGGAAGAGAGTATGCAGGTGTATTATATACAGGAAGTTCTGCCTTCTCTCCGTTGAAGAGATTTGTTCCCTCCATGCTTGAATTTCCTGGATACTGTTGGACAATAACTTCTCCGGTTGCAGGGGCTACCGTAAAGACGATAGGTCCGCTAATTCCGACATGACCTTCCGGTTGAGTTGTTTCAATAAGATAATATGTACCCTCTTCAAGGTTTTCTATATGGATACTACCAATTTGTCCAGCACCGGCGGAAGTCCACTGATTTACAAGAGTGCCTTTTACACTTGTTCCCGGGATAGTTACTCCGCTTGCATCCTGACGATAGAGAGATAAGTTCGCTCCGGCAATCAAGATGGGAGTACTTCCATCATTAGATTTCGAATACTTACCAAAGTGAATTTCTAAGGATGTTACTGGAGCTTTTGTATTGGTTATGACATAATGAGTTCCGCTACCCACAATCTTTGTGCAAAGAGTAAATATTGTTGCTTTTGCAGGGTTTGTGGTAGTAGTGCCATAAAATTTAGAATAAGGAGCAGTATTAGCAACGAAATAATATGTCGTACCGTTTAAGGTAGTTGACAAACGTCCATTGCTAAAATTCATTGGAGAGCTTTGAGTAGGATCTACGAAAAATACAAGTTTACCGGATTTTTGTCCTATTGTCATATAGCTTAAATTTGGATAGTTAGCATTTATCAACTTAGAACCTGTACTGTTGAAAGTCCAATCTGTTCCCAAACTAAACTCATTCACAAGGTTTATCCATCCGAATTTTTCGCCATTATACGATCTCTCCAAGGCTCCCGGAGAGGCAACAAGCATATATGTCTTTCCGTTTTCCAACGCATTCACCGGACTCCAATTATTGGGAAGTTTAACTGTAGTTACTGTATATCCTGTAGGATTGATTTCGTCAATCTTATATTGTATCGGTATACCATTCGGAGCGGTTTGTGCCGTATATTTCGGGAGATCGTCCCATTTATAGAACCAGTTGTTTGCTGAATTCAAAACAACAGGTGGTCCGTAAGCTTGTCCGTCAGCTCGAAGTTGAACTGTAACACTACTCGTTGGTTGAGTTTCGGCTCCCCACTGTTTCTTCACAGACACTGACGTAGTTTCTATCCTTGTATTTGTAATCTCCCATGCTCCGCTTGCATCTACATATTGGTTTGACGACTTGTAATAACCAGCCGGGATACTTACCTCATCTGCAGTGTATGTATATGGATTATTGTTTGCGTCAAATTTAGGAAGATTTTGCCATGTGTATGACCAATTCTGCGATGTGAGTTGGACTGGGTTTCCATGAGATAATCCGTTTCGATAAAGCTGAACATTTACAGTAGCAGGACGATTTGCTGCTGTATCACCAACCCACTTCTTCACAACTTTGAATTCTAATGTTCCTTTATTGGTTATGGTGAATGCACTTCCGCTTTTTGTTATCGTACTGGTGTAGCCAGGAACTGATACCTCTTGTATGGAATATGTATATCCGATAGGCAAATCGTCTACGTAATATGTAGGCCATACTTCTTGGTTATATTTATTTATTGATTTATATATTCTTATCGGGTCGCGATAAGCTTGACCATTTCTTAAAATCTGTACATCAATATATGCAGGGCGATTACTCGGCTCATCTTCTTGCCAGTTTTTTGTAATGGATATGGAAATGGTAGTGTTTTCATGGTAACCACCTACGTCAAGAATACCGTTATTTGCAATACCACCACCATGTCCGGAAGCATTATTACCGGTAATCCATGTAGTTGCCAAATTTTTAGCTGTTACAATGGCCGGTGAACTGTCAGTTAATGAATTTCTGTAGAAATCAAATGTCATTCCTACACTGCCACCAGTGCCAGCCACTGTTGTTCTTTCCCAATTATACTGACCGCCACCAAGAACTGTATCGGTCATCTCAAACTGTCCATTTGTGAAGAGAACTTCCGGATAACCAGACCAATATTGGTCATTAGAATGATTGCTATAAATTGCAGTTCCATTATTCAGAGTTGTATGACCATTTACATAAGAGTTACCTTCAGGGCAGGCTGAAATGGCACCACCCCACCTACCAGCAGTATTGTTCGTTATTACTACACGGTGTATGAGTAACTTCCCGGGAACACCAGCATGTTGCCCACTATTATTAAGCTGACGCTCATCTACGTAAATACCGCCACCTGAGTGGGATGTGGTAAATTTAACAGTATTATTTGTGATATATCCGGCTGATATTGTTGCTTCACTTCCGGCTTCAACGGCTAATCCGCCAGCAAATCGTGCTGCTTTGTTTCTGTTAATAGTACCGCCTGTCATGTTAAAGTAAGTCGTGTAACTATAAACCGCATAGCCTCTGTTAGCACATCTCCATCTTAAAGCAATACCGCCTCCGGCATTGGTACATTGGTTATTGGATACTGTACCACCGGACATCAGCATGGTGGAATTGTCTCCGACATGTACACCACCACCGGTATTCACAAAATCAACTTCGAAATTATTAGAAGGATTATAATAATCATTAATGATTGGGTTGGTATAACGAGCGACATTTCCATCAATCGTACCGCCACTAAGTGTAAAGATTCCGCCTGCAATATGAACACCGCCACCTGCAAGTGATTCACATTGACGGATAGTTCCGCCGGTCATAGTTAAAGTGCCCTGAGAGTAAACCGCACCGCCTAAGCCGACATAACCGTTTGGTACATAATTACTGTCAGAATCTGTGTCAGGTTTATTTGAGTTGCGTTCCAAAACAGCACCGTCTGCTATATTCAATGAACCGCCGGCATTTACAACAATCAGTGGGCTTTGGCACTGTTGTCAGCATAAGTTGTAACAATATAGTCTGGATAGGTATAAGCAGGACTTAATGTACCACAACCACCATTCATGGTTAAACCTTCGGACACGGTCAATGAACCACCGTTTGCAACCGTTGCCAAAGGACCGTTAAATCCGCTTGCTCGCTGAACTTTCACTCCACTCCAAGTTTGAGTATTACTGATAGTTACTGTGCCGGAAATATAAATTGTTCCGGTTTGTGATACCAATGAAAGTGCTTTCGCAAAGGTTTTTACAGGCGATCCTGATGCTCCTGAGTTATTGTCATTTCCCGTTGCTCCGTTTAAGTAAACAGCTTCCATTGTGCCGGAGCCAAGAAGGGCATAATTGGAGAAGTGATCCGTGTCAAAACTGACTACACCGGCTTCATCAATAAAGGTGTCCATAGGTACAGGTTCACCTTCGTCGGGGAAATAAAATGCTTCTACGTTCGAGGCACCTTCATCCATTTCCGCGGTTTGTATTGAAACATTGATTTTCTCGCCTTCTGCAGGCTCATAGAGAGAACCGTCAGGCATGAAGATCGAAATATCATAAGAACAAATTACTTCACGCTCATTTGATTCAACCGTTGTCGGGTATGCTCGAACTTCTGCTTCTTCAGGAATAATTCCTACAAGAGTTATTGTTGTTGTATCATCCGACAGGGTTTCATAACTTTCATCTGTATAGATAACTGCTGTCTTTGTAAGCTCAGCGAGTTTTGTGCTTTCATACTCTTCATACTCAGGTAATACAGCATAACCTAAAATTCGTTTATCATCTAAAGTATAGGTTTCGTATCTTACTTTATTTGCAGAATTACCTTCAATTGTTTTTATTTTTTCATCTTTGACTTCCGCAACTATACCCACATGGTCAGAGCTTTCGTTGCCGTTAAAATCAAAGAATACTATATCGCCCTTTAAGGGTGTATATTCATCTGCTTTTTGATATAAATTCCAATTTGCATTTGAAAGAGTGTCTACCCAAAGGTTACAGGAAGCGTTACGCGGAACACTTGTAATCGGTATCTTTGCATAGTCTAAACAGAAAGAGACGAACATCGCACACCAATCAGCATAAGGAGAACCATACCATGCACCATAACGGGTATAGCCCTTCATGGTCTTTCCGTCTTCCATAACAGCATAGTTTGCAGAACTCTCCTCATAACCAAGCTGACTTTCAGCAATGGCTACAATGTCATCTGCCCATACCTTGGTGAGCTTTACGCCTGCTACTGTTCGTTCCCATACCTCGCGACTTTCAATATCCGCTTTCGGATTGGAGAAACAAGCCAAAGTATGTTTGTGTTCAGGCTTTTTGCAGATTAGGACTTCTTCATAACATTCATCCGTATGTACATGAACTCTCGCCTGATCATAAAGCTGCGTCAGCCCTTCCTCATCGTTGTCTATATTAACATTAGTTAGTCCCAACTCTTCAGAATTGTCAGGAGTTTTAACATTTTCACAACAACTGCAAATCAAACGTCTTTCATAACATTCCGGTCCATGAACATGTTCTTCCATGCCACAATAGGTAACCTTTTCTTGAGTTATAGCAGGAAGAATAAGTGCATAGGTCGTGCAAAAAACAACCACACAACCTAATATTCCCACAATTTTATGCCATAGTTTGAATCTACTTCGCTTTTTAATGTATCTTTCTGCCTGAGGCAGCATTTTATTTCGCATTAAGTAATCCATCCTTCCTTGCTGTTATTCATCTATTTCTGTGTTTTTTCCATGCTCTAATTCGCCAAACGAATTTAACGGCCAAACACGGAACATAATCTTTCCTACTATTTGTTCTTGTGAAACGCAGCCAACTGCGGTATTTCTTGAGTCAACCGATGTAGCTCTGTTATCTCCGATAACAAACACTTTTCCATCAGGTACTTGATAGGGCAATTCAATATTACAGTCACCAAAGGCTTTGCTTTCAAGATATGGTTCTTCTAACAGTGTACCGTTGACATAAACATTTCCTTCGATGTCAATGTTCACCCATTCGCCGGACACGGCAATAACGCGTTTTACCAATATCTTATTGTTGTAATAAAACGAAACGACATCCCCATGCTCAAAATCAGATGTTTTGACTGTAACAACAATATCACCATCATGCAATATCGGAGACATGGATGACCCGTATATCTGTAAAACGGGAAGCCATAATGTCGCCACTAAAATTGCGATAGCCTCAACTGTAATCAAAGTGTAAACCGTGCTTTTGAGCACCGAACGATATCGTTGCTTGTAAAGAACACGATCTAATTCGGCTTGAAGTGCGGGAACCGCGGGCATCCATTTTCCTTTTTTCGTCTTTTTGCTTTTATTGACTTCTTTATTTTCTTTAGTCTTCTTAACTTTTCTGTTTTCTTTAGCTTTAGCTTTCTGAGCTAATTTGTATTCTTTCTGAGCTAATTTGTATTCTTTAACTCTTTCCTTAGCTCTTCTTTTCTTAGCTTTCTTTAACTTTCTATCTTCACTTCTGTTTTTTATAAGTTTTTCATCTGTTTTCTTTTTTTTAAGTTCTTTAATTCTTTTATTTTTTTTATTATTCATATATAATATATTATCAGATCAATAATAATCAACAGATTCAACGTTTCAGCTTTTCTGTGGCGGTATAGTTGCCAAAAAGTCATTTAATGTAGCATGCTCACCATAAAATTTGTTAAGATTACGTGAAGCTTCGTCCAAATATCTTTGAGCTTGTTCTTTGGCTTCATCTAACATTTGATCGCATTTAACTTTTGTGTTTAATTCTACGAAAGTTCTATGTTTCTCAGCTTCCTCAACAATTCTTTTTGCCTTTTCTATGGTTTCTTTTTCTCGCAGGACACTTTCTTCTTCCTGACGTTGACATAACTGACGGACATTATCCATGTACATCTGACAGGCATCCTGAGTTGCCTGAAAGATACCACTGAGCTTAAATGAACATTCGGCGATAGAGCCGGCTTCATCTATCGCTATCGTTTTGTTTTCCAATGCCGCTTCTGCTTCAGCAAGCTTTTTCTTAAGGAGTTCGACTTCCTGACTTTGTTCAATTAGCATTTGCAACAAATCTCTACGACTTAATTTTCTTAATTTTTTTTCTGTCGTTCTCGGCATTTGTACCTCATTGTCATTGCATATAAATATATATACTATTTATGGTTAATGTTTTTGTTACAAGATGTATAAATATAAAAAATTTAATAGTAATTTTTAATATTATACCTTAATAAATACATAATTGCAAGATAATAAAAGAAAATTAATAACTTATTTACAACTTCATCAAATAACACAAAAACCTATTATTTTATGTATAAATATGCAATATCATGCACAACTTATTTTTTCTATGTCTTACATAACACTTCATTTTGTTTCAATGATTTCGTTCAAATAACTGAATAATATTAATTAAAATTCATTGAACAAACTTTTTTACAAAAACAAAAGCATAACTATTCAGAAATTGCAAAAAATCAACGCAAAAACAGTAATCACATGTCGAATTTGTTGGCGATAATTTGCGGTTATCGGTGAGGCTATAACGCTTTTGCTCTATTTTACCCTTACAACTCTGCAACAAAGCAATAAAGAATATAACTGAAACAAACAAACTGCTAAAAGAGATTGAACAGTTGAAAAATATGCTCAAACTCTGATTTTTTGCTTTTTTTAAGTTGTCAAAAAATAGGACTTGATTTTTTTCGATGAGTATGACCTTCCCCATAATTATTTTTTGCCCCTCATATCTAATAGGAACAAACACAAACTGTGTTTATTTAAAACGAAAATTAAAATCCAAAAACATAAAAAATATCCCGCCGACTTAAATGAATTTACTCATCAAAATCGGTGGGATTGTTCCTTTTTTCTAAATGCTGGGTTTTTATATTTTGCAAAAAATAGTATGCTAAAAACTAACTTGATTTTTCATGTTTTCTCTTACTCGTTTCCTCTTTTATTTGTTTCAGAATGTCGGCTTGCCGTCTAACTATATTTCAAATTTTTTAATATCAAGGGCAAGCGGTAGCGAAGTTATGTTCATCCTTTACATAAAAAGCAAATGAAACTTTTCTTAAACAAATATAATTTGCACAAATTCATCTCAGCAAAGCAGATATGTTGTTGATGATTGTTAGAGAGAACACCCTGTTTGCCAAGAGGAAACATCATTTAATAAATGCTATTTAATGTCTTTTGTTATGCTGTGTACATCAAATTTCACATCAATTATTTCCCAATTGTTGCATAGTTACGTTTTCTTTTTGATATTTAGAAATATATTTATCCTGATAGTAGTTTTCTGCGTAAAAATCAATTTCTCCTGTTTTGTCAACATTTATTACAGTGCAACCTCGCTGTGCACCGAGCTTATAGATGCCTAAGTATGCAAGATAATCTATGCTCATTGAATATGTCAAACGGATGCCTTTGTAATCAACCGAGAAATTGTTAAGATGATCGTGACCACAAAAAACAGAGTCAGTACTACCGATTTCTTTCATAGTTTCAAACAAATAATCTTCATTCATGCCACAGTAAACAATCAGTCCGCTTTCTCCGGCAGCACCATAAATCATTTTTACATTGTCAGTGTCTTGATAATCATTGTTGGCATATTCGTTCCAAGCATCTCTATACTCGGTTAATGGAATGTGTAGGAATACAGATGTTGGAATACACTCTTGAAAACCGGAGTATATGCCTCCATCGTTATTATTGATATTGCTAATCACATTTTTATTTTTATTGTTAAGTTTTTCAATAGATTTTTTATACCATTCTATCTGATTATCGTGAATGTTATCATATTTCCACGCAATGCCGAAAATATCACCGTCAACATATGAATGAGAGTCAAAAATGATAAAACTTCGTATTATGATCTCATCTGAATTAACGATGTTTATAATTTGATTTCCGTAACCGTCAACATGTTCCGGTCCAGCTTGAAACAGACAATGTGGATATTTCTCACTTGAATAAAAATTGGAAATATCTTTTCGAGAATAATAGCTATAGGCTTCCGTATCGTGATTACCAAAGGAAAGTGTCCAATATACCCCAAGACTTTCCATAAGTTCGGCAAAAATCCTTGCACCGGATTTATTATTGAAAGTTCCGGCTTGGAACGGTACCGGATATGCAATGTCGCCAGTAACAATTACAAAGTCCGGTTTTTCTGCGGTAATTATTGCAGCTACCGCATTGAGAGCCATACTGTCCTTACGCATTGACATCCATCCGCCGCCTATGTGTATATCCGTTAGTTGTAGAACCTTTAGCCCGTCATCAGAATATATGTTCCAGTAGCCGTTTTCCGGATTTTCAAGTTTGAGCTGTCTGCTTCCGACATTGGAAAAACTTTTTGCTTTGTTTATGTTTGATTTTAACCCTATCAACGAAATACCCGTTGTAATAACTACAAATAAGAAAACAACTAAAGATATACCCGCAAGAATTTTCAAAAACAGTTTTTTGCGTCTATTTTTTTTGATTGATGTGATTTCTTTCTTCTCAAGGTTATTTTTTTCTTCTGTTTTGCTCATAAAGGACTAATCCCCAAATCTTATAAATATTTCCGAATTAAATTCAGATTCTGCATATTTTGTGATTTTTTCAACATCTGTTACTGTGCAGTTTTGTAACGTTATATTAAACACTTTTACATCGCCATAACAGTGACACTGAACATCTTTGATTATTATCTGTGGATGTTTTTCCGAAAGGAAATTTTCAAGTTCGTTGCATAACGTGTCACTTCTTTTTCCGATTATATCAGAGCAGGCTTTAAACAACATTTGCATTCCCTGTAACATTAAACCTGTTCCTATAATCATTCCTGCAATACCGTCAATTGAAAAACTTAAAGTCTGTGATAATGTGAATGATAACAATACACAAAAAGTTACAAACATATCAAGCAAACTGTCTAAATACAAACCTTTAATGGAGGTTGAATGATATTTTTTAGTTGAATGCAAATAGAATAATGCCAGAAGAAACTTAACCACTATGGTAGATGCAACAATTGCAGCATATTTTTTAGAATACCATATCGGTGTAGGATACAAAAAACGCTCAAAGGAAATATACAAAAAATATAGTCCGGCTAACACAATAGAAAGAGAAATTAACAAGTTTATTATGCTCTCTGTTCGCCCCAACCCAAAGGGATATTTACGACTCGGCTTTAAAGTTAGAACATAAAAACCAATGACTGCTATTATACAAACAAACGAATCAAGAAGATTGTTTAGGGCATCAGCATATATTGCAACACTATTTGATGACAGTCCGATATAAAGTTTTATGAAAAACATTGACATATTAACAATAATTCCAACAATCGCTATTGCAGTCATACGCTTAAATTTAATTATGTTGCTCATCCAACTCCCCTTTTAATGCAATAACAGGCATACTAAAGCTTTAATAAATAAAAAATCAGTTAAAGCTTATAAAGTGGAATAAGGAAGTTACAAATGCTTATATTTTAAAAACAACCCGTTATGTGTCATCAATTACTCCCGTAAATTCAACTCTAAATGGTGTTTAATACTAAAATTTATCAAATTACTTGAATTATAATTATACCATAGTACAAATATTTTGTCAACTATTCAATGGGTTTTAAAATCATAGATGAAATATCAAGTTAAGTGCAAAACTTTCAAGTTTGTCCATATCTTTATTTCTCATTACTACTAACCGAATTATCCAAAAGCTACATCAAGTGCCATCATGACGGTAAAGCCAACCGAAAAGAAAATTGTACCAAGATTAGAATGCTTGCCTGTTGACATTTCCGGAATCAATTCTTCAACAACTACATATATCATTGCACCTGCTGCAAAAGCTAAAAAATAAGGCATACTTGGAACAATCAATTCAGCAAGCAAAATTGTGACTAAAGCAAAGATAGGTTCAACTGCACCTGACAAAACTCCGTAGAGAAATGATTTCTTTTTACTGGCTCCTTCAGCCCGAAGTGGCATAGAGATAATAGCACCTTCAGGAAAGTTCTGAATGGCAATCCCAATTGACAATGCGAGTGCACCACTTAACGAGATTTCCGATGAGTTAGTTAGAAGACCGGCATAAACAACACCGATTGCCATGCCTTCCGGAATATTATGAAGTGTTACCGCCAGCATCATCATTGTGCTACGCGAGAACTTACTCTTGACACCTTCCTCCTGGTTAGCGTTCCTATGCAAATGAGGGATTAAGCGATCAAGCAATAGTAAAAACAATGCTCCAATCCAAAAACCCACAAAAGCAGGAGCAAACGCCCATGCCCCCATCGCTTTAGATTGTTCAATTGCCGGGATCAGCAAGCTCCATACCGATGCTGCGAACATTACCCCCGCTGCAAAACCGGTTAAGGCACGTTGCACCGATACATTCAGTTCGTTTTTCATAAAAAAAACACAGAATGCTCCCAACGATGTGCCTAAAAAAGGAATAATCAACCCCCAAAAGCTCTCTCTCATAGCAAATACTTTACTGTCACTCTATTTTAAATAAACTGAACAGTCCTTTCTTTTTTATTTTTCCACAAACTCCATTTTGTATATTGACATATTTAAAATGTTGTCTGCCATTCTTGCAAGCAAGCGAT
>DUNU01000008.1 GCA_012839185.1 Clostridiales bacterium | reverse complement strand
GTGCAGCAAGGCCGATACCGAGGTTAACAGTCGTGGTTGTTTTGCCGGTGCCACCCTTCTGATTGGCAAGTGCGATTACTTTTGACACTTTAAATTCCTCCTTTCACGCAAAAAAGCCGCTTGCTTTATTGGATTGAAGCAAACGGCTTATTTATTTCATAAATAAAAGAGAACATAAGCCAGAAACCTATATTCTCCTATTAGTCTTACTATTTAACTGTTATACGGTAATGCGAACAAGCATTTTTATACATCTAATACCTCACCGGAATCTGTATAGAAATATTAATATAAAATAATGGGAAGCTGTGCTATTTTCTATCAACTTCCCACTTTGCTTATAATGCGGTGTTTTGCCTTATTTTTTCCTCAACCGCTTTAACTCGTTCCAACCGATTGTAGTTCATGTTGTCTTGCCTCAGCATTTCCAAACTGGACACATACACTTCTGTTCCCTTGTAAGCGATTTTTCCAAGTTTGCTCATGTCGTATGGTTCAAGTTCTTTATTGTGGAATGCAATTCCAATCACGGCTTCCATGAAAATTTCTCCAAGTCCGCTCATGAGCCAGTTTTCGCAACGTTCAATCGGTCTTATTGCTAATTTGTAAAAATGGTTCCTGACCTTATCAAAATCAGAGTAATTGGGGATAATGATATTGACATCTTTTGGCGCGACATCAATTCCCCAAAGTGACATAGCTACACTGCCATGAATAAACCAATCTACACCTAATTTTTTGATTTCAGGAATAAATAAATCCAATGCTTTTTCCCAAGGAGTCGTAAGTATTTTCAATTGTTGTTTAATAGCTATTTCGCCATATCTTGTGAAGTTCTCAGCACAGTACTCAAAGTCTTTTACGTTGTCGTATGATTTCATAAAACTATTACCTATCTGCCACCAGAGATTCTCTTTAAAATAGTCCCAATACTTTTCATCAACATCCTCGGCAAAGAAGGCATAATAGTTCCAGTCATACATTTGTTTCACATAAATTTTCATATCCATACCTCCAATTGGTTTTGTGAAGCCGACAGAGTGTAGTAATCGGCATTTTTCAGCAGTTGGCGAAGGTTTTTGTAGTTTTCGGTATGACCATGGAGTTATTCCATAAACTTTCATGAAAGCTCTTGTAAATGCTTCTTGAGATGAATAACCGTGACTCAAAGCAATATCAATAATTCTGTCATTGGTTTCGTTCAACTGAATGGCAGAATGTTGAATCTTTGAAATCAATATATATTCTTTTAATGAAATTCCCTCAAGCTCATGAAACTTTTTAGATAGATAGTATGGTGAATAGCCACTATAATTAGAAAGTTGTGACAACGATATGTTCTCTTCGATGTTTCTATCTATCCAAGATTTGATTTTTTGAACTTCATCATACCATGAAAACATTAAAGTACCTCCTTTCCAAACTTATAATAACTCAATTGGAAGTACAAATCTTGATATATGTTGCTATATTCAACTAATATAAATACCTGAAACTTCGTTTATTATATCATAAATTCCTCTAAGTTTTTGGAATTT